>CAUEFX010000020.1 GCA_958477465.1 uncultured Bacteroides sp.
GTAAATCGCTCATTTTTAGCTATTCGGCATATTTTAGCAGAATTTTTCGGAAAAAGAAACAGATGTACGTATAGCTACAAAGATACTGGCTGATGCTTATAAAAAGCGTTGTGACATTGCTATTATTGTATCGGCTGATAGTGATCTAATACCGCCTATAGAGCTGATAAGGGAATTTAATCCATTACAAAAGGTTTATGTCTATTTCCCGCCTAACAGGTATTCATCTAACTTGGCAAGTCTCAGTGATGGTACACGTAAGCTTGACGGTGCTTTCAATATATTCAAAAGGTATATATTACCCCAGAAAGTACAGTTGCCAAGCGGGTATGTAATAGAACGGCCGGATGAGTGGAAGTAGGCATTATCTTGTCATAAAGTAGTTTTAATTGATGAGGTTATAATATTTGCTAATAAATGAAGTATAGAAACAAAAGATTTTCTATCTTTGCATCAAAGAAAGCAGTGGTGAGGGTTTATTTATGTAACTTTTGTTACCGACTATTTTTAACAATACTGCATTCTTTTGAATATTAGCACGTTATAATAATTTGGGCTTGACTGGATTTGACAGCGGGCAGAAATGGTGAGTAAGCATGCAGTGCTTCGTTGATTGGCACTTAAATCTCAGTCCTCAAAATTTTATCTGGCGAAACTAATTACGCTCTTGCTGCTTAATCGAATCATAGTAGATTAGCTTAATCCAGGCACAAGGTGCCAGGACGAGACATCACTCGGAAGCTGTTGCTCCGAAGCATTCCGGTTCAGTGGTGCAGTTACATCGGGGATAGTCAAAGGCGGCCTCGCACTTTTGATGAAACTTTAGAGGATAAGGCAGGAATTGATGGCTTTGGTTCTGTTCCTGCACGAAAATTTAGGCAAAGATAAGCATGTAGAAAGCTTATGATTTCCTCGTTTGGACGAGGGTTCGATTCCCTCCAGGTCCACTACTATTTACCGTTTATTAGAGTAAGAAAGCCGCTAAAATTACAATTTTAGCGGCTTTCTTACTCATAAATAGCAGACTTTTCATTGCTGTTAGTTTTGGATCATACCTTCTTTTTCGTTTCTATTTTATCGAATTTTTAGAATAAATACTTGTGGGGTATATCCGCATTTCCCTATATTTGACCCTTAAATTGAGATTCATGGAACGGAAGATTATACATATCGATATGGATGCATTCTATGCTTCCGTAGAGCAGCGGGACAATCCTGACTTACGGGGAAAACCTCTTGCTGTCGGGCATGCTGAAGAACGGGGAGTCGTTGCCACAGCCAGTTACGAGGCGCGTCGGTATGGAGTGCGTTCGGCTATGTCATCTCAAAAGGCGAAGCGCTTGTGTCCTCAATTGATTTTTGTTCCCGGACGGATGGAGGTATATAAATCCGTATCCCGCCAGATACATGAAATATTTCACGAGTATACCGATATCATCGAACCGCTCTCTTTGGATGAGGCTTTTCTGGATGTTACGGAGAATAAGGCAGGCATCTCCTTGGCTGTGGATATAGCGAAGGAAATCAAAAAACGTATTCGGGACGAGCTGAATCTGGTAGCTTCGGCGGGTGTGTCCTATAATAAGTTTCTGGCTAAAATAGCTTCGGATTACCGTAAGCCCGACGGGCTTTGTACGATTCATCCGGATCAGGCTGTGGACTTTATCAGTACCTTACCTATCGAATCTTTTTGGGGAGTGGGACCGGTAACGGCCAAAAAAATGCATGCGTTAGGTATTCATAACGGTTTGCAACTGCGCATGTGCTCAATGGATATGTTGATGCGGCAGTTTGGAAAAGTGGGGGCATTGTATTATGATTTTGCCCGTGGGGTAGACCAACGTCCGGTAGAAGTTGTCCGCATACGCAAATCGATCGGTTGCGAACGAACTTTGCAAAAAGATATCTCTTTGCGCTCCTCTGTTATTATCGAACTGTATCATGTGGCGGTAGAACTGGTAGAACGTTTGAACCGGAAAGATTTTAAAGGGAATACGTTGACATTGAAGATTAAATTTCATGATTTCAGTCAGATTACACGCAGTATTACCCAAGCACAGGAACTGACGGCTTTGGATAAAATACTTCCTTTGGCCAAACAATTGTTGAAAGAGGTGGATTACGAGCATCATCCGATTCGTCTGATCGGACTTTCCGTGTCCAATCCGAAAGAAGAGACAGAAGAACATGGCGTTTGGGAACAACTGAGCTTTGAATTCAGTGACTGGGAATGACAGGCGGAATTTAGTTTTGCGATTATTCGTTTTGCATTGAACCGGGAGTGTAAAAAAGGAAGGGTGTTAAAGTGGGGATATAAAAAAACAGAGAACCGGTAAGTGATTCTCTGCTTGTTACATATAATAATGAAGTAATGTATTTACATGGCAGTCTGCTTTGAAAGCAGCTTTTGAAGTTGGCCATTCAAGGTTTGGCACATTGTCCCATTTCCCATTGCATGATAACGTTTGATACGGTACTGCAACATCATAATTTTTTCATTTGAATTCTTTTTCATAATCTTCTTCTTTTTTTGCTCTCCACGTTTTGAAGAGCGGGTTTTACATCTTGTTTTCCTTTAATAACGCTGCAAAGATACAAAAAGTTCACGAAAAACATGTTCTAAAACATAAAAAATGTGCTTTTGAGGCTGTTTTTTCTCGAAAGAGTGTGTGTGGCCGGGCAAATATTACAAATATATTACATAACTTTGTGGCAGATCAATTACATGGTATTTTATACAGACATTGATAAATCTGATAATACCTTCCGGTTCAGCCAAGGCAGCGTTGACCATGCCTATTATGGCGCCATTCTCCGATGTAATCGGTCTTTCGCGGCAAGCTACGGTGATGGCTTATCAGTTTGGAGACGGTTTTACGAATATGATAACACCTACTTCCGCCGTACTGATGGGGGCATTGGGAATAGCCCGTATTCCTTATGAGATATGGGTGAAATGGTTTTGGAAGCTGTTATTGCTGTTTATTCTATTGGGATTGGTATTGTTGGTTCCTACCGTACTGTTCCCTTTGAATGGATTTTAATTATATTTTAATTAATGGATTTTGATTATATCTTATTTATATTGAATTGTATGAAAACACCGGGCCGTTATTTTCTGTATTCACTATTGATCTTTATGTTTCTTTCGTGTACGGAGGAGCATTTTCTGAAGGATGAGGCTTATCGCAACCAAGTACAGGCTGATTTTGCAATGAAACAGTTGAAACTTCCATACGGCGATCTGTTCGATATATTCCGGGATTCCACGCTTACTGCCGTAGAGCGTGAAGCATTGATGTTCCTTTATGCCTATATGCCTATTGGTGATATTACCGATTATTCGGGAGATTATTATTTGGAGAACATACGTCTGACAGAACTGGCGCGGCGTGAGATGTCTTGGGGAAAAACGATTCCCGAAGATGTATTCCGGCATTTTGTACTCCCGATTCGGGTGAATAATGAGAATCTGGATGATTCCCGTCGGGTATTTTACAATGAACTGAAGGAGCGCATCCGGAATCTTTCCATGCAGGATGCCATTTTGGAGGTAAACCACTGGTGTCACGAAAAGGTGGTTTACCGTCCGAGCGATGCCCGCACCAGTTCGCCCCTTGCTTCCGTCAAGACGGCTTATGGCCGTTGCGGTGAGGAGTCTACTTTTACCGTTGCCGCCCTCCGTTCTGTCGGTATTCCGGCCCGTCAGGTATACACTCCCCGTTGGGCGCATACCGATGACAATCATGCATGGGTAGAAGCTTGGGCAGATGGGAAATGGTATTTCCTGGGAGCTTGTGAGCCGGAGCCGGTATTGAATTTAGGATGGTTTAATGCTCCGGTCAGTCGGGGTATGTTGATGCATACCAAAGTTTTCGGACGTTATAAAGGTGTGGAAGAAATCATGTATGAAACTCCCAATTATACGGAAATCAATGTTATAGAAAACTATGCTCCTACGGCAAAAGCAATTATTACGGTCGCCGATGCAGGTGGTAATCTTGTGGAAGGGGCGAAAGTGGAGTTTAAAGTATACAATTACGCTGAGTTTTATTCCGTAGCAACGAAGTACACAGATGCTTCCGGACAGGCTTCATTGACGGCCGGAAAGGGGGATATGCTGGTGTGGGCTTCCAAGGGTGATGCCTTCGGCTTTGGCAAGTTATCTTTTGGAAAAGAAAGAGAACTGACACTCGTTTTGGATAAGAAACCGGGTGATGTATATTCATTGGACTTGGATATTATCCCTCCGGTTGAAGGGACCCGATTGCCTGAAGTGACTCCGGAACAGCGCGCCGAAAACAACCGTCGTATGGCGCAGGAAGACTCTATCCGCAATGCTTACGTCTCTACTTTTATTACTGAAGCGGAGGCCGGAGCTTTTGCCCGGAAATATGACATGGATCCTCAGACGGTTGTCCGGTTGCTACTTGCAGCGAGAGGCAATTACCGGACTTTGATTGATTTTCTTACGGATGCAGCCAAAGAGGGAAAGGCCGATCTTGCCCTTAGCCTCCTTGGCGTTATTTCCGATAAAGATCTGCGTGATATATCTCCGGAAGTGTTGTCGGATCATTTTCATTATTCTACAGCTACTTCTGCCGGAGAATATTACTATTCATCCGTTCTCAATCCACGTGTGGGCAATGAGATGCTGACTCCGTACAAGCGTTTTTTTCAAGAGACAGTGCCGGCTGCCGATGCAGAAAGTTATCGTAAGAATCCGCAACTGCTGGTAGCCTGGTGCAAAAAGCATATTGGCATTAACAATGAATTGAATTCGCAACGCATCCCCATGTCTCCCGTTGGTGTATGGAGAGCTTCTGTAGCTGATGAGAAATCCAGGGATATCTTTTTTGTGGCTTTGGCACGCGCTTTGGGCATTCCAGCCTGGATAGATGAAGTGACGGGGAAGGTCCAATATCAGGATTTTACTGATGAGCGGTTGAAGAATGGCAAGACATACGATGTGGATTTTGAAGCAACAGAGCAGATCTTGGCACCTTCGGCAATTGTAAAGGCGCACTATCGTCCTATCCGTTCGCTCGATAATCCTAAATACTATTCTCATTTTACGCTCTCCCGATTTAAAGAGGGGACTTTCCACTTGTTGAATTATGATGAAGGTACCACTTCCTGGGAACAATTGTTGAAAAATGGTACACGGCTGGATGCCGGTTATTATATGCTTACCACCGGGACGCGCTTGGCTAATGGGGGCGTGCTTGCCCGTCTTTCTGCTTTTAATGTAGAAAAAGATCATAACACTACGGTGGAGCTGGTTATGCGTGAGAGTGAGACCCAAGTACAGGTGATCGGCAGCTTTAACTCAGAGTCTCTCTTTCAGCCGGCAGATGGTCACAATCAGATGCAAAGTATTCTGCAAGCCTGTGGCCGTGGCTATTTTGTCGTGGGGATACTGTCTGCCGGGCAGGAACCTACCAATCATGCATTAAAAGATATGGCGGCATTGGGCAAGGATTTTGAGAAATGGGGACGTAAGATGGTATTGCTTTTCTCGGATGAAGAACAATACAAGAAGTTTCAGCCGGAGGAATTTCCGGGATTGCCATCTACCATTATCTATGCCATAGATACAGCCGGCAATATTCAGAAGCAGATAGTGGAGTCGATGAATTTATCAAATCCTGCAGCGCTTCCGGTATTCATTATTGCCGATACTTTCAACAGAGTGGTTTTTGTGTCCCAGGGATATACGATCGGGCTGGGTGAACAGTTGATGAAAGTTGTGCATGGCCTGTAAGGTCACCGATCACTTGTCACCAATTCTGCAATCGTGTTTCTGACTCTTTCTGCTGTTGTTATCTGTCGGGAGTATTCATCGATCTGTACGGTTCCTCCCATAGAAACGGTTGGGTTATGATATTGCATATCGCTGATTCTTTTTTCTCTTGCCGAGAAATGGAATTCCTTAATGCCTGTTTGCGAAGCGATATGAGCAATGTTTTCTTCGTTAACCCCGCAGCCGGCCAGCAGAATGATTCTTCCGTCAGCTTGTGCATGGAGTTCTTTTAGTAAAGGAATGCCGGCTTCTGCTGTTGCCTGTTGGCCGGAAGTCAATATCCGGTCGCATCCTAAGTTTATAATTTCTTCCATTGCTTTTTGTGGATTGCGACACACATCGAATGCACGGTGAAAAGTTACAGACAATCCTTCGGCAGCTTTCATCAGCTCTTTCATTACCGGTATATTTACGTCTCCCATTGCCGTAAGACACCCCAAGACAATTCCGTCAGCTCCTGTCTTACGGGCCATCTCTATATCTGCCAGCATTGTTTTTATTTCGATAGGTGAATATAGAAAATCACCTCCCCGAGGACGGATAATCACATGGAGCTTGATGTTTAATAATTCTCTGGCTATGGAAATTTCTCCATAAGATGGAGTCGTACCTCCTTCCGGTATGCCTGCACATAACTCTACACGGTCGGCCCCTCCTGCTTGTGCAGCAAGGCAGCTTTCTGTAGAGTTGGCACATATTTCAAATTTGTATTTACTCATCTTATAAACCGGTATTGAAAATAGTGTGTGTTAAAATACTTGGAAAATAGAAATCACCCCTGTCACAGATGGCTGCAGCAGGGGTGACTTTGTAGACAAGGGGGGCTTTGACCTTACCCTCTATCTTGATAATCTTTCTTCTCCGTCTTGTTATTTATTTAGCAAAGCTTACTGCACGCGTTTCACGGATTACGGTAATCTTCACCTGACCCGGATAGGTCATTTCGTCCTGTATCTTTTGAGCGATTTCAGTCGACAGACTTTCCGTTTGTTTGTCATCTATCTTGTCTGCACCTACGATAACGCGTAACTCACGTCCGGCTTGGATGGCGTAAGTCTTGGTTACACCCGGATAAGACATGGCCAGCTGTTCCAGATCGTTCAGACGTTTGATATATGCTTCTACAATTTCGCGGCGTGCTCCCGGACGTGCTCCGGAGATAGCATCACACACCTGTACGATAGGAGCGAGAAGACTTGTCATTTCCGTTTCATCGTGGTGGGCACCGATGGCGTTACAGATATCCGGTTTTTCTTTGAATTTCTCTGCCAGTTTCATACCCAATAATGCGTGCGGCAATTCCGGTTCCTCATCGGGCACTTTACCAATATCGTGTAGCAATCCGGCGCGTTTTGCCTTTTTGGGGTTCAATCCTAATTCCGATGCCATGACAGCACAGAGATTGGCCGTTTCACGGGCATGTTGCAACAGGTTCTGGCCATAGGAAGAACGGTATTTCATCTTACCGATGATACGGATCAGTTCCGGGTGTAATCCATGGATGCCCAAGTCGATGGTAGTACGTTTACCGGTTTCGATGATCTCTTCTTCTACTTGTTTGCGCACTTTGGCTACCACTTCCTCGATGCGTGCCGGATGAATACGTCCGTCCGTTACCAATTGGTGCAAAGCCAGACGCGCTATTTCACGACGCACAGGGTCGAATGCGGAAAGAACGATTGCTTCCGGAGTATCGTCTACAACGATTTCTACACCGGTAGCTGCTTCCAAAGCACGGATATTACGGCCTTCGCGACCGATAATACGTCCTTTTATCTCATCGGACTCGATATGGAATACGGTTACGGAATTTTCAATAGCCGTCTCTGTCGCTACTCTTTGTATCGATTGTATTACGATTCGTTTGGCTTCCTTGCTGGCCGTCAGTTTCGCATCGTCCATGATGTCATTGATGTAGGATTGTGCCTGTGTCTTGGCTTCCTCTTTCAACGATTCTACCAGGCGTTCCTTTGCTTCTTCAGCAGATAAGCCGGAGATGGTTTCCAGTTTATCTATCTCTTGCTGCTGCAGTTTGTCCAGCTCTTCTTTCTTTTTGTCAATGATTCCCAATTGTGCTTCGAGGTTTTCTCTTACGGCATCAGCTTCCGCTTTTTTACGTTGAATCTCTTCCTGGCGCTGGCTTAATACCATTTCACGCTGTTTCAGCTTGTTTTCAGCTTGCTGAATCTTCTGGTTACGCTGTGCCACCTCTTTTTCCAGATCAGCTTTCTTGTTGAGGAATTTTTCCTTAACCTCCAGCAATTTGTTTTTCTTGATTACTTCTGCTTCTGCTTCCGCCTCTTTGAGGATATTGTCGTATTTGGCTTTCAGTCCGTATTTGAATAATACGTATGACAATATGCCACCTACGATGAAGCAAGCAATGGATGCTACTATTGTTACTAACATTGTAATTTAATTTAAGTATAAATAAAAACGCACCGCCAAATATGCGGAAAAACTTCTCCCGTATATTTTGCAGTGCGTGGATTTTCTCTTATTCACCGATTCAAACAATGATTCTACTCTTTTTTGAAGTATTCTTCAAGTGTTTTTGTCAGTTCTGTTATTTTTTCGGTATAAGGTGTCGTGTCGTTACGTTGTTTTTCGAGTAAACTTTCCAATGAAAAGCGATAGGCGATCATTGTCATAATCCTTTCTTTCTCTACGTTAGGCCACTTCTCCCTATATTCTTTTAAAATATCGTTTACCTGTTGTGCGGCCTTTCTTACTATCTCCTCATCTTCCGGTTTAATCCAGACCGGATAAGTAGCATCGGCCATCGACAGATTTATTTTCCATTTATCGTCCATACATCTCCATTATTTATTCATTTAATAAAGCGATGCACTTATCGACTTCACGCACTAATTTAGACAATCGCAGCTTTGTCTCTTTTACATCGCTGCCGTTAAGGCTGATTGTCGTTGCTGTTTTTAGGTTTGTGTAGTTTGTTTTCAGTTCTTTGTATTCAGCCAATACCTTTTCGTTTTGTTCCTTCTCTGCTTTGAGAAGTCCCTTTAGTTCAGCATTTTCACGCTTTAATTCATCATGGAGATAGATTAAATGCCGTAGTCTTGCTTCAAAGGTACTTAATAGCTTTTTTTCTTCTTCTGTCATTACTACACCAAAATTGTACACAAAAATACGATTAAGTTTGGTATTACAAAAACTTTGCAGCAGAAATTGCGTGTTTTACTTGAAAATTGCTATTGAAGGAGCCGATTAGAAGATTATTTAAGATGGAATGAAGAATTTGAATTGCATTCCTATAATATCTTTACAGTGCGGATTTATAATAGGCAACAAAGTAAACGTTGAAACGTTATATTATAAAATATTTTTGATAGAGAAGCCCTATTGGGGTACTTTGATGGAGAAGAAAATATCAAAAATAAGTGGAAAGAGATAGAGGATAAGCAATGAATGGATAATGTTTGTTTACCATCTGTCACGAATATACTTTAGAGTCTGTTTGAATTTTGCTCAAAAGAAACTGATAAAACTTTTAAGGGGAAAATTTAAACAGGTTCTTAATATCGTTCAGCATTCTTTTTTTAACAGGCTCTCAGCTTCTAAAATTATTCCGTATATTTGCGTATATAAACAGGCTTTTAAAGAATAAATTTATGTTGAAAATATTAGTAACCTACGCTGTACAAGGCGAATTTGCAGAGATCAAGTGGTCCGATGCAGAAGTATATTATGTACGTACCGGTATCGGCAAAGTGAAATCAGCTTTTCATTTGGCGGAAGCTATCCGTCAGGTAGAACCGGATATCGTAATCAATATGGGGACGGCAGGGACGATTCATCATAAGGTAGGCGATGTTTTTGTTTGCCGCCATTTTATTGACCGTGATATGCATAAGTTGGCAGGATTCGGATTAAGTTACGAGTTGGATACCTCTGCATTGCTCGAGCAGAAAGGGTTCTGCAAGCATTGGACGGAGTCGGCTACATGCAATACCGGTGATAGTTTTCTTACGGAATTGACTGATATAGAAGGGGATGTGGTAGATATGGAAGCTTATGCACAGGCTTTCGTATGTAATTCTAAAGAGATTCCTTTTATTTCGGTAAAATATGTCTCTGATGTGATCGGTCAGAATTCTGTGAAACATTGGGAAGATAAATTGGCTGATGCCCGCGTCGGGCTGTCTCACTTCTTCAATGTTTTGAAGGAAAGTATATGATAAGTGACTCCTGTTGCGATTAGGAAAAGGAGTACCTTGACCCATACTAAAGGAATGAGAAAGAATATGCAATAGAGCATGGTGCCCCACATGAGTACTAACGAGATGACTTTTGCACGCAGGGGGATTGCTTTGTTTTCACGAAAGTTACGGATATAAGGACCGAGATGTTTCTGGCTCAGTAACCATTGATACAAACGGGGCGACCCTTTGAAATAGAGCGTAGCCGTCAGCAGCAGGAAAGGGGTGGTAGGCAATAATGGCAAAAAGATGCCTAAAATACCTAATGCCAGCGAAACGGTTCCTAAAAAGATGCAGATGGTTTTCATGCTGCAAATGTAGAAAAAATAGCGGGGTTTGCAGAATGAAAATCTGAATTTGTATTAACTTTGCCCCTGCATTGAGGTGACATTAGATGCAGGGATTTTTTTAATATATATATGACGATGTATACAGTAATAAAACGCCTCGAGGTATCGGCTGCGCATAGCCTGAACCTCTCTTATCGTAATAAATGTGAGAATCTGCACGGTCACAATTGGATTATCACGGTGTACTGCCGTTCTGCAGAACTCAATGCCGACGGGATGGTAGTGGATTTCAGCCTGATCAAAAAGGCGGTGAAAGAAAAATTGGACCATCGCAATCTGAACGAAGTACTTCCTTTTAATCCTACTGCCGAAAATATAGCCCGCTGGGTTTGTGAGCAAGTGCCTCATTGCTTTAAAGTGGAAGTACAGGAATCCGAGTCAAATACGGCTGTCTATGAGAAAGATTAACGAAATTTTCTATAGCTTGCAAGGAGAGGGGTATCATACGGGTACTCCTGCTGTTTTTATCCGTTTTTCGGGATGCAACTTGAAGTGCAGCTTTTGTGATACCCGCCATGAAGAGGGGGTGATGATGACGGATGAGGAGATTATAGCCGAGGTAAAGAAATATCCGGCTGTGATGGTAATACTTACAGGTGGCGAACCGTCCTTGTGGATTGACGATCACCTGATCGATCTTTTGCATCAGGCAGGGAAATACGTTTGTATCGAAACGAATGGTACCCGCCCTCTGCCGGCGGCTATCGATTGGATAACCTGTTCGCCCAAGCAAGGCGTAAAGTTGGGGTTAGATAGAATGGATGAAGTGAAAGTTGTGTACGAAGGACAAGATATTGATGTTTATGAGTTACTTCCCGCCGAACATTTTTTCCTCCAGCCTTGTTCTTGTAGTAATACTGCAGCAACGGTGGATTGCGTGATGCGACATCCCAAATGGAGGTTAAGCCTGCAAACGCACAAGTTGATAAATATTTTGTAATAGTTACGGACTACTGCCGGCTATATCAGCCCCAACACCAGAAACATAGAAATCCATTCTGCCGCAGGCACTTGTAGCAAGAGTGGTTTTGTTGTTGCTTCGAACCCCGGTGTACCAGTATTTAGAAAGACGGTACATTGACAAATTATCAATAATATGTATGCAAATAAAGTAAAGAAAGTTGTAGCTGTTCATGACCTTTCAGGGGTAGGTCGGGTTTCGCTTACGGTAGTGATTCCTATTCTTTCATCGATGGGTTTTCAGGTTTGTCCGTTGCCTACGGCGGTGTTGTCCAGTCATACACAGTATCCTAATTTTTCATTTTTGGATTTGACCGATGAAATGCCGAAGATTATTTCCGAATGGAAGAAGCTCGGTGTACAATTTGATGCCTTCTATACCGGTTACCTCGGTTCCCCGCTTCAGATACAGATTGTTGCTGATTTCATAGATGATTTCCGGCAGTCGGAAAGTCTTGTTGTGGTCGATCCCGTTTTGGGTGACAATGGTAAGCTATATGCCAATTTTCATGATTCGATGATCAGGGAGATGCGGCGATTGGTAACGAAGGCCGATGTGATCACTCCCAATCTCACCGAACTGTTTTATTTGCTGGATCTGCCTTATAAGGAGCAAAATACCGATGATGAGTTGAAATCTTACCTTCGTCAACTTTCCGATAGCGGGCCGGAAGTGGTGATTATAACCAGCGTTCCTGTGTTGGATGACATCCATAAGACATCCGTATATGCCTATAATCGTACCGGTAATCGTTTTTGGAAAGTAACCTGTCCCTATCTGCCTGCCCATTATCCCGGAACCGGAGATACTTTTACGAGTGTAATCACCGGAGCTTTGTTGCAAGGTGACAGCCTGCCTATTGCACTTGATCGTGCTACACAGTTTATTTTGCAAGGGATTCGTGCAACTTTTGGTTATGAGTATGACAACCGTGAGGGTATTCTTTTAGAGAAGGTGTTGCATAATCTCGACATGCCTATTCAGAGCAGCAGTTATGAACTTATCTGAAGCTGTTTAGAGGGAGTACCAAAATGTTTTTTTTCGAAGAAATCATTTCTGCTACAAGTATTTTCGGCAGGAGAATTTTTGACTTTTGTACATTTTGTTACCCCCTCGGTATTTATTTCTCTTTTATTCGGCCAATCCTTTGGCTGTCTCCACCAGTCTGATAAACTCTCTTCTGTATCCCCTTTCATCGTTGTCAAGTGATGTTTTAGCCAGAGATATTACTTTGTCATAAGTTGCATTTCCTTTAAAGTCGGAATCACGCAATAGTTGCCCGAACATGGCTACAGCAGAAGCAAAACGGAAATCCGAGGATACATTTTCTTTTTTATCATCGGTAAGAGATTGTTCGATTTTCTTGCTGATATTTCCATCCGGTGCTTTGTAGCGGAGTTTTACAGTGAGGAGCTCTTTCGAACCGTTTGCCGCAGCAGGGACCGGTTTTGTCTTTTGATATTTCAAATCGTCCACTTTTCCTATAAAATCGCTTTTGATTCCCGCAGGTACTACTTCATAGAAAGCCGTTACCGTATGTCCAGCTCCCATTTCGCCTGCATCTTTGGTATCATTGTTGAAATCTTCGTCTTTCAGCAAACGGCTTTCGTAACCGATGAGCCGATATGCCTGTACTTGCGATGGATTGAATTCTATCTGTAATTTTACATCTTTGGCCACTGTGTGCATTGTGGCTCCGAATTCATTGACTAATACTCTGTTGGCTTCCTGTAAGTTATCAATGTATGCGTGGTTCCCGTTTCCCTTCTCTGCGAGAACCTGCATTTTGCTGTCTTTATAATTTCCCATGCCATAGCCCAATACAGTCAGAAAAATACCACTTTTCCGCTCTTGTTCGATGAGCTTTTCCAGCCCTTCATTGGAAGACACTCCGACATTGAAGTCACCGTCCGTACAAAGGATGATACGATTGTTCCCTCCTTTTACAAAATTCTGTTTAGCTATCTTGTAAGCCAGTTTGATGCCTGCGCCACCGGCTGTAGAACCTCCTGCGGTTAGCTCATCAATGGCTTCACGGATTTTTTGCTTATCGCTTCCGCTGGTAGAGGGAAGTTTTTCTCCTGCCGAGCCTGAGTATACAACAATCGCTACCCTGTCTTCATCACGCAGATTGTTGACCAGTAATTTGAGAGAAGACTGAACTAACCCCAGCCGTTGGGGACCGTACATCGAACCGGAAACATCAATTAGAAAAACTAAATTGGATACCGGGAGCTTGTCAGTCGGGATTTCTTTTGCTTTCAATCCGATACGGATCAATCGGTGCTTGGCATTCCACGGACAGGCACCGGCTTCGGCCGTGATTTTCACAGGATCATTTCCAGTAGGTTGAGGGTAGTTATATGAGAAATAGTTTATTAATTCTTCCGTACGGATCGCATCTGCCGGAGGAAGTTCACCTTTATTAATATAGCGGCGCATGTTACTGTAAGAAGCGGCATCTACGTCTATTGAGAACGTAGACAGCGGGCTTTCACTTACGGTCTTAAAGGTGTTTTCAGTAATTTCCTTATACTCTTCCGTGCTCATGTCGTCGGCATACATTCTGCTTACCATGACACTGGGAGTAACATAGGCCACTGCACCGCAGAGGCTTTCTTTCTTCTGTGTGCCATAACCCACTACGACACATTCTTCCAGCATTAGGCTATTTGCTTTTAAACGAATGTCCAGGCGAGCGGACTTGACTTCCGCTTCTTGTTTTTCGTAGCCGATATAAGAAAACACCAACTTCTCACCTTTGTCGGCACGGATCGTATATTCACCGTCCACATTGGATAGAGTACCGCGGGTAGTCCCTTTTACTTGTACCGTGCAACCAATAATGCCGGAACCGTCTGCGGCATCGGTCACTTTACCTTTTACTATGAATGTTTCTGCATTCACTGTTCCCCAAGAAATAACTGCTACCAGTAATCCGAGCATCATGGCTTTTAATCGATTTGTTTTCATACCTTATTATATTAAATGTGATACACTAATTCCGTGTTTTATTCTATAGATGCAGTTTTGAACAGGATTCCATAAAAAGTTTCTTATTTTTTTGTTGACCTTAAGAAGTAGCCTTGTTTTTTTACCGTAAGATTGTCCATGTTTATAGTATATTTCTCCATTGTGCGCCCATGTGTCTTTTTCTACTTTTGCATGTAATTAAATTACTAATTATTACTATAGCTAATAACAAAGAAAAGTAGTATTTATGTAAAGGATGCTTTGAAAGTTTCGGACTTCACTACCATCTTCAGTTTCTTGCTGGATGGGTAGTTGGCAACTGGATATAACATAAAATTCATTTAATTATTAATCTTAATGTATTATGAAAAGAAACAGGTTAAGTTGGTTTTTCCCTCTTTTGTTTTGTTGTACTTTATTGGCGGCCCAGAATAGGATTGTTAAGGGGACGGTTACAAGTAAACTCGATTCGGAAGTATTGATAGGGGCAAGTATTTCTGTAAAAGGTACTACAATGGGTACTATCACGGATATAGATGGAAAATATTCTCTTTCTGTACCGGCTGATGCTATATTGGTGTTCAGCTATTTGGGTTATGAAACGGAAGAGGTTACCGTAAGGAACCGTTCGTTGATAAATGTTGCTCTGAAAGCCAGTACACAAGATCTGGAAGAAGTTGTTGTGGTAGGTACTATTATGAAAAAGAGTGATTTGACCGGTGCCGTATCAAGTGTTAGTGCGAAGGTACTGGAAGAAAAGCCGGTTACCAGTATAAATCAAGCCTTACAGGGACGTGTTGCTGGAGTCTTGATTTCCAATGCTGCCAAACCGGGTGATGATGCAAGTATTAAAATTCGTGGTATCAATACCATTAATACTACTACCGATCCTATTTATGTGGTAGACGGTTTGGTTATGGATAACTTCGGAGGTGGATTTAATTCTATCAACTTGAATGATGTCGCTTCTATTGAGGTACTGAAGGATGCCTCTGCTACGGCTCTCTATGGTTCGCGTGCTTCTAACGGAGTGGTTCTGATAACAACTAAAAAAGGAAAGATCGGCAGTGGCAAAATTACCTATGATGGTTGGGTAGGCTTTCAAACAGATGCAAAGCTTCCTGAGACTATGGGTACAAGAGATCTTTTTGAATTGAGAAAAGAGGCAGCGATGAATTCGTTTACGGCACGCCATCCGGAAGCAACGGCAGATGAAATTGATGCGTTTTTGGCTAATCGGGTGATGACACCTTACGTTAAAAACGGGTCGGGAGGATACGTCTTTGCACAGTATGAGTTTGATGCCTATGAAAATAATGATAATTATAACTGGTTGGATGCAGTGACCCGTACAGGTGTAGAGCAGAATCATGCGCTGAGCTTTAGCGGAGCTTCCGAAAAGGGTACTTATTATTTAAGTTTCGGATATTCTAATAAGAAAGGGATGGTTAAGAACCTTGGGGATACGAGGTATAACGGTCGTATTAACTCGGATTATTCCATTAAAACATGGTTGAAAGTCGGTACTAATACCTCCTTTTCTCATACCGAGTCTGAAATATTCTCGGATGATGGCGTTTATGATAAAGCACGTGGGGCTAATCCGATGTTACCGGTCGATTCTGAAATTTATACTTTGAATTATGGCGGATTGGAAGATAATAATTACTTTAATCCGATACGTACTTTAAAAATAGAGAATGATCGCAGACGCAATCGTTTGTCTTCGACCAATTTCTTGAATATAAATCCGCTGAAGGGATTGAATATCCGTACTTCGTTTTCTCTTGATTTTTTTCAGGAAGACCGGTTTAAATACACTCCGAAAGATATTCAAGAATCTATCCGTTACTCTCAAGACGGACAGGCTGAGCATACCCGTGATCAAAGAGTGGTATGGCAATGGGATAATTCCATCTCTTATGACCGGATGTTTGGAAAGCATAAGATAAATGCCTTGTTTGGAACCAGTGCTACTCATACAAATCGGGATTATACGTATGCTACCGGAAAGGGATATGGTACGGATCGGTTCTCTTATTACAACATAGGCGCTTCTTACAAAACGGATGAACGGTCTATCGGCTCTGATTTTGTAACGGCTACCTTGATGTCGTATGTAGTACGTGCCGACTATAATTATGCAAGTAAGTACTATTTGACAGCTACTGCACGTTATGATGGTTCTTCTAAATTTGCCGAAGGGCATCGATGGGGATTATTCCCTTCTTTCTCAGCGGCATGGAACATTGCAGAAGAAAACTTTATGAAAGAACAGCGTGTGTTCAACCAGTTGAAATTACGTTTGGGATATGGTTTGGTTGGTAATCAGAGTATTAGTGATTTTGCATTTTATACACTTTATGATGCCAAACTCGAGGATGGAAAAGTTACTTATGTGCCCAAAGGAAGTAGAGGTACAAAAGATATAACCTGGGAGTCTCAGAGACAGTTCAATGTCGGATTGGATATGGGATTCTTGAATGGGCGTATTACTGCAACAGTGGATGCATTCTTTATCAAGAATAAAGATTTGTTGATGACACGCTCTTTACCGTTGACATCCGGTTTCAGCTCAGCGATAGAGAATATCGGTGCAATTGAGAATAAAGGTATCGAATTTGCCTTGAATGCTAAACTGATTGCAACAAAAGATATCCAGTGGAATGTTTCTGCCAATATCTCGGCCGATAAAAATAAGGTTACGCAACTTTACGGTGATAATGATGCGGTTTATAATATTGATGCTGATCGTAATCTTCAAAAGGAAGGAAACCTGTTTTTAGGTGAGTCACGTAATACTATCTATATATGGAGGACAGGTGGCATAGCCCAAGTGGTAGATATGGAACGTTTGAAAAATATTGATTTTTCGGGACGACAGGTTAATCCGGGAGATCTTTATCCACTGGATGTAAATGATGATAAAGTGATTGATGATAAGGATCGTGTGATTGTAGGTTCTCCTGATCCTAAATTTTATGGTGGATTTTCCACAGATTTCTCATATAAAGGGTGGACGTTGAATGCAGTATTCAATTATTCATGTGGAGGTAAGAAGTTGAGCCCTTACTATGAATCATTGATCACAAGCCGGGGAACGGGAATCGCTTCCATTGACTTACTTGACCGCTGGACACCGGAAAACACAGACGCTAAATTCCCGCGTCCTATTTATAATGACCCTACGGATACTGAGACGTCATATTACAATACATTCTCTGCCAGTCAGATGGACTTTTCTGTACAGAATGCTTCATTTTTACGCTTATCTACTTTGAGTTTGTCATATACATTCCCAAAGTCAATATCAGAAAAGATAAAGATTGGAAATCTTCGGATTTACTCTACAATATCCAATGTATTTTGTCTGACTCCTTATAAAGGATATGATCCGGAAACAGGAGATTGGTATCCACCCACACGGATGTTTGTTTTCGGATTGAATGTTTCATTGTAAATAGTCTTCATTGATATATTAAATATAGTTAGTTATGAAAAACGTGATAAAAGTAAACAGATTGATAACGGCCTGTGTATTGACAGGTTCTTTAAGCATATATTCTTGCTCGGATTTCTTGAATCAAGAGCCGAAAACATCACTGACGGAACAGGAAGCATTTTCTGATTTGAAAAATATTATATCGACTGTTGATGGACTGTACACTGCTTTTCGTGAATCAAAATCGGGGCGGGAAGGATTGACTTTCTCTCTATTGGGATTGGACGAAAGTAAGCAAGGTATCGTGCAGATGGACGATGCCGTTCAAGCCAGTCTTGACCTTTACAACGGTTTATTGAATTCAATGTCTACACAAGTAGACAAAATGTGGTCAAGAAGGTGGCCGATTGTTATTTCTGCAGCGAATGCCATTTATGCACTCGATGTAATTGCCGAGATGACTACGGAAGAAGAGGAACTGAATGAAATAAAACGGCTGAAAGGAGAAGCCTGCTTTATACGGGCTATGGTAATGATGGAACTTACGATGTATTGGGGAGAGGTTCCGGTAGTTGATATTGCCACAATGAATAATTCGGCGCGCCAGCCATTGGAAAAAGTATGGAGACAGATTATTGATGACTTTACTTTGGCATCTGTCTCTCTGAAAGATAAGTATACGGAATCTGCTGATAAGATGCGTGCAACTTCCGGTGCAGCGTTGGCAATGTTGGGAAAAGCCTATATGTCGGTTCCTGTGGAAACCGGAATGAGAGATTTTAAATTGGCAAAGGAGAGTTTTGAGGCAATGCTTGACCGTTATCAGTTAGATCCTGACTACGGTAATCTTTTCGATGCAAATTTAGAGTTTAATTCACCCGAATCTATTTTCGAATTAGATTATAATAATATAAACCGTATTAATCACTGGGAGTTCGATATGGGATCTCGTACAGTAGCCTCTACCTTTGGCGAAGGTTGTTATTTTGCTGGATATGACGTGGCGTTACCTACGGAATATGCCTATAAATCGAAGTCTGAAGGAGGCATTTGGGAAGAGGGTGATTTGCGTAGAGATGAAAGTATTCGCTATGATTTTACTTATTTGGGTATTACTCCTACGGATGTTTCCTGGGGGGCTGATGAACTGGATCCGCATATAAAAAAGTTTGAAGATGAACGGACAGACCAGTTTAATGGAAATTTGGCTAATGAATGGTATTCCGGTAAAAATTTCATGGTATTACGTTATGCGGATGTGTTGTTGTGTTACGCCGAATGCTTGAATGAACTTGGACAAACCGGAGAGGCGAACAGCGTAGTAAATGAAGTACGTAAACGTGCCTGGGGCGGAACTCTTCCGAATGAAATGGCTTGGAATTATGGACAAGATGAGTTTAGAGTACAGATAATGGACGAACGTATCCGTGAACTTAGTTTTGAGGGATGGAGACGGATGGATTTGATCCGTACCGGTAAATTTGTTGAATTGATAAAAGAACGTAATCCTTGGGCTAAGAAATCGGGAACGATAAAAGATTTTCACATGCGCTGGCCTATTCCGGATACAGAAATTAAGAATAATTCTGATATCAGTGAGGAAGATCAGAATCCGGGATATTGAAATTTGTATTAATAACCAATTTAATCAATAAGATGATATGAATAGAAGATCTATTTTATTTTTATTACTTATCTTCTTTTGTCTATGGAATGTGCAGGCTGAAGAATATGAAATGGTGTCGCCTGATGGAATGTTGAAAATAAAATTGCAGGTAGACAAAGGAACTACTTATGAGATTTGGCATGGTGACAAACAGCTGATTACCTCTTCACCCATCGGGCTCAATCTTTCTAATGGTATGATTATTGGGGGTGGAACCGTGAAAAATGTAACAAGGAACGCTGTTGATCAGACAATTGAAGTTATAGCAGGAAAGAATAAAACACTGAGAGAGGCTTATAACGAGCTTTTGATTTCTTTTGATGAAAATTACGATCTTCTGGTGAGGGCCTACAATGAGGGTATAGCTTATCGGTTTATCACACGCTTGGGGGGAGAAATTATCATCAATAGCGAAGATGCCGTATTTAATTTTGCTTTCACTCCGACTGTTTATTTCCCGGAATGTGATACTAATTATTCTGGAGAAAAAGACCAAAACGGAAAGGTACATCAGATTCATCAGGGATACCGGAACTTCGAAAGACTCTACAAAGTTTATAATGCTCCGACGGAGATAACCAATAACCGCTTTTCAGTTTCTCCGGTATTGTTTTCTTATCCAGGCACTTCTTACAAAATAGTTGTGACAGAATCCGATACGTACGATTATCCGGGGTTGTATATGGAGCAAAACGGTCCGAATTCTATGCGTGGAAAATGGGCTCAATATCCAAAAGAAGTAATGGATGGCGATCCTTCAAACTCTAATTATTGGTATTCCAACCATTTGGTTATTTCAAGAGAAGATTATATAGCCAAAACAGAAGGAAACCGTACTTTCCCTTGGAGGGTTGTTATAGTTTCTGACGATGATAAATCCCTACTGAATAATGAATTGGTATACATGCTGGCGGAGCCATGCCGTCTTACTGATACTTCGTGGATCCAACCGGGTAAGAGCGCTTGGGAATGGTGGCATAAAGCCGTTTTGGAGGGAGTGGATTTTCCGTCGGGGAATAATAATCTGTCTTTCCAGTTATACAAGTATTACGTTGATTGGGCATCTCAGCATGGAATTGAATATATGACTCTTGATGCGGGGTGGTCCGAAAGCTATATACGCACTTTGTGTCTTTACGCTAAACAGAAAAATGTGAAAATTCTCGTTTGGACGTGGGCAAGTTGTGTTAGAGAAAATCCGGAGGACTGGATTAAGAAAATGAAAAACTATGGAGTGTCCGGAGCTAAAATCGATTTCTTCGAACGTAATGATCAGATTGCTATGCGTTGGGGACGGGATTTTGCACAACGCTTGGCAGATCAGCAGATGGTGGCACTATTCCATGGTTGTCCGGTTCCTGCCGGCATAAATCGCACTTATCCTAATATATTGAACTTTGAGGCTGTTCGTGGTGCGGAATGTAATTTCTGGGAAAAGACTCTGACACCGGAATATCATACACTATTCCCTTTTATACGTTCGTTGGCCGGTCCTGAAGATTATACTCCGGGGTCTATGAGAAATGTAACTGAGGAAGAATTCCAGCCGATTGATAAGGATAATACTCCACCGATGAGTATGGGTACCAGAGCGCACGAACTGTCGATGTATGTGATTTATGATCAGTGGATAGGTTATTTGTGTGATTCTCCGACCGAATACAATAAATATCCGGATATACAGAGTTTCTTGTCAACTGTACCTACCGTGTGGGACAAGACTGTGCCATTGGATGCAAAATTGGGAGATTATATTTTGATGGCGAAACAGAAGGGGAAAGACTGGTATGTAGGTGGTATGACAGACTGGACAGCGAGAACGGTGGAGGTTGATTTCAGCTTCCTGGAGGCTGGCGCTTCTTATCAGGCTGATATTTTTAAAGATGCTTCTACATCGGGAGAACAGCCTAAGCAGTATGTATGCGAAAGAATGGAAATCACCAAAGATACCAAACTCTCCATCCCAATGGCTAAAGGAGGGGGATTTGTTATCCGGCTACTTCATTCTACCGGTTCTGGGATTGCGGAAGTGAAACAAGGAAACCCTCTTGTTGTCTATGTTGAACAGGATACAGATACGCTTTGTATTAAAGCGGAAAAGAAAATAGAGACCGTTAGGATTAACGACATTACCGGGCAAACATTGTTTGCCCGGCAATATAACGACGATGTCTATTCCGAACAAATAAACTTATCAGATTTTAATAAAGGAGTCTATGTAGTTTCTGTGAAAATGGCGTCTACATTGGCTTCAACGACTTTTATTTATTAGTAAAATAGAATATTATGAAAAAACAGGAAATCTTTAAACACACATTTGTATTAGCCGGATTGGTTTGTACTTCTGCTTTTGCCCAAGTGAAAAATGTCTCTTTCTCCGAGATATTAAATCCGGTTGTAGTAGATGGCGGAGCAGAAAATATTCCTCTAATTTATGAGGCTGCTGCTGCATGGGGGGATTATGACAATGATGGCTTTTTGGATTTGATAGTGTCCGGCGTGACTTCACAGGGAGAGAAGACATTGCTTTACAGAAATAAAAATGGCAGACAATTTGAAAAGGTAGAACATAATTTTCCGGATTTGAGAACTTCCAATGCCACTTGGTTTGACTATAATAATGATGGAAATCTGGATTTGTTTTTGGCGGGGAAGAAGAGCAATGGAGAACTGTACTCCGGTCTATGGAAAAATAAAGGAGGGAATGCCGGTTTTGAAGAGGTATTCACCGGATTGTTCCCTTTAATCAATAATGGTGATGGGAATCGCTCTTCCCGATACGTAGTAGCTGCGGATTATGATGGCGATGGCTGGACCGATCTGTATATTCAGGGGCGTACAAACGGTGGAGATAAAAACACCGGAATAGCATACCTTTACAAAAATGTGAACGGACAGAACTTCGAGCGTATTGATAAACCGGTGAAAAACAAGCTGGGTGGTGAAGCCAAACCGTTTATACAATTATCCGGAGGTGGTGCAGCTTGGGGTGATTATGACGGCGACGGTTTCCTGGATCTTATCGTTTCGGGTGAGGGAATCGATGCTGATAAATACGATGCTGATTATGGTTATCATGGTAGTTATAACGGGGCGGTTTATAAAAATAATGGAGACGAAACTTTCGCCGAACCTATTGAATTTGCAGGTGTAGAGGAAGGAAATGCTGTTTGGCTTGATTATAATAATGATGGAAAACTTGATTTTGTTGTTCCAGGAGTCAGATGGGATGAGGAGGCGAGCTGGAACTGGCGCGGCGATTTATATCTTAATTCAGTAGGCGGATTCACTAAGTACGATGCTGCTACAACGGGATTGCCAAACAATAAGCAGTCACTTTCCATTGATGCAGGTGATGTCAACAATGACGGCTTTAGTGATATTCTTTATTTGAATGCGACAAATGAGAATGATGTTGCTTATTTGAATAATGGAGGTGTGCTTAATGCTCCGATGTTCACCGCTTCTCCACTTGTGTATGATGGTGCGGCAGCACAGAGAGGAGGAACAGCCAATTTGGTGGATTTTGATAATGATGGCAATTTGGATGCGTGTCTGGTTGGTTATGGTGATGCCGCAGGATCGCATACCCGCTTGATGAGAAATACTTTGGGTGAAGGAGTTACGTCTAATAAGGCTCCCGGTGCGCCTAAGAATTTGAAAGCGACTCCGGGTAGCAACGGTATCGTCATGTTTTCATGGGATGCTCCGGAAGATGACCAGACTCCGGCCAATGCTTTGAAATATAATTTGTATATCAGACAAGGAGATGTTGTCCGAATGACGATTCCAGCTGATATTGCTACCGGACGTTTGAAAGTATCTGAAGTATCCGGATTGATCAGCAAGAGAGTGTTATATAAAGTGACAGGATTGACCGGTGATTATACATGGGGAGTGCAGGCGGTTGATAATGCAAAAGTAGGTGGTCCGTTTGCCATGTTCAACTCAGGAACCGGTATTGAAAAAGAGCCGGCAGTAGCTTCTGTAAAGATAGTAGGTGGAGAAAATACGATACGTATTGCCGGTAAGTACGACCTGAAAGGTGTGGTTAATGTCTATTCAATGGACGGCAACAATGTGTATTCAGAATCGGTTTTATTGAATGATGCAGCTATCGAATTGCCGAAAGGTGTCTATTTGGTAAAAGTAATGTTGACGGATGAAATGATAACAGAAAAGGTAATAGTTTGGTAAAGGGATAACAAATAGGTAAAGGGCCCTTTAGAAGTATACCCCCCGAAAAACTGTATGTTCTCAGTTTGGCGGGGGTATTTTTATTATATCAGAGTCATCTCGTTTTTATATGACTGCAAAAGAATGCATTCTTGTCCTATGAAAGTGCATGTTCTTGTTGGATAAAAGTATAGATTCGTATTATATAGATGTATATATGGATAGTTCTTCTGATTGTCAATATATTATGCCTGTTTGCTTCTTGATGGGCTGATAGGTCGCACGTGGGTAGATTTTAAATTTTCCGTTATGACTTGATGTTAACTTGTTTTTTTTATCTTTGCCAAAAAAGAACTGTTGTTTTTCAAGAGAAACATATCAAAGCTGACTGATGAAGAGCTGTTACAGCAGTATGCCGATTCGGGTAAAACAGAGTATTTCGGTGAATTATACAACCGGTATATTCCGTTACTGTATGGGCTTTGCCTCAAATATCTGAATGATGAGGCCCGTGCACAGGATGCAGTCATGCAGCTTTTCGAGGAGCTGCTTTCCAAAGTATCCAATTATCAGATAAAAGTTTTCAAAACATGGTTGTATCGGGTAGCCCAAAATCATTGTCTGCAGATATTAAGGAGAGAAAATAAGGAGATTCCGCTCGATTATACGATTAATATTATGGAATCCGATGAATTTTTGCATCTGTTATCTGAGGAGGATCATTCGGAAGAACAGTTGAATGCCTTGAAGCATTGTCTTGAAAAACTGCCCGAACCTCAACGTATCAGCATTACACAATTTTTTATGGAAGAGATGTCGTATGCTGATATTGCAGAGCAGGCAGGCTTTACACTGAACAATGTGAAAAGTTATATTCAGAACGGGAAAAGAAATTTAAAGATTTGCATAAAGAATCAGATCCAATGAAGTTATCAGACTACATACGAGGTGCTCGAAAGGGGAAAGAGGCTCATCACTTGCAGAAAGAGGCGATGCGTGATCCTTTTCTTGCCGATGCGATGGATGGCTACGACCGCGTAGGAGAGAACCAGGAGCCTCAGATAGAGATTTTACGTCGCCGGATCAGGAGAAAGGCAAAGGGAAAACGGAATCATGCTGTTGTATGGAGTGTAGCAGCGAGTTTATTGATCGGCATCTGTTTGAGCAGCTATTTCATACATCAGAAAAATAGGTTGCCGGAAGATATTTTTGCGACATTGGAAGCCTTGCAGAGGGATACCGTGTTTCAGGTTGTACCTCAGATGCCTCAGTCACCTTTAGCCAAATCGGTATATCCGGAAGAGAAAGAAAAGTCGGCCGGAGTTGTCCGGAGAGATTCAGAGAAGAAGGTGTTTGACAATCGGAAACGGGAAATCGCAAGGGTGGCTCCTGCGGAAGCTCAGGAAAAAAAATCCGATGAAGCGGAGAGGAGCGCTATTACAGACATTGCTGAAGCTGAAGCCATTGAAGCAGATCTTGCTGAAGCGGACGTTATTGAAGCTGATGTTTCTGAGATAGATTCGGCTGCTGACAGACCGGTAGTTGTCAAACAAGTTGCTACCGTTATGGCTACCGTTGCAAGTGGTGATATGGCAAAACAGTCAAACGGAATGGCAGACGGGGCGAAGATAAACGGGGTGAAAGGGCGTGTTATCGATGAATTTGGAGAGCCCATTATAGGGGCTACTATCGCTGTAAGAGGCACCGATAATGGGACCATATCGGATGAGAATGGCAATTTTACTTTGTCGATGAATGACGGAAGAGAGATAACGGTCAATTATATAGGTTATGAACCGGTTGTTCTTCCTGCCGATACGACTAAGGAGATGCTGATTGCCATGAATGAAGACAATAATGAATTGAATGAAGTGGTGGTAGTAGGATACGGGAGGCAGCGGAAAGCGAATCTGACAGGATCGGTGGCAACCGTAGAGCAATTGACGATGCCTCGTCCTGTGATCGGAAGAAAGGCCTACCGGAAATATTTGAAAAAGAACCTGAATCGTCCGACTGATGAAGAATGTACGCAGGTAAAGGGGGAGGTGATACTGACTTTCCATGTGAATGAAGAGGGGCGTCCTGTTGATATAAAGGTACAGGAAAGTTTATGTCCTTCCGCTGATAAAGAAGCGGTGCGTCTTGTACGGGAAGGGCCGCAATGGACGGTTGGAGGAAAAGAAGTGACTTTGGAGATTCAATTTTAAGAGAACTTACTCAAACTTTAGAATGTAACTTTGAAAAACGTGAATTATGAATTGAAGAGCAGGAGTACAGAAAATCGGACTAACCCAGAAAATGGTGGATAGTTTCGGCCCAGTTTTTATACTTGGGGATTTAACATTACGTTATGCGTATACGTATAATTTAGCTACTCTGAACAAAAAGAATTCCCACAAAACGTTCCTCTGTGTGCCTCTGTGTACTCTGTGGTGATTTGTCGGAGCGATATTTTTGTAGTATGCTTGGCGAAAATTCCGGTCTATAAACAACAGATAGCTGTAAGGTAATACTTACAGCTATCTGACTTTGCACGGGAGGAGAGGCTCGAACTCCCGACACCCGGTTTTGGAGACCGGTGCTCTACCAACTGAGCTACTCCCGTGTTTGCGGGTGCAAAGGTAGAATAAACTTTTGAATCTGCAAGTGCTTTTACAAAGAAGTTTTCAATTATTTTCACGGCTCTTTCATTAAAAAATGCTTTGAAATTTCAATGTTTGTGGCTGATAGGCATTTAGGAGCAGCCAAACGTCGCTATTGACACAACATAGACTAAATGCCATCTGTCTCTGTTGATGTAAAATCAACATAATCAGTAGTTATCAGTTTGTTCCGAGTTTAAATGAAAGAGCCGTGGTTTTTATACCGTTTCACTATCATGAGACGCCCGTCTCTCAATTGTGTAACGATCGTCTCTCAATCGTGAAATGTGCGTCTCATGACCGTGAAACGTAAATTTCGCTTAGGTGTTTTCATTCTTAAATGAAAGGGCCGTGAACTATTTTAGCTTTTCCCATTCGGCAGGTTTAAAGCCTACCAGTACAAAATTATTGGTGACTACCAACGGACGTTTCACCAATTTACCGTTAGTGGCCAATAAGGCGATTTGTTCTTCTTCGCTCATGGCAGGTAGCTTTTCTTTGAGGTTCAGCTCTTTATATACCAATCCACTGGTATTGAAAAACTTTCTTACCGGCAATCCACTAAGGGGAATCCAAGTTTTTAATTCCTCTATTGTGGGGTTATCTTCCACAATGAGCCGGTTGGTATACTCAATGTTATTCTCTGTCAGCCATTTTTTTGCCTTTTGGCAAGTGTTGCATGCGGGATATTGTAAAAAAATCGGTTTCATAGGTCTCTTATATAATTGTTTAAAGCATTTGTAAGTCCTGATACATAATGCGGTAAGCGGCCGCTTTTTTCTCCAGTGCCAAAGGGTAGGCACGCGAGGAAGACGGCATGCGGTATAAACGCATCGGGCGGTTTTCGAATAAGAATTCGGAGAAGTCACCTACTTTCGGCTCTTCCATACAGAGTTGCGTGCGGAGGGTGTCCGTGGCTTTTTGACCGGTAGTGGCGATAGCCTTGCATTCCGGAAGTTGCAGGAGTAGTGCGTGGATGTCGGTGGGTTTCACTACTTCCAGAAATTTGTCGGATGCATTATCTTGCAGACGACGTATGGCAGAAGCCGTATCGAATAGTGCAATGCCTTTCTCATTGAGAAAGTCGATGATACGTTCTTTGCAAAAGGCTTTTTTCGATTCATTCAAGAAATAATCCTTATTGTCAAAGAAGAGGATTCCGGTGATTCTCCACATGTCGTTATTCAGATTCGGGTAATAAAAATCCATAGACCACCTTTTCTTTTGTGGTGGAAAACTTCCGAGCATTAACAACCGGGCTTTTGCCGGAAGAAAAGGTTGCAAGGGATGATTCTCTATTTCTATTTCCATCTTCATCGTTTTATTTGCAGCAAAAATACAGATAATACGTGTTTTGGACGAACTCTTTTATCAAAATGATAATCGGATAACCTCATTTTTAGATTTCATGGCTTGTGTTTTCTATATACTTCCTCCCCCCCCCCTCACTCCTTTCACCTTTTTCGAGTAAACTCCTTATTCATCGGCCATGCAGGGTGAAAGGGCGGTAGGTTCGGTACTTACAGTCGGTAAGCCCGGTGCTCACTGTACTTAAGCAATGTGCTGATGTGATTTTTGCACGGTGCATAAGATAACCGGAATGCCGTTTCACCCTGTATAGCCCATGGATACAGAGATACATGGAAAAAGGTTAAGGTAGTAAAAGCAGACTGAGTAAAGGTGGGGTTGCAGGACACATTATCCAATCTCCAGGTTGCTCATCTTATCCGTAATTCGGAAATCGAACTCCGGATATTCGTATAAGCCGAACCGCGGTTCCGTTTTTCCTTCCGTATAACTCCAGATGGTTGCATAATCTTCCGGATCTTCTCCCATTTTTCCCAATTGCCGGAGGTAAGCGGCGAGCGATTTGTTTTCTACGATATAGATCTGTCCCATCTTATCGATAATGGGGCTGTGGCGGCGTGTTCCGTCATGACCGAAGCATAGGATGCGTTTGCCCTCTTCTGTGATACCTATCAGGTTGAATGTCATGCTTTTGCCGATAGCCGGTAAATTGAGTACGCTTCGGTCTGTAGCCAAAAATGGCAAGTGGTGCTTCCTCATGAAACGACGGATGCGGGCAGCCGTGTTTTCTCCGTCCTCGAACAGGGCGTATAGTTCGGTAGCTTGTGCGGAGGTGAGCTGTCCGTATATTTTTTCTTCATGTTGCTCCTGCAGGGAGCGGCTGTTGGGGGTGAACACCGCATAGTTCTCATTGAAGCCTTTCACCGAGAAAGTGTAGTAGCACACCATTCCCAACGAATTGAGCACTTGGCGCAAGCGGGTCGTATGCCCCCGGCGGGAAGCGGCTACGGTATAGACCAACTGGTTCGTAAACAGCCATCCGGCAGAAAGTATCTTGCCGATGGCTTCCTGTGCTTCGGGGGTAACTTCCAAAGGGCTCTGGAAATGTGTTTGGATGATAAATTGCTTCACTCCGATGGCGGAGGCTTTTTCTTTAAATTCCCGGAGAATTTCTACCAGTTCGTCATTGATACGCATGGGCAGATAGGCCGGTAGGCGGGAACCGAGACGTACCCGTTGCAGTTCGGCATATTTTTCTCCTTCCGGCCGTTCAAGGTTGGCTTTCCGCTTGCGGGCTGCCATCCGGTAGACGGCTTCCAATATTGTCCGCAATGTCTTGTTTTGGCTCATCAAGGCATCTCCTCCGGTAATCAGTATGTCACGCAATTGGGTGTCTTCCTCGAAGTATCCCATCAGCCGGCGTAACTTTTTCTCCCAACTCTCTTTGGGGCGCAGCGTTTCGAATTCGAAGTTGAGGCGTTCGCTTTGAAAGTCGTACATACGTTGGCAGGAAGCACAAAGCCCACCGCAGGCACGTCCCATCGTGTCCGGTATCAAAATGGCTACTTCCGGGTAACGGCGGTGGATGTTATGCCCGTCCGGCAATAGCCAGCCGGCAGCATTCGGCTTTCCGGGTTCTACGATGTCTTCCCGTTCCCAGGCGCGAATGTTGCCATACGTCTCTACCAATCGGGGAGAATAGAGGATATAGCTGCGTATGGCATCGTCATTGTATCCATCGCCTGTGGTGTCGAGCAGTGAAAGATAGTAAGGGGTTGCAAAGAAGGGCATTCCTTTTTTACGTGCACGCGACAGCAGATACATTGTTTCGCTGGAAAGGGAATTTCCCAGAAAACGGTTCAACTCGGCGGGGCTTTTAACAGCCATCGACAGATGGAAGCGGAAATCATTCCACCATTGACTGACGAGCCGGTATTTTTCATCATAACCGATCCCTTCGTCAAACCGGAAACGGGTGGAGCCGGATTTTCTGTTTTCAATTTTCTGGATCAGCATGTGCAGAATCCGTTCCTTGTTTTGGGCACGGAGTTCCATTACTTCCTCGTTCAGTCCTGTAGGCCAGCGTTCGGTACGGTTCTTTATCCGTTGTGGAGAGGGGAGGGGGATTTCCGGCATCTCAAGCCTTTTGAACAGGTAGAACAGGTCGATGAATAAATCTGTGGGCATGTCGGTGTTTTCCAGATTCTCGGTAAGAAACCGGTGAAGTACAGAAAAGGTTCGTACCGGCATGTCCTGTTCTGTGGAAAGTTCATGAATACTTCTTCCTTCGTAATTGATAAGGAGTTGAATTTGCTTACCCGTATTGCTTTCTGTTTGCGGATGGAGAGATAGGAATTTCTCAAGATTGTTTTTGAAGTCAGTTTCATCGGTGGCTTCATTGGCCAGCCGGTAAAGCTCCGGTAGCTCTTGCCGGTATAGCTGTTTAAGTTGAGAAAGGGTGAGGGCAAGCATTTTCTTTTGTTTCATGAACTATTATTTTTTTAATGGGTAAATTGATATGTTATTAGCTTATAAATATAACAAAAAAAGCGGAGGACAGATTCCTCCGCTTTTATGCTACCGTATTATTTTACAGTTATTTTTTGTTTTCTAACACTCTGGTGTGTGTTTATGCTTTTGTATCTTCGTTTTTATGCTTAGACTCTTTCTTGGCCAGTAGAACGATGTTATAAACGTATTCTGTCATCCATTCTTCAGAATAGCCGAGTCTTTCCTTGTATTGGCGCACGGCCATTGCGGTTTTGTGTACATCGTCTGCTTTCCATACGGTTTTCGTACATACGTCGTGTACGGTTTTTGCCGTCATTCCGCGCAATGTCTTTTTGAATATCGACGGCATGCGGAATTTCCATTGCATGAGGTTACCCATCAGCATCATCAGGTCATTGGAAAATCCCTGGTACATAAACAGGTAGGCCTGTATATCGTTTTGTGTACGGCAATTTTTCTTGATGGATGCATCTATCTCTTTGAAGAATGACTCATTGATGCCATAATCTTCCATTAACATTTTGCGGGCAGCGCTCTTTTCACCCAATCCCAGTTTACCGCCTTGCGTAGGAATTTTGAACAGACGTTTGAATTGCGCCACATCCGGCAGGAAACGGATATTGGTGATACCGAGATTTACGGCGATTACCGATTGGAAATATACACGTGTCAGCGACACGAAGTCCTCTACATTGCCTACCGCCTTTCCGTTGGCGTCGGTCTTTTTCTTGAATAAGTCAGCAAATATGCCCATATATATTTATGAATTACAATTTGTAAGATTATAAATTTCGTATTCCGGTTGCAAAAGTACTAAATAAGTTGATTTACACCAACTATTCACATTCTGCAATTTGTGTTATATTTATTTCCGGGCCTCTCCCCAATCCTATTTCAACCTGAAATAGAACTTATGGTTTTCGAATACCGGTTCTACGATATCGAACCGGATAAACTTGGCCAGTAAATGTTCGGCAGCCCGGCGTGATATTTTGGCCTGGCGGCAATACCGGTTCAAGGAAAGAGAGCTGTTTTTTTCAAGCAGATCGAGAAGCAGTTGTTCCCGTTCGGTATATTGTATCAGTTCTCCTGCCGGATTACCGCTCTGTTGCCACACGCGGAGGTGTATGGGAGTTGCCAGAATATTCTCATCCTTAATACGGATATAGGCCAGTGGCTTTCCGGTCTCATCTTTGGCATATACCGGCTTTTTATCGCTTTTATCTATTTGAACGACTAATACATTGCGGCCTTCAACATGATATGTCTGCATGGTATAATGTACCTCCGGCAGGCAATAGAGTTGGGCGGCTGCTTCAATCATATATTTCTCTTCTTCCGAGCGTACGCCGGCTATTTTTCCGTTGTCTTTCACGCCGATAAGCAAACGGCCGCCATCGGTATTGGAGAAGGCCGACAAGGTGCGGGCTATCTTGCGGGCATCCGAAATCTCAAATTTAAAATCCTGTTGCTGATGTTCGCCTTCAGCTATTAAAGTATGTATGTATTCGGTATCTGTAAGTAGTTTCATGATTGCAAAGGTAAAGAAAAAAGCATAAACGACCTTTTTTAGCGTAATTTTAGCAGATTAATTCAAAAAAAAGAATGTTTTTATGTGTTTATTTCGGGAAAGAATGTATTTTTGCCAATCATTATTAACGAAGAAATAAAAAAAGGATCATGAAAGAATTAGTAGAAAAAATTGCAGCTCTTGTAGCTGATTTTAACAAAGATGCAAATGCACAAATCGAGAATGGTAACAAGGCTGCTGGAACTCGTGCACGTAAGGCTTCATTGGAAATTGAAAAAGCAATGAAAGAATTCCGTAAAGTATCTTTGGAAGAGTCTAAAAAATAATCAGCTGTATACGAAGAAATGTAAAAGCCGGTCCATGTGAGGATCGGCTTTTTCTTTTTTTAATCAGCTTTTTCTTTTTTAATGAGTTAAGTAACCTCAAAATGGGGTATTCCTTATTCTTGAGAATTTGAAAACCGGCGGGTGAAAATCTAAAAAGGGAAATTCAAACGGACCCTTGATAAGGCTTGTTTTAGTACGGATACATTAAAAAACGTTTGGCTGTTGCTTTATTCTTTTTATTATGCTTGTTTTTGGCACAAACTATGTGCTATTTTGCAGCATAATAAAGAAAAAGGGTATGGCAAAGCAACAATTCAACAGACTGATCTGGTTGGTGGACACCATCTATCGCAGCGGGCATATCACGTTTAGTGAGATCAATCGCCGCTGGCGGGCGGGAGACGCTATGCGTACCGATATTCCTTTGCGTACTTTTCATAACCATCGGCAGGCTATCGAAGAGATGTTCGATATTAATATAGAATGTGATAAGCATACGAATACCTATTATATAGCCGATGCGGAGGGAATGTTGGGCGATAAGCTGAAAATGTGGCTGCTCAACAGTTTTTCATTGAACAGTATTCTGCAGGAAAGTATGGATATGAAGAACCGGATTGTGTTTGAAGAGGCTCCTTTGGGGCTGCAGTATATGGAGGTGGTGATAGATGCCATGCGGACCGGGTATATGCTTCGTATGGAATATCAGGCATATACATGGGAACATTCAAAAGAGGTGGTTCTGGAACCTTATTTTCTCAAACTGTTTCGTCATCGTTGGTATCTGATAGGGATCAACAGGGCCTATGAGACTTTCCGCTCTTATTCATTAGACCGTGTCAAAAGTTTGTCTGTGGGGGAAGAAAAATTCCGTTTTCCCCGTAAATTCACGCCGCAGGATTATTTTCGGGATTGTTTCGGTATTATTCGGGATGAAACATTGCCGCCGCAGCGTACCGTATTAAGGGTTGTTGCCGGACAGGCGCCTTATCTGCGTAATCTTCCTTTGCACTCCAGCCAGAAAGAGATTGCGGTGACGGAGGAATATACCGATTTTGAACTTTATATCTCACCTACTTATGATTTTATTCAAGAGCTGCTCTCGAAAGGAGCAACGGTTGAAGTGTTGGAGCCTCAAAGTTTGCGTGATGTGATGAGAAGTGAGATAAAGAAAATGCAAAAACTATATGGATTATGAATGCGAACGTTCTTGAAAAACTAAAGATTCTGGCTGAATCTGCCAAATATGATGTATCTTGTGCTTCCAGTGGCACGGTTCGTGCCAACAAACCGGGAACATTGGGTAACACCGTAGGCGGATGGGGCATTTGCCATAGTTTTGCGGAAGACGGGCGATGTATTTCGCTTCTGAAGATAATGCTTACCAATTATTGCATTTACGATTGTGCTTATTGTATCAACCGGCGTAGCAACGACTTGCCGCGTGCCACTCTTTCCGTATCCGAACTGGTGGATCTGACGATTGAGTTTTATCGTCGGAATTATATCGAAGGCTTGTTTCTGAGTTCGGGAGTCGTTCGAAATCCCGATTATACGATGGAGCGTCTGGTAAGGGTTGCCAAAGACCTGCGTGAAGTTCATCGCTTCAACGGGTATATTCATTTGAAGAGTATCCCCGGAGCCAGCCGTGAACTGGTGAATGAGGCCGGACGATATGCCGACCGTCTGAGTGTAAACATCGAAATACCTAAAGAAGAAAATCTGAAACTGTTAGCTCCCGAAAAAGATCATAAGAGTGTGTTTGCTCCCATGCTGTACATCCAGCAAGGGGTATTGGAGAGTAGCGAAGAGAGAAAGAAATTCCGTCATGCACCCCGGTTTGCACCGGCGGGGCAGAGCACGCAGATGATTGTAGGCGCCACGGCCGAGACGGATAAGGATATTCTTTTCCTTTCTTCCGCCCTGTACCGGCGTCCCACGATGAAGCGTGTCTATTATTCCGGATATGTTTCTGTCAATACCTACGATACCCGTTTGCCGGCTTTGAAGCAACCGCCTCTGGTTCGCGAAAACCGTCTTTATCAGGCGGATTGGCTGATGCGTTTTTATCAGTTTGAGGTGAATGAGATTGTAGATGATGCATATCCCGATCTCGATCTGGAGATAGATCCTAAATTGTCATGGGCGTTGCGTCACCCCGAAAAGTTTCCGATAGACATCAACAGGGCGGATTATGAGTTGATTCTCCGTGTTCCGGGTATCGGTGTAAAGTCGGCAAAGTTGATTATTGCTTCCCGCCGCTATTCCAAACTCGGGTATTATCAACTCAAAAAAATAGGGGTAGTGATGAAGAAAGCACAGTATTTCATTACGTGCAGTGAGCTTCCGATGAAGACTGTTAATGAGATGACCCCACAGACCGTACGCAGTTTGCTACTTCCGAAACCCAAAAAGAAAATAGATGAAAACCAACTGATGCTGAATTTTGAAAAATGAAGAGATTTTTGATTAGACGATTTACGAATTACGATTGAATTTACTTAGGAATCTCCGTGTATTCCCAATCGTAAATTGTCAATCGTCTCATCGTAAATTACCTTATCGTCAATCGTCTCATCGTAAATTATTTAATTGTCAATTTCATATATCTAAGTAAATTCAATCGTAATTCGTAAATCATTAAATCGTAAATCCCCATGGTTCTATTTGTTTATGATAAAACCTTTGAAGGCTTGTTGACAGCTGTTTTTGATGCTTACTTTCGCAAAACCTTTCCCGATATGTTATTGTCGGAGGGAGATGCTTTACCCTTATTTTATGATGAACTCTTTACGGTAGCCACTGATGAGGAAAAGGCCGGGCGGGTATGGCGTGGGTTGCAGAAGAAACTTTCGGCCTCCGCTCTTTCGGCCATTACTTGGTGTTGGCTTTCCGAGTTGCCGGAGGTCGGTATGTTACTGTTTCGTTATATTCGAAAGGTTATCGATACCCCCCGTTCTATTGAAACGAATTTCGGCGACCCGGATGTATTGGAACTCTCTAAAATATGGAAACGTGTGGATTGGGAACGGCTGCGGATGTTGCAGTTTGTCCGTTTTCAGAAAGCTGCGGATGGCACTTTTTTTGCAGCCTTTGAGCCGCGGCATAACGCATTGCCTTTGACAATCAAACATTTTAAGGACCGCTTTGCCGATCAGAAATGGTTGATTTATGATATAAAACGCCGTTATGGCTTTTATTATGACTTGAAAACCGTAGAGGAAGTTACTTTTGATGATGACAGTAACGCCTCTCATCTGATAACCGGAATGCTTGATGAAAGTTTGATGGATAAGGACGAAAAATTGTTTCAACAGCTTTGGAAGACTTATTTCAAATCCATTACAATCAAGGAAAGACTCAATCCGAGAAAACATAAGCAAGACATGCCCGTGAGGTACTGGAAATACCTTACCGAAAAGCAGAAATGAGGTTACATAAAAAGCGGGCACATTGGTGTCTCTGAAAAAAAAGTGTGGCAGTGGTATGCAGTAAAAAGAACTAATAGACGTTTATCAGTAAAAACGATGCATTATTGTACATATTTAATTTAATAAACGGAATAATGAAAAAAGTAAAATTATTGATGGCACTTGTCTGTGTCGCAACGGCTCTTTATAGTTGCAAAAACAGTGCGATGAAGTCACAACAAAGTGAGGAACAAAAAGAGGAAATGCTTGGTGGAGATACTGATGAACATGGCTGCAAGGCTTCGGCAGGCTATACCTGGAGTGAGGTCAGAAAAGATTGTATCCGTGTGTTTGAAGTGGGTGTGAAATTGAATGACAGTAGAGATGCCAATGCAACCTCTGCTGCATATCTTGTTTTCTCCGTAGATTCTCTCGATGCAGAATTATTTGTACCCCAACAAGAAGAGAGTATTTTGTTACATCGGACCGGACAAGCATGGAAAAATGAAGCCTATAATGCTTATCGGAGGGATAATAAACTGGTTGTGGAGAAGAGCGGAGTGCAGCTTTTTGCCGAATAAGTAACTGACAATCATGGGATTTTCTTTGAGAAATGGAAGTTTATGATTATTCCAGCTTTTTATCTTTAGGTAAACTGTCTTTATGTACTTTATGTAGTGGAAAACCGCAATATTTGCAGAACTTTGCGTTCTCATCGTGTCCCGTTTTATGGCAGTTAGGGCATTGTACGTCTTTCATTTTCTTGTATTCTTTCATCATCGATACGGACACGATGCCGGTTGGCACTGCAATAATGGTATAACCTATCAGCATGACACAGGCGGAGAGGAATCTTCCCAAGGGGGTTATGGGGGTGATGTCACCATAGCCCACTGTTGTCATGGTGACTATGGCCCAGTAAATGCTGTTAGGGATGTTGTTGAATTGTGTGTCGGGTTGTGTACCCTCGATCATATACATTAATGTTCCGATGGAGATGACAAGTATTACCACAAACAGGAAGAATACAGCTATTTTCTTACTGCTTTCTTTTAGTGAGGTAAGCAAACGCTCACCTTCCATCCAGAAAGTGAAAAGCTTGAATATGCGGAATACCCTGATGATACGAAATGCCCGAATGACCAACAGATAACGTGCTCCCGGCAAGAAGAAAGCCAGATATACGGGTAAGGTAGCAAGCAAATCGATAATTCCGAAGAAGCTGAAAACATATTTTTTAGGCTGTGGAGAGCAATAAATACGGGTTACATATTCAAAAGTAAAGAAAGCCGTGAACAGATACTCAAGGATAATGAATGGTATCGTCAGATAGGATGGAAGGCTTTGCAGACTTTCAAGAATGGCAAGCAGGATACTGAATGTGATACAGACGATAAGAGCCACATCGAACAACTTTCCAGCCGGAGTATCCGATTCGAAAATAATAATGTAGAGTTTCTGCTTTAACTCTTGGTTATGTAGAAGATGCTTGAACTGTTCTCTTAATTTCATAATAGCTGAATGATGTGTCAATGTGCTAATGTGGCAAATTATTAATCAATTACCCACTTGGGATTATGTGGAATTGTTTTCTTGGGGTGGTAGTTCATTCCTTCCTTGGTAGGTATATGTAAAACGTATGTACGTTGTGTTTTGTTTTTTAGTGAGTGTTCGCGTAGCCACGGGTTGGCATCACGCAGTTGTGCATAAGTGATGCCGTTTTGTTTGGCATACTCATCCAGGTTCTCGATGGCGGTGGTGACCGTCACTTTTTTATAGGGGATAGGAGGATAGAGATGTTCGCGTTTCAGAAGAAAACCGAAACGTTGCGGGTTGTTGAATATCTCTTTGACTGCCAGCAGGCGGAACATATAGCGCGATGTCTCTTCTACCAGCCATAAATCCATGGCATGGTCGGCCAATTGTTTGTCCAATTGTGCGGTGATGCGTCCTTGTCCTGCATTGTATGCAGCAGACACCGCCATCCAGTCACCATATTTTCCATAAGCCTGTTTGAAATATTTGCAGGCGGCAGCAGTTGCTTTCTCCACATTATAACGCTCATCTATATTGTCGTTTACTTCCAGACCGAATTCACGTCCGGTAGCCGGCATGAATTGCCATAGTCCGGCTGCTCCCGCCGGAGAGCGGGCGATAGGATTAAGACTGCTTTCGATAACCATCAGATACTTGAAGTCATCGGGGACACCATTGGCTTTCAATATCGGTTCGACAATGGGAAAGTACCGGTTGGCACGTTTCAACATCAACATGGTGGTAGAGTGCATATAGGTGAAGGACATCATCTCCCGGTCCATCCGTTCACGGCGGTCGTATCGGCGCAGGTCAATGGCTTCGCCGTTGAAAGTAGCTTGTTCGGGAACACTTGGCGGAGTGACACAATAGGGCACTTCGGATTTTACCGAATACGGTTCGGCAGGTAGAATACTACTGATAAGAGTCGGGATAACGGCTCCGGTACAGACAGCCAGAGCAATGCTTAAAATTAAAGTAATACGTTTTTCTTTCATTCTATAAATCGTTGTTCAATGCGGCACATACATTCATATAACTATGAGTTGGCCATTTTTCTGCAAAGATAATGCAAATGAGCGCAATGAAAGTTTACTTTCAAATTGCCGAGTGCAGTTTATCTTCTGCAAAGATAAACTCATTTTAGCAGCTTCAAAGAACTTTTCGTGCTTTTGATATGTTTTGTACTATACATTAACAACAGTTTACGTCACATGAATAATTTCACCGATAACACAGCCGGACAATTTGTCAGAGGTACAGACCATAGCACGATCGAGCATCTCGATATACCCCGGTATATGGGACGTTGGTACGAAATTGCCCGTTACGATCATCGTTTTGAACGGAGAATGTCCGAGGTTACGGCTACTTACGGGCTTTCTCCCGATGGCAGTATCCGTGTATTGAATGCCGGATATAAACGGGATGCACATGGCAGAAGTAAATTCCGGCGTATCGTAGGCCGTGCAAAGATTCCCGACGCCACCAGGCCGGGACGTCTGAAAGTCTCTTTTTTCCTTTGGTTTTATTCCGATTATTATATACTCGAATTGGATCGGGAGGGATACAATTATGCACTGATAGGCAGTAGTTCCGATAAATATTTGTGGATATTGAGCCGGACTCCCCAATTGCCCGAAGATGTGAAAAACTTGTTGCTGACTGCCGCACTGCGCCGGGGGTACGATATAAGCCGGTTGTTGTGGATCGATCAGACAAGATACATTTAAAAAAAACAGATTTAAGCCGAAAGCTACCTGTATATGTGCCACAGCATGGTTGAAACGCCATCCGGAAGTGTTGCTTTACTGAATCAGTTTGTTTTTACCGGTAGCCGTTTCCATAACCAACGTGGAATCATCCGCCAGAAAAAGACGATGACAGCATATCTCCAATCGATAATTACCACCCGTTGTCTGCGATTGAGAGCCCGTACAATGTGTATCCCAACTTTATTTACATTCATTAGTAACGGGTAGCTTTTTCCATCATTCAGTAGTTCGGTTGACACAAATCCCGGGCGGATATCCGTGAAGCGGATATTCAGCTTCTGCATATTCGATAGTTGTTCGAGGGCATCTATGTAGGTATTCTGAAACCGTTTGGTAGCCGAATATGCCGGAGCAACCCCCAAACCCTTGGTACCGGCAATGGAGCTGATAACTGCCAGGTGTCCGCTCCCTTGTTGTCGGAAATACTGAAAAGCGGCAGTGACCATTCGTACGAATCCATCGACGTTGGTACGTGCAGTGTTCAGTTCGATGTCAGCATTTAATTCCATATTCTGATACCCTATACCGGAGCTTAAGAGAAACAGATCCATGCCACCTGATTTTGTGATGAGGCTGTGCAACTTCTCCGTAGCATCCTCCTGCGTCACATCCAGTGCTTCCACTTCTATATTGTCAGGATCAATCGTACGGAATGCCTCTAACGCAACTTTTCGCCTGCCGGCAACTCCTATTTTCCATCCCTGCAACAGTAATTCTTTGGCAACTTCTTTGCCTATTCCGGAAGTAGCTCCTATGATGATTGCTCGTTTCATTATTTGTTTTTTTATATGATTCCTATTTTAATTGCCAAAGACAAAGACAGTGCAAACCGAATTGCAGTGAAAGTTGCTTCGGTTGCTGAGGTACAGCCTATCTTTTACAAAGATAATTATTATAAAGTAATAATGTAAGTATGGTAATATCTTTTATAGATCGAACAGATGCCTTATTGCCGCCCACGGAGCATAGATCAGCATGCGGGGGCCGGAAAAGCGCATTACTTTCCGCATTTGTTCGCGCATGGCAGGTTTGTAGCAGTGTACGGTACATTGCTTGCAGGAACTTTTCTTTTCACCGAAGGGACAACGGTCCAACCGTGCGTGGGCGTAATGCAACAGTTCTTCACATGTCGGACAGAGAGTCCGGTTCTTTTCTTTTTTGCGGCAGTAGAGGCGGATCATCAGTTCTACAGTCCTTTTTTCACGGGAGATACGGTTCTTATTCAATTTTCATCTTTTTTAGGAGATACAAAGATAGGCATCCTGTTTTAAAAAGGTGTATATTTGCACCCCGAAATTAAAAGTGTTGTTATATGCGTATAAGCAATAAAGCGAAAGGGTTTACTTGTGGAGCCGTAGCTGCTGCCACGTATGGTATGAATCCGTTGTTTACTCTTCCTCTATATAAAGAAGGTTTGAGTGTGGATTCCGTATTGTTTTACCGGTATGCATTTGCCGTGCTTATTTTGGGTATCCTGATGAAGATACAAGGACAGTCGTTTGTATTGAAAAAGAACGAAGTGCTTCCGCTGCTGATAGGAGGGTTACTTTTTGCAGCCTCTTCACTGCTTTTGTTCATAAGTTATAAGTATATGGATGCGGGCATTGCATCTACCATTCTTTTTGTATATCCGGTGATGGTGGCGGTCATTATGTTTCTGTTCTTTCATGAAAGGATATCGTTGCTGACTATATTTTGCATTCTTATGGCACTTGCGGGCATCGGCATGCTGTATAAGGGGGATGGCGAAGAGACGCTCAGCCTGATAGGGATGGTACTGGTGATTTTCTCATCCTTATCCTATGCCATCTATATTGTCGGTGTCAACCATTCCACTCTCAAAGACATGTCGACGACCAAGCTGACTTTCTATGCCTTGCTTTTCGGACTGTCCATTTATGTGGTCCGACTGAATTTCATGACCGAGCTGCAGGCCGTTCCTTCTTTTCCGGCATGGATCAATATACTGGCAATAGCCTCTCTGCCTACCGCTGTTTCACTCATCTGCACGACCATCTCGATACATAATATCGGTTCTACCCCGACAGCTATTTTGGGCGCATTGGAACCCGTCACCGCTCTTTTTTTCGGTGTGATGATTTTCGGCGAACAGCTTACTCCCCGCCTTATCTTAGGGATACTGATGATACTGATTGCCGTGACTTTTATTGTTGTAGGGAAGCCGGTTGCGGAACGCATGAATCATTTGTTTCTGCATCTGCTGCGCCGTCATTGATATACAAAAAAAACGGTACTTCGATTCACATCGCAGCACCGTTACAACACAAACACAAAATAAAACACGACAAAACTACTATGCAATCTTACCTGTCTATGCCGGGGAGGCATACGGTTGCTTCATTATGGATATTCGCATAGGCATAAAGAGCCTCAGGCTGATTTGCATAATAATAAACGCATCAGATGATTTTTTGTTCAAAAAGAATGCATCAAAATGATATTTTTGTGATGAAAGGAGGGAAACTTTCATTGGTAATATTTGCAATACTGAGCAAATAGAATTTATTTTGCAAGCAATAAGAAACTGTTTTGAGTTTACCGCCAGATGAGTAGAGATGAGTTCTTGAACCGGAAAACCTCTCAAAATATAGGCGAAAGCCAATCGAAAGGATATTCGTAGAAATTCAAAGACTGTTTCTGACTCCATAGGGAAGTTCACTGATAATCCTGTTTCAAATTAGTCTGAAAATATATGTTGCATCATTTTGTCCGGTCTGTTGTTCACATCGCTTTGCCCGAACAATTCACATTTCCTTTTCATTATACCCCTCATCCGCTGTGTGTCATGGCGGCCGAAGAGGTACAGGCTTACATTGCGGCGCAGGACGACTGGCAGGAAGAATTGCGTGAGGGGAAGATGTTCGGGGTGCTGATTGTGCAGACCGAAGAGAATGAGATTGGGTATTTGGCTGCTTTTTCCGGTAATCTGGCCGGTAGAAATCTGCATTCATTCTTTGTTCCTCCTGTATACGATTTGCTGCAACCGGATGGTTTCTTTAAAATAGAGGAGGAAAACATATCGGCTATTAATGTACAGATCAGAAAGTTGGAACAGCATCCGCATTATCAGGATTTGAAGAAAAAATTGGAGGAAGAGATACATGCGGGCAAGTGTGAGACAGAGAAAGCCAAGGCGCTTTTGAAGGTTGCCAAAGAAGCACGGGCGCAGCGCCGGGCGCAACATCCGGATGAGGAGGAACAAGCTGCCATGGTACGTGAGAGCCAGTATCAGAAAGCTGAGCTAAAGCGTCTGGAAAAGTATTGGAAAAACAGAGTGGCTGTCTTGCAAGCAGAGGTAGATGCATACGATACGCAGATAGAGTCACTTAAAAGAGAAAGGAAAAAGCGCTCGGCAGAACTGCAGCAAAGGCTTTTCGAACAGTTTAAGATGAGGAACGGACTTGGGGAGGTGAAGGACTTGTGTGAGATTTTCGAGCAGACGGTACAGAAAACCCCTCCAGCCGGAGCCGGTGAATGTGCTGCTCCAAAGTTGTTGCAGTATGCTTATATACATGGACTGAAGCCGGTTGCCATGGCCGAATTCTGGTGGGGAAATTCTCCTAAAACGGAGATCCGGCATCACGGTTGTTATTACCCGGCCTGTAAAGGAAAGTGCGGACCGATACTGCAACACATGTTGAAAGGGCTGGATGTGGAACCCGACCCGCTATCAAAGAACCCGTGTCACGATGCAGAACTGGAGGTCCTTTTTGAAGATGACTGGCTGCTGGTGATCAATAAACCGGCAGGTATGCTTTCCGTTCCGGGAAAGGGGAATGCTGATTCTGTGTACAGTCTGGTGAAGAAGTTATATCCGGATACTACGGGACCGGTAATTGTGCATCGGCTGGATATGGCGACATCCGGTCTGTTGCTGATTGCCAAAACCAAGGAGGTACATCAGCATCTTCAGGCACAGTTTAAGAACCGAACGGTGAAAAAACGCTATGTCGCTTTGTTGGACGGTACTCCAGCGCAGGACGAAGGGGAGATAAGCCTGCCGCTTTGTCCGGACCCTTTGGATAGGCCCCGGCAGGTGGTTCATGGAGAAGCGGGTAAGCCTGCTGTTACCCGGTATAAAGTTCTTGAAAGAAAGGGAAACCGGACGCGTGTCGCTTTTTATCCATTGACGGGACGCACACATCAGTTGCGGGTGCATGCCGCCCATCCTCTCGGATTGAACTGCCCGATAGCAGGTGACGAACTTTATGGGAGAAAGGCGGAACGGCTTTATCTGCATGCCGAATATTTGGAATTTATACATCCGGTATCGGGTCGGGTGATGAAGTTTGAAAGGAAAGCGGAGTATTGATAAGTTTGCTTGTCTCTAAAACAGTTCCTTACTTTTAGCTGATAACCAGAAGATTTTTTATAGTTTTGCAGCTATCAATCAAATGAACCTTGTCATGTCAAAATCGAGATATTTCTTTCTTTTGTTTATTTGTCTGTCAGTTTCGCTCGGTGTCCGCGCTCAGTTTATGAATTATGGTTCGGATCCGGCCCGTTTTAAATGGAATATCGTGCGGTTGCCGCACTACAATCTGGTTTATCCGCAGGGAACGGATTCCATGGCTTATCATTATGCACTTTATCTTGAAAATGCCTATCCCCATATACAGAAGACTATCGGTAAGCCGATGAAAGCCCGCTTTCCCGTTATTCTTCACCCGGCCAATATGCAGCCTAACGGCATGGTGTCGTGGGCTCCCCGCCGGATGGAACTTATCACCACTCCTTCTTCCGATCTGGGAGTTCAGAGGTGGGACAAGCATCTGGTGCTACACGAATCACGCCATGTATTTCAGACAGGAAAGGTGATGAACGGGATTTTCAAACCTTTCTATTATCTGATAGGTGAGCAGGCGGCGGGCGTTGCTGCCTTTTTTATGCCGGTCTGGTTTCTGGAAGGTGATGCGGTAGGCACCGAAACGGCCCTGTCTAACGCTGGTCGGGGACGCCTGCCGGAGTTTAATATGGCTTATCGTGCACAAATGTTAGGTGGGGATAAGTTTTATTCTTTCGATAAATGGCTGCTGGGCTCGTACAAGAATTATACCGGTACATATTATGCGTTGGGGTATGATCTCACTTCCTATGCACGGCAACGGTACGGAAGCGATATTTGGGATAAGACGACCGGACGCTATGTCCGTAATGTTTTCTTTGAGGGGTCGTTCAGGCATTATACGGGAAGCGGTTTTAAACGGCTCTATCAGGATACTTTCGATTATCTGCGGAAGGAATGGGAGCGGCAGGATACTTGCAGGCTCGTTCCATTCTATCACTCGCCCGATAAAAAAAATTATACTTCTTACAGATATCCCTGTGTGGTTGATGATTCTACGGTGATTGCCGTTAAGTCGGGGCTGAAGGATATCAATTCGTTGGTGATGATTGTTCATGGGAAAGAGAAACGGTTGAGTTATATCGGCAGCATCAATAGCCGCCCCGACTATCGTAGCGGGAAGATATACTGGACAGAGGTCGTTCCGGGGCTTCGCTGGACACATGAGAATTATTCCGTGCTGAAGTGTTACGACCTGAAAGAGGGACGTATAAAAAATATCACTCCCCGGCAGCGTTGTCTCTCTCCGTCGGTGGATAAAAACGGGAAGGTGGCTGCTGTTTCACGGACCACGGTCGACGGGAAGAACCAGCTTGTACTGGTAGAGCTCGAAGATGGTAAAGAGCTGTTTGTCTTTCAGGTGCCGGGCAATGCTTTTATTAAGGAACTGACGTTTACGGAACAGGATGAAGTGGTAGCAGTGGCGGTTACGGATGCCGGAATCAGCCTGTTGCAGTTTACTCCTTCTTCCGGGCAGTGGGAAGAGTTGTTGAGTACAACTTCTGTTAATATTACCTCTCCCGTCTGGAAGGACGGTCGAATTTATTTTGAGTCCGGGGCGAATGGAACGAATAATCTATATTGCCTGAATCCGGTAGACCGTCAGGTTTATCGTTTGACGTGTGCACGTTTCGGCGCTTTTGATCCTTCATTTCCACATTCGGGAAATCGCCTGTTCTTTGCCGATTATCAGGCAAACGGTTATCGCATCGCTTCTCTTCCGGTAGACAGCCTCTTTGCGGAAAAGACGGATTTGGATCGTCCGGCCTCTATGCCCTTTGTGAAGACATTGGCGGGACAAGAGAATTTCAATCTGGATTCGGCCCGTTTGGAACCGGTGGATTTTCACCCCAAGCGTTATCGGAAAGGCGTGCACACTTTTAAGATTCATAGTTGGGCACCTTTCTATTATGACGTGTCCGAAGCGATGAATACGAGTGCTTCCGATCTGACTACGATCGTTAAGCCGGGGGCGACCATTATGTCTCAGAATACCTTGAATACAGCTATTATGCAGGCAGGTTGGTATTACGATAAAGGTTACCACCACGGCAAGCTGTCGTTTACTTATCAAGGTTGGTTTCCCGTCATTGATATTGCGGCCGATTATGGTGATAAGGCTCTTGATATGGCTTGGACTCAGAATGACGAGGGGAAACCGGTGATGCGTGGATATTATACCGATCGTACTTATCTGGAAGCTGAGGCTCGGGTTTATCTTCCGTTCAACCTGACCCGTAATCATCGCATACGTGGCATACAGCCTGCAGTGAGCTATTATTATACGAATAACCGGTATCAAGAGTCCGGTAGCCGGGAGTTTCATGCTTTCCAATATGTATTGCCGGAGATTTTGTTCTATAATTACCGGCGGAAAGCGCAGCGGGATATTCTGCCCCGTAACGGTTACCAGCTTCGCTTGCAGTATCTCACTACTCCATTCAACAAGGAGAATTACGGTGCCCTTTATGCAGGTCGGTTAACGACTTACTGGCCCGGCATTCTCCGCAATCATGGACTGATGCTTCGTCTCGGATACCAATATCAAGAGCTTGACGGCAAGGCTTTATACCTTCCCAAGCACTTATTGGAGAAGCCGAGAGGATACAATTTTCTGTATCAGACACATCAGCAATGGGCGTTCAAGGCGGATTATGCCCTTCCTCTGTTTTCTCCCGATTTAAGTATCGGTCCTTTGGTCTACATCCGTAGAATGCGGGCCAACCTGTTCTATGACTTGTCACGCAATCAAGCCTATAGCAAGGGTGCATGGACCACTCAAAGCTCTTTCGGAACCGACCTCGTATTCGATTGGAATGTACTGCGGATGAATTATCCTATCACAACGGGTGTGCGGTTGATTCAGCCGATTGATTATGGAAAGTTTCAGGTTGAAGCGTTATTTTCCATTAGTTTCTGATCACCGGATTGTCTTTGCATCTTCCTGTACAGGCACTACTTTTACGTTTTTCCAAATAAACGGGCTGATTATCTCTTTATTACATTCAGGTTTCTTTGCTTTGATATTCAAGTTCTCGAAAGTAAAGTTTGTCAGTTTATACTGGTCGGATTGGCTTACGTGGAAGAATACATCGCATTCCAAATCAATATTGCGCAGGGTTACATGATCGGAGTAAGACATCGGAATCTCCTTGCGATCCTTGAGGTCGAAAAACTGTGTCCAGGGTTTGATATATAGGAAACTTTTGGCATCTCCCGTGATGTCTTCTACGAGGATATATTCATATTTCTGCGGGGTATCCGGACGCATTTTCAGCCATAAAAGACGGGTCGCATTGTTGATTTTGCAACGGCGGAGGATAATATTGCGGTTATGGATGGATTCACTTCCGCACGTCAGGCCACTGTGACAGAAACCATAGGTACAATCTTCTATAATGATATTGCTGTTACCGCCGTTATTGGGATCCTGATCCGCCCACGGCCCTTTGCCGCCTTTCAAGGCAATGGCATCGTCATTTACTGATAAATAGCAGTTTTTCACCAGTACATTGCTGCAAACATCTATATCGATACCATCGGTGCTCGGAGCTTTTACCGGGGTGGCGGGAGAGAAAATGTGCAGATTCAATAGCTTCACACGGTTGCAACGGTAAAGATGGGTAGTCCAAAAAGGAGAGTTGATAAGGCTGACACCGGAAATTTGTACATCGTTACTATTAGAGATGTATAACAGCCGTGGACGCAATTCGTCCATATTTGTACATTTGGGTACCACTTTGCGGCGCAACCAGAAGGATTTCCAGTAACGCAGCCCGTTACCGTTGATGGTTCCTTGTCCGGAAATTGTAAATCCGTCCGCTTTATCGGCGTTAACCAATGCGGCAAAGTATGGCAAACTCTGTCCCTCCATGCGTGTATCGATAATAGGAAAGTTGCTGATGTCATCGCTTCCTTTCAAAACGGCATCTTCTTCCAGATACAGATGGGTCTTTGGCTTGAAGAAAAGGGAGCCGCTGAGGTATGTACCTTTCGGGATGATGATAACGCCACCTCCCCGTTGGGATGCCCGGTCGATGATCGATTGGATTTTCTCGGTCTGTAGAAGGGTACTATCGTTGACGACACCGTATTCAAGAATGTTATATTTTTTACCTAACGTATTGATGTTGACAACTTCATTTTGTCTGAACCAGTCAGGAATGGGAGTTCCGTCCGGGAATTTTTCTTCACCGGACAATTGTAAACAGATAAAAGCAGTAAGTAATAATGTAATGAATCTCATGGTTTGAATTTGAATTAGAAGATAGACTGATATTTGTGGGTGCAAACATAAGAAACTTCAGAGAATCATGAGTAAAGGCCAGTGATTTTAGTTCTGTGCAAAATGACTTTTCTCACCTGCTACCAATTTTCCCAAGTGAAAGAGCCGTGGTCCTTTTGCGAAAGGTAAAAGATACGAGGAGGCTATTGCAGGTTCTTATATTCTTCCTGCTTCTTTTTGGAAAGTTTCTTCATCACTTCTTCCGCAGAATGCTTTATCAATCCGCTAATTACAGTGTCGGGCACATCTTTTTGAATATATACAGAGTTCCACGTGAGCGTGGAACCGGTATATACTCCTTTTGTAACGCCTTGATACCTCTCCCTTAATTCCACCGTTTTATCAGGGTCACATTTCAAAACCACAAAGTACCCGTCATCTTCCTTGGGATTTAAAAGGAAGAAAGCAAACACTTTATCCATAATTTTGTAGGATATAATATTATCTCCCCAGGAAGTACATTCCTTTGCCTTTTTTATGGCAAGACAGTGATTTCGCAACTCTTCAATATTCATAATGGGTTTGAGGTTTCTATAAGGTTTCAGTCTGTTCCGTTTATTCCGCTTCCGGATCTTCCCAAATGCCGGTTTTTTGCATACGGTAGCTTCTCTCTATTTTCCGGGCAGAGTCTGCTTCCAGAGCGTAGAGTATTTCACGGCAGAATTCCAACGCAGAAAACCCGTTGGCGGTTACAATGTTTTCACTTCTGACTGCCGGTTCGTCTATGTAGAAGTTCTCACCTGTATAGTTTGCTCCGGCGTAGGCTTTCAGGTAATCCAATCCGTTGCTGGTGTGCTTTATTTTATTTAGGAAACCGTGCATTCCAAGAAAGACCGAAGCGTTGCAGATTCCTGCTACCAATTTTCGATTCTTAACGGCATCTTTTACCAAAGGAACGATGGCTTCAGCTTCCGGGGTGAGCCAGCCCATGCCGCCAACGAGCACTATTCCGGCATAATCGGTAGGAATGTTGTCGATACCGTAATCAGGCAATACCTTAAAGCCACCGCATGATACTACCGGATCTTTGGTGACGGACACCGTTTTAACTACATATTTGCTTTCACTTCCGGGTTCAACCCCCAAAGCAAGACTCGGGGCGATATAAGCTCCTTCCCAATCGGCGAAATTGTTTAGCAGTACAAACAGGATTTCTTTTTTCATGGTCTATTCTTATTGTTGATGTGATATTTGTCGAAGTGATACTTCGTTTTGTTATTGCTTCATCCGTCTATTTTTTGATGTTGAGTATGGATGCTTGGCAATAGTCAACAAAGTAAAACAAATTTAGCGGATATGCAATCATATTTACTCATTATTTATTAGAGTTTGCCAAGGTCGTACCATAATAAAGAAGGGTGGAGTTGATATTTTTCTGTCATACTGGCATCTGAATCGAGATTTATATTTAAATTTGGCACACAAATAGAGTGCATAATATTTCATGAAAAAAGAAGCGAAAAAAGATAAGAATACAAAGAAGGAATCCGTAAGTAAGGTTTCCTATCATTATAAACCGGACAACATGACATTGGAAGAGTGGCAGATCTCTTTGCGCAGACAGGCGGCATTGAAGGAACAGTTTGTCATATCCGAATTGAACAGGAAAAACTACCCCGGATATTATAAAGTAGTAAATTCATTGTCCGGTAATGAATACAGAGTGGTGTATCGCGGTGAAGGAAGCCCGTGGAATTATTGCTCGTGTATGGACTTCAAGACCAGTCGGCTGGGGATGTGTAAGCATTTGGGAGGTGTAGAACATTGGATTAAGGAAAATCATCGGAAAGTATGCCGGACTATTCCGTCTTATACGTCTGTTTATCTGTCTTATAAGGGTGAACGGGAAGTACGTTTGCGTATTGGAAAAGACCATAGTGAAGAGTTTGCCCGGTTGGCTGCTCCTTATTTTACACCGGACGGAGTCATGCGTCCCGAAGCGATTGATACGATAAATGAATTTCTGCGTGATGCCGTTCGTTTGGATGATACATTTCGTTGGTATTCGGATGCTTTAGCCTTTATCTTGGAAAGGCGTGACATGAAATGGCGTAAGCGGGTCGTGGTTGATTTTGCTTCGGACGCTGCATTGGATGCATTGCTTAAGGTGAAACTTTATCCTTATCAAAAAGAAGGCGTACGGTTTGCCTTCTGTGCAGGAAAAGCAATTATTGCTGACGAAATGGGGCTGGGGAAAACACTCCAAGCCATTGCAACGGCAGAATTGATGAGAAAGCACGGACTTGTTTCCACAGCATTGATTATTTGCCCCACTTCATTGAAATATCAATGGAAGAAAGAGATAGAACGTTTCACTGATGCAACGGTTGTCGTTGTGGAAGGCAGTCATTTGATTCGGAAAAAACTGTATGCGTCAGAGGAGTTCTATAAGATTGTTTCCTATAATAGTGTTTGTAATGATATAAAGATATTGAAGTCATTGCATACGGATTTCTTGATCATGGATGAGGTACAACGCTTGAAAAATTGGAATACACAAATTTCGAGAGCGGCCCGCCACATTGATTCGGAATATGCTGTAATCCTTTCGGGTACTCCGCTCGAGAATAAGTTGGAAGAACTTTATTCTATTATGCAATTTGTCGACCAGTATTGCTTGGGACCTTATTATCAGTTCATCGATCGTACGGTAGTCAAGTCGGATACGGGTAAGGTGATCGGCTATAAGAATCTGAATGTTATCGGCGAACAGATGAAGAATGTACTGATCCGGCGCAGGAAGAAGGAGGTGGCATTGCAGTTGCCGGGACGTATGGATAAAGTCTTGTTTGTTCCTATGACCGAGGAACAGCGTAGTATGCACGATGAGTATCAGAGTTATGTTGCCAAGTTGGTCTCTAAATGGACCAGAACTCATTTCCTAAGCGAAAAAGACCGTAGACGTCTGTTGCTGATTCTCAGCCAGATGCGTATGATCTGTGACAGTACTTATATCCTCGATCAGAAAACGCGTTGCGACACGAAGGTGGAGGAGACGATGAATATTCTGAAAAATATTTTTGAAAACGGTGATGATAAAGTCGTAATATTCAGTCAGTGGGAAAGGATGACCCGCTTGATTGCAGCAGAACTGGATGCGTTGGGAGTCCGTTACGAATATTTGCATGGTGGAGTGCCTTCGGAAAAACGGAAAGACCTGATGGAAAACTTTACGGAACTGCCGGAGAGTCGTGTGTTCTTGTCAACGGATGCCGGTAGCACAGGACTGAATTTGCAAGTCGCATCTGTTTTGATTAATTTGGACTTGCCTTGGAATCCTGCTGTGCTGGAACAGCGTATCGCCCGTATTTATCGCATCGGGCAGAAGAAGAGCATTCAGGTGATCAATCTTGTTGCCAGCCAAACCATAGAAGAAAGAATGTTGTCGACATTGAATTTCAAATCTTCTTTGTTTGAAGGCATTTTAGACAATGGAGAAGATTCTGTATTCTTGGAAGATAGTAAATTTGACAAGATTGTGGATTCTATCAAAGTAATGGTTGATACGGCAGAAGATGCACCGGTGGAAAGTAGCGGAACGGTAGATGAAAGTGAAGAAAAAATAGAGACAGAATCGATCGAGGGAGAAACTGTGCCGATGATGGAAGAAGAACTTTCGGTGATGGATGAAACTCCGGTGGAGAATGAAATGCCCCCTGCGGAAGAGGCAGAGGCGGAAAATCCGGAACATCTGGTCCGTCAGGGGCTTTCTTTCTTTAATAATCTGGCTCGTACGCTCAGTTCTCAGGAAGCTACTCAAAAATTGCTGGACTCTATTATTGAGGAGGACAAAGAGACCGGGCAGACTTCATTGCGGATACCGGTTCCCGATAAACAGAGTGTGGCAACGGTTTTGAATCTGTTTGGGAAGTTACTCTCTTCCGGCAGATAGGGAAGGGGAGTCACTCCATACAGGGCGGATAGGGTTCAGCGCGTCTGCTCCGGCATGGCCATGGGCGAAAGAACAATAATCATTGTCGAACTGGAACCATATAGCGCTCACACCACTGCCGGAAGCTGGAGAATCCCCTGTCCAATAGTATCCTATCGGTTTTTCAAGATATACATTTTTATTATTTACTACGCAGTAGTGGTTGGATTTTGTATAAGGTAAAAAGATACTGTTGCCATTGGGACCGGTAAACTGCATTCCATAGATGCCGTTTTTTATAACTTCCTTTCGGGTACACTTAAGCTCCAATTCACGGGCTTCTTCGTCTGTCGGCATGCGCCAATGTTTTCCTTTTCTCACTGTGGCGGCGTCATAAGACGTTCCGCTTATGTATTGGCATGGAAGCTTATCACTGTATGTGTAGTCAGACATGACATAACGGTCCGGATTGCGGGGAGTAGTTTCTGCCCATGCAAAAAGATCGCCAACTTCTTCCGGTGCCGACGCACCTAAATTATAGGGCGCCCACTTCACGCTTAATCCCAAATCGACTGCATCATTATCCCCCCAAATAGCTTTTTTGATAACCTTACCTTCTTCATTGTACAAGACTGCTTTCAGCATATCATTATCAGCAGATGGAGTCCATGTTACGGTTACAATACCGTTATTGGCTATTCCATATCTGGATGATAATCCGCCTTCGGATTCAAATTTCACGATCTGTGGCAATATAGTCGGGGAGGACTTGCCTAACAGATAATTAGTGTCGTACACTTCAAATGAAACTTTTACGGGCTGGTCTTTTACAATTTCATTAGAACTGGTTTCATATACTTGAATATCGGTAGGGGAATAAAACAGGTCTTTCTCCATGACATTGAGAGAACGGGTTGTTAAATGTTCCACTTCATAGTTCATGAACATTAAACTAAGTCCAGATTCAACATCCATACCGGCAAAGTTCCTTAACGTCCACGCGCAATAATCGTTTGAAGAATCAAGTAATGTCTTTCTGAATCCTCCGCTCAATTGACTTCCGATATAAGGCTTTATATCGAATGAAGGACCGATTATGTCATATAAAGTGACATGGATTCTCGGATAGATCCATGCTTTTGCCGTGATGCTTCCCTTTCCTTCTACTGTCGGGTAGATGATCTGATCTTCTGATGTCACCTCTTTGACAGGTGAAATTCCCTCGCCTTGTGACCATTGAAAACCTACATTCACAGTGGATGAACTGTTGACTCCCGTATAAGCGGAGATCTCTCCTTTAGCCTCAATGGAAGCGCCTCTGTACAAATCAGCACTAAGAGTAACGCAAATAGGGACACCACTGGCATTGAACCATACGCGAATCGGTCGGAATACATTGTGTTTGCATAATTCATCCTCCTTTTCCTGATAGCGGACCTCGCCGGCAATATCTGCGCGAAGTATAAAATTGGAATATATACCCCCTTCCACCGTGGCACTTACGGCAAGGGCCTTACTTTTGTATTGTTTATAAGCATTGTTTATTAATTCACCGGTGGTACGTCCGCCAAAGCTCAAATGCATTGTCAGATCTATATAGGCGCCATAATTGGCTTCCTGCATATATACTTTTGAATTCTTGTCCTCATAGAATGTCATTCCATTAAAATCTTTCCCCCAATTCCATAAATCACCGGTTATATGAGTACCCTCACGTGAGATTGCACGTGTTTGTGCCTTTCCATTTTCATCGAGATACACTACCTTGACCGGAGTATACACATTACTTTGAGAGTATGCCCTGCTCTTGGCATTGTCTGATGTTGTCAGTGTAAAATCAGTATTGGCAAATATGTCACACAAACTTCCGGGGGTTGCTGTGATGGAGATGTTGTCTCCGTTTTTTTCCACACTTTGCACGATAACTATATATCCGATAGTATCTGCGTCAATGGTCAAAACATTTCCCGGACGTAGCTTTTGAGTATCTGCATTTGAGGAGAATGTATATCTTCCTTTATCGGGATCACAGTTTATAATTCGGGTGGTTTCCTGATTGATACCCATGTAATCGGGGTTTATCAGTTCTGTCTCATATTCTTCTTCAGACGGGAGTGGAATGCTTTCCGGTACCTCTTCCCCTTCTTTGCTACATGCCATGAACAATAGTATAACCAATAACATGTAAAATACTCTTCTCTGCTCCATTTGAATTATATTTGATATGTTCTTACTCTTGTTATCAGCGTCTGATGTATCTTGCCAAACCGTATATATACTTTCTGAATCCAGGCCGGTAAGCGAGCAGGTGGTCGAACCATCCTAATCTCTTGTTTACGGTTTTCACCACCAGACCCACGTATACCATGGCAAAAAGGGTTCCGATTCCCACTATCTGCCATTGCCATGAACCGAGTAGGGCGAAGCATAGCAGGATGGCAATGACAACTAAAGTGGTGTCGACCCTGATTTTAGCCTTATGAAAATCCAACCCCGTCACATTGTGAATGGCAATGGTGATACCTTCTCCCGGCATTGTGACAGAGCCGCATTTCACTTCCAGGGCTATCCCGATACCTAAAATCGTACATCCGGCTATCTGAACGAGCATGTTTATGAGAATATTATCCGAGAAAAGCCACTGGGTCAACAGCATGTTTAAGTCAATCAATGTGCCGAAGAAAAAGCCGATGACGAGTTGAAACAACTGCACCCACTCGAAGTCCCGGCGAAGAATGAGCATTTGCGCTACCACAAACAGGGCATTCATTATAATGGTATACGTACCAATGGTCCATGCCGGTATGTAATCGATGAAAAGACCTGCTGATGCCATAACGTATGGGATAGTGGAGATAACACTTGAACCTAACTGGCTACGAACACATACTGCCACTCCCAAAGTCATCACATAGAGCGAAAATAACAGCAAAATGTGCTGCCAAGTAAATGAGATAATAGAATTTTTACTAATTGTTGACATATTCTCTTTATTGTTTTATAGCTAAACCATGAAATAGTATGTCGGTGATTAATGCAAATAAGGTGTGCTTGAAATGCCTAAAGTGCAGAAATCAAACTTGTTACAGAAATTTGCAGTAAGGGTTGTTTTGTTAACTGAGGAGTTAGAACACGCCCTCTTAAATATCAATCTGCTATAGAACATGCAAAATTATTTATTTTTTGTGATATTACCGAATATTTTTTTGAATTTTGTGTTATCCTCTACTATGGTGGGATGTGTTTGTTCCGAAGTTATTTCTGTCCATTCTGATGGGATATTTGCAGGTGATGTGGTAGTTATCGGTACTATTTGTAGTTTTGTGGATTAACAAAAAGATGTGATAAATTTAAATAGACTGACATAATTCTTGCTTATTGCGATTTCTGCTAACATACGCTTTACTCTAAAAGCGACAAATAGAGAAAAAAGTGCATAAAAGAATAGATAAAATACACTTTTTCTGCATATTATTATGCGAAATGGAATAAATATGCGCTTTATTCCGGTGTATTCATTCACATTTCTCCGGGAGAAAATTTCAGTTCCTCGTAGAGGAACGAGTTGTTCCTCTACGAGAAACTATAAGAGTCTCTACGGGGAAAATGTTTTTTCTCTTGTGGAGCCCACTTTTTACGCTAACAGTCAGTAGAATTCAATCTGTTTTGGAATAGAATAAAGAATGGTATATATATGTTTTGAAGATAAAGTGTAAGTGAAATGTAGATAATGGTAATCTTGAAGATTATGAATTGCTTGTAATGGTGTCTTTTGGGAATGTTTAATATGGAAATGCAGGAGATTTTTGGCATTAACCCTATTTCTTGCTTTAATAAGTGAATCCTGCATAAACTAAAATGTCATATTGACATTTTGTAAAGTCACTCCTGTTTTTAAGATGGAGTCGGATCGTGTACTTCCGTAATACAAGTTCGGTTCTATCACGAACAAATGTTCGTTCCATTTTTTTCTTTTTCTGCAGTGAGTTCCTCTCATTTCATTGGTAAAGCGTGACAGGTCTTCCAATATACCTTTTCTTTCATTAAAAGTTTTTTTATTGAAAGAGCCGTTGTGCGTTGGATCTCATTTTTTTCAATTACTTTTAGCGGAGTTTAAAGATAAACATGTAACTTTGGAGATATGAAAATCGAAGAAGCTATACTCTACTGTCTTGCAAGTCAAAATAGAGGGATGCGGACGGAGCAAATTGCGGAAATGATTAACCGCCAACGGTTGCATATTCGCAAGGATGGGCAACCTGTTACCTCAAACCAGGTATATGCCGTTGTCTGCCGCTATCCTGATATGTTTGTAAAAGCAGAAGGACGGATAATGTTGATGATATGAACTTGAGACCTTTATATAAGAATTATAATGTTTGTGTTTTGAAGTATTGTGGCATGATTTTGTCCCTTTAGTGTTGGAGGTCTTGTCGAATGGACTAAGATTCTTGATCGATTGAATAGGTAGGCTTGCCTGATTGCAGGAAACCGATGCAGCATGTTTACATCGCTGATTATCAGTGATAATTTATATTAATCTGTACAACCCCTGTTTTGATAGAATCAGATTTATTCGCTTGGAAAAGTGTAAAACCATATGCGTTGTACGTGTTTTTGCTTTAATATCAACGCCTCAATCCTCCTTGAATTATACCCTGTCTGATATAATTGCAATGGCGAAACAATAAATTATACCCATACTGATATAATGTCGAATATTTGTGCTAACTTTGTACCCGAAAAGGCATAAAGAAAATGGTATGAATAATCTTTCTGCTACGGTCAAAATGTTGCGAAAGCAATATAATCTGACGCAAGAAGAACTCTCGTTGAAGTCGGGTGTGGGATTGCGCTTTGTGCGAGACCTTGAACAAGGGAAGGAAACGCTACGTCTTGATAAAGTGAACCAGCTTCTTGACTTTTTCAATTATGAAATGGTTGCCACTCAGAAAAATAACAATCAATGAGACAAGCTCATATATTTTACAAGGACCAATTAGCTGGGATTCTGACAGAAAACGATACAGGATATGATACGTTTGACCTCTGCTTATGATTTGCTAAATGCGGTTATCATCAATCCCAAGGATGACGAAGAGTTGGCATTAACCTTGAATGGTCGGAAGAAAAAACTTCAAAGAGAGGATTTTATTAGGTCAACATCCACGCTGAGTATAGAGAATGTGATTGTAGAACGACTGATAAATAAGTATATCAAACTATTGCC
>CAUEFX010000021.1 GCA_958477465.1 uncultured Bacteroides sp.
TAATCTTAAAAATTAGACACACAATGAAAAAGTTATTTGCAATTGTTGCTGTGATGGGAGTCTTAACATTTGGCTCAACTCAACTCGTTCAGGCTCAAGATGCTCCTGCGGCTGAACAAACTGAACAGGTTGCACCTGCTGCTGTAGAATCAGCTACTGCTGCTCCTGACGTTGAAGAAGGTGGTATCCACAAAGAACTTAAAGTAAAATTCATTGAAGGTACTGCATCTTTCATGAGTTTGGTAGCTATCGCATTGGTTATCGGTTTGGCATTCTGTATCGAGCGTATTATTTATTTGAGCTTGGCTGAGATCAATACTAAGAAATTCTTGGCTGCTATCGAGGCTGCTTTGGAAAAAGGTGATGTTGAAGCTGCAAAAGACATCGCTCGTAATACCAGAGGTCCTATTGCTTCTATTTACTATCAAGGCTTGATGAGAATCGATCAAGGTATTGATGTAGTAGAAAAATCAGTAGTATCTTATGGTGGTGTACAGGCCGGCTATCTTGAAAAAGGATGTTCTTGGATCACACTGTTTATCGCAATGGCTCCGTCTTTGGGATTCTTGGGTACTGTAATCGGTATGGTGCAGGCATTTGATAAAATCCAGCAGGTAGGTGATATCTCTCCGACGGTTGTTGCAGGTGGTATGAAAGTTGCCTTGATCACAACTATCTTCGGTTTGATCGTTGCTTTGATTCTTCAGGTATTCTATAACTATGTATTGTCTAAGATCGAAGCTCTTACAAGTGAAATGGAAGATTCTTCTATTACTTTGCTTGACATGGTAATCAAATATAACTTGAAATATAAAAAATAATCTGAGATGAGTAAGTTATCATATAAAGTATCGTACTACGTACTGTACGCAATGTTTGCTCTTATCCTGGTTGTGCTGGGGCTGTTCTTCTTCGGAGGAGATGCTCAGGGCGCAGCAGTGATGGCAGGCGTTGATCCGGAGATGTGGCAGCCGGCTAATACAGATGCATTACTGTATTTGATGTACGCACTATTCGGAATTGCAGTAGCTGCAACGATTGTTGCTGCTGTTTTCCAATTTGGCTCAGCGTTGAAAGACAACCCGGTAAACGCTATCAAATCATTGATCGGCCTTATTCTTTTAGTTCTTGTATTGGTGGTTTCTTGGGCTATGGGTAGCGAAGAAACATTGAGAATACCTGGATATGACGGAACGGACAATGTTCCTTTCTGGTTGAAATTGACTGATATGTTCCTTTATTCAATCTACTTCCTGTTGGGCGCAACTGTTGTTGCTATCATCTTGAGTAGTATCTGGAAGAAATTATCATAATCCAATTGAGTTTGCTCAATTAAATATAGTAATGCTATGGCAAAAGGAAAAAGAAAAGTTCCTGATATAAATTCAAGTTCAACGGCTGATATCGCTTTCTTGTTGCTGATCTTCTTCTTGATTACAACTTCTATGGATACAGACCGTGGTTTGGCAAGACGTTTGCCGCCACCGCCTGAAAACGAAAAAGAACAAAAGAATGAAGACAAGGTTAAGCAACGTAACGTTCTGCAGATTTACCTGAACATGTATGACCAGTTGATGGTTAACGGTGAAATCATGAACGTGCAGCAGCTGAGAGCGAAGACCAAAGAGTTTATTGCTAATAAATACAATGATGAATCGTTGCCGGAAAAAACATCAAAGGAAATTGAGTTCTTTGGCCCGACGATGATCACTGAAAAGCATGTAGTCTCTTTGCAGAATGACCGTTCTTCTTCATATCAGGCATATATTGATGTACAAAATGAATTGGTTGCCGCTTACAATGAACTGAGAGATGAATTGTCTCAGGAAAAGTGGGGAATGAAATATTCAGAGTTAGACGAAGAAAAGCAGAAAGCTGTTCGTGAAATCTATCCTCAGAAGATTTCTGAAGCTGAACCTAAAAAATATGGAGAAAAGAAGTAATGGGAAAATTTAATAAAACAGGTAAACGTGAAATGCCTGCGTTGAATACTTCTTCTCTGCCTGACCTTATCTTTACATTGTTGTTCTTCTTTATGATTGTAACAACCATGCGTGAGGTAACGTTGAAGGTTGAATTTAAGATTCCGCAAGCAACAGAGTTAGAAAAGCTTGAAAAGAAATCATTGGTAACATTCATATATGTAGGAAAGCCAATGAGAGAGTTTCGTCAAAAGATGGGTTCTGAGAGCCGTATTCAATTGAATGATGCTTTTGCAGAAGTTTCTGAGATTCAAGATTATATTACTGCAGAAAGATTAAGCATGAAAGAGGCTGATCAGGCAATGATGACTGTATCTCTGAAGATCGATAAAGATACGAAGATGGGTATCGTTACTGATATTAAAAACGCACTTCGTCAAGCTTATGCTTTGAAAATTAACTACTCTTCGCAGTATCGCGAATAAGTGTTGATTTAAATATTAAAAGAGAAGGATACTTAGGTGACTAGGTATCCTTCTCTGTTTTTATAATCACCACAGAGTACACAGAGGAACACAGAGTAATATTTTGTTGGAATTCTTTTTGTTCAGAGTTGCTGAATTATGCGCATAACGTAAATGAGGATGTATCAAAATGCACAAAACTTAGAAATCACCCCTGCTACAGAAACGCTTGTAGCAGGGGTGATTTTCTTGAAAAGGACGTTTTGAAACATCTTCATTTGGCTTAAGTTTTATTCTTTGGGATTCGGTTCAAGCTCCCAAATGTATGATTTCAAAAACATACCGATAAAAGTGTTCCTCTGTGTTCCTCTGTGTACTCTGTGGTGATGTGAGTTTAGTCCGGCTTTACTCCTTTACATTGTATACTTCTTTGTGAATTCTGTTTTTTATCATCTCAAAGTCTTGTTCGCATTGCAAATCTCCAAATGCCATTAGATACATGGGGAGGAAACCGTCTCCGGGTTTGTAGGGCGGTTGCTTGTATTCCTTTTCCCAAAGGACGAATCCCTGTCTCTGATAGAAATTAATACGGCGCTTCGCCATCTCTTCCAAGGGCATTTCTACTTCCAATACGATGGGGCGGTTCAGCTTTTTGCAAAGATAGTCCAGTGTCTTTTTGCCATAACCGCCATTTCGAAGAGCCGGGTCGATGGCAAAATGCTCTACATAATAGAAAGTGTCGAAATCCCAGTATGTAATGAAGCCTACCGGAGTATCATTGTCAAAGATGATGTTATTGTAAAAATTGTCAGTGTGGTCTGTATATTCGCGCAGCTCTTTCAGCTCACGATATTCTTCGGGAGGAAATGCAGTGACGAGCAGATCTTCCATAAACTGATAATGCTGTACATCGGATGTGCCGATCGTTTGAAATCTGATCATAAAGTCTGGGTATGAGGTTGGGGTCTTCATGTTATTTGTTGGTATAGAACTCTATGATTCTGCGGATTGCACGTTGGCATACGGGGCAGAATTCAGGATATTCGTTGGTTCGCATCCGGCAATCGAATGAAGGGCGGTAGATACCTTTGGCAGAATAGCCTCCGCCCTCATATACTCCGACCGGATACTTATCGTTTGCTTGTTGGGGAGTCGGCACAGGGGTTGCTGGTGATAGCATATCTTCCCATTTGGAAGAGAAGTCTGTCAGGGTGGTGATGTTGGGTTCCCAAGGCTCTACGTTGAGGGGATATGTGGCGGTAGCGACATCATCCTCGTAGAAATACTCATCGCCCAAGCCGGCAAAACTATGTCCGAATTCATGTACCAATACGGGCTTGAAGGTAGGGTGATGGGCTGCTGTCAGCGTGTAGGAGTTATAGATGCCGCCACCACCGTATTCTGCTGTATTGGCAAGGATGATGATATGCTCGTAGGGGATGCCGGCCAAGGCATTGTGTATGGACTTTACACGGGATGTGGTGAGATAACGGTCCGAGTAGAACGTATCGAAATGAGAACCGAAAGCAGTGTGTCTCCAATCGTTTTTACGGGGAACGCTTACGCCACCGTCTTCAGAGAGGCTGGCAACGGCAATGATGTTGAACTTATTCTTCATAGACTTGAAAGGCTCGTAAAAGAACAGGTTTTCACATGCTTTTCCGGCATCTTTGTAGAACCGTTCCATTTCTGCTGCGGTATATCCTTCGGCCAGGATTACTACATCGATGCAGTCTGCCTCATTACCACTCTTAAGTAAGTATTTATGCGGCGTGACATGCGAGGTACCCCTGTCATGGATGAGTATGTCATCGGGGAATACCGTGTGTTTTAAAGTTGCCGTCACTTCTCGTGATGGAGAAAGCAGGTTGATTTCTACCTCAACCGGGCGTTGGGGATAGGGTAACAGGAACGTGTTCTCGAATCCTTTGGTCGTCTTCTGGGCTTCATCGGTAGAAAGCCATTCTTGGAAGAGAGACGAGAAGGAGGTCTTATAGATACATCTGCCGGTTTCAAGATCGGTCATTACAATCTGTCCGTTGCCCTCTAAGGGAAGTTCGGATAAATGATGCCGGCGTCCGGCCCAAGAGGGCAGGCGTGATAATTCATCCAGACAGATGGCCTGATGTCTGGCATCGCCTGTGAAAAAATAGTCTACTCTTAAGGTTTTGTCCTGAAAAAAATCAGTAAACTCTTGTGCGTATGCATTTATTATCCATAAAAAGCAAAGCCCGAAAATGATATATCGTTTCATATTTAGTGTATATTTATCAGTGGCAAAGATACGTAAACCCTTGCTCTGTTATACCATTTGGGGAAATAAAAGTAATAAATTATAGTATTTATTGCCGAAAAATTATCTAACTTTGCAATAACATTCATGTATTAAAACAAATTGATTTAAAATGGGACATCATCAATTGGATTCTTTGGATGAGCAAATTTTGAAGCTGATAGCAGACAATGCTCGTATTCCTTTTTTGGAGGTGGCACGTGCGTGTAATGTGTCGGGAGCGGCTATCCATCAGCGTATACAGAAGTTGACTAATCTGGGGATATTGAAGGGTTCGGAATTTGTTATCGACCCGGAGAAGATAGGATACGAAACGTGTGCGTATATTGGGATTTACCTGAAAGACCCTGAATCTTTTGATTCTGTGACAAAAGCTTTGGAAGCTATACCGGAGGTGGTAGAATGCCATTTCACTACTGGAAAATACGATATGTTCATAAAGATCTATGCAAAGAACAATCATCACTTATTGAGTGTAATCCATGACAAACTACAACCTTTGGGATTGGCGCGCACCGAAACACTAATCTCTTTCTATGAGGCTATAAAACGGCAGATGCCGATTATCGTAGATACGGAAGAGGAATAAGTGAGGGAGCTTTTATAACTCTTTGATATAATTTACAAAAGCATAGGAGCAAAGATGTTTTTCATCGGGAAGATGGACTTCTTTGCTTTTTTCATGCCATATTTTAGGGTCTATCGCCGGAAAGAAAGCATCGGCTTGCGGAGCCTCATTGTCTATCTCTGTAAGACAGAGCTCATCGGCCAATCCGATGGCTTGGCGATATACGGTTTCGCCACCGATGATGTAGACATGCTCCTTTTCGTGGCAACTTTGCAGGGCGGTCTCCAAAGACGGAAAGACTTCTGCCCCCGGGAAACTGGTTGCCGGATTGGTGGAAAGCACTATGTTACGGCGATTCGGAAGCGCTCCTTTGGGCAGAGATTCAAACGTTTTGCGCCCCATGATGATTGTGTTTCCGGTAGTAAGCGCTTTGAAACGTTTGAGATCATTGGGCAACCAAAATAAAAGTTTATTTTGATAGCCGATACCCATGCGGCGGTCTACAGCTGCTATGATACTGATTTTGGTCATAATTGGTAATAGATAATTGGAAATTGGTAGTTGGAATGATTGTCACACCGAAACTTTCCCTGCAATATGAGGATGCGGATCGTAGTTTACCAATTCAAAATCCTCATACTTGAAGTCGAATATGTTTTTCACATCCGGATTTATCTTCATTTGCGGCAAGGGGCGTGTCTCACGGGTTAATTGTAATTTCACCTGCTCGAGATGATTCAGGTAGATATGGGCATCTCCTAACGTATGTACAAAGTCTCCGGCCTTCAGTCCAGTCACCTGTGCCATCATTTGCAACAACAGGGCGTAGGAGGCGATGTTGAAAGGAACTCCCAGAAAAATATCTGCGCTGCGCTGATATAACTGCAGACTGAGCCGGCCATTGGCTACGTAGAATTGGAACAAAGCGTGGCATGGCGGTAATTTCATATCATCCAAATCGCCTACATTCCAGGCGCTGACAATAATACGGCGGGAATCCGGATTGTGCTTGATGGTTTCCACCGCTTCACTGATCTGATCGATAAATCCTCCTTTGTAATCGGGCCATGAACGCCATTGGTAACCATAGATATGACCGAGGTCACCGTTTTCGTCCGCCCATTCGTTCCAAATACGAACACCGTTATCTTGCAAGTACTTTACATTGGTATCTCCTTGCAGGAACCATAATAATTCATGTATTATTGATTTCAGATGTAGCTTCTTTGTTGTCAGGCATGGAAAGCCCTCTTCGAGGTTGAAGCGCATCTGATGTCCGAATACACTGATTGTACCCGTACCGGTACGGTCACTTTTTTCGATACCTTCGGCGAGTACACGACTGAGTAAATCCAAATACTGTTTCATGCTTGCAAATTTAGATATAAATCGCGATTTATACACCGGTGCGATAAGAAAAAGTCGAAAAACATATAACATCTTTTTCTGAAACATGCTACATCTTTAAAAAAAACATATTACATCTTTTTTTAAAAGATGCTATATCTTTTTCTGAAAGATGTTATGTCTTTTTTCAAAACATGTAGCATCTTTCGGAGGGGTAGGTGAGAGGCTTGTTTTCAATCCGGAAGATTGATTTTCAGTCCGGAAGAACTCCTTCTCAAGCCGGAAGAAGCGCCCGGTTATAAAAAAGGAGTGAACAGATTGGCAAACCATCCGACAAACTTTTTCCACGGTGAACGCCGTTTCCAGACTTCCGGAGTCAGTCGGGTGCAGTGCTGCGTGTCGGCTTGGAATACGCTGTCCAGTTGGGCCGTGAAGTCTTTGTTGAAGATAAAAGCATTGGTCTCGTAATCGTAGCGCAGACTCCGGCTGTTGAGGTTGGCTGTGCCTACTGTACAGAATGTTTTATCTACCATCATGATTTTAGAATGGTGGAATCCTCCGTTGTACAGATATATATCCGCTCCACGTTTCATCAGTTTATGGACTTTGTAGAGTGAGGCATCCGGAGTAAAGGGAATGTCGGATTTTGAGGATATCATAATCTCTACTTTGGTTCCTCTCTCGAGGGCATGATTCAGAGCCTTGCGTATGGAAGAGGTGGGGACAAAATAGGGGTTGACGATACGTACATTTTCCCGGGCGGCATATATCGACATTGCATAGGTGTGGCTCAGCATTCGCGGATCTTTCTTCGGAGTACGGTCTACAATGGCTACGGTAATACCGTCCGTGCTATCTGCCGGTGCCGGCCGTTCGGGGAAGTATGCTTCTCCTGTGATATTCTGTTTGGTTGTTTTGTTCCATATTGCAAGGAATATTTCTTGCAGGATATCTACTGCCGGTCCTTCGATACGGATGTGCATATCGCGCCATGTGCCGATTTTGGGGAGTCCGTTGATATAATAATCGGCTATGTTCATGCCACCGGTGTATCCTATCCGGCCATCGATGACGACGATTTTCCGGTGGTCACGGTGAGCGGCATGATTGATGTAGGGAAATTTGAAAGGATCGAACTTTACGATTTCGATGCCTCGTTCACGGATCGCTTTGAGGTGGCGTTTTTTTAACGGTTGGTTGTTGGACCAATTCCCGAAAGCATCGAATAGTGCCCGGACTTCTACACCTTCTTTTACTTTCTCGGCAAGCAGGTCGAATAGTGCATTGGCAATCGAGTCGTTTCGGAAATTGAAATATTCCAGATGAATGTGGTGTTTGGCACCGCGTATGGCTTCAAAAAGGTCATTGAACTTTTCACGTCCGCTGGTAAGCAGTTTTACTTTGTTGCCATAAGTGATGGGAATACCTGATTCTTGAAGGAAATTGATTGCCATTTGTTCACTGGATAACCCGACAGTATCCTGCCGTTGTATCCATAAACTATCTGTTTCACTTGCCTTTGTGTTGCTTATTGTGAAAAATAATAATATGAAGAATGTATATAATTTCAAAATGCTTTGTCTTTATTTAGTTCACTCGAACAACAAAGATACAACATCTCTGTTCGGAGCTCCTTTGGGTTAAGGGTATATTTACTATAATTTAACATGAAAGGTTTCCTATGACAACATTTGATGTAAGGGTGCCGGTGATTAAGAGATGTGTGCTTATCTTTTAGTGAAAAGAAAGTTATAACGGTATTCCGGCGGTGGCATGCACCCTGCTTAGGAGTAGTATGCACCTTGCTTAGGAGCAGTATGCACCCTGCTTAGGAGTAATATGCACCTTGCTTAGAAGCAGTATGCACCCTGCTTAAGAACAATATACATTGTGCATACAGAACTTGTATATGAACTGTATTTATCCTTTTTTAGTACCCCTTTATAACCAGGAAAGTTAGACAGTTGCCATCGTTGGATACAAAAAAGAGAGAAGTCAAACTTCCCTCTTTTCCTTCATGATAATTGGAATATATGATTGTATTATGTTGACAAATATACTATAATTTATAGTAAGAAGCAAGCACTCTCATGTTCCTATATTTTTAACTATGCGCGGTAAACTCAATCCCTTATGCCAGTGACCATGCTTTGCGGATGCCCAAAAACATGAGTACCATTACAACGATAATCAGTGACTTGGGATCGATGCCCGATGTTGCCCCGTTTTGTACCAGTGCAACAAATATATCACGTCCTGTGGTAATGACAGCCTGTAATCCGTCGAAGACCAGAAACAGTATTATAGCCACGAACGTGACAAACAAGCTCCATACCTTTATCAGTAAACTTGTGCGGTAAGGCAACCGATGCATTACACGGCTGCTGAATCCGTTGTCCGGAATCTCCTGTTTCTGCTCGGCGAAGAATGCCCGTATCAATTTATCATCTGTTTCCATCATAACCGTTTTGTTTTAAATACATTGCTAATTTTTCTTTTCCACGTGACAGGTGACTTTTGACGGTTCCTGCCGGTATTCCCAAAATTCCTGCGATCTTGTCTATGCTTATATCTTCCATGTAGAATAGCGTGATGCAGGTTCGTTCCACCTCTTTTAGCTTTTTGAGTGATTGGTAGATGTCCATACGTTGCCCGATGTTGTCTTGTTCAACGCTGTTGGCGGCATCCACTTCTTTGGAATCCAATTCGGTTGTTTCCTTCCGGTTGCGAATATAATCATAAAATACATTATAAGCAATACGATAAAGCCACGTTGAGAAATTTGAAAGATTTTTAAAGGTTGCGATATTCGTATAGGCTTTGATGAATGTATCTTGTGCCAGGTCGTCACTCAATTCGCTGTCGCCGCAGGTCAGGTTGAGAAAGAAACGCCGGATGGGCGATTGATACTTCTGTACCAACTGGTCGAAGGCCTTGGTGTTTTTGAACACCACGACCTGTGCGACTAACGATATATCGTTGAGTTGTTTCATTTCTGTTCGTCTCTGTGGCGTTGATTGCGGGCAACAAGCCATTGTCCAAGACCGTTAAATAGGATGAGCAACCCGATGCACCCTATGGCAAAACTCTCTGTAATGGCCCAAAGGAAGATGAACAGTCCGGTGCCGAGACACATGTTTTTGATTCCCTTGGTGGTGCTATCCGTATTCAGGCTTTCTTTGAGAATACCTTCAGGGATGGGTTGCCCGGCTGCAATGGCTTTCTCTACCAGCTTGTAGCGTTCACGGCGGCTTTTATAACGGAAATAGAATGTAATGAAAATCACGAAGAGCGGGAAGCCGAATACAAGCGATAGCACGAAGAATGCCAATGAGATGCCTGAACTGGCTGCATCGCCGAAATCCTTAAACTGTGAGAAACTCTCTTTCGAGACAATGGAATTGTCGTAAGAATCATCGTATGTATCGGTCGATTCGCTTTCAACGGTAACTCCGTCTTCAGTCGTGTCGGTGTATTTGGGAGTATAAACCGAATCATCTTTTGTCTCTGTTTTACTGACTGTAATTTTTACATTTTCAGTACTGTCTTTGTAGAGGGTACTCTTTTTCTGTGCAAGCGAGATCGAGCAGAAGGCTGCTATCATCATCAGGCTGATTAAAATTCTTTTCATATCTTGTAGCTTTTTTTGTTTATTTGATTGTTAGACGTAGTTAGTATCATGGAAAGTTGCAAAGAGACGAAATATTTTTGATATTTGCAGGAATAAATAAAATAAAAGCAATGGAATTGCAAATAATTCAGAGCAAGATTTATGAGATACGAGGACAGAAGGTGATGTTGGACAGAGATTTGGCAGAGCTTTATCAGGTGGAAACCCGTGTAGTGAATCAGGCCGTGAAAAGGAATCTCAAGAGATTTCCTTCTGACTTTATGTTTCAAGTAACAGAAGATGAGTTTGAAATCTTGAAATCACAATTTGTGATATCAAGTTGGGGTGGTGTGCGTAAGTTGCCGTTTGCTTTTACAGAACAGGGATTGGCTATGCTTTCCGGCATCTTGAATAGTGATGTCGCGATCGAGGTAAATATTTCGATAATGCGTGCTTTTGTGGCTGTGCGCCGGTTGATGGCTAATCCTCCGGTGAATGATTTGGCAAAACTTCAATTGGAGGTTCAAGAATTGAAAGCATATATCGAAGAAGTTTTTGCCGATTATAATGACATTAATGATGACACGCGAATGCAGATCGAATTGATAAATCAGACGATTGCCGAGTTGCAGGCAAAAGATAAAGATGCGGTTCAGCATCGTAATCCGATTGGCTTCAATACCTATAAAAAATAGATAGAATGAATTTACCGGCTCCTTTTATTGAATATACCCGTGCTTTGTTGGGCGATGAAGAATACGAAAAGTTAGCTGCCGCTTTAGAGCAGGAACCACCTGTCAGCATCCGGCTGAATCCGGCATTCCTTACCGATGATGATTCTTCCATCTCTCCTCTCCCGTCTCCTCTTTTTTCTTCTTTCTCCCCTGTGCCCTGGTGTACGGAGGGGTATTATCTTGATCAGCGCCTGACGTTTACTTTCGATCCGCTTTTCCATGCCGGTTGTTATTACGTACAGGAAGCCTCGTCGATGTTTGTAGGGCAAGTGCTGAAGCAGTACGTTGCCGAAGAACCGGTGGTGATGCTCGATCTTTGTGCCGCTCCCGGTGGAAAATCGACTCATGCCTGTAGCCTTTTGCCAAAGGGCAGCCTGCTGGTAGCCAATGAGGTGATTCGTAACCGTTCGCAGATACTTGCCGAGAATCTTACCAAATGGGGGTGCCCCGGTGTGGTGGTCACCAATAATGATCCGTCCGATTTCTCCCGTCTGGGCGTTTTCTTTGATGTCATATTGACAGACGTACCTTGTTCCGGCGAGGGGATGTTTCGCAAAGACCCCGGTGCCGTAGAAGAGTGGAGTCCGGAGAATGTGGAGATCTGCTGGCAGCGGCAGCGGCGTATCATTGCTGATATATGGCCTTGCCTGAAGCCCGGCGGAATGCTTATTTATAGCACTTGCACGTACAATACGAAAGAGGACGAAGAGAATATCCGATGGATTTGCGATGAATTCGGAGCTGAAGTGCTTCCGGTAAACATATCGGAAGAGTGGGGGATTACCGGCAATCTGCTTGCAGAGGCCGATTTCCCTGTTTACCGTTTTTTGCCTCACAAGACAAAAGGCGAAGGCTTCTTTTTGGCCGTGCTCCGTAAGCCGGAAGCGGAAGAGCAGACCGGAACAGATTCCTTTATCAATAGGGAAGTGGAAGTTTGTGGCGCAATGAGCGAAAAGCAGTTCCGTAAAAAAGCCGCCGCCGGCCGCAATAACAGTAAGCCGTCTTCTGCCCCGGTGGGTAAAGAGCAGATAGCCGTGGCGAAAGGCTGGCTGCTTGCCCCCGAAGATTTCGAGGTGTCTGCCAATGGAAATTTCATCACAGCTTTTCCTAAGGAATATACGGACGAACGCTCTGCTCTTCAGCGATCTCTTCGTGTTGTTCAGGCAGGAGTCGTGCTTGGTGAGGTAAAAGGGAAAGATTTGATTCCGAACCATGCATTGGCTATGAGCTTTTCACTGTTGCGTACGGAGGCTTTTGCTTCCGAAGAGATTGGCTATGAGCAGGCCATCGCCTATTTACGGAAAGAGGCCATTGCCTTGCCGGCAACAGCCTCTCGCGGTTATGTTCTGCTTACTTATCGGAAAGTTCCTTTGGGCTTCGTGAAGAATATCGGCAACCGTGCCAATAATCTCTATCCGCAGGAGTGGCGCATCCGCAGCGGGTATTTACCCGAAGAGGTACGCATCTTGTGAGGATGATTCGGGCATCAGGCCCGTTCGGTCCTCTTTCCGGTTAAGGCAATATCCCTTCCGGCATTTCCTGTTCGCTGAATGAAAAGCTCAACTCTACCCCTGTTCCTTCTTCTTCCAGAATATAAGAAGGAGGAAGATTGGGCGATGTCTTTGTGTCTCCTATCGGGGGAGTATCCCAGTTCAGGTTCAGATTCTTGTCCAACCGATGGAGTATATACGGATTGCCGTGGAGGATAAATTTGTGCGAACCGGTCAAAGTTCCCGCATGTTCCATGTTCTCCGTAAAGGTTAGCGTCACACGGGCTTGGTTGTTATCCATCGGTTCGAGTGCGTAATTCCCTTTGGCAACCAGCTCCAGACCGGATGAAAAGGCGGTTGGAACTCCCTGACGGAAGAAGTAGGCATCCCGTGCACGGTTATTGATGAAGAACACATCCGAAATACCGGGCAGCACCTCTGCTGCTCCGTCTTCAGTCTGTGGAGAAGCGTATCCGCGGTGCAGCTGTATGGTCTCGTAATTGTCGACTACTTTAATTTTCAGAAGGCAGCTCTCCAGCGTGGCATAATCTGTCACTCTCAAGAGCGTCTTTCCCGTAAGGATGCCCCGGACGTAAATGGCACTGCCACCCGTTGTGGACCATCCATGCTCCACTTGTGCACTGACCAGACGCTGGTCTTCTACCTCCAGCGAGTAGTCACCGTTTCCGCTTTCCAATCCCAAATAACGTATGCCGCCCATAGGCACTTCGTACGTGTCGTTGTAAAAACGGAGCGGGCGGTTGTTGTCGTCCTTGCTGCAGGCACTCAACAGGACAAGAATGCAGCATAAGGCTGTTGAATAGAAATGTTCAGGTTTCATAATCTGTGTTTTAGTTTGCCGCAAATATAATGTATTCTCCAGTCTTTGTCAATAGAAAACATCAAATAATATCGGGCTGATGTGCAAGATTTTACAATTGATTCTTGTATATCTTTGCCATGGCCTTCTGATACTGGTTTTCCAGTTGCAGATAGTTCTGTTTGCTTTGATACACAACGGATACTTCCACAAAATACTCTATCATACTGATCTGTCCGCCTGTCAATGCCTGTTTCAGTAAGTCGAGATCCTGTTGTGCCCGGAACGTTTTCTCGTATTCATCCATAGAGAGACGGAGTGTCTGCGCTTCGCGGTAAAGTTGTGCCACTTGCGATTCTGCCTGCAACATAGCGTTCTCTTTCAGGAAATCGGTATTCATGGATTGCGCCTTTGCGATTTTCACCTTGCTTTTATTCTCGAAGATCGGGAAAGAGAAGCCTACCACCACCCCGTTGAACGGTGTTCCGGATTCCGTATTCCGGCGGTATCCCAATTCCAGTCTGGGTAGCCAGCCTTGCCTGTTGACCCCGATCTGTTGCCGGGCGGCAGCACTTTCGCTGGCAAGTGCCTGCAAGGTCGGGTCGGCGGCCAGCACTTCCGTCTTTAGCATCTGATAATCCGAAGGAAGGGCAACGGACGGATAGCTGTTCTCCTCAAAGACAACAGGAATATTCCCGTTCAGTGTATTCAGCTCCTGCTGCTTATTCCGTAAGGCTGTTTCGTTCAGTGAGGCTTCCGTCTTCACATTCAGCAATTCCAGATTGATTTTGTTTGTTTCGATCACATTGGCATCTCCGGTTTGCAGCCGTTTCTTATACATCACCGCAAGCTCTTCGGCATTGCGCAGCCGTTCCTGCAGGATTTGCCGTTGCTGGCGAAGCATAATGATATCCAGACAGACCTCTTTGGCTTGCAACAGGATGTTCTGCCGAAAGACACTCGCCTGCCCGTCAAAAGAGTTCGTTTTCAAACGGTTCAGCTTTGCCCGGCTGGCATAAAGGCTGGGAAAGTCGAAACTCTGTGAAACAACGAGTTCGCCAATCGTTTCATTCTTATCCTTTGCTCCCCACAAGTGTGAGTAGGAGAGTGTGGGGTCTGCCAGATTATTATCGGTTCTGGCTTCCAGCTTCTGCGAAGAGATGAGCCGGGCATTTGCCTGTAACTCTTTGTTATTGGTCTCTATGTTCTGCAGTACCTGATCTATACTGTTTTGTGCCTGCACTCCTGCAAAGGTAAGTAGTGCGGCGGTAAATAAAGTTATTCGTTTCATATTATTCATTGTTTGGGAGCCTCCTTCAATCCTCTTCTCATCATCATATAAACAATCGGAATGATAAATCCGTTCAGGAAAGTCGATGTCAGAAGTCCTCCGAGGATAACTTTAGCCATCGGGCTTTGTATCTCGTTACCCGGCAGGTCGCCGCTCAGCGCCAGCGGTATCAATGCCAATGCACTGGAAAGTGCTGTCATCAGAATCGGATTCAGACGGTCGAGCGAGCCGTGGATGACGCTGTCATATACTCCCATGCCCTCTTCCTGCTGCAGATGGTTGTAGTGGCTGATGAGCAGCATGCCGTTACGGGTGGCAATGCCGAAGAGTGAGATAAATCCGATGATGGCCGGTATGCTGATTTCGCCTGTCGTGATGAGCAGGGCGAATACGCCGCCGATCAATGCCAGAGGCAGGTTGATAAGGATTACGGCAGACTCCTTCACACTCCGGAATTCATGATACAGCAACAGGAAGATGACCACGATACTCATGAAGGAGGTCAGTGCCAATGTGCGGCTTGCGGCCTGTTCGCTTTCAAACTGCCCGCCGTATTCGATGTGGTATCCTTCGGGAAGCTGTATCGAACTGTCTATCTTGTTTTGTATCTCGTTTACCACGCTACGAAGGTCGCGGTCGGCCACGTTGGCGGAGATCACGATTTTGCGTTTCACGTTTTCCCGGTTGATCGTATTCGGTCCCATGGCCGATGTCACATCGGCTACATAACTCAGAGGAACCTTCTTGCCGTCCGATGTATCCACCATCAGGTTACGTATCTTTTCCGCTTCATCGCGGAAGCTGTCTTTCACTTTGACGATCAGGTCGAATGCTTTTCCCTGTTCGTAGACTTGTGAAATCACCTCGCCGGCCAGTGCCACATTGATATATTCCGAGAATTCGGGCAATGTGATACCGTATTTGGCAAGCATCTCGCGTTTCGGGGTGATTTTCAGCTGCGGGCGTTCTATCTGCTGTTCCACATTCAGGTCGACAATCCCCGGAATCCCTTCGATGAGGCTTTTTATCTTATTGCCTAAAGAAAACATTTTGTTCAGGTCGTCGCCGAACAGCTTGATGGCGATGTTGGCTTTGGTTCCGGATAGCATGGCATCGATGCGGTGGCTGATGGGTTGCCCGATTTCGATATTGGCTCCGGTGATGGTACCGAGCTTTTCGCGCACCTCCGCCACAAGCTCGCTGCGTGAGCGGTCTTTCAACTCGAACGGTGCTTCGATTTCCGAAGTATTCACACCCAAGGCATGTTCGTCCAACTCGGCTCGTCCGGTTTTTCGGGCCACGGTCTGTATCTCGGGGATGCTTAACAGGAGCATTTCCGCACGGTGCCCCATCTTGTCACTCTCTTCCAGGGAGATGCCCGGAAGCGAGGAGATGTTGATGGTGAACGAACCCTCGTTGAACGCCGGCAGGAAGGAGCGTCCCAACGTGAAGAAGCATCCGAGGGCAACGATAAACAGCGCGATGGTGCTGCCTAATGTAATCCGCTTATGATTCAATACCCATACCAGTGCTTTCTCGTAACCAGCTTTCAGCCAACGGGCAACAAACGCTTCCTTGGAGAACTTGTCGCTTCGGGTGTGCCCCAACAGATAAGAGCAGAGCACCGGTGTCAGCGTCAATGCCACTACCGTAGAAGCAAATAATGCCACGATGAAAGCGATTCCTAACGGTACCAACATACGTCCTTCCATACCTGTAAGGAAGAATAGCGGCACGAAACTGACCACGATGATCAGCGTGGAATTCAAGATAGGCATACGTACCTCTTTCGAAGCATGGAAAACGACATCGAGTACCGATAATTGTTCTTCTTTCGGCTTCAACCGGTTCTCCCGCAACCGTTTGTACACGTTTTCCACGTCTACGATCGCGTCGTCCACCAGCGAGCCGATGGCAATTGCCATACCTCCTAAGCTCATGGTGTTGATAGTCAGCCCCATGTAATGCAGGGTGAGGATGGAGACAATGAGCGAAATCGGAAGTGTCACCAGTGAAATGACGGTGGTGCGCACATTGGCCAGGAACAGGAAGAGAACAATAACAACGAAAATACCTCCTTCGAACAGCGACTTTTTCACGTTGCCGATAGAACTTTCAATAAAACGGCTTTGGCGGAAAATATCCGTAGATACCTTTACGTCTGCCGGCAGATTCTTCTGCAAATCCTTTAAGGAAGCTTCCAGTTTGTCGGTCAGCTCCAGTGTGCTGGTTGCCGGTTGCTTGGTCACGGTCAGCAATACGGCCGATTTTCCGCGTTCCGAGGCGGTACCCAACTTCGGTACTTTCGGGCCGATGGCTACATCGGCAATGTCTTCGAGCAACACGGGCACACCGTCGATGCTTTTTACCACGGCTTTGCCCAATTGGTCTGCTTTATCCGTAGAGAGCACACCGCGCACGATGTATTCGTTGCCGTATTCATAAAGCACGCCGCCATTGGCGTTGAGGTTCATCTCTTGTGTGGCCGACATGACTTCTCCCATCGACACGCTGTAATGGCGCATCCGTTCCGGGTCGAGTTGTATCTGATATTCTTTCAGTTCGCCACCGAGTACGGCTACCTGTGCCACCCCTCCTGTGGAGAGCAAACGCGGACGGATGGTCCAGTCGGCAATCGTACGCAGGTCGAGCATGGAGGTCGAATCGGCTGTAAGGCCTATAATCAGCATCTCGCCCAGAATGGAAGATTGCGGGCCGAGCGTCGGTTTGCCGACATTGGCGGGCAGTGATTCGTTGACTACCGCCAGTTTCTCACTGACAATCTGCCGGGCCAGATAGATATCCGTTCCCCAGTCGAATTCTACCCAAACGACAGAAAATCCGTTGGTAGAGGAGGAGCGTACACGTCGTACGCCCGTTGCACCGTTCACGGATGTTTCTACCGGAAAAGTGACGAGTTGTTCCACTTCCTCGGCCGCCATGCCGTTGGCTTCGGTCATGATTACCACCGTTGGTGCGTTGAGATCGGGAAATACGTCCACTTCCGTGTGTACGGCGGTGTATGTACCGCCTATCAGTAACAGTACCGACGCGACGAGCACCAGGATACGGTTCTGAAGAGAGAAATGTATAATCTTGTTTAACATGAACTTATTTGCTATTTTGACGATTTTCTATTTTCTATTTGCCATGCATCTTTCTATTTGTCATGCATCGCAGAATCTACCGTTCGACAATCCACCATCTCCTGTTTCGGCTGCCTTCATTGCGCAACCCAATCGTAAATCGTAAATCGTCAAACTGTAAATCTCCTTAGTGTTCATGGCTGTGCGCCGGTATCGCATTGCTTGCCGAAGCCAGTTTAACCTGGTAAGCCCCGCTGGTTACTACGGCATCACCGGCTTTCACACCGGTAAGTATCTGTACGCTTTTACCGTTGTCGGCTCCTAAGGTGACTTCCTGTTTTTTGTATCCCTCTTCATCCAGTTGAAGGTATACGAAGAACAAACCCTGTTCCTCTGTCAGTGCGGTACGTGGAAGTGAAATGACATTTTCCATCGGTGTAGACAGCAGGTAGGCTTCTACGAACGAACCGGGGATGATATCTCCTTTGTTGTCGAATTCGAAGGTTACCGGAACATAGAATGAATTGTCTCCGGCGGATTTTCCGAATGAGAGCATTCTTCCGTTGAGCTCTTTCAGTTCATATACCTTATTATCGTAGGGCGTTTTGAAGTTGGCCGATCCTATGGTGCGCAGGTACGGGTAATATTTTTCGGAAACCTCTGCCCGCAGAAAGAGACGGCGGTTCTGGGTAACGCTAACCAATGGCTGCCCGATTGTCACATAATCTCCTTCTTTTACCAGGATGCTTTTCACGTATCCGCTGATAGGAGATGCGATGGCTTGTCCTCCTTTGGTATTTCCTTGGGCAAGCGCTTCGTAACTGATGCGGGCATTCTCATAATTCTGTTCGGCCTGTGAAAATTCTTTGTCGGATACGATCCGGTCTTTAACCAGCGCCTTCATACGCTCGTATTCTTTTTTTGAAATCTCGTAGGCAATGCGGGCGCGTTGTACCGGATCACCGTCGGCTATATTGCTGGAGGAGATAGTGAGCAAAGTGGTACCTTTGTTCGTACTCATTCCTTCGGTTACTTTCCCATGAAAGCTGACCACGCCGGCCACTGTAGCTACGGCTACACTTTCATCTCCCTGTGCGGCAAGTATTTGACCGCTGGTTCTTATTACTTGTTCGAATGTCCCCGGTTCGATCACACTGACTTTAACACCGGCTGCATCCGCTTTTGCTTTGGGCAGGATGATTTCGTCACTATGACCGGAGGGCGCTTCTTCGCCATGGCTGTGTCCTTCGTGTTCATGATTGTGCCCTTCGTGCTTGTGGTCGTGCCCTTCGTGCTTGTGGTCGTGCCCTTCGTGCTTGTGGTCGTGCCCTTCGTGCTCGTGATCATGGGCTTCTGTTCCATGATTATGGCCTTCATGGTCATGCCCTGTTTTGCTGTTGCAGGAGCCTAAGATAAATAATCCCAGTACTCCCATAAAGATAAGTTTCTTCATGATGATATAATACGTTCTTAATGATTTTCTTTGGTAAATACGTCGCAATTCACTCTGCAAAAGTACAGACTTGCAGGTGCAACTGACTTGCAAACAGTGTAAGACTACATTGTTTGATCAGGCGAATACGTACGGAGGGGCACGAAGTCCAAAGGCACGGGTAATGTTTGTGCCGTGCAGGGATTCTCGGTAGACATACTCATTGGCGAGTTGTCTTTCCTGAGGACGGAATAGGTTTTCAATGATGAAATCGGTGAAAAGAATTGCAATAAATACATGCTGCGGACCTAAATCGGTCTGTACATTAGGTACGGGTGATGAGAAGTGTGCCGGACATTCATTGCTGCAACAAGGGTCGCTCTCGGGATGATGAGCATGTATCGGGCACTGGTTTTCGCATGCAATATCATGTTTCATGCAAATCATGCCATCGGCATGATGATGATGGGGAATAAAAGGTACTGCCAGCATAATTATGCTGCTAACAAGTAGAAAATAGAATATGTACCTTTTATTCTTCAATTGTATTTCTTTATTGCGGGGTAAAGATACGGCTAACTTGGCCTATTGACAAATCATAATGCTTAAAATATTGAAAAGGATATACCTTGGTTGGAGTTTATTTCTAAAAGTGATGTCTTATTTTAATTTTAATGAGTCACTGACATTGACTTGTTTGCGACTTATTCTAAAATGCTAATTTTCTTAATAAATCCATTGACGATGTAAGTAATAGTACCATTTTTTATCCTCAACAGTTTTGTGCCACATCCCTGTTGTGCTTTTTAGTGCTTCAATAAAAATACTATCGTAATAAAATCTTTCATTATCTGCATATTTCCTATGCATGATACGAACTTCTTTAATATCTAAATGCTCATCGAATAAGATAAGAAAATGTTCATAAACATTATACTCTGTATGATTGTAATTAGGATGACTGATATATTTTGATAATAGATATGCAGATAGAGAATCTTTTCCTCCGTCAAATTCAACGCCTCCAACGTTGGCTATTATTTTTTCTCCATCCTCTGTGTAGTAAATAGCCTTACCATCTTTCAATAAAGAACTAACGGGGCAGTCGTATATATCTCTGATAAATTGTCGTTGTGTGTTCTTTTGTGATGTACAACTACAAAATACTATTATAAATCCAATATATAATATAACGTATATCCTTTTAGTAAGCATAACCTAACCTTTTCATTACAACATTAGGACGTTGATTCTATATGAATTATTTTTCCAATTCCCGTAACGAATCCATTTTCTTCTTTTCAAGGAATTCGTAGATGCCGCACAAATGCTCTTTTACTCTCTTATTCCCGAATTCGTAAACCTTGGTGACCAGGCCATCGAGGAAGTCACGGTCGTGGGATACCACAATCAATGTGCCGTCGAAATCGATCAGGGCCTGTTTCAGAATATCTTTTGTCTTGAGATCGAGGTGATTGGTAGGCTCATCCAGAATAAGAAGGTTTACCGGTTCAAGCAGCAGTTTTATCATTGCCAGACGCGTACGTTCTCCTCCCGACAGGACCTTTACTTTCTTCATCGATTCTTCAGGTCCGCCAAACATGAAAGCCCCCAATAGGTCGCGTATCTTGTTGCGTATTTCTCCTTTTGCCACATCGTCGATTGTCTGAAAAACCGTCAGGTTTTCATCCAGCAGAGAAGCCTGGTTCTGGGCGAAATAGCCAATCTGCACATTATGTCCCAAGGTCAAGGTCCCTTCATGGTCTATCTCGTTCATGATACATTTCACCAAGGTAGATTTACCTTCACCGTTTTTACCGACAAAAGCTACCTTATCTCCCCGTTCGATGGTAAGGGAAGCATTCTTGAATACCACTTTATCACCGTAGCTCTTGCCTACATTGTCCATGATGACCGGATAATTGCCCGACCGGGGAGAAGGTGGGAATTTCAGCCGCAGTGCGGAGGTGTCCTCTTCGTCTACTTCCAACAACTCCAGTTTCTCGAGCATTTTCACACGGCTTTGTACTTGTAGGGTTTTGGAATAGGTCCCTTTGAAGCGTTCGATGAACTCTTTGGTCTCTGCAATGAATTTTTGCTGTTCGTCGTAGGCTTTCTGCTGCTGCATGCGGCGTTCCTGGCGCAGTTGCAGGTATTGTGAGTAGTTTACTTTATAATCATAGATGCGGCCCATTGTCACCTCGATCGTACGGGTGGTGATGTTATCGACAAATTTGCGGTCGTGACTGATAACGATTACCGCTTTGCCGTTATTGATAAGGAAGTCTTCCAACCATTGGATGGATTCTATGTCCAGATGGTTGGTGGGCTCGTCCAGCAGCAATACATCCGGCTTTTGCAGCAGAAGTTTGGCCAATTCGATACGCATACGCCAGCCGCCGCTGAAACTGCTGGTCGGACGGTTGAAGTCTTCGCGCATAAAGCCAAGTCCCAACAAGGTTTTCTCCACATCTTCTTCATAGTTGGTGGCGTCTATCGAATAAAACTTCTCGCTTAGCGACGAGACCTTTTCGATAAGCTCCATGTAGCTGTCGCTTTCATAGTCTGTACGAGTTTCCAGCTCCTTGTTCAGTCGTTCTATCTCGGCTTCCATTTCATGCAGATGGGCAAATGCCTGAGCTGTCTCTTCAAATACGGTACGCCCGTCTTCTGTCATCAGGTGCTGGGGGAGGTAGGCTATGACGCACTCTTTGGGTACAGCTATTTTCCCACGGGTAGGTTGACGGACTCCCGCCAAGATTTTGAGCAGTGTACTTTTTCCTGCTCCGTTTTTCCCCATCAGGGCGATGCGGTCTTTCTCGTTAATTACAAAAGAAATATCACTAAATAAGGTAGTTCCGCCGAATTCTACGGCAAGTCCGTCTACTGAAATCATATATGTTCGTTAAAATAAGACGCAAAGATAATCATTTATATTGTTTTTTTTCATAACTTGCGCGCTGAAAGGTCTTGATATTATGTAAACACACGAATATAACAATATTATAATGGAAAATGAACCGATAACAGAATTTCGTCCGCTCATTCTTGTTGCGGAAGACGACGACAGTAATTTTAAATTGATTAAAGCGATCATAGGAAAGAAATGTGATATCTTATGGGCCAGGAACGGCGAAGAAATAGTGACTCTTTTTCGTGAAAATTGTGATAAAGCGGCAGCAATTCTTATGGATATTAAAATGCCGATAATGACAGGATTGGATGCTACCGTGATTATCCGTAAAGAGAATCAGGATATACCTATTATCATGCAGACTGCTTATGCTTTCAGTACAGATAGGGAGAATGCCATGAAGTGTGGGGCGACAGAGGTGTTGGTAAAACCGATCACTCTGAATATTTTGAGAGGATGCCTTACTCGCTATTTCCCACAGCTGAAGTGGTGAATTTGTGAGAGGAAAATAACTATGGACTGAAAACAGGTCGCAAGCTATAAACTTACGGGCTACCCGGGTATTGCTTTAAAATATCCGGATAGCCCGTAAGTTTTTTTATTGATTGCTGTTATGCGTCTGCTTCCAGCTGAAACTTGCGGCTTACCTTCATCAGATTGATGGTGTAGGTTACCACGTTTTGTGCTTCCTGCACCATTGTGAGGTATACCATGCTCACTCTTACACTGCCTGTCTGGCTTTGAATGCGTTGCAACTCTTCGCGTTTCAAATGTGAAAGTTGAGCGTTGAGGGCGTTGGCGCGGCGTATGTCTTCTTCAAAATGAGTATAGTCGTTGCTCTCCAGTTTTTTGCGGCATTGCTGTATCAGATAAGTTATATCTTCGGCAACGTCTCCGAATTCTCCTTTCTGGATGGCATCCAACGGGTTGAAGTTATTGTCGATATGCTCCAGACAAGGTTCGCACAGGCGAGCTATGCTGTATACCAGTTCGCTGGCAAAGTCATTTCCCTGATAGTAATAGAGTCCTTTTTCGAGCACGGTATTGTTGTCCAGCTTACACATGGCTACGGTACCAGTCCGTTTCATCTGTTTGATCAGTTGTTTCTCGAATTTGGTGGCTCCCATGGCACGGCGCAGGCCGCGCAGATTTTCGTGTATAAAAGAGGTGACGGTCAATTCGAAATTCTGTTCCGCATATTCCAATACCTTACTTAACTCTTCGCGGGTATGTTGTCTCATTAACTGCAATGCCTCATTGCTGTCCGTACTCTTCATCAGTTGTTTTAAAGTCTCGTTGCCTTTCTCTTTTTCTTTTTTCTTCTTGTAGATAATCTGGCTGCGGATAAGTGAGAATGCCGCCAACCCGATGAGGGCGATGATTGCCGTTGTTCCACCGAAATGGATGATCATTGCCACGAAGAAACAAATGGTGAAGGCTGCACCGGCAGTAAGGAACCAGCCACCGATGACACTTAATACGCCGGTGATACGGTAAACGGCAGAGTCACGCCCCCAGGCACGGTCGGCCAATGAGGTACCCATTGCTACCATGAAAGTAACGTATGTGGTAGAGAGTGGTAGTTTTAATGAAGTTCCCAAGGCGATAAGCAATCCGGCCAGCACCAGATTGACCGATGCCCGGACGAGGTCGAAAGCAGCTCCGTCGGCTATGATTGCTTCATCCTTACGGAAGCGGGTATTGATCCATTGTTTGGTGTTCTCCGGGATAATTCTGGTTGCGCCATTTGCTATGTTCATGCTGATGCGTACCAGGGTACGTGCAATTGGCGTACTGCCGAAACTCTCTTCTCCCTCGTCTTGGCGCGAAAGGTCTACTGAGGTTTTGATTACATTGTGGGCCTTTTTGGACGTGCAGAGGGCATATACCATGATGACTCCGGATCCTATCAGAAAATACCAAGGGGTTTTGGCCGGACCAAGCAATGAAGTCATGAGGAAACCGTCCGGACCGGCTGCAGTGCCATTGGCTGTATAATCGATGAAAGAGGAATATCCGGCAAGAGGGACACCGATGAAATTGACAAGGTCATTTCCGGCGAAGGCCAGTGCTAAGGCAAAGGTTCCTAATAAGACGATTACTTTGAACACATTTACTTTCAGCCAGTGGAGTATTTGCATTAGCAAAGTGAAGAATACAAAAAAACATCCTATCAGCATCAGCGTATTGTCTTGTATCCAATGCTTGTATTCGGGCGTCATGAACGAACTGTCTTTCAATCCTTTGATGAGCATGAAGTATATAATGGCCGTAGCTGCGATACCGCCGAACAGGCCGATGCTGTACTTCATCTTTTTCTTATAATTGAAAGTGAACACAATACGTGCCAGCCATTGCACCAGCATACCGAAGAAAAAGGCTATGGCAACGGAGACAAAGATGGCCATGATAACGGAAAGCGCTTTGTCTGTGTTGATCAGGTCTCCCAATCCCAATGCGTCACTGTTGTGTACCTTGATGAGTGACAGGGCAAACGTACCTCCCAGTAATTCGAATACCATTGAAACGGTGGTAGAGGTAGGCATACCCATCGAGTTAAAGACATCGAGCAGTACGACATCCGTCAGCATGACGGCAAGCAATATGCACATGATCTCGGCAAAATAGAAATGCTCCGGCTGGTAAATGCCGTGCCGGGCAATGTCCATCATGCCGTTGGAAAGTGAAGCACCGATGAACACACCGATACCGGCAATAAATAGCACTGTTTTGAAAGAAGCCGCTTTTGCTCCGATAGCGGAATTTAGAAAATTAACAGCATCGTTACTTACTCCGACCATGAGGTCGAATACTGCGAGCACAAATAAGAAGATAACGATACAAAGGTAAATTGTCTCCATAAATATGTATTCTGTTTCTGACTGCAAAGGACGTTTTTTGGTGTTGCAGAGGAATGTCATACGTATTACAAAGATGTTTCATTTTTCTTCTTTAAATAGTTATAGAAAGCGTATTGCGCGCGGATGCCTTCCCCTCTCGTTTTACCTTTGAATATATTGCGGAGCCGGTCGTCCACAAAACAGGCTTTTCGGTTATCGGAAAGCTGTATGTCGAGCATGTCGATCATTTCTTCACGCAAGTCGGGGTCTAATATGGGGACAACTGCTTCGATCCGCCGGTAGAGGTTGCGGCGCATCCAGTCCGGTGAACCGGAATATACTTTCGGGTTACCGCCATTGCCGAAATACCATACACGCGCATGCTCTAAAAAAGTATCTACAATACGGGTGACACGAATGTTACGGCTGTATGACTGTCCCGGAATCAGGCAACATATCCCTCTGACGATCAGGTCTATTTCTACTCCCCGTTGTGAAGCTTCATACAAACGGTCTATCATGACAGGATCTTGCAGGCCGTTCATTTTCAGTATGATTCTTCCTCCTTTCCCTTTTTCGACCAGTTCTATTTCATGGTCGATAAGGCGATTGAGCTCGGGTATCAGATTGAAACGGGCAACGAGTAATGTGCTGAATTTTGAGTTCTCTTTTCCTTGTAATGTCTGAAAAAGAGTATACAGGTCTTTGGTTATCTTGGGATTACAGGTGAACAGGCCGCAATCGGCATAAAGGGTGGCTGTCTTCTCGTTGAAGTTGCCGGTGCCGATATATGCGTAGTCGGTAATTTTGCTATCCTCATTTATCCCTTTTCTACGGACAAGTGCCACTTTGGCATGCACCTTTAATCCCGGCAGGCTGTAGATGATTTTAATTCCGGCAGATTTCATCATTTCTGCTGTGGCGAGGTTGTTTTCTTCATCGAAACGGGCTTTGAGTTCTACGAATACGGTTACCTTTTTTCCGTTTTGTGCAGCGGCTATCAGTGTGTTAATAACGGCGGAGTTTTCCGCTACTCTGTATTGGGTTACCATGATTTCCCGTGTCTGCGGATCATGTACGGCTTCATATAAGAAATGTATGAAGTGCTCGAACGAATGATAAGGATAGTATAGCAACAGGTCCTTTTTTTCTACATAATTGAATATGGATTCTTTTTCATCCAGACAATTCAATTTCATGGGTCTGGGCTTTTCCAACAGCTTCAATCCTTTGTTGGGATTGGGCAGATGCCGGAGGTCTTCAAGATTCAGGTGCTTGTCACCCGGCACAAGCTCTTCCCGGTTTATCTGGAAAGCATCTACCAGAAAATCCAGAAAATCAGATGGCATGGCACGGTCATATACAAAACGGCAGACAGCCCCTATCTTACGTTTTTTTACTTTTTTCTTCACTTGTTCTACAAGGTCGGCACTGCTGGCAGAGTCGTCTATCAGTATATCGGCATCCCTGGATATCTTGATGCAGTAACTGCAATCCACATCGTATCCGGGAAAGATGAGGCCGATATTGGCTTTGATGATGTCTTCGATAAACATCAGGTAGTAATTATCTTCGTGTTTGGGCAGTTCGATAAAACGCGGTACCTTACTATAGGGTAATTTCATTACGAAATATTGTACATGATCCGGATTCGACTTTTCCGTGTTGCGCATGAAGAGGCGTACGGCCAGATAAAGCCGGTTGTCGCGCAGGAACGATACGATCCGGTCTTTGTAGACCGGCACAGGCTGTAAAAAGGGAAAGATCTCCTCGCGGAAGAAGTTTTTGACAAATTCCTGATGAAACGGTTCTACATTCCGGCTCTGATAGAATATGATATGGTTTTTGCGTAAGGCCGGCAGTATTTTATGTTCATAAATCCGGATACGATCCTCCAGTTGTCGGTTCACTTCCCGGTTTATATTCTCTACCAGCTCATTGGCCGACTGCACAGATTCTTCATCACTCAGAGTCACTCCGGAAGCTACGGCTTTATGATCGGCAACACGTATTTTGTAAAATTCTTCCAAGTTGGAAGAATAGATAGAGATGAAATTGATACGTTCATATAATGGGAGCCGGTCATCATTTGCTTCCAACAATACACGATAATTGAATGACAACCAGCTTATGTCTCGCTTAAAATAATGATAATTACTTTCCATTGCGTTAAGATTTTCCCAAATATAAGTACCTTTGCGCATATAAACAAAGAATCTATGATGAAAGTTGGATTATTGTCGGATACACATGGCTGGTGGGATGAGAAATATCTGGAATATTTTGAACCTTGTGACGAAATATGGCATGCCGGAGATATCGGGTCGGTGGAAGTGGCGGAGAAACTCGCTGCTTTCCGTCCTTTTCGTGCTGTCTATGGTAATATTGACGGACAGGAGATCCGCCGTATGTATCCGCGAGTGAACCGTTTCACGGTGGAGGGCACGGAAGTGCTGATAAAGCATATCGGCGGCTATCCCGGAAAGTATGACCCTTCGATAATCGGTAGTCTGATGGCACGTCCGCCTAAATTGTTTATCAGTGGACATTCGCACATCTTGAAAGTGAAGTATGATAAGACATTGGACATGCTGCACATCAATCCCGGGGCAGCAGGCATGTCCGGTTTCCACAAAGTGCGTACGCTGGTGCGTTTTGTGATCGATAATGGTATGTTTAAAGATCTGGAGGTAGTGGAATTGGCCGGGTAGGCATAAAGGCTCTGCCCGGATAATAAGTACCCGTTGAGAGAATTGTCTTTTAATTTTGTCATTTCAAAATTCTTTCCGTTCTTTGCGTAATATAATTAAGGTATAAACTACGAGTTTCATACTATTTGATGATATCGATGTTCGTATTTTATAGTGTATGATTCGTAAATTGTAACTATCTCATTATGAAAGGGATTATTCTTGCCGGCGGAAGTGCTACACGGCTCTATCCGCTATCGAAAGCCATATCAAAGCAGATTATGCCGGTGTATGACAAGCCGATGATTTACTATCCGCTTTCCACGCTAATGCTGGCCGGCATACGTGAAGTGCTGATCATTTCTACCCCCCGTGATTTACCGATGTTCCGTGAACTTTTGGGTACGGGAGAAGAATTGGGGATGACTTTCCAATATAAGGTACAGGAAAAGCCGAACGGATTGGCGCAGGCTTTCGTGTTGGGAGCCGATTTTCTGAATGGCGAACCGGGATGCCTTATTTTAGGTGATAACATGTTTTACGGACAGGGATTCTCGGCTATGCTTCGCCGGGCGGCTGCATTACAGAAAGGTGCTTGTATCTTTGGATATTATGTGAAAGATCCACGGGCGTATGGTGTGGTCGAGTTTGATTCTACGGGTAAAGTCATTTCTCTGGAGGAAAAACCAGCTGTACCAAAGAGCAATTATGCCGTTCCGGGACTTTACTTTTATGATGCCGGTGTAACCCAAAAGGCTGCTTCACTGAAACCGTCTGCCCGCGGTGAATATGAAATTACAGATTTGAACAGACTCTATCTTGACGAAGGCACATTGCAGGTCGAACTTTTCGGCCGTGGGTTTGCCTGGTTGGATACCGGCAATTGCAACAGTTTGCTTGAAGCTTCCAATTTTGTGGCTACCATTCAGAATCGGCAGGGGTTTTATGTCAGTTGCATCGAGGAGATAGCCTGGCGTAATGGCTGGATAACGACAGCCCAATTGCGTCTCTTGGGCGAACAGCTCGGTAAGACGGAATATGGTAAGTATCTTTTGGACTTAGCGGAATAATAAATCGACATAACAGAATAATTATGAAAACTTATCTTGTAACCGGTGCTGCCGGATTTATCGGTGCCAATTATTTGAAGTACATCCTGGCAAAACATGATGATATCCGCGTGGTAGTGCTTGACTCACTGACCTATGCCGGAAATTTGGGAACGATTGCCGGTGACATTGACAATGAACGTTGCTTTTTTGTAAAAGGAGATATTTGCGACCGTGATCTGGCAGACCGTCTCTTTGCGGAGTATAAGTTCGACTATGTAGTGAACTTTGCAGCCGAGAGCCATGTTGACCGTAGCATAGAGAATCCCCAGCTATTCCTTATTACTAATATACTGGGTACGCAAAACCTGCTGGATGCAGCGCGGCGTGCCTGGGTGATGGGAAAAGACGAACACGGTTATCCTACTTGGCGCAAAGGAGTGCGTTACCATCAGGTATCTACCGATGAGGTGTATGGCTCGTTGGGTGCCGAAGGGTATTTCCGTGAAACGACTCCGCTTTGCCCGCATAGCCCGTACAGTGCTTCGAAAACAAGTGCGGATCTGGTAGTAATGGCCTATCATGACACTTATAAAATGCCGGTTACCATCACTCGTTGCTCTAATAACTACGGTCCATACCACTTCCCGGAGAAACTGATCCCGTTGCTGATAAAGAATATCCTTGAAGGCAAGAAACTTCCTGTTTACGGAGATGGCAGCAATGTACGCGACTGGTTGTATGTGGAAGATCATTGTAAAGCGATTGATCTGGTCGTACGTCAAGGAGTGGAAGGCGAAGTGTATAATGTGGGCGGCCACAATGAGAAAACGAACCTTGAGATTGTGAAATTGGTTATTGCGACTATCCGCCGGTTGCTGGAAGAGAATCCGGAATATCGTAAGGTATTGAAAAAGCAGGAAAAAGGCGCGGATGGCGAAATTGCCATTGACTGGATCAATGAAAGTCTTATTTCTTTTGTAAAAGACCGCTTAGGGCATGACCAGCGTTATGCCATCGATCCGACGAAGATAACCGAGGCTCTTGGCTGGTATCCTGAGACAAAATTCGAAGTAGGGATTGTGAAAACAATCGAGTGGTATTTGAATAATCAGAGCTGGGTGGAAGAGGTTACCAGCGGTGATTATCAGAAGTATTACGAAAGGATGTATCAATAAAGAATATACCGGATGTACCAATAAAGGATGTACCGGATGCATCAATAAAGGATTGCCGATAAAGGATGTGCCGATAGAGGAAAAAGGTATTGAAAAAGGGAGAACGGGGAAAAGCGGTTGTGCGATTGTGCTACACAAAACTCCCCCGTTCTCCCTTTTCCTTTATCCCAAGATGAGCGAAAGAGAAAGAAATATTCCCATAAACAGCATGTTGCGGGAGGTCTCTCCCAATATGCTGTTTAGTTTTCTGCCACTATGTATCCTTACCATTTTGCTCCAAGTGAAAAAGTGCAGAAGGAAGTAAACACAGGCTGTTATTATGCCCGGAATGCTGCCTCCGGTGAGATATAAGCTCAGTAGCGCAGCAATTACCCCTAATGCCAGATATAAATATCGTCCGAACGGTTCTCCGAATCGTACTATGATTGTGCGTTTTCCGCTTTGTGCGTCAGTCTCCCGGTCACGATAGTTGTTGACAACTAATAAGGTGTCTACTACTAATCCGCAAACCAGTGACGCTACTGTGACATCCGGCGTCCAGTTCAGTGCTTGCACATAGTAAGTGCCGCCTACCGGTACAAACCCGAAAAAGAGAATCACTAAGGCATCTCCCCAGCCATTGTACGAGAGAGGATAGGGGCCTGTGGTGTAAAAGAAGGCGAAGACGACACACAATAACCCGATGAGAATCAACTGCCAGCCGGCATAAAACAATAGAATACTCCCGATGAGGCAGGCAAGGAGGATGGTGAATATAATTCCTGATTTCATGGCATCGGGTGCAATCCATCCCTGTGCACAAGCGCGTTCCGGTCCTAAACGGTCTTCGCGGTCTGTTCCTTTCAGAAAATCGAACAGGTCATTGATGAAGTTGGCCGCTATTTGCATCAGTCCGGCAAAGAGCAGACAAACTACAGCGGGCAACCACTGGAATTGTCCGTCGGCATAGGCAAGGGCTGTACCTATCAGTACCGGAGTAGCTGCTCCGGCCAGAGTTTTGGGGCGTGCGGCAAGTAACCATGCACGCAAAGAATTTTGTTTTATCTCTTCCATGATGCAAAGGTACGGAATTTTGAAGTATCTTTGTGCCTTTCGATTTGAATAATGAATAATATGCGGATGTACAGTAATGTATGTGTAAGCGGGTTTGTGTACTTGTATGAAGAAGTTAGTCTATTCTCTGGTTTTGCTCTCTTTTTTGCTTGCTTCCTGTAAGTCGAAGAAAGTTCTGGTCATCTCTCCGGCTTATCCTGTGCTGGCTGCTGATTCACTTCGTTCGGACACCACCGGTTGGGTTTCCGGACTGTTTGCTCCCGACCACTCGCAACTCAAGGAGCTGCAACGTACGCAAAAACAGAAAAAGAAACAGCAAGTCAAGCCTGCCTCACATAAATCTTCTGTTTTGACGGGGGTAGCTCCGGGCACTTTGATTACTCATTCGAATGCCGGTGTACCTTCGGCCTATAAAGGCATCGACCGTGTAGTGAACTATGATTTTACCCATCGGGATGTACCTGAGGCTTTTGACGGTTTCCGCATTGCCTTTATTTCCGATCTTCATTATAAGAGCCTTTTTAAGGAGAAAGATTTGGACGGTCTTGTCCGGCTTCTTATGGCCCAGCAGGCCGATGTGCTGCTTATGGGAGGCGACTATCAGGAAGGCTGTGAGTATGTGCCCGAATTATTTGCAGCTTTGGCCAAAGTGAAAACTCCGATGGGAACCTATGGCGTAATGGGTAATAATGATTATGAGCGCTGCCATGAAGATATTGTCCGTGAAATGAAACGCTACGGAATGCACGTGCTTGAGCATAAAGTAGATACTTTGCGGAGAAACGGACAGCAGATTCTGATAGCCGGTGTGCGTAACCCTTTCGACTTGAAACAGAATGGCAAGTCTCCGACACTCGGGCTTGCTCCCGAAGATTTTGTGATTCTGCTTGTTCATACTCCCGATTACATAGAGGATGTTTCCGTGGCAAATACAGACCTTGCATTAGCCGGGCATACTCATGGCGGGCAGGTGCGCATCTTTGGTTATGCTCCCATTATCCCTTCGCATTATGGCAGCCGTTTCCTTACGGGATTGAAGTATAATACAGCAAAAGTCCCGATGATTGTAACCAATGGCATCGGGACTTCTAATAAAAATATCCGTATCGGTGCTCCATCCGAGATAGTAATCATTACTCTGCACCGGTTGAAACAGTAAGGTGTCCGGAAATGTTATCTTTTCATGAATTTTACACTTTCCGTACCATTGGTTCCGGTTACTTTCAGGATGTATAATCCGGCTGGCAGACCGGCGGTAGGTACATTCACAGTATCTCCCTTTGTTGGGGCATTGGCAATAACGCTACCGTTTATGCTGTAGACGGCATAATCCTTCATACCTTCCATACGGAGTTCCATCTCTCCGTCTTTGTTGACAGTGTAAGTAAGCTTGCCGTTTTCACTTCGGATGGTTCCCATTCCGGTAGAGACATCTATGAATTCGCTTAAGACATATTTTTCCAAGGGAAGATACTGGCCGGCGCCTGGTTCATAAAACCACATGTAAACGATTCTGGAGGCTATCTCTCCATATTCGTTATAAGTGTATTCTATCATTTCTCCATCTGTCTGCTCCCATCCCTGTTCGGGTATTATCCGGTTTGCGGCAGAAGCGGCGAACGACTCTTCCTCATCTTCCATCGGGAAGAATCCTGCACTCTCGATCAGGTTCCCCTTATCATCGTATTTCCAGACCATGTACTGCTGCTCTATTATTTCATCGTCTGTGAACACGCCGTCTGCATTAGCATCTACTTTATGGATGAATCCCTCGCGTTGATCCCCATTTGCATTTAATATTTGGAAAGTATGTACTTCGGAGATATATTCTCCCGATTGAACTGTGTTGATGGTGCATTCAAAATCCTTTTCGCCTGCGAAGTCTGTTTTGTATGTACCTACTTCTTCTCCTTCATAATATACTTTGGCTTCTTTTATCCGGTTATTGCCTGAAACAAATTGTTCGTTCGTTTCCACTATTTGTCCATTGGTATTTTCCCATTCGATATTGTCGTATCTTATACCTTCTTGCATGCCGTCGCCATAGTCATTGGCTGAATTAATCCATGTTTTTGCCTTACCGCTGGTTTCGTCATAGATTATATCAGTCTGCTCACGATCTATGTATGATACTCCATCATAATTGAGCAGTTGTACTAAAATTCGGATGATGTTATTGTTTCCGTCTCTGGTTATCAGCTTCTTGTGCTCGTAGTTTTTTACCCAATCATTTTTGACTTCATCCCAGTGGTAGGTAGCTCTGCGTATAACATAATCCGTTACTATATTGTCGTAATCGAATTCTGTTTTTTGATAATTGATAAGTTCTCCGTCCGTCTCGTTTTGTTCTATACGCTCGATGACTTTGTGGTTGTCATTGTATTTAATAAATGTCCTGCTGCGCTTTTCTCCCTCTTCTTCCTCTACAGATTCCCGTTCAAAGAGAATTACGTTTCCATATTTATCATAAGTGTATTGTGTGATATTGTCCTCATACCATGTGATTTCGTCATCCTCTTCTTCCGGATCACATACGAAACCGACTTCTGTTTGGGGCCTCCAGATACTGTTATCACTATTTCCTGCTGTCCTGTTTACCGGTTTCATGAATAGATTTCTGTTCTTTTCAGAAACACTTTCGGTTTTCTTGTTGGGAGGAGTGTAAACCTGGTCTGTTTGAGCATAACTGAGTCCTGAATATAAAAGACCACTGATAAGTAAAAAAGTAAAATTTTTCATAAGCATTAAATTTTTAATGAAGAAATTATGTTATTGTATTGGTTATTTGCACAAAGAAAGCGAAAATAAATTTAGTAATCTTATTTTATGCGCTTTATTTTCATATATTTGCCAAAAAACTTAATAAATCGTGAAATCATGAGAAAGTACTACGCATTTCTGTTGTTTCTGTTATTCTTTTTTCAAAATCTGAGTGCCAAACAAATTACACTTGAGGAAGCAGCAGCTCTGGCAAACCGCTTCTTTGCTTCTGCGACTTCTGATTATGGAAGTGACACGCGTGCATTTTCTCCTGTGTTGACCTTGGTTTATACCTCAGTTGTGCCTGCCGACAGCAAAAATACACGCGCTGTATCAAGTTCGGGATTACCGACCTACTATGTGTTCAATAGGGATAATGGAGGATTTGTGATTGTGGCTGCCGATGACCGTGCCCGTTCGGTATTGGCGTATTCATTGACGGGAACTTTTGCTTTGAAAGACCAGCCTCTGCAGGTGCGGAAGTGGCTTAGCGGCTATGACATGGAGATTGCGCGTTTGTCGGAATTACCGTCTGTTCCGGAGATTATGGGCATGACAACCTCTTATGCGGGAGGCATTGCTGCACGTGCTGAAGCAACATCGGTGGTAGAGCCTTTACTGGGTGATATAGCTTGGAATCAGGATACGCCTTTCAATGACGAATGTCCTTTCGATAAAAACTACGATATGATTGCTCCTACAGGTTGTGTGGCTACAGCAGCAGCTCAAATTATGAAGTTCTATAATTATCCGACAACGGGTAAAGGTTCCAAAACTTACGCCTGTGAGAAATTGGGAAAAAAGTTGAGTGTTGATTTTGGTAGCACCACTTATGATTGGGCTAATATGTTGGACGATTATAATGGAATGTATAATGAAAAGCAGGCAAAAGCGGTCGCTACCTTGTCTTATCATATCGGTGTATCTTGCAATATGAACTATAGTGTCGAAGGCAGCGGTGCAACAGCGAAGGATATCGCTACCGGCTTTAAAAATTATTTTTCATACGATAATAACTTGGAATATATAGATCGTACGCATTTTAATGAGAATGACTGGTCGGATTTTCTGAAGGCTGAGCTAAATGAGAAACGTCCTATCCTTTACTTTGGTGAAGGTCCGAGTGGAGGACATGCATTTGTGTGTGATGGTTATGATGCCAACGGTTTCTTTCATTTTAATTGGGGATGGGGTGGTAGTAGTAACGGATATTATCAAATTTCGGCACTCGAACCGCAAGACTTGGGCATTGGTAGCGGACTGGGAGCTTACAACCATTATCAGTCCATATTGATCGGCATTCAGCCGCCGAGTGAATCTTCCACCCATCTGGCACGCGTGCACTTGAACGGTACTTTTAGTCTGCTGGAGAAAGAAACGACCCGGGAAGAGACCAATAAAGCAACCGTCGGCTTTTTTAACTATGGATTGCAGAGCTTTTCCGGTGAGGCGATTTTGGGCCTTTATAAAGAGAATACATTGCTGACCGTTTTGAGTAGCACTGCCATAGGCAGACTCAGTTCTTTGGGAGGTGGAACGGCAGGATTTACTTTCGACGAGTTTTCTATCCCTGCTTCTATAGAAAATGGTACCTACCGGTTACTGACCGCACAAAAAGAGAATGGCGCATCCGATTATACCGTCATGCTTGCACCCGTCAACTCTCCGAATTATTATATTGTGGAAGTGACGGACAATAAGGTGAGCTACATAAAACCGGAGTTTAAACCTCTGTTGAGTTTGGTGAAGAAGCCGGAAATAATAAGTGCGAATTTATATAAGGGCAGGAAAGCCGCTTTTCGGGTAACTGTGAAGAATGACGGTGAAGAGTTTTACTCTTATATGGGCATTTTGTTGCAAAAGAAAAGCCTTGATCCGGAGAAAGAGCGTCAATATGTGGGTATGTTCCCTACACGTATTCCCAAAGGTGCCACCCGTACATTCGAGTATAGTACCGATGTCATTGAAGTAAGTCCCGGTGATTATGACATCGTGGCTGTTTGTGATGTTGACAATGCATGGAGCACCAGATGGTGGGATTCCATCGGTCCCAGTGAATTTGAAGTAACCTCTGCTACGGTATTGGATGAACCTGCCTCTCCGATTTATAATTTGTGGAGCACGGTAACGGTGACTGCCCAGGATGGTTCCGATAAGATTTATCCCAATACCAGTATCGTAGTCTCTTCGAAAATAAAAAACAGTGGCGGATATGGTGATGATTCATTTGCTTTACTCTTTTTTAATGACCAGAATCAACTTGTGGGCAATTCCAATATCGTAGAATTGTCTTTGGAAAAGGGGGAAACAAAAGATATACGAATCATTCATAAACTGACTTATCCGGTAGGACAGTATGGAGTCTTGTTGTCTTCCGTAGACGGACTGGTTGCAAATCCGTTAGGACCGGACTTCCTGAACCGGACGACATTCTGGATCCTTCAGAATACAGGATTTGAAGAAACTGCAACTGAAACCTCCGTCCTGTCTTGCTACGTGAATCAGGATTTATTGTGCCTTGAGACTGATTGCGAAATGGAGAATGTGAATTTGATAGATCTATCGGGTAGGGTAGTACGCTCTGCTTCTGCTACCGGCAATAAGGCTGAAATCCGAATAGGAGACTTGCCTTCCGGACTTTATATGATTCAAGCCGGGACGGCACAAGGTGTACGATACTGCAAATGGATGAAGAAGTGATGTAGAGACCGTTTGAGCTGATATAGAGGCTGTTTGTAGTGATATGGAGACTATTTGAAGTAATATAGAGGTCATTTGAAGTAACCTTTACATGCTGTTTTGAAGGACATTGGAAGTTTAGAACAACTTCTGATGTCCTTTTTACTTATTGGAAAATAGAACGGTATATTGGAAAAATAGAACGGCATAAGAACGGACGGAGAATTTCGGTGAATGGCATTCCCCGTTTCCGAATAGAGCGGAGCTTGTTTTATTTATACCGGTGTCGGTGCAGTTCTTCGTAAACTGCCGGATGAAGGAAATAGCGCACATCCTTTCCTTCTGCCAGGGCCTGCCGGATAAAAGTGGAACTAATCTCAAAGACAGGCGAGTCGACGGTGCGTACGTGTGCCGGAAGCAAGTCCTTGCCCACGGGATACCCGGGACGAGGGTAGACGATCAATTGATTTTCGGCAATGATCCGTTCCGATTCGCGCCAGTAACCGAATCTTTGCCAGTTGTCCGAGCCGATGATGAGATGAAATTCCCGATCGGGATAGGCCTTCTTCAAACAGTCCAGTGTATGTATGGTGTAAGAAGGCCGGGGAAGATGAAATTCAAAATCGGAAGCATGGAAATGCGGATAGTCTCCGATGGCAAGCTGCACCAGCCGGAGACGCAATTCGTCCGGCCATAATTCGTCCGCTTTCTTTAACGGATTATGAGGGCTCACCACAAACCACACCTCGTCTACTTCGCCAAACTCACAAAGATAATTGGCCAAGGCAAGATGCCCGATATGAACCGGGTTGAAGGAGCCGCTGAAAATTCCGGTTTTTATTTTCTTCATAATCGCAGTTGAGGGGTTATTGACAAATATCCCCAAAACAGAAACAGCTGCTGTAGAAAGGGGGTTACTTACTTAGAAATTCCTTTATGACTCTCAGGGCTTCCGCTTTGGCTGTTTCCAAATCATCATTGATAATGACTTTGTCGAATTTGGGCGCAAAGCTCAGTTCGTATTCAGCTTTCGCCACACGGCTCTCTATCACTTCCGGGGCATCCGTACCGCGTCCTACAAGGCGGCGGCGCAACTCTTCTACACTGGGGGGCTGGATGAACAGGGATAAAGCCCGGTCTCCATAGAATCTCTTTATATTGCATCCGCCTACTACATCCACATCGAACACCACATTTTGTCCGGCCTCCAATTGTTTCTCTACCTGGGCTTTCAGTGTACCGTAATAGCGGTCCTTGTAAACCTCTTCGTATTCCAGAAATTCGTTGTTTGCAATGCGTTGGCGAAATTCATCGGGAGAAAGAAAGAAGTACTCCACTCCATGCTTCTCCTCGCCACGCGGCGGACGGCTGGTTGCCGAGATTGAAAATGCAAGATTTAAGTTCTGCTTCAGCAGGTAATTGATAATGGTAGATTTGCCCGAACCCGATGGTGCGGAGAAGATAATTAATTTTCCGTTCATAGTGCTTTATTAATTGCCGGTTATGGATACAAGAATTGCCGGTTATGAATACAAACTACGAAAGGCGCAAGAGACTGTCTTTTGTGAATTCAGATACTGTTTGCCATCCGTAGTCTGATTGTTTGTGGCCGATTTACATTACATTCAGTACCTGTTCTTTGATCTGTTCCAATTCGTCTTTCATCTGAACAACGATCTTCTGCATCTCTGCATGGTTGGATTTACTGCCCAATGTGTTGATCTCGCGGCCCATCTCCTGTGCAATGAAACCTAATTTCTTGCCCTGTCCGCTGCCGCTTCCCATGGTACTGATGAAATATTTCAAATGATTGCCGAGGCGCTGTTTCTCTTCATTTACGTCCAGCTTCTCTATATAATAGATGAGTTCCTGTTCCAGACGGTTCTTGTCGTAATCTACGCTCAGTGTCTTTTCGAGAGCATCTGTTATGCGCTCTTTTATTTTTTCGACGCGTTCTTTTTCATAAGGAGCGATCGATTCCAGCAGATTCGAGATGTTCGTTATTTTCTCGCGGAACTTCTTTTCCAGCGCGGCGCCTTCCTGTTTTCTGAAATCCACCAGATGGCCGATTGCTTCCTGAACGGCTGCGTGTGCGATTTCCCATTCTTCTTCAGACAGCTCTTGGATTTCGGTTTTGGTCAGTACGTCCGGCATGCGGAGCAGCGTCTGAAACCAGTCAGCGGGAACCGGAATGTTGAGGTTACCGGCAATCTCTTTTATCTGCTTGTAGTAGCCTTCCACCAATGTCTGATTGATGGGAGTGGCACTTTCCGCACTCTCTTTTTTCTCCACCCAGAGGCTGAAGTCTACTTTTCCACGTTCCAGCGTTCGTGATATCTCATTGCGGATTTCCATCTCTTTTTCACGGTATGCCGGTGCGATGCGTGCCGACAAATCCATCGCTTTGCTGTTGAGCGATTTGATCTCTACATTTATTTTCTTATCGGGAAGTTCGGCGGTTGCTTTGCCATATCCCGTCATGGATTGTATCATAAAATCGATTGTTTTCTGCAAAAGTAAGGGATTATTTTAAGATTATTGTCTCAAAACGGAAAAAAATGTACAGGTTTCCGGTCGGGGGGAGAGCCGGTTTGTCTATGCACCGTGCAAAAGGCAGGTAAGCACGGTGCCCGCTCATGCTGAGGACCGTGCTTGTGGTCCATGAGAAGCGTGCTTATGAAATGTTGCCTATATGGCTTGTGTACAAGGATTTTGATTCATCCATGCAATGAATTTTAACTGAAATACGCTTTAATTTGTGCGACAATGTGGTAATCTGAAAATAATCAGTTAAATTTGCATCAATTTAATAATCTGAAAATTATGTCGTGTATTTTACATATTGAGACCTCTACCACAGTGTGTTCGGTGGCGGTAAGTGAAGACGGACAGACGATTTTTGTGCAGGAAGACATGAAAGGTCCTTCGCATGCTGTGTCATTAGGGGTTTTTGTTGACGAGGCTTTGTCGTTTATCGATAGCCATGCCATTCCGTTGGATGCGGTAGCCGTGAGTTGCGGTCCGGGATCGTATACGGGGCTTCGTATCGGAGTTTCGATGGCCAAGGGGATTTGTTACGGACGGAATGTGCCGCTGATCGGCATACCGACACTGGAGGTGTTGTGTGTTCCGGTATTGTTATACCACGAATTGCCGGAAGATGCTTACCTGTGTCCGATGATCGATGCCCGCCGGATGGAGGTCTATGCAGCGGTTTATGACCGTGCCTTGAATGTGGTGCGTGCTATCTCTGCAGATATCATCGATGAGAACTCCTATCTTGATATATTGAACGAGCATCCGGTTTATTTCTTCGGAAACGGTGCCGCTAAGTGCCGTGAGAAGATAACGCATCCGAATGCACATTTTATCGATGATATTCATCCGTTGGCTAAAATGATGTTTCCGCTTGCGGATAAAGCGATGGCAAGGCAGGATTATAAGGATGTGGCCTATTTTGAGCCTTTCTATCTGAAAGAGTTTGTGGCTTCTCTTCCCAAAAAGTTATTGTAGCGTTGCTTTTTCCTCTTTAATTCTTTAATTTTTAAATTCATTTATATGCAGTATAACACTCAACAGAAAAGAATGCCTCTTCCCGAATACGGGCGGAGTATCCAGAATATGGTAGATCATGCGTTGACCATCCAAGATCCGGCAGAACGTCAGCGTTGTGCAAATACCATCATCAATATCATGGGCAATATGTTTCCTCATCTGAGGGATGTGCCCGACTTCAAGCATAAGTTATGGGATCACCTGGCCATCATGGCTGATTTTAAACTGGATATAAAATATCCATACGAGGTGATCCGTGAAGAGAATCTGGAGACGAAACCCGAACCGATTCCTTATCCCAGTACCAAGATACGCTACCGTCATTATGGCCGTACGCTGGAGGTGCTGATAAAGAAAGCCTGCGAATTTCCGGAAGGCGATGAGAAGAGAAACCTGGTCGCCCTTATTTGCAATCACATGAAGAAGGATTATATGGCTTGGAATAAGGATACGGTAGACGACCGTAAGATAGCCGAAGATCTGGATGAACTTTCCGGCGGAAAACTCCGGATGGATGATGATATCATTCGTCTGATGGCAGAACGGCTGGCACTGAATTATCGTCCGAAGGTGAACTATAACAATCGGAATAACAATCAGAGAAGGAAATATTGAAAGAATGATGAACAATTGGCGGTCAGTGGTTCGTAGCAAGTAGCAAACACTTGCGGCAGTTGCTCCGGATATTTTCACTGATCACTAATCGCTAACTGTTCATCACCTGATCATTAACCACTAATCACTATCCACATGGCTTCATTTGTAATTGAAGGAGGGCATCGGCTGTACGGAGATATCCATCCGCAAGGTGCCAAGAACGAGGTGTTGCAGATTATCTGTGCAACATTGCTTACAGCAGAAAAGGTGACGGTAAACAACATTCCCGATATTCTGGATGTCAATAATCTCATTCAACTGATGAGGGATATGGGAGTAACGGTTGCCAAAGAGGGAATCGATACGTATGGCTTTCAGGCGGAAAACGTGGACCTCGCTTATCTGGCAAGTGATGAATTCCTGAAGAAATGTTCCAGCCTGCGTGGCTCGGTGATGCTGATCGGTCCGATGGTAGCCCGTTTCGGCAAGGCAATGATCTCTAAACCGGGAGGCGATAAAATCGGCCGCCGCCGGTTGGATACGCACTTTGTCGGCATCCAACGTCTGGGAGCCGACTTCAGGTACAATGACGAACGGGGTGTTTATGAAATCACAGCCGACAAGCTGACAGGCACCTACATGCTGCTGGATGAGGCTTCGGTGACCGGAACGGCCAATATCGTGATGGCTGCCGTGCTGGCAAAGGGGACGACCACTATTTACAACGCTGCCTGTGAGCCCTATTTGCAGCAGCTTTGCAAGATGCTGAACCGGATGGGGGCGAAAATCAGCGGCATCGCTTCCAATCTCCTTACGATTGAGGGCGTGGAGGAATTGCATGGCACGCAACACACCGTATTGCCCGATATGATCGAGGTAGGCAGTTTCATCGGTATGGCTGCCATGACCAAAAGTGAGATTACCATAAAGAATGTCTCTTATGAGAATTTGGGTATCATTCCTGAAAGCTTCCGCCGCCTGGGAATCAAGCTGGAGCAGCGTGGAGACGATATTTATGTCCCTGCACAGGAGAGCTATCAGATCGAGTCGTTCATCGACGGCTCTATCATGACCATTGCCGATGCTCCGTGGCCCGGTCTGACACCGGATTTGCTCAGTGTATTGCTGGTGGTGGCCACGCAGGCCAAGGGCAGTGTGCTGATTCATCAGAAGATGTTCGAAAGCCGGTTGTTCTTTGTGGACAAGTTGATCGATATGGGGGCACAGATCATTCTTTGCGACCCGCACCGTGCCGTTGTCATCGGACACAACCACGGGTTTAAATTGCGTGGCGGTAATATGACCTCGCCTGATATCCGTGCAGGTATTGCGCTGCTGATTGCAGCAATGAATGCGGAAGGTATCAGCCGTATTCATAATATCGAACAGATAGACCGCGGTTATCAGAATATTGAAGGGCGGCTGAATGCTATCGGCGCCAGAATAACACGTATATGATAAGAAAAGAAGAAGTATATAAAATAGGAATTTTCAATAAGCCTCACGGCATACACGGTGAATTGTCGTTCACCTTTACGGACGATATATTCGACCGTGCCGACTGCGGTTACCTTATTTGCCTGCTCGACGGTATTTTCGTCCCCTTTTTCATCGAAGAGTACCGTTTCCGCTCAGACTCTACCGCTCTGGTGAAGCTCGAAGGGGTGGATACGGCCGAACGTGCCCGTATGTTTACGAACGTAGACGTCTACTTCCCGATAAAGCATGTAGACGAAGCGGAGCCGGGAGAGCTTTCCTGGGATTTCTTTGTCGGCTTTCGCATGGAGGATGTGAATCACGGCGTGCTGGGTGAAGTGGTGGAGGTGGAAAACTCTACGGTCAATACACTCTTTGTGGTGGAATGCGCTGACGGGGAAGAGCTGTTAGTGCCTGCACAAGAGGAGTTTATTGTCGGTGTCGATCAGGCACACAAACTGATTACAGTCGATTTGCCGGAAGGATTGCTGAATCTTGACGAACTTGAAGAAGAATAAAATCTGTGTTAATCTGTGTAATCTGTAATGGAAAGAATTTGTGAAATGCTTACATTTGTACGCCATACGATGAAATAATGCCAAAGAAGAAACGTAGTAAAGCCTTTTGGAACAATATAAAGTTCAAGTATAAACTCACTGTCATCAACGAGAATACTCTTGAAGAGGTAGTGGGGCTTCGTGTATCTAAACTGAACGGCCTTTCGGTGTTGCTTTCCGTATTGACGGTTCTTTTTGTAATAGCTGCCGCCATTATCGCCTTTACCCCTTTGCGCAACTATCTGCCCGGATATATGAACAGTGAGATTCGTGAGCAGGTGGTGGAAAACGCCCTGCGCGTGGACTCTCTCCAGCAGCTGGTCGACAGGCAGAATCTGTATATAATGAATATTCAGGATATTTTGAGCGGGGAAGTGCGGGCCGATTCCGTGCAAAGCATGGATACGTTGACAACCATGCGCAAAGATACCCTTATGGAACGCACCAAGCGCGAGGAAGAGTTCCGCCGGAAATACGAGGAAACCGAAAAATATAACCTTACTTCCATTACCTCACAGCCGGATGCGAACGGATTGATTTTCTACCGTCCCACGCGGGGGATGATTTCCGACCACTTTGATGCCGAAAAGAAACATTACGGGACGGATATTGCCGCCAATCCCAATGAGAGCGTACTCGCTACGTTGGATGGCACGGTGATATTGAGCACCTATACGGCCGAAACCGGTTACCTGATAGAAGTGCAGCATAACCAGGATTTTGTATCCGTGTATAAACATTGCGGCTCTCTATTGAAGCGTGAAGGGGATAAAGTGCAGGCCGGAGAAGCGATTGCCTTGGTGGGGAATAGCGGAACGCTTACTACAGGACCCCATCTGCATTTTGAATTGTGGCACAAAGGGCGTGCGGTAAATCCCGAAAAGTACATTGTATTCTAACCATGAATAAAGAAAATAAAAAGAAACAGATTGTCATTCTCGGCTCTACGGGCTCTATCGGTACGCAAGCCCTGCAGGTAGTGGGGGAGCATCCCGAATTGTACGAGGTATATGCACTGACAGCCAACAATAAAGTGGACCTGCTGATAGCGCAGGCACGTAAATTCCAACCCGAAGCGGTTGTTATAGCCAACGAAGAGAAATACGCCCAGCTGAAAGAGGCGTTGAGTGATTTGCCGATTAAGGTATATGCCGGTGCGGAGGCCTTGTGTCAGATAGTCGAATCCGGCCCTGTGGACATTGTGCTGACAGCCATGGTGGGGTATGCCGGGTTGAAGCCGACCATAAGCGCCATTCGTGCCCGCAAAGCCATTGCCCTGGCCAATAAAGAGACGCTGGTGGTGGCAGGCGAATTGATCAATGAACTGGCACAGCAGTACCGTACTCCGATTTTGCCGGTAGACTCCGAACATTCTGCCGTTTTTCAGTGTTTGGCAGGAGAGGTGGGGAATCCGATTGAAAAAGTGATATTGACAGCTTCCGGAGGGCCGTTCCGTACCTATACGATGGAGCAGTTGCAGACAGTAACCAAAGCTCAGGCGTTGAAGCATCCCAACTGGAAGATGGGTGCCAAGATAACGATTGACTCGGCTTCGATGATGAATAAAGGTTTCGAGGTGATCGAGGCAAAATGGTTGTTCGGCGTGCAACCCGGGCAGATAGAGGTCGTGGTGCATCCGCAATCCGTTATCCACTCGATGGTGCAATTTGAAGACGGTGCCGTGAAAGCACAGTTGGGCATGCCCGATATGCGTCTGCCCATCCAGTATGCTTTCTCGTATCCCGACCGTGTCTGTTCTTCATTCGAGCGGCTCGATTTTGCCAAATGCACGAACCTTACCTTTGAGCAGCCTGATACGAAGCGTTTCCGTAACCTATCTTTGGCTTATGAAGCGATGTATCGTGGTGGAAATATGCCCTGTATCGTCAATGCGGCCAATGAAGTGGTGGTTGCCGCTTTTCTGCGTGATGAAATCGGTTTTCTTGCCATGAGTGATGTGATCGAGCAAACGATGGGGCGTGCTTCATTTGTGCAATCCCCGACTTATGATGACTATGTGGCAACCGATGCTGAGGCCCGTCGCATAGCTACCGAACTTATTGTAAATTGTAAATTGTAAATAATCGATGGAAACATTTTTAATTCGTGCCCTCCAACTGATCATGAGCCTTTCGCTGCTTATTATTATACACGAAGGAGGACATTTTTTCTTTGCCCGTCTTTTTAAGGTACGGGTCGAAAAGTTCTGTTTATTCTTTGACGCGTGGTTCGCTCTTTTCAGGTTCAAGCCCAAGAAGAGTGATACAGAATATGTGATCGGCTGGTTGCCGTTGGGAGGCTATGTCAAGATCTCCGGAATGATAGACGAGTCGATGGATACCGATCAGATGAAACAGCCGGAAAAACCGTGGGAGTTCCGCTCTAAACCGGCTTGGCAGAGGCTGTTGATAATGGTGGGCGGTGTGTGTTTCAACTTTCTGCTGGCACTGTTCATCTACTCCATGATTCTCTTTACTTGGGGAGACCAGTATATAAAGATACAGGAGGCGCCTTTGGGCATGCAGTTTAATGAAACGGCCAAGGCCGTGGGCTTCATGGACGGTGACGTGCTGCTCTCTGCCGACGGAGTTGATTTTCTTCGCTATGACGCCGATCTGTTGAGCCGGATAGTTGAAGCGCGTGAAGTCAGCGTGCTTCGTGACGGCCGGAAAGTGTCTGTGTACATCCCTGAGGATATGATGCAGCGTCTGATGGGCGACAGTGTACGTTTCGCCGATTATCGTGTGCCTTACGTGATAGATAGTGTGGCGGTTGATTCAAAAGCGGCTCTTGCCGGACTGATGCCGGGTGATAGTGTGATCGCTCTGGATGGAGCGCCCATTTCCTATTATGAGTTTTTGGAAGAGATGGGCAAGCGCAAGAAGAATGCCGCTGCTCTGGAGAGTGAGGGAATAGATCCCCGGCAGATAACGCTGACTTACATTCGCAACGGGGTGGCGGATACGCTGACGATGAGTGCCGACTCTGCTTTCCATATCGGTGTCTATGCGCGGGCTATGGGCCGTGTCATGCCGATGGTGACGAAAGAATACGGTTTCTTTGAGTCTTTTCCGGCCGGTGCGCAGTTGGGGGTGAAAACCCTGAAAGGGTATGTAGGAAACATGAAGTATGTTTTCTCCAAAGAAGGAGCCAAGCAGTTGGGTGGTTTCGGAACACTCGGCAGTATCTTCCCCGCCACTTGGGATTGGCATCAGTTCTGGTATATGACGGCATTCTTGTCCATCATCCTTGCATTTATGAACATTCTGCCTATTCCGGCATTGGATGGCGGACACGTGTTGTTCCTTATCTATGAGATTGTGGCCCGTCGTAAGCCCAGTGACAAATTCATGGAATATGCACAGATGGTAGGTATGTTCTTGCTTTTCGGCCTGTTGATATGGGCTAATTTCAACGATGTGCTGAGATTCCTTTTTTAAGGCAGATCAGCCGTGCAGGCGGATAATTCTTTGATTGCTGCTTCCTCTGAATTCCAGATAAGGAGAATAGAGCGCCTGTATAAACCGCCCTTCTACAAGAACGTCGATATAAGGCAGCACAGCTGCCAATCTGGGATGCGCCTGCACCTCTTCGTAGGTGTATCCCGTGTAGCACCAGATGTTCTGGTGGGTCTCTTCTTTGATCCGTTTTGCCAAAAGAAGAAACGCTTCGGGGTTGTAAAGCGGGTCGCCTCCGGAGAAGGTGACTCCATCCAATAGTGGATTGGCTTTTATCTCACGGATAATTTCGAGGATGCGTTCTTCTGTCAGTTCCTCCCCCGCACGCGGGTTCCAGCTCTCCGGATTGTGGCATCCGGGACAGTGATGACTGCATCCGGCCAAATAGATGGAATACCGGATACCTTCACCGTCAACGATTGTTTCGGGATAGGTGTATAGTAAGTTTAGAGTTGGAAGTTGGGAGTTGAAAGTTGTCATGAGGCTTTGTTTTTGTAGGGGAACTTTATGGGTGTTGAAAGTCTTTTATCGTAAAGTCTTTTATAGTTGAGAGTTGAAAATTGAAAGTTACCATGCGCCATTACCGGTTGGCAAACTTTCAATTTTCAACTCTCGACTTTCAACTAATAAATCCGAAAATTTTATGAATGTTTCACTCTGTCTCTTTCCTCTGCTCTTTTAGCTGAATTCCACGAACTTAAATCTCCCGTCAGATACCCGGTGATACGGCGCATGCGCAGAATGTTCTCGCTCTGGCATACCGGACATTTATCGTAGATTACGCCTTTGTAGCCGCAATTGTGGCAAGTGTCTACCGGATGGTTGATGGAACCGTAGCCGATGCCCTCATCATGCATTACTTTTACGATTTTGGCAATGGCCCTTACATTCTTTTGTGCTTCACCGTCCAGTTCTACATAGGTAATATGCCCTCCGCGTGTGATGGCATGGAACGGAGCTTCACGTTTGATTTTCTCTACGATGCTGATGGGCTCTTTAACGTCCACATGGAAAGAGTTCACATAGTACTCATTGTCGGTCACTCCTTCGATCTTTCCGTATTTACGGCGGTCCATACGGGTGAAGCGGCCGGATAATCCTTCGGCGGGAGTTGCCAGTACGGAGTAGTTCAGATTGTATTTCGCTTTATATTCGTCCGCTACCTTATTCATCTCCATGACGGCTTCGTACAGGGTGTTCCATGCTTTGTCGTTATGGCCGTGTCCCTTACCGTAGAGTGCTACCATTGCATTGTGTCCGCCGATGAAACCGATACCTAACGTACCGCTGCGTAAAACATCTCCTACCTCTTCGTTCGGGTTCAGCGCACCTCCTCCTTTCCATACATCATTGCCCATCATAAACGGGAACTGACGCGCCAATGCCGTACGTTGGTACTGATAGCGGGCATAAAGCTGATCGGCTATCAGAGAGGCTGTCTCGTGTACCGACTCCAGGAATATTTCTTTGGCTTTCAACTCGATGGCATCTTGGTTGCGCTTGTCTTCGATGATGCTCTCTGCCTTGATGCGGGCTTCGATAGCAAGACGGGGCATGTTTAAAGTCGTGAATGAAAGATTGCCGCGTCCCAATGAAGACTTTTCTCCCGCCACATTCTCAAACACACGGGTGCGGCATCCCATCGTTGCTAATTCGTAACGGTACCGTTTCGGGTCGTTGGCGTCCCATTTCTCGTTTTTGTTGAACGGGGCATCCAGAAACATGAAGTTGGGGAACAGGGCTTTAGCGGTAGTACGGCAAGCTTTCAAGAACAGGTCGAAATTGGGAGCGCTGAAGGTCATGCGTCCCTCTTCGGCAGCTTCAAAGTCGGCCATTGCTTTCTGGTAGTCCTCTTCCGAATAGGATACTCCGTCTTTCACCTTGAATATCTGGATGGGGAATACCGGAACTTCTCCACGGGCACCCAACCCTTCGATGGTGGCTTTCAGCAGCTCTTCAATCACCATGCGTCCTTCGGCAGAAGTATCGGTTCCGTAATTGATAGAGCTGAATACCACCTGATTGCCCCCGCGTGAGTGCATGGTGTTCAGATTGTGGATGAAACCTTCCATGGCCTGATGGGTGTCTTTCCGGGTTTGCTGGTAGGCTTTCTCAATGATGCGTGCCAGATGCTCCTTATCTATATTGATTTGGAGGGCGGTGAGTGCCAGGCGCAGTGTCTCACGCTCCAGTTCGCTGGTTTTGATAGAGGGCAGATGCTCTTCAATCAAGGCGCGGATTGCTTTTTCCTCCACAGTGGTATTGGTCTCCATCGCAACGTAGAAGCTGATGAAAGAACTCAGATGTTTGCGGAATGATTTGTTTACTCCTTTTGCCATGAAGAAGTCGAATGCCGGGATGGCTTGTCCGCCGTGTTGCTCATTCTGGTTGGTCTGGAAGATGATCGTTGCCAGCGTGGCATAACTTTGAATGCTTTGCGGCGTGCGTATACTGCCGTTCTTGGTACGGAATCCGCGTTCGAAAAGATCGTCCATGTCATACTGGATACAAGTGGTGGTCTTGGTAGGGTAGTAGTCCAGATCGTGTATATGGATATCTCCCAGTTGGTGTGCTTCTGCAAACCGTTTGGGGAGCAGATATTTATACGTGTAATCCTTGGTTACCTCTGAAGCGAAGGTCATCATCTGGCCCGCCGGAGTATGGCTGCTCATGTTGGCATTGCTCAGGTTCACGTCGTTTTTGTCGATAGCGACGATCCCGTCCATGATATGCTTCATCTGGGTCTTTTTATCGCGTTCCGTATTACGCCATTCGCGATAGATGATGTATTTTTTGGCAACTTCGGGACGTACTTTCATCAATTCCTTTTCTACCAGGTCTTGAATCTCTTCCACTGTGATGGTGGGATTGGAAAAGTGGCTGATGACATTCATGGTAATATCAGCCACGAGTTGTTGCTCATCGGTAATACCGGAGGCACTGAACGCTTTGCTTATCGCGTTCTTGATTTTACTAATAGAGAAATCTTCTCTTTTACCATCACGTTTGATGATACAAATTTCCGCGTAGTTCATAACTTTAACTCCCGAAAGTAATTTATAAATTAAACAATTAGAAAATTTACTATTCACGATCAGCATAACTCTGATTTCTGGTCGTCAATCGTGAAATGGTAAATCCGTCCGGCCGGTCTTCTGACTTATCTCTCCTTCGCGACGCCTTCCCACGATGAATTTCGCAGTGGCATAGTGTGCGGATTCTCAGAGAATTACAGCAGCGGGTACTGTCGCCGATTTGCACAGCGTTCCCTTTTGACTAAACCTCTTTTTAGTTCCGGAACCGGGGGGCAAAGATAGTAGATTTACTTATAGGTCGGATAGCTTTTAACATTAAAATTCGGGAAACTTTTCTTTCTTGTTGATACAGAAAGTTTTCCGTTTTGGAAAACTTTTAGTCTGTTTAAACTTTATAAAATCAACCAAATTGCAATGATGTGACCTATACTGCCACCCAAACAGAAGAGGTGGAATACGGAGTGCATATAGGGCTTGCGCAATGAATAGAATATGGCTCCGATGATATAAGATGCTCCTCCGCCGATAAGCCACCAGAAAGCGGCGGAAGACCCTATTTCTGAAAGACAATCCATCAGCGGTTTTAGTGCTATCAGGATGGAGGCACCCATCCCTACATAGCAGCATGTTTCCAGATGGCTGTGTTCTTTTAGCTTTTTGAAGCTGAGAATAAAACCGATAAGGGCGGATAACCAGACAAATGCAAAGATGCCCCAACCCCATCCGCCGGCATTACGCATCACCAGCAAGGTAAAGGGGGTGTAGGTACCGGCAATGTGCAGATAGATGGCTCCGTGATCAAATTTCCGCAATAATTCCTTTGTGGTTCCCGGAGCGGAAACATGATACCAGGTAGAACTGATGTATGAGGACAACATCCCCGCCAAGTAGACAGAGACACAGGCGACACCCCAATGAGAATCATTGCCAGCAGCAGCTTTTACCAATAGGAAGTACCCTGCTATGATTCCTAACAGAATACCTGCTCCATGGCTCAGCGTATTGGCGAGTTCTTCACCGTGGGTATATCGATGTTTGTTCCCTGTCATATCTTTGTTGTTTTCCGGTTGTAAAGGTACTCCATTTTTTCTAAAACAACAGGCTGATTTATGGTTTTCTGTCGGTTAATATCACAGCTTTTACTTAAAGCGCTTTTATATAATGTACTATGTTGTTATTCCGGATTTCATCCCAACGGAACGGTGGTTGTGACTTCTGATGAAGTCTGCCGGAAACGATGCAAGAATAGTATCTGTGACTTTGTATGGCAAATGCTCTATGAATAATATATACAAAACAGTCGGGTGTGATAAAAATGTGTCAGACAAAAAAAGAGAATCCATGTTTACTCTAAAATGGACTTTTAAAGAGCCTTTTTAGAATGTTGGATAATGCATATTGATTTCCTTGTAATTTGTTGATATTTAGATTGATAAATCAAAAGTAGGGTTCACAATGGTTCAGGGTTCTCTCTTGAACCCTTCTCGGCGTGTGAAAAAGCGTGTTACATTTATTTGATGTAAAATAAAGAGATAGTAAGCCATAAAATGATCATGTTGAAAACTTTCTTAATATAAATAGTAGTAATAGTACCATTTGCTGTTTTGGTAAAAACAATATGTAAAAGTGTGTATATTATACTAACTCGTTAATTATTAATTAATTAATTATTTCTTCGACGATAAATGGGGTTCAAAGAAGAACCTTGACCCTTGTGAACCCTAAAGGATAAAACCGGAAAATATATATGTCAGATAAATGCACCTTATTCTTTCTTTTGCAAAACGAGGCCTTACTGCTGCTTAAATCGGGAAAAAAGATTACATGCTGATTGGAGAGAAAGGTACTTCATATCTCCATTTTGAAGGATGTGGCAGGCTTGGGGAAAAGACTTAAGCCTTTTGAAAAAAGACATAGCATCTTTCAGAAAAACATATAGCATCTTTCAAAAAAAGATGTAGTATGTTTCAAAGAAAGATGTAATATGTTTCCATCACTTGGGGATGAAACTTGTTTTGTTATGAATTTTTAGGGTATGAGACTTTTCTTTACTGAAAGCGTTTTTGAATGAAAGAACAGTGAATAGAGTATCAAAAAAATAGTAGAAATCATCTGTTAAACAAAATATTTCAATAACTTTGCTTTTGATAAGTATAGCGATAGAGGTTTGTATATGCCATAATGGAACATTATAAATATACTATTTTATCGCTATCTTTCAAATATTCAAGATGCTATAATTTAACGAATTGACCTTGAATTGGTAGATTTGTTTTCTTATAGGAATAGTGTATTTGTAGAAACCTGAAGAGACGTCGGTGTGATAAAGGCGGCTATCTTATATGTAAAGTTTTAGCTGAGTGTACTATGAAACATATTGGTAAAGTTATTGGGGAACTATTGTGTATTTTGCTGTTCTATCCATTTTATGGAATGGCACAAAATATAAAGTCTTTTGATTTTAAAGGGAACTTTCTCTATAATACAATAACTTCTATCGAGCAGGATACGTTGGGGTTTATGTGGTTAGGTTTGGATAACGGGGTTTTTCTTTTTGATGGTTATTCTCTTCAACCATTAACTCATTCAATGATAAGTGAACGTTATGTTAATTTTCTAAGTCACAGGAAAACAACATTGTATGTAGGAACCAATGAAGGACTTTATGCCTACGATTATAAAAATGACCGATGTAACCTTTGTTCTCCATTGTTGAAATCTCTTAATATTATAGCTTATCAGTATAACCGTAATTATCAAGTTATAGCTACAGATAGAGAGATTTTCTTGTTCGACTATAACTGGAAGTTTATTCACAAAATTACTATATACAAAGAAGCGCTGAATAATCATATTACCTCCATGGTGATTTATGGAAATCAAGAAGTCTTATTGGGTACAGAATCTGGTTTGGTGATTATTCATATTGAGAATGATGGCAAAATGAGCCCCTACACTTTGTATAGTGGAGACAAAATTGTTCAATTATTTATTGATAGCCGTAATAACCTGTGGATATGTCGTGGCGAAGAGATATTGTATAGTAATATAGATACTTTGAAATCTGTGGAAATACCTGAATTTAAACATGTTGCCTATAATCATGAAGTTATCTCCTTTTTTGAATACGCAAATCAAGTGTGGGTGGGAACCAGGGGATATGGAATTTCCATATACGAATATGATCATAGTGGAAAGGTAGTCTTGAAAGATAAATTGTTAATAGATAAATCCGGAGATAGCGAACTGAAAAATACCATCAATAAAATATATAAGGACAAGAAATCCGGAATCTGGATATGTACATTAGAGGGGGTATATTTATACAATATATACAACGACGACTCTTCCGGCTTTCATGCTATCAAGCATAGTAAAAATGGAAAGAATGTTCCGTCTAGCAATATTATTTCTTCCATATATTGTGATGATGATGATTTATGGTTAGCCACATCCAATGGAGTTAATAAAATAAAGTGGAATAATAGAAATGATTATACTATTACGCAATATGTTGACCGGAGAAATACAAATGACATAATGGCCGGTAACAAAATACAGTGTATCACCAAATTCAAAGATCAAACTTTCTTGATCGGTACGAAAAATGCAATCAAATTTTTCGATTCGGAAAGATGTCTTTTTTATGATAATCAATCACTGAATATTGCATTAGAACAGTATGGAATGCGGTATGTACGTTCTATATTTAAGGACTATTACAATAATATTTGGCTTGCATTCTCCGAAGGTGGGGTTGGCTGTATCAATACTTCAACCGGTCAATTCACCAGATTAGACTATCCGGAGAAGGTGAAAGGCAGGCATAGAGCCATTTGCAGGGACAACAATGGAAACATTTGGCTTTCGTCAGACAATGATGGGCTATATTGTCTGCAACTGGACGATGATTTGAAAGTTAGGGGTACAAAATTATACCATAGAAATACGTTTGGTGGATCGTGGATAACGGCAATATATATAGATCATCAAAAGAGAATATGGGCAGGTACGGCAAACGGATTATACAGATACGACATTGAACAAGATAGGTTTATCAGACTAGAGTTCCCGTATTCAAGAAAGAGTTCCTATATTGGAGCTATTATACAGGATAATATGGAAAATGTATGGGCGGTTAGTTTACACGGTATTTATAAGATAAATTTGGAAGATTTGATTGTATATTATGAATTGAATGTAAATCAAGATTTTGTAAAGACATGGTATATTCTGGGAACATGCGTTAACCGCAATGGAGAAATTTTTGTAGGAGGGGTAAATGGACTTAACTTTTTTAACCCTACCCAATTGACACCGGACACTTATCCGCATAATGTTTTTATATCCGGTATAAAACTTCTGAATAATGAGGATTTTTCCGATGAGAAGAAAAACCGGTTGCATGAGATTAATAATTCGGGCGAGTTAGTGTTATCGTATAAAGATACTCAATTTTCCTTGTCTTTCAGTTCTCTCTATTATAAAGATCCGTTAATAATAGAATATGCCTATATGTTAGAGGGCTTTGATAACGATTGGGTCATTACGGATGCATCAAGAAACAATGCTTCTTATTCCAACTTAACTCCCGGTACATACACTTTTAAAGTAAAATCGACTAATGCTTCGGGTATCTGGATGGATAATATACGAACTGTCAAGATTGTGGTAGAAAAGTCACCATGGAGAACTTGGTGGGCCTACTCCTTATATGTGACTATAATTGTAGGTGTTTTACTATTAGTTGTCCGAAACTTTAATTTAGGTTCAAAATTGCGGCACAAGGATGCTTTGGCTAAGTGGAAATTAGACTATTACACTCGTTTATCATACGGTTTTAAAGTGCCATTGACTCTAATTTATGCACCTCTGCAATATTTGCTGAAAAACTATGATCAGTTGACAAAGGCAGACATTAAGCAGATGCTGCATACGATGTCTGGCAATGTATTCAAATTGTCGGAACAAGTGTCGAAATTGATGGAGTTCAAAAAAGTATCCTTGGGAGAGTATGATGTACAATTATCAAAGGTGGATGTTATTCCTGTTATCCAAGGAATTTGCAATTTATTTATAGATGAGTTTGCCACCAAACATATAACTTATTCAATAGAAGGAAACGTGACTTCTGTTACAGCTATCATAGACATAACTAAGATAGAAGTAGCTCTATATAATATTATGGAAGATGTTATTTCTTATATAGTGGACGATGGCAGAGTTGAGGTGAAATACATGCTTGACTCTCATGATTACAGGCTGAACGTAAGTGTTGTTGCATCGCGAACTGAAGAAGCTAAGGCTAATGTACAAGAGTTAAATACTCGCTTTTTAATTGCGTATGATTATTTGAAAGTGCATCATTGTGAACTATCCATCTGTAATATTGGAGGAAACCGGATGAGGGAATATACTTTTGGCTTGTTATTAGGCAACTCTCATTATAGTGTTAGGGAAATGAAAACATTGGATAAAGCGCAATCCGTATCGCTGTTATTACCAGTAACTGTTCAAAAAAACAAAGCAGTGGATGAATTATATATTGATTCGGATAACACTTTGCCGGTGATTTATCTGTATGAGGGAGACAAAGACATAGACCTCTTTATAAAGTCTGTTTTCCAAAATAAGTTTAATGTATCACTAAATACTGCTTCTACCGACATAGGGTACATGCTCGACAAAATACCTTCTTTAGTTATTTTTGATGTTGTGAAAGAAGACGACTATAAATTTGAGTTATGCTGTAAAATGAAAGAATGCCAGCTATTATCAGCGATACCCGTCATTTTCATTTCTTCGCTTTCTTCTGAAATAGCGGAGCAGAAGGCGTATGAAGTAGGGGCTGATGTCTTTATTGCAAAACCCTTCAATGTAGCTATCCTAGATGCAAGAATAAGGCAGTTACTTGATGTACGTACGGCAATCAAAGAGAATATTCGAAAAGAATTGATTATAGATCCAAAAGAAGTTCTTATTACATCAGATGATGACAAATTCGTTGCTAATATTATCAATATTATCGAAGATAACATAGCAGATGTTGAGTTTAATATTGATAAATTGGCAGGTTTGTTAAATATAAGCCGTTCTACCTTATATAGGAAAACGATGGAAATTACAAATTTGTCGCCAGGTGATTTAATCAAAAAAAGACGCATGCGACGAGCTGCAGAACTGTTAAAACAAACTTCTCACTCTGTCTTAGAAATATGTTACATGGTTGGGTATTCGGATCAACGCTATTTTGGGCAGAGTTTTAAGAAAGAGTTTGGTATGACTCCAAAACAATATTCAATTAAGGCAAAGGTATAGGGATAGAGTCACTTGTTTGACGTCTGCATATATTCTTCATATATACGAATTGCTTACTATTATAAATCAGTGTTATCTGCAGATGAAACATTATATAGATACTTCGTTTTTTGGGGGGATTCTTATTGTGGAAAGTCTGTTTCCAAATCAGAAACATTAATCCAGCTTGCTGATATTCGTTTTCCGTTTCTTACCCTGTTCCCAAAGTTATGGGCTTCACTAATGTCTGGATATTTATCAAAGATATTATCCATCGAACCCAATAAGTACTCATGTGGTCTGCATCATTGGCTACACAAAATAAAATATTGACTTTAGACATAGTCTGTGCCGTTGCAGTTGGTACTTGTGCAATAGTTGTAATACCCAGTAAAGAAAGTATATGGATATTCATAGTGAGATATTTGGATGTTAATGTTTTTTGTAAAACTCATTTATTATACGCCATGCTTTTTTCCGATAGCCTTGATCTGAGATTAATCCTTTTCGATTCCAACCATTTTGATTGAGCGGGTGAAAACGATAGGGAGAACGGAAATCAAACAAAATCCAAGGGGCTATACCTGTCAAATTAGGAATGGAAATAAACATTTCCAAATTGTCCTTATACAACTGTTCTTGGTATTCTTCGCTCCAAGAACTCGCTACTGTAGCATCTCCAGATTGACCATATAATGCTTCTCCACCAAATTCAGAAATAAAAAGCGGTTTATCAGGACAGATATTCCAACTAATTTCAGATGGCTTTGCATAATTCGGAGCATCCCCACCCAGTATTTCCTCCTCAATTAGCATCTTTTG
>CAUEFX010000022.1 GCA_958477465.1 uncultured Bacteroides sp.
ATAAATAAGCAAGAATATAAACATACAAAGTAAATATTATAATGCGTCAGCCCTGGCGGATACGGACGTTTTTGTCGTTTCACAATTATGAGACGAGCGTCTCATGGCTGTGAGGCGATCGTCTCTCAATTGTGAAGAGAGCGTCTCACTATTGGGAGACGTCCGAAATTCTTATAGGTTTTCTCTTACTGATGAGGGTGATGCTCTCCCAGTACGCGGTGCGGCAGTGTGCCGTGCCCCAATAATTCGATGGGGCAGTTGAAGTTGCGTTCCAGCCACTCTGTCGTGACTTCCGTGTCCGGGTGGTAATCCAGTGTCTCGTTGACACAGGCGATGGATTTGACCTGTTGCAGTACCGTGCCGATGTCGTGGCTCACAAGGATGATGGCACATTCCTTGTTTATCTCTGCCAAAAGCTCGTACAGGCGGGCTTCGAAACGTTTGTCTATGTAAGTGCTCGGCTCGTCGAGGATAACGACCGACGGGTCGCTGACGATGGCGCGTCCCAATAGGGCGCGTTGCAGCTGCCCGCCGCTGAGTTGACCGATAGCCCGGCTTTCCAACCCTTCCAGTCCCATGCGGGCGATGGTCGAACGGACCTTCTCGCGCTGTTCGTTTGTGAATCTGCCGATAAGCGTTTTTTTAGAGCTGAGCCCCGACAGTATGACCTCCTCGACGGAAATAGGGAATTTCCGGTCGATCGTGCTGTATTGCGGAAGATACCCCATGGTCGAGATGTGGTATGTAATCTTTCCGGCTGTCGGTTTCAATAATCCCAAGATACATTTGATGAGCGTTGTCTTTCCTCCTCCGTTGGGGCCGATAATGCCTAAGAAGTCATTCTCGTAGACGGTGAGGTCGACATCATGCAACACGGTACGCCCGTCGTATCCGGCGGAGAGCCCGCGAATCTCTATGATCGGTTGTGTCGTCATGGCTTTACCGGTTGTTTATCGTTGTTGGCCAATGCCCGGGCAACTGCCAGCATCTCTGCTTCCCAGTCGTAGCTGAGAGGGTTGATGGGGACAATCTTGGTCCGGGTCTCTTTCGCTATGATTTCCGCATTGCGGCGGTCAAACTCGGGTTGGACGAAAATGACCCGTACGTCAGACCGGCGGCAGACATCCACCAGCTCTTTCAGATGAGCGGGGGAGGGCTCTTTTCCACCCTCTTCGATACTGATCTGCTGCAGTCTGTAATCGCGGGCGAAATAGGAGAGGGCCGGATGGTAAATCATGAATGTCCGGGCGGTACCGGGGGTACTCAGGATATTCCGGATAATGCTGTCTGTCTGTATGATACGCTGGCTCAGACTGTCGTACCGGGCCAGATAATACGCTTCGTTCTCTTTGTCCAACTGGCAGAGCGCCTTGTAAGTATTGCGTGCAATGATGAGGGCGTTGTCGGTCGAATTCCAGATATGCGGTTCTACGCCTCCGGCATGGCGGTGGTCTCCGTGATCCTCTTCTTCCTCAAAGATGAGGTCTATGTCTTTGGAGGTATCGAATACCTGGATGTGAGGGGTATTGTCTGTAAGACGGTCCATCCAGACCTGTTCGAAGCCGATGTATCCGATGCGGAAATAAGCCTTGCTGTCTCCGAGCGAAACAAGCTGTTGGGGCGTCGGGTCGTAAGTCTCCGGGCTGCTGCCTTTGGGTACGATACTGACGACATCGAACTTGTCTCCGGCAATGGCTTCGGTGAAGTAGCGTTGCGGTTCGATGGTGACGGCAATGACCGGCTTTTCGTTGTCTTGGCTTGACTTGCCTGCCTTGCACGATGCCAGGCATACGGTTACCGTTATCAGAAAAAGGGCAAAGATAGGTCTCATATAGTATTGTTTCTTTGTTAGATAGTTGTATTTTCTTCCGGCAGACATCCTTTCCGGGCTCTCAGTATTTCCCGCTTCCCTCCCGGAGGACCGGGGAGGCGTTCGACGGTAAAGCCTGCGGCCTGCAGCATACGGCGTACTACCCCCTTTGCGCAATAAGTAGTCAGTATGCCTTTCGGATTCATTGTAACATATAACCGGTCGAATAGTTCTTGCGACCACATTTCCGGTTGCTTCTCGGGTGCAAAAGCGTCGAAATAGACAACGTCCCAGTGCATCTCTGCATCGGTAATCCGGTCTTTGTCAGGTGCTCCCGCATCCCCGGCAGGCCGGCTGCCGTGCGGGCACATGAATACATCGTTTACATCCGCTTGCACTTTTCTTAACGTAAAGTGGGGTGTTATTATTGCATCCTCTTCCCAGGGAATCGTATGCAGTGTTTTGAACAACGGGTTGTTGCTATATCCCAACGCCTCCACGGTATCCCAGGGAAGCGGGTATAGTTCGATGCCGGTGTAGTGTACTTTCCGGTGGGATTTTTCTGCTGCTTCGAGGGTAAGCAGGGCATTGAATCCCGTCCCGAAACCTATTTCGAGGATGTGCGGCTCTGCGGCTTCGGATGCATCCAGTCCCATCCCGATGAAGATATGCTGGGATTCGGTCCGGGCGCCTTTCACGGAATGATAATGCTCGTTCAGCTCCGGAACGAAAAGCGTGGCGCTGCCGTCGGCGGTCAGTTCAATGATCCGTTTCATACCATCAGGTCGATCAGCCCCCTCGCTGCAAGGATTACTAATATATACCGCAACATCTTTCCGGCGAGCATAGAGATGGAAACCACCCAGATATTGCTCCGCAAAAATCCCAATGCGACGGCTATCACGCTCCCTATGACGGGAAGGAAGGCGAAGAAAGCCATGAAACCGCTCCGGCCGTTGAGGTAGGCTTGCATGCGCTCTACCTTTTCCCGTTTCATGTGGAAGTATTTTTCGAGCCAGTCCATACGCCCCATACGCCCCATTGCATAGCAGGTCAGGCTGCCTAAAAGGTTGCCTGCCGAAGCAGACAGCAGGCAGATGACAGGATTCAGGCCCGTACTGGGAAGAACCAATGCCGCCAGCACCGCTTCCGAGCTGAAAGGAACGACGCTCCCTGCCAGTACCGCAGAGAGAAACATCCCTAAGTAGCCCCATTCGATAAGAAAATTTATAAAAGCGTCCATACGTTAAAGCAGAATAAGAGGATGAATCCGGTCATGGTACCGATAAAGAACAGATTGGAGACTTTGCTGTCAGTTAAAACAAACAGATGCCCCACAAGGATGCTGATGCCCACCAGAAGCAGGGACAGGAAGTCCGTGCAATGGGTGGGTTGCAGGAGAATGAACAGGAATATGCAGAAGTTTATGAAAATCAGGAAGTGCAGAAAAGAACGGGTGCGTATCTTGTCCTCAAACCCGCTGACAATGCAATGCGCCGAGCTGACAATGAACAGGATGAACAGATAGCCGAGCGTAACGAGTTCCCACGGTTGAAGGTCTTTGCCGGGATTCGGCAACCGGAAATGAGCCAGCTCGATGAATGGCTGGTAGAACAGTTCCATTTGCTCGTGGAAGAACGCATGGCCGAACAGAAACCAATAGGGCACACACAACCCGAGCAATGCTCCGCAAAAACTGCGGGTGGTGAGCGATTGGAAGTAATAAGCTCCTATCAGCCAGAGGGGAATAAAATATAACAGTTGCGGAAACAGCAGGCTACCCGCTCCGATGAAGACAAAGGAATGGAATATATAGCCCACCGGACGGGGGTGCTGATAGCTTTTGAATAAGAAAAACAGAGAGATAAGGAAGGCTACGGCGGCTATATCTCCTGCATACAACAAGTGCATGCCCGGACAGACGGCTACCAGCAGGAAGTAGATGGAAGTCTGTACCGAAGCCCGCATGCGGATAATGGCGAATGTGTTGTTGAGCTCGATCAGAAGATAGCCGATGACGGCGTATAGCATAAAGCTGATGATTCTGTCGGCCCAGGCAGGAAGGTAAAGGGCACAGACGGACTGCCACAATGCGTATCCGGTCTCTTTTTCCGTACCCATTGCAGGCAGCAGGATGGAAGTTCCTATCCAGCAGGCTGTGCAGATGAGGATAACGGCGGGCAGCGTGAATCTGCCAGCCGTTATCCGGCCTTGTAGTCTTCTGTTTCTCATTATAAGTCGAATCCGATATCGTGACGGAGGTTTTTCTTTTCAAATTGTATCATTTCGGCAACCTGATAGCTCTTGGCGAGCGCCTCTTCTTTGGAGTCTCCATACGAACTGATGGCTATGACACGCCCTCCGTTGGTGACAACCTGCCCCTCTTTCAGGGCCGTACCGGCATGAAAGAGAATGCTTTCCGTCTCCTTGGCCTGTTCGATGCCGCTGATGGAAAATCCTTTCTGGTAGGCTTCCGGATACCCGCCGCTGACCAGCATGACACAGGCTGCCGTGCGGGGATCGATCTCAAGCGTTTTGGTATCCAGGTTTTTCTCTGCCACTCCTTCGAAGAGCTCTACGAGATCGCTCTTGATACGGAGCATCACGCTCTCTGTTTCCGGGTCTCCCATGCGGACGTTGTATTCAATCACCATCGGTTCTCCTTTCACGTTGATCAGTCCCAGGAAGATGAAACCTTTGTAGAGGATGCCCTCTGCCTTCAGGCCGTCGACGGTAGGTTCGATGATGCGTGTGCGGACTTTCTCCATGAACTCTTCATCGGCAAAGGGAACCGGAGTGACACTGCCCATGCCTCCCGTGTTGAGGCCTTTGTCGCCCTCACCGATACGTTTGTAGTCTTTGGCTACGGGGAGCACCTTGTAATGCTCGCTGTCCGTCAATACGAACACGCTGCACTCGATACCGCTGAGGAACTCCTCGATAACCACGGTTGCCGAGGCGTTTCCGAACATGCCGTCAAGCATCTCTTTCAGCTCCTTTTTGGCTTCGTCCAGCGTGGGGAGTATCAATACCCCTTTTCCGGCACAGAGTCCGTCGGCCTTCAATACATAGGGTGCTTCCAGGCTTTCCAGAAAAGCAAATCCTTCTTCCAGCGTATCGGCTGTGATGCTCTTGTAGCGTGCGGTAGGGATGTGATGGCGTTGCATGAACTCCTTGGCAAACTCCTTGCTGCCTTCCAGACGGGCGCCTTCGGCCGTAGGGCCGATGATGGCGATGTGCTTTGTCTCGGGACTGTTTTGGAAATAGTCGTAAATGCCTTTTACCAACGGGTCTTCGGGGCCGACTACAACCATGTCGATTTTCTCCTTTAGCGCAAATGCTTTCAGGGCATCGAAATCTGTCGCTTTGATGTTTACGTTCTCGCCTGCCGAAGAGGTTCCGGCATTACCGGGAGCGATGAATAACTTTTCCACTTTGGGGCTTTGGGCTATTTTCCATGCTAAGGCATGTTCACGGCCGCCCGAACCTAAGAGTAACAGTTTCATTTGGATGATTGGGTTTATATGCCGATATACCGATAGCCGATGTGTGTATCCGGTACCGGATATGCGGCGCTTGTTCTTATTCTGGTTTATTTATCACATCTATTCTTTAAAACAGGCACTTACCTACAGGTTATCTTCAAAATAGCGGGTTATCTTCTCGTGCAGATGTACGCGGTCGCGTCCCATTACATTGTGTTTATGTCCCGGGTAAATGAAGAGATCCGGATAAGTACGGGCGTCTATACAGGCTTTCATGAACGAAAGTGTGTGCTGGGGAACGCAGGTGTCATCGTGGTCGTCATGGATGATGAGCAGATGCCCTTTCAGGTTGCCCGCCAGATTTTTCAGATTACACTGTTCGTACCCTTCGGGGTTGCTTTGGGGCGTATCCATGTACCGTTCTCCGTACATTACTTCATAGTATCCCCAGTCGATGACAGGGCCGCCGGCTACACCGACCTTGAAGATCTCCGGATAGCGAAGCAGCAGGGCAGTGGTCATGTGTCCGCCGAAGCTCCATCCATGCACGCCGATCCGGTCCTTGTCTACATAAGGCAGGCTCTGCAGGAATTCGGCGCCTTTCACCTGGTCTTTCCCTTCTTCGATACCCAAATGGCGGAAAGTGACATTCTCAAATTCCAGTCCGCGGTTGGAGCTGCCGCGGTTGTCCAGGCTGAACATGACGTATCCTTTGTTGGCCATGTAGATGTCCCATCCGCGGGCGCCGTTTTGCCAGCCTTCTGTGACCATCTGGGCATGAGGGCCTCCGTAGACATAAACAATGGCGGGGTATTTCTTGTTCGGATCCATATCGGCGGGTTTGATGAGGCGGTAATACAGGTCGGTTACACCGTCCGCGGCCTTGATCGTGCCGGTCTCGATAACCGGCATTTTGCAGCCCTCGAACGGATTGGCTGCCGTGAGCAGGTTGATGCTTTTGCCCGTTTGCGTATCGATGATGTCGATTTTTCGGGGAATGGCCGGTGTGGAGTAACTGTCTATTACATAACGGCCTGATTGGCTGGCAGTAGCATTGTGCACTCCCGGGGCATCCGTGTGTCTGCTGAAAGGCTGGCTGCATTTCCCGGTTTTTACGTTTACGGAGAAGTTATCCCGTCGGGTGTCGGCGTTGGCGCTGAAAAGGATTTCTTTCTTCTTTTCGTTGAAGCCGAGGATGTCATTGACCGGACACCGGCCTTCTGTCAGTTGTCTGATCAGCTTGCCGGTGATGTCATACAGGTATAGATGATTGAAACCGTCGCGCTGGCTCTGGTAGATAAACTTCGTAGAATCCCAAGGCAGAAAGACGATGGGGTGCTGAGGCTCTACGTATTTGGGATGTGTCTCTTCGAGAAGAGTAGCGGCGAGCTCTCCGGTTTCTGCATCGTACCGGCACAATTGGGCATGGTTCTGATCACGGTTCAACTCGATCAGGTAGAGGCTTTTCCCGTCCGGTGTCCAACTGATATTGGTAAAGTAACGGTCGGTCGGGTCTCCGGTCTTCAGATAGTATGTCTTGCCGGTGGCAGGATTGTAGATGCCTATCGTGACCTGGTGGCTGGTCATTCCCGCCATTGGGTAACGGACGTTGTTTACTTCTCCTATGCGGGCGGTTATGTCTACCAGCGGGTACTGAGTCACCATGTTTTCGTCCATGCGGTAGAATGCCAGCAGGTCGCCCTTCGGGCTCCAGAACGTGCCTTTGTAGATGCCGAATTCGTTCCGGTGCACGGATTGACCGCAGACAATGCCTTCGGGCTCGTCGGTGACGGCGGTATCGTTTACGTACAGGTTGTTCCCGACTGTATAGGCCACGTTTCCGGTGGCGTTGCAATAATCCTGATTGGAAGCGCCATCAGCCCATGCAACCGTAGAGACGATCCGGTTGTTCTTGAAGTCGTAAACGACATATTTGCCGGGCAGTTCGATCAGCATCTCCTCTTTATCCGCCCAGGGGAAACTTGTGGAGTAGAAATGCGACAGTTTGCCTGCCTGTGCCTCTTTCAGTACTTTGTTTACCGTTTCCCGTATGGCGATGACCTTCTCTTTCCCTGTCCGGGGATTGATAACGGACAGCGTGTCTATACCGGGTTTGATACATTCGTCCCCCCACCATTGCAGACCGTAAAGATTCTCGGCATAACGGTAGGTTTCGCCACCGGGGATCAGATCTTCCAGTGTCGGTGTTTTTAATTCCTGCGACATGATATTTGTGATAAATAGGCTATAAATCAGTCCTATCAGTAGAAACCCTTTTTTATTCATCATTTTCTTATTTATCCTCTTGGTTCTTGAATCCTTGTATCCTGACTCTGTCCAAAGGAGCCGTTTTAGATTGGATGATGGCGCTGACTTTGGCAAAGGCAGTGAACAGTTCTTCGAACTGTGTCTCGTAGCTTTCCCGATCGGAGGATATATCTTCTTCGAGATATTCCACCCGTTTTCTTAATTCGTCCAGTTCTTGCTTGGGGATGTTGGAAAGCAAATATTGGCGCATGCGGACAAAGGCACGCATAATGTTTATGTTGACTTCTATAGCTTGCGGGCTTCTAAGAATTCCTGACAACATGGCAACTCCTTGTTCCGTAAATGCAAAGGAAGGAACTGAACTGTGTTTAAGGAAATCAGGTAACCGGTCGCAATTTGCGACCAGTTCCGACCATTCTTTTTTAGAAAGTTCGAACATAAAATCAGAAGGAAAGCGCTCGCTGTTACGGCGAACTTGTTCTTTGAGGCGTTTGGTCTCTACACCATACATCTCTGCCAAATCAAAGTCCAGCATTACTTTCTGTCCCCTGATTTCATGGATTTTATTCTCTATGATAGTTAATTCATCCATGCTTATTGCTTATCAGCCTTTGGCTCCCAGCTCTTTTTGAATTCCCTCGGCTTCTTGTCGCTATTGATGAAGCTCCGTCTTTCCCTCGGTTTTCTGTCTCCGGAGAAGCTATGGCCTCCTTCTTCGCGGCGCGGACGGAATTCTTTCTTCTCTCTCGGCGTCTTCTCTCCGTTCTCTTCGCCACCTTCCTGGCTCTTGAATTCCTTGTATTTACCGTCGAATATTTCGTATTTGCGGAACTCGCACTCCAGTGCTCCGTTGAAAAGCGGAGTCTTTTGGCTGGGCTTTAGTCCTATCTGGTCGAAACACTCTTCGCGGTACGAGAGTATCCATGCGTCATTGCCCACAAATGCATGCTTCAATCGTTCGCCGATCATGCTGTACAGTCCCAAAAGGTCATTGGTGGAGATGCGCTCGCCGTAGGGCGGGTTGGTGACGATGATCGACTTCTCTGCCGGTTGTTCGAATTGCTGGAACGGCTGCAGTTTTAGAACGATGTCTTTGGATACACCGGCGGCCTTGATGTTGTGTGTGGCAATTTCATTGGCCTTCGGGCTGTTGTCATAACCGTATATTTTGTGCTTGAATTCCCGTTCCTGTGTATCGTCGTTATAGATATTGTCGAACAGCTCCTGATCGAAGTCCACCCATTTCTCAAAAGCGAACTCCTTGCGGAATACACCCGGTGCGATGTTTCGGGCTATCAGCGCTGCTTCGATGGGGATTGTTCCCGAGCCGCACATCGGGTCGATGAGGTCGCATTCGCCCCTCCATCCGGTCATTAGAATCATACCGGCAGCCAATACTTCGTTTAGCGGTGCTTCCACGGCTTCCTGACGATAGCCGCGGCGGTGCAGGGATTCACCGGATGAATCGAGTGAGAGCGTACAGGTGGTTTGTGCGATGTGGATATTTAACAGAACGTCCGGCTTGTTGATGCGTACAGAGGGACGTTTGCCGTTCAGCTCCCGGAAATAGTCCACGATGGCGTCTTTCACCTTGTAAGAGACGAACTTGGAATGGCGGAACTCTTCGCTGAATACAACGGCATCTACGGCGAAAGTCTTGTTCACGTCCAATATGTTCTCCCAATCGATGGCTTTGATCTGGTCATAGACTTCATCGGCATTCTTGGCTTTGAAGTTTTTGATGGGTTTCAGAATACGGATGGCAGTACGCAGGCAGAAGTTTGCTTTGTACATCATCTCTTTGTCTCCGGTGAATGAAACCATTCTTCGGCCTATCTGCACGTCATTGGCTCCTAATGCCGTCAGCTCCTCCGCTAGTATCTCTTCCAGGCCCTGGAAGGTTTTGGCAATCATTTCAAATTGTTCGCTCATAATGAATAATGTGCCAATATGCCAATGGGGTGGTGTGCCGATCGGCTGGCGCGTTAATTTGTTAATTATTCAAGTTATTAATATTTTATTCTCTTAGTCGGTACAGGGGCATACTTGCGCGCTGTCCCTTTATTTCTTGGCTTTTGTCTGTACGATTTTCGCTCCGGCAGGTACGTTTTCCGTCACCCAGATGTTACCGCCTACGACTGCGTTCTTACCGATGGTGATACGGCCCAGAATGGTGGCATTGGAGTAGACGATTACATTGTCCTCCAGTATCGGATGACGGGGAATGCCTTTGATCGGTTTGCCGTCGGCATCCAACGGGAAACTTTTGGCACCTAACGTAACTCCTTGATACAGTTTGACATTCTGACCGATAATGCTGGTGGCTCCGATGACCACACCGGTTCCGTGGTCTATGGTAAAATAGCTTCCGATCCGAGCGCCCGGGTGAATGTCGATACCCGTTTCACTGTGTGCCATTTCTGTAATGATACGGGGGATGAGCGGCACGCCCAATTCCAGCAGTTCGTGAGCAATGCGGTAATTGCTGATGGCTCTGATGGCCGGATAGCAGAAAAGTACTTCACCGAAACTTTGGGCGGCAGGGTCGCCGTTGTAAGCCGCCTCTACATCCGTGGCCAGAATACGGCGCATCTCCGGCAGCTTACTGATGAACTTTGCGGCAAGGCGGGCGGCCTCTTCCCGTTGCTGTTCGCTGCAGGTGGCGCATTCTTCATTCTTTCCGAAGCACAATCCAGCCAGAATCTGTTCCGACAACAGACCGAATAGTTTTTCAACATTGACTCCGATGTGATAATTGATTGTCCGGCTGTTGATGGTGGAATTGCCGAAATATCCGGGGAAGAGAATGGAACGTGATAACTCGATGATTTCGCACAATACCCGTGCCGAGGGCAAGGGTTCCCCGTCTTTATGTTGATGAAACAGTCCTTTGTATGATTCGCTTTCCGAAAGCTCGTCGACTGCCTGTGTCAGAATGTGAGTGAAGTTTAATGGACTCATTAGATTCCTGTATTCTATAATATTGGCTACAAAGATAAGTAATTTTGCTTATAATTTCTATCAGAATATATATATCATTCGGAAAAAGAGTGTATTTTTGTCCTATCATTCTATGGATAAGGAGATGGTTAATAGATATATTCGGGGAGTTATTGTATTTATTTGTTCGTTATTGTTTGTGTGTGGATGTGACAGGCATACAGGCATGCCGGAAACAGGCAGTGAAGATGATGCGGTGGCTCTGTTGGAAAGAGAAGCGGTGGATTCTCTGTTTGCGAACAATGCTTATTCCCGCTCTTTGCTGCGTAAGAATATGGCACAGGTTACGGATAGTTTGGTCTATTATCGGCTGATGAACGTCTATTCCAAGGCCTGTTTTGCCGCTTCTCAGTTCGATTCGGTTTTGTATTACAGCCGGGAAGTCCTTCGATTCTGTCAGGATTCTTCCGATTCTCCGCAAATACACGACCTCTTTTCTGCCGCTTACAACATGACGGGAAATGCCTGGGGGAGGTGGAATCTGCCGGACTCTGCCGTTGTGTGTTTTCAGAAAGCCTACGAACACCGCAAACGGGGCAATGACTTGTTTAATCTGCCTGATATATGCATCAACCTGGCCGATGCCAATGTTCACAGAAGTGATTATGCTCATGCGGCGTATTATTTCCGGCGTGCATTGTTCCTTTGTGATTCATTGGGCTTGCCCGACCGCAATAAGTTTCCTGTTTATTGTGGCTTGGGACAGACGTATATGGAATTGCGGGATTTCGATCTTTCCAACCATTATTATGAGATGGCGGGGCGTTACTTCTCGCAGATGAGTGTTCCCGAGAAGTTTATTTATCTCAATAATCGCGGCAATCATTTTTATTATAAGAAAGATTTTCGGGAGGCATCTGTCTATATGGAACGTGCCTTGGCTGTGGTGGCTCCTTATTCTCAGATGGTTTATGAGCAGAATTTGTGTAAGGCCAATTTAGGGGAGCTGTATATGCTGACCGACAGGTCGGATTCTGCCCGACTGTATCTGAACGAGAGTTATCGTTTCTTTTCCGGTATGGATAATCGTTCGGCGATGTATTATATTGAGACTCAGATGATAGAGCTCGCTCTTCGCCGGGGGGATGTGGCACTTGCCGGCAAGATGATTGCACGTACTGTTCCCGACGGGCATGTCGATATCAATATGATTAATATCCGTAACCAGTATCTGCAGCACTACTTTGAGCGGACAGGCGATTACCGGCGCGCCTATGAATATCTGCAGCGTGATCAGAAGTTGAATGATTCTATCCGGAACGAGCAGATACGTACCCGGGTTGCGGAGTTGGACATGCGGTATCGCCAGGATACGATCGTCATGCGCCGTGAACTTTTGATCGAGAAGCAGTCGGGGGAGATGGAGGCTTTGCGGCTTACCTCGTATATTTGGGCCATTACCTGTGGCGCTTCTGTTGTTGTACTGTTTTTTCTCTATCGGCTGATGAAAAAGAAACGCGCTTTCCTGCAGGAACGCCTTCTCAATCAGATAAGCCGCCTTCGTATGGAGAATATCCGTAATCATGTTTCGCCTCATTTTACTTTCAATGTGCTGAATCGTGAGATTAGTCGGTTTAAAGGGAGTGACCGGGAACATTCGGATCTGGTAGATCTGGTGAAGTTGCTGCGTAAGAGTCTGGAACTGACAGAGAAACTCAGTGTGCCGTTGAGCGAAGAATTGGATTTTGTGCAGACGTATATCGGCTTGGAAAGAGGACGTTTGGGCGAGGACTTTGTATGGGAGCTGTCGGTGGATACAACCTTGGATACGGAGAAAATCATTGTACCTTCCATGATTGTACAGATTCCGGTAGAGAATGCCATTAAGCACGGGCTTGCCGGTATGGAAGGGGAGAAGCGGTTGGAGGTATCCGTCATGCCGGAAAGAAACGGGGTGCGGATAGCGGTTGTGGACAACGGGCGTGGGTATTTGCCTCAGGTGATGTCTCCCACCCGGGGGACGGGGACAGGTCTGAAAGTTCTTTATCAGACAATCCAGTTGCTGAATGCAAAAAATAAAGGAGAGAAGATACGTTTTGAAATAAAAAACCTTGCTGACGGGATGCGGACCGGAACCGGTGTTTTTGTGTATATCCCATGCAATTATTCTTATGACCTATGATGACAATGAATGGAATTTGTAAAGTCGTGATTGTGGATGATGATCGTACGGCGATAGAAAATCTGTGCCGGAAGCTGGCATTGTATCCCGAAATGGAGCTCAGAGGGACTGCTGTCAATGGGGCAAAGGGGAAGAAGCTGATCATGGAGCAACGGCCTGACCTTCTGTTTCTGGATGTGGAACTGCCGGATATCCAGGGGCTCAGGCTGCTGAGCGAAATGCGCGACGAGGTATTGTGGGACATGAAGGTTGTTTTTTATACGGCTTATGACAAGTATTTGCTTCAGGCATTGCGTGAATCGGCATTTGATTATTTACTGAAGCCCTTTGTATCAGGCGATCTGGAGTTGATTATCGAACGTTATCGGAAGGCGACACTTTCTCATCAGGCGATTCCGGCCTTTGCAGCATCCGTGAGCGCCTTGTTGCCACAACGCGATACCTTCATGATAAGTACCGTGACGGGTTTCAAACTGCTCCGTATAGAGGAGATCGGCTTCTTTGAATATTCGAAAGATAAGCGGCAGTGGCAGGTGACACTCTTCAATCAGACTAAGCTGAGCCTGAAGAAAAATACGAAAGCGGAAGATATTATAAGCTATTCGGAGTCGTTTGTACAGATCAGCCAGTCTGTAATTATAAATATCGGCTATCTGGCCGTTATTAGTGGCAAGCAATGCCAACTGTATCCCCCTTTTAATGATCGGGAAGGCTTGCGTATCTCACGTGGTTTTTTGAAAGAATTGCAGGAGCGTTTCTGCTTGATTTGATTTTATTTCAGGCGAGGGATCAAAACTCAACCTTGCTGTAGGTGAATAATTCATAATTTGTGACTTGGGGATCATACATGATGAGAAAAAAGGGTCGTATCAACTCCTATTTGGGGTACTGATACGACTCTTTTTCGCTCTGTGGTTATAATTCGTAAGTTCTTAGAGTTGTCATTTTAGTTTTGACACCCTCTCGTGATTCTCACAGTATCTGTTCCACGTGGCACACAGAGAACAGAAAACCGTTTGGACCCAGTCTCTTCCAATGGGGCGGCCGGCTTTTTTTAATGTACTTCCCGTTTTTTAATATGTTTCCCATTTTTTTAATGTGCTTCCAGCCAGTTCTTCCCCCAACCGCAATCGGCTTTTAGGGGGACGTGCATCTTGTAGGCTTGTTCCATTTCCTCAATCACAGCCTGCTCTACCCGTTCCCGTTCTTCTACCGGGACACTGAAGTTCAATTCGTCATGTACTTGCAGTATCATCTTGGCTTTCAGCCCTTCGCGTTTGAAACGTTCGTAGATGCGTGCCATGGCAACCTTTATTATGTCGGCTGCACTTCCCTGGATGGGGGCATTGATGGCATTGCGCTCGGCATATCCGCGTACGACTGCATTTCTTGAGTTGATGTCCGGCAGGAAGCGTTTACGGTGGAATATGGTTTCTACATAACCTTTCTCACGCGCCACCTCGATACTCTTGTCCATGTAGGCTTTTACTTGCGGATAAGTCTCGAAATAGCCATCTATGAGCTCTTTGGCCTCTTTTCGGTCTACATTCATTCTTTCTGCCAGGCCGAAGACGGAAATGCCGTATATGATTCCGAAATTAGCGGTTTTGGCTTTACGGCGCATGTCGGAGGTTACCTCTTTGATATCGGTTTTGTACACCTTGGCAGCCGTGGCGGCGTGAATGTCGTAGCCGCTTAAGAAGGCATCTGTCATATTCTTGTCTTCACTCAGATGCGCCATGATGCGTAGTTCTATTTGTGAGTAGTCGGCAGAGAAAAACAGACATCCTTCATCGGGGATAAAGGCCTTGCGGATCTCTTTCCCGTTTTCGTCACGGATGGGGATGTTCTGAAGATTGGGATTGCTGGAACTGAGCCTTCCGGTAGCCGTAACCGTCTGATTGAAAGAGGTATGTACGCGTCCCGTGCGGGGATTTATAAGCAACGGCAAGGCGTCTATATAGGTACCTAATAATTTCTTCAGGCCACGGTGTTCCAATATCTTCTCTACTACCGGATGCTTATGGCGCAGGCTTTCGAGTACTTCTTCCGATGTGACATACTGGCCGGTTTTGGTCTTCCGGGCTTTGTCTACGATTCTCAGTTTGTCGAATAGTACCTCGCCTACCTGTTTGGGAGAGGCGATATTGAATTCTTCACCGGCCAATTCGAAAATCTCCTTTTCGATGGCTGCCATTTGTGCTGTAAAGTGTGCCGACGATTGTTTGAGCGCCTCTGTGTCCAGAAGCACCCCGTTGCTTTCAATGTTTACAAGCACAGGGACGAGCGGCATCTCTATTTCATAGAACAGCTTTTCGGCATTGTTCTCTTTCAGCTCTTTTTCGAGTATGTTTTTTAATTTTAGCGTGACATCCGCATCCTCGCAGGCATACCGATAGATGTCTTGTGGATTGAGGTCGCGCATGTTTTTTTGATTCTTCCCCTTGGGGCCGATAAGCTCTTCGATGTGGATGGTCTGGTAGTGAAGATAAATTTCGGCCAGATAGTCCATCCCATGACGGAGTTCCGGCTGGAGAACATAGTGGGCTACCATTGTGTCGAAAAGTGGGCCTTTCACTTCCACTCCGTAATTTTGGAGGACGATCATGTCGTATTTTATATTTTGCCCGACTTTCAATGATTTTTCATTTTCGAAGACTTCCCGAAACTCATTTACTATTTTTAACGCTTCTTCCCGTTCGGCGGGTACCGGTACGTAAAATCCTTGATTTTCGGCAAAACTGAAACTCATTCCTACCAGTTCGGCCTCCATTGGTTCGGTGCCAGTGGTTTCCGTATCTAACGCGAGAATTTCCGTTGTAAGTAATTTTTGAAATAAATCGCGTCTTTTTTCTTCATTATCAATAAGTTGATAGTCGCATTTTAATGTTTCTAACGTCAGTAGATTCGTTTTTTTCTCTTCGCCTGCCCCGTTGGCCGCAAATTCCGCAAACAAATCGCCTTGAATCGGAGCGTTTGTTTCCGCAAAGAGAGGTCCGTGAGAAGAGGGGAGAGGTTGGTCGCCTTTTTTGAAGATTCTGTCTATTAATGTACGAAATTCCAATTCTTCGAAAATTTTCCGGAGAGCTTCTTCGTCTGCTTGTTCACGAACCAATGCGTCCATGTCCAATTCGATCGGCACATCCGTTTTTATGGTTGCCAGGAATTTGGAGAAAATAATCATCTCCCGGTTTGTTTCGACTTTCGTTTTCAGTGCGCCTTTCAGCCGGTCGGTGTGCTCAAGTAAATTTTCGATGCTGCCGAACTCGGCAATAAGTTTCTGTGCTGTTTTTTCTCCTACGCCGGGACAGCCGGGAATGTTATCTGCAGAGTCTCCCATCAATCCCAACATGTCGATGACCTGTGCAGGAGATTGAATATCGAATTTTGCCTTGATCTGTTCCACACCCATTACTTCGAATTCTTTGTCTCCGTATTTGGGGCGGTACATGAATACATGGTCTGTCACCAGTTGCCCGTAGTCCTTATCAGGAGTCATCATATAGGTGGTGATGCCTTGTTGCCCGGCTTTGGTGGCCAGTGTGCCGATTACGTCGTCTGCCTCATAGCCTGCTATTTCGAGTATAGGTATACGGTAGGCCCGGATGATCTCTTTTATGATAGGTACCGACAGGCGGATTGCCTCCGGCGTTTCTTCGCGTTGTGCTTTATACTGTTCGTATGCTTCGTGCCGGAAGGTGGGGCCCGATGGATCGAAAGCCACACCGATATGTGTAGGGTTCTCCTTTTTCAATACATCTTCCAATGTGTTTACAAAACCTAAGATTGCCGAGGTGTTGAACCCTTTGGAATTGATTCGTGGATTTTTGATGAAAGCGTAATAAGCCCGATATATAAGTGCATAAGCATCCAAAAAGAAAAGTTTGCTGTTTTGATCCATATTTATCTAATTTTTCATGGTAAAAGTACAAAAAAATACGGTATTAACCGTTTTATTATTACTTTTGTGCCCAAATAGTGTCATATATGGATAGGTTACCCCTGATAAAGGCTCCGATAACAACGGAACTGGAGGACTTTAAGAGGCTGTTTGATAGTTCTTTGTCCAGTTCGAATCTTCTGCTGAATAACGTGATTGCTCATATCCGGCAGCGGAATGGGAAGATGATGCGTCCTATTCTGGTGTTGTTGGTTGCACGTTTGTATGGTGGTACTATCCGCCCGGCCACTCTCCATGCGGCTGTTTCGCTGGAGCTTCTTCATACGGCCAGTCTTGTTCACGATGATGTGGTGGATGAGAGTACCGAGCGCCGTGGACAACTCTCTGTCAATGCCATCTATAATAATAAAGTCGCAGTGCTGGCGGGTGATTTCCTGTTGGCTACCAGCCTTGTGCATGCCGGAAAAACGATGAGTCACGAAATCCTGGAGGTTATTTCTTGCTTGGGGCAGGATTTGGCTGAAGGCGAGTTGTTGCAGCTTTCCAATGTCAGCAATCCGCAATTTTCCGAGGAAATCTATTTCGATGTGATCCGTAAGAAGACTGCAGCGCTTTTTGCTGCTTGTACTAAATCAGCGGCATTGTCTGTGCATGCCGACGATGAAAAAGTAGAGATGGCGCGTTTGTTTGGCGAATATATCGGGATCTGCTTTCAGATAAAAGATGATATTTTCGATTATTTTGAAAATAAAGCGCTTGGCAAACCGACGGGAAATGACATGCTGGAAGGGAAATTGACACTGCCTGCCATTTATGCCTTGAATTCCACCTCCGATTCATGGGCGCAGGAGGTTGCTGCCAGGATAAAGGGTGGTACTGCTACATCCGGTGAAATCGCCCGTTTGATAGAATTCTCCAAAGAGAATGGTGGCATCGAATATGCTGTAGAACAGATGGGACTTTATAAAGAAAAAGCCCTTGATTTACTTCACGCCATGCCCGGTTCCGATGTTTGTGAAGCGCTTGAGGCTTATCTCGATTATGTGGTTTATAGGGAAAAGTGATTCTTCCTCCATGGACTGTTTTCGTCTCGTGTGGCCAGGAGAAAGCATCTGATTACTCTGTCAATTTCCTCTTTTTCGTCTGTTATCATGGCTTGTCCGATCAGATAACTTTTTCCTATTTCTTCCCAGTTCCAGAATATTTGCCGGCATTGTTCACCTGCGTATCGGATGTGTTCCCAAGCGCTCTTTTCATCGATGTAGCCGGTTTCACAGGCGATTCGTGCACAATTGACCAGTTCTCCCATATCCCATGCCAGGATTCCCCGTTTAAGGTCTTCTTGTCCGATGGATACGGCGTTTTTCGGATCGGTCATGTTTCTCTTATCTACATATTTCAAGAAACGGCGGAGGTTTTTAACGCGGTGTATAAACAATTCTACACCGAAAAAACGTTCGCGGAGGATTCTTTCTGTCTCTTCGCCGTCGGTGGCAGTGAGCAGATAGGGTATAAGGATGGAGTAGGAGGTTCGTTCCCCTTCGTCGCGGAGGAAGGAGAGCATTTCGATGATGGCGGTTTCCTTCTTCAACTGCGGTGTTGTCGCCAGTAGGTGATGCAGCTCTTCCGGCGTCAGACCTGTCTCCAAACTATCGGCAAAAAGGTTTGTCTTCATGCTGGATATCAGACCGATAAGCAGATTCTGTACATTGTTGCCTGGTAAAATGTCGTTTCTTTTGTTCGGATTGAAACATACTGAAATGCTGTTTTGCTCCATACTCTTGTCTTTTTTTAATCTTTTGTTAACCGAAAAGCGTGAGAACTGTTGCTCTGTATCTTTCCTGGGGCTTCGGCAAGCCGTTATGATGATACAAGCAACAGTCTCACGCTCCGTTCGATATATAACAAGAGTATATACGTGAAGGTGCGTGAGACCCGTTTGCTTATTACCTTTCATAACATGAATTTTGCCGAATTCCAGGAAAAAGATAATAAATGAAACGTTCTCTAATACAGTGCATTATTCTATTCTCTATAGTCTAATGTGCAGCAAAGATAGTAAAAATATGAGTATTTGTAAGTAAGGGACTTTAGTTTTTCTTAATTATAGATGTGAGTTTGCAGTCGTGGCAGGGGACTTGACAGGGAAAGAATGTGTGTCAAAACAGCTGGATAATAGAAACCACCCCTGCCTCAGGCATTTGCGGCAGGAGTGGTTTGTCTTGTAAGAAAGTTTTGATACAACTTTCCCGAATGTATCTTAGAAGAATTTTGTCTCTTCGCCTGTTATTTCAGAAAGTAACAGGTTTGCCAATCGGCTTGTTCCTAAGCGGAACAACTCGTTATTTAACCATTCCTCTCCTAATATTTCCTTGACGATAGTATAGTAAATCAGTGCATCGTTTACGGTATTGATTCCTCCGGCCGGTTTGAATCCGACTTTGTTTCCGGTTTTGTTGTAATATTCTTTGATGGCTTCACACATGACGTATGCTGCCTCCGGAGTGGCTGCCGGTTGCTGCTTTCCGGTAGATGTTTTGATGAAATCCGCTCCTGAGTACATGGATAGGATAGAGGCTTTTTTAATGTTGGAAGCTGTTTTCAGTGCTCCGGTCTCGAGGATTACTTTCAGGTGGCGCTCTTTACAGGTTTCTTTCAGCTCCTGGATTTCCTCACACATCGTTTCGTAGTCTCCGCTAAGGAATTTTCCGACAGAAATGACGATGTCTATTTCATCAGCACCTTCCATTACTGCCATGGCTGTTTCGGCTATTTTTACTTCGATAAATGTTTGTGAGGAAGGAAAACCTGCTGATACACACGCTATTTTGACTCCTTCTACATCCAGTGTGTTTTTAACGGCTTCTGCAAAGTTCGGATATACACAGATGGCTGCTACGTTTTTCAAGTCGGGGAACTCGTCGTCGAACCGATTTACCTTTTCAGTAAATTTCATGATGCTTTCATCATTGTCCGTACTGTTCAGGCTTGTAAGATCTATACAGTTGAAAAGAAATTTCTTTACCTCTTTCGTGTTGTTTTCCGCTACTTTCTTGTCGATGATCTCGGCTACGCGGGCTTGCACATCGGCGTCGCTCAGGTTGGTATTATACTTGGCCAATGCGGCTTCATACTTGCTTACGAGGTTCTCATTCTGTTCCATGGTTTCTCAATTTGGGATTATTTATATGTCTTTTATTGTCTCTTTGGGTTTTCTTTTCCAGGTTACGCTTGAAGGCATCGGTGAGGTCTACACCGGTCTGATTGGCGATGCAAAGAAGTACCCAGAGCACATCTGCCATTTCGTCGGCGAGGTTGTCTTTCTCTCCTTCCTTGAAGGATTGGTCGCCATACTTGCGTGCCATTATACGTGCCAGTTCACCGACTTCTTCGGTGAGTACGGCCATATTCGTCAGTTCGCTGAAGTAGCGTACTCCGTACTTTTTTATCCACAGGTCCACCTGTTTCTGAGCTTCTTCCAGTGTCATTATTCTCTGTTTTTGGTATCTATGCAAATGGTTACCGGGCCGTCGTTCAGCAGCTCTACTTTCATGTCTGCGCCAAATTCTCCCGTACCTATCTCCTTGCCAAGTAAAGAACTCAATTCTTTGCAGAATTGTTCGTAAATGGGGATGGAAATATCCGGTTTGGCTGCTTTTATATACGATGGGCGATTCCCTTTCTTGGTTGATGCGTATAATGTGAACTGGCTGATCACCAGTATCTCTCCGTCAATCTCTATGACTGATTTGTTCATCACTCCATTTTCGTCATCAAAGATGCGGAGGTTGATAATTTTCTTACACAGCCATGCGATGTCTTCTGTTCCGTCGGCTTCCTCGATGCCTACGAGGATTAACATTCCTTTCCGGATGGCTGATTTGCAGTGTCCGTCAATGGTTACTGAGGCATGGCCGACACGCTGTATTACTACTCTCATTCTCTATTCTCTCTTTTTCTCTCTTCTGTATTGCTTTAGAAAGGCAAATTTACAAAAAACGTTATAGATAATCAGAAGTTTAGGCGGTTTTTCTCAAAAAAACACGCTTTTTTAGAGAAAATGCCTGAGAGGCCGGGATTCGACATAGCCTATCATTCCGTATCTCTTTCCTTCTGTATCTCTTCCTTTACTTATGGATTCTTGGGTTCTGATACGCTCTCAAACTGTGCAGTACGGCTCGTTATTGTTCCGTGTGCTTCTGCGACCGCTTTTTTAGGGTTTACCTGCCAATGTACACTATATCGGGTCTGCATGCGCTACGTATTGCCTTCTTGCCGGTCGCTATCTTCCGGGGTAGGGAGCGCCTCTTTGATGATCTTGGCTTTGGCTTCTCCTGTGATGGCGCTGATCTCTTCCAATGAAGCTTCTTTTATGCGCTTTACGCTCTTGAATTCTTTTAGTAGGGCTGTTTTTGTTTTCTCTCCGATACCCTTAATTGTGTCTAATACGGATGCTACTTGCCGTTTGCTGCGTTTGTCACGATGGAAGGTGATGGCAAAACGGTGCACTTCGTCTTGTATCTGTTCCAGCAATTTAAAGAGGGGAGAATGCTGTTTTAGCCCGATGGTTTGCGGCGGAAAGCCGAATAGAAGTTCGGAGGTCCGGTGTTTTCTGTCTTTGGCGAGACCGGCAATGGGGATGGTGAGATGCAGCTCCTCCATGACCTGTCTTACGGCCTCCATTTGCCCTTTTCCACCGTCGGTGATGATCAGGTCGGGGAGGGCGCTTCTTTCGTTTATGGCGCGCTGATATCGCCGTCTGACGACTTCTTTCATGGATGCATAATCATCCGGGCCTTCCACCGTCTTGATAATGTATTTCCGGTAGTCTTGTTTGGATGGTTTGGCCTTTTTGAATACTACGCAGGCGGCTACGGCGTCTGATCCTTGGATGTTAGAGTTATCGAAACATTCTATTTGGAGAGGCGGCCTGTCTAAATGCAGCTCCTGTTGTATCTCTTTCATCAGCCGCATACTTCTCTGTTCGGGATTTAGCTTTTCGGCCTGTTTCAAGCGGTCGGCTTTGTATTGCTTCACGTTGAGCTGTGACAGTTCGAGGAGCTTTTTCTTGTCGCCGCGTTGCGGCACGGTGAATACCACGTTGTTCAGCTCCATTTCTATCTCAAACGGCACGATAATCTCTCGTGAAAGGCTTTTGTAGCGCTCGCGCATTTCGATGATGCCCAGCCTGAGGAGTTCTTCTTTGCTTTCATTCAGCCTTTTTTTGTATTCAAAAGTAAAAGCCTGGTTGATTGCTCCGTTGGTGATGTGCAGGTAATTGATGAAAGCGGAGTTATTCTCGTCTTCTTCAATGGAAAATACGTCGATGTTGTGCAATATGGAGCTTACTACTTCGGATTTGGAGCGATAATTCTCTATCAAGGTGTATTTTTCCTTGATTTTTTGTGCTTCCTCGAATTTCATATCGGCTGCTAACTCTTGCATTTGTTGAAATAGCATGCGGCTGATGTCTTGTGTATTCCCCTTTAGAATCTCTTTGATCTCGCTAATGTTTTTTAAATATTCTTCCTGTGATTGCAGCCCGATGCAAGGACCGGCACAGTTCTTTATGTGATATTCGAGACAGACATTGAACTTTCCGGCGCGGATGTTTTCCGGTGAAAGGTTCAGGTTGCAAGTACGTAACGGATAGAGATGCTTGATGAGGTCGAGCACGGCATTCATTGACGGTATGTGGCTGTACGGGCCATAATAAGAGGAACCGTTGCGGATAATCTTTCTGGTTTTGAATATGCGCGGAAAGTATTCGTTTTGCACGCAAATGGACGGGTAGGTCTTGTCATCTTTCAGTAATACGTTATACCGGGGTTTGTATTTCTTTATCAGATTATTCTCCAATAAAAGGGCATCTTCCTCAGAATTGACTACGATATAGCGTATGTCGGCTATTTTGCTGACCAATACTCTTGTCTTTCCGGGTTCGTGCTCTTTGCTGAAATAGGAATAGACTCTTCTTTTCAGGTTTTTTGCTTTTCCTACGTATATAATGACTCCTTCGGCATTTAAGTATTGATAAATGCCGGGTCCTTCCGGGAGATTTGCTACGATTCCTTTCAGGTATTCGCTGGTTTGGGTCTTCTGATCGGCGTTCATATTAAAAAAGAGCGTAGCTGTATGACTACGCTCTGCAAATTTAGATATAAATCGCGATTTATATGCCGGTGTGATAAGAAAATATCAAGACCACACCCGGCTTTGTGGCGTGGTCTTGATATTTATTGAATCCGTTTACTCTTATAAAGACAATACTGATTCTATTTCTACGTCATCTCCGAATACGGCTTTTCCATTCAAGTCTTTTAGTTCGATAATGAAGTTTACGTATACTTTCTTCGGCTTTAGCTTTTTGACCAGCTCACAAGCTGCTTTCATTGTTCCTCCTGTGGCTAAAAGGTCGTCATGCAGTAATACGACATCGTTTTCGTCTAAAGCGTCTTTATGTATTTGTATCGTGTCTTTCCCGTATTCTTTGTCATAGCTTTCTTCAATTGTCTCGGCGGGCAGCTTTCCGGGTTTACGGATTGGAATGAATCCGGCGTTTAATCGGGTGGCGAGAATGGGGCCCATGATGAAGCCTCTGGATTCTATTCCTACTACTTTTGTAATTCCTTTATCTTTGTACATCTCATACATTGTATCCGAAAGTTCCTTCAAACATGCAGTATCTTTGAATAGGGTGGTTACATCGTAAAAGAGTATTCCCGGAATAGGAAAATCGGGTATCTCCCGAATACTTTTGATAAGCCTTTCTTTGCTCATAATCATTGATTTATTTCGTTTCTTTAAATGTTTTGTTTCACGTGAAACGCGCGGCGCTTATCTCCCCGAAAGTACCAACAGTACGTTGATATCGCTTGGCGATACTCCGGGGATTCGGCTTGCTTGCGCGATTGTTTCCGGATCTATCTTGACCAACTTCTGTCTTGCTTCGGTGGATAGGGATTGAATGGAATTATAGTCAAACTTTCCTTTGATCTTGATACTCTCCAGACGGGCAAGTTTGTCTGCAATGATCCGTTCGCGCCCGATGTATCCCTCGTACTTAATCAGTATTTCTGCAGCCTCGATAATCTCTTCTTTCCGTTCTGTGATTTCATCGAGTATCCGTTTGAATGCCGGCACATGTTCGGCAATGTTTTCAACCGTGATTTGAGGACGGTTTATCAGGTCTATCAATTTGCATCCCTGGCGCAAGGGGGTAGTACCCAACTTTTCGAGTGAATCGTTGATAAGTGCCGCTTTTATCGAATAGTTGCGTGCAAATGACACGATTCGTTCTATCGCTTCACGTTTGTTTTTCAACAATGTATATCTGTCCTCTTTTACCAATCCCAACTTCCATGCCTTTTCGGTCAGACGCATGTCTGCATCGTCCATTCGTAATAGAATACGATATTCGGCACGGGAGGTAAACATCCGGTAAGGCTCGTCTACTCCTTTGGTTACGAGATCATCGATTAATACACCGATATATGCTTCATCGCGTGCCAGCGTAAACGGTTCGCCTCCGTGGCAGTTGATGTGTGCGTTGATGCCGGCAATGATTCCTTGGCCTCCGGCTTCCTCGTATCCGGTGGTACCGTTTACTTGTCCGGCAAAGAATAGATTCTTGATTTTCTTCGATTCCAACGAATGTTTTAGCTGGGTAGGGTCAAAGAAATCGTATTCAATCGCATATCCGGGCCGGTAGATAACCAGATCCTTAAAGGCCGGGATTTTCTTCAACGCTTCAATTTGTATGTTCATAGGAAGTGAGGAAGAGAATCCATTCAAATATAACTCTTGTGTGGTTTCTCCTTCGGGCTCCAAGAATAACTGATGCTGCTCTTTGTCGGGGAAGGTGACAATCTTGGTTTCTATACTTGGGCAGTAACGTGGTCCGATACTTTTGATTTGTCCGTTGAAGAGGGGAGATTCCGGCAGTCCTTCTTGTAGAATACGGTGTACTTCAGGGTTGGTGAAACAGGTCCAGCATTGTAGCTGCTTGAGATGGCGCACGGGGGTATCCATAAAAGAAAACTTATGGAAATCGGCTTCTCCATCTTGCGTATCCATTAATTCGTAATGTACGCTTCGTCCGTCTATCCGCACTGGGGTACCCGTTTTCATCCGACCGTAACTGATACCGTGCCGTGCGATGGATTCGGTCAGGTGATAAGATGCCGGTTCTGCCATACGTCCGCCCGGAAGCATGGTTTTACCGACATGCATCAGCCCGTTGAGAAAAGTACCTGTGGTAAGTACTACGCATTTTGCGTGAAAGGTGACTCCCCACATCGTTTCCAATCCCACAACTTCTCCGTTCTCAACGAGCAGTTCTTTTACTGTATCTTGCCAGATGTGAAGATTGGGCGTGTTTTCTAATACTTCTCTCCATGCCCATATAAATTTGTTGCGGTCGCATTGTGCGCGTGGGCTCCACATTGCCGGCCCTTTCGAGCGGTTCAAGATACGGAACTGGATGGCTGTTTGGTCCGTTATCAGTCCCATTTGTCCACCCAGCGCATCTATCTCACGTACAATCTGTCCTTTGGCGATACCGCCTACTGCCGGATTGCAGCTCATCTGGCCGATTTTGTTCATGTCCATTGTGATGAGGCAGGTTTTGGAGCCCAGGTTTGCTGAGGCTGCCGCAGCTTCACAACCGGCATGGCCGGCGCCGATTACTATTACATCGTACTTAAAATCCATTCGTCTTATACTTCTTTTTCAAACGGTGCAAAGTTACGAAAAAGTTCCGTTTTTATAATGAAAAAGAAAGCTATAAGCGTTTTAAGGGATGGAAATTCACCGACTTAGAAGCTGTTTTGAATGAATCGCCTGATAGCTTGAGGCGGACTTTCGAGGTCCGGAGTATAAGCGGAAGTCAGTCAAAAGGATATTGGTGGAAATTCAAAGCCGTTTCCCAAATCCGTTTTTATTTTCTCATTTCCAGTGCCCTGTTTTCGGCTGCTTCCATGATCTCGCGTTCACCCGGCCCTTTGTCATTAATGCCGCATAGGTGAAGAATTCCGTGGATTATTGTCCGGTGAAGTTCTTCATCATACGTCGTCTTGAATTGTTCGGAATTGGTCTTTACCGTGTCCAGGCTGATGAAAAGATCGCCCGAAAGACGATCGCCCTCGCAATAGTCGAAGGTAATGATGTCTGTATAGTAATCGTGTTGCAGGTACTGGCGGTTCACCTCCAGTATTTTTTCATCCGAACAGAAGATATACGCGATTTCACCGATCTTTTTGCCGTATGTGGCAGCTACGGATTTAATCCATTCTGTTGTTGCTCTCTTTTTAATGCCAGGCATTTTTACGCCCTCTGTCTGATAAGTTACAGCCATGATATTGATATATTAAAAGAAGAATAAATAACTGATTAGTATGGCGGCGATAATTCCCGAGAAATCGGCGATCAGCCCACAGGTAACCGCATTGCGCGTTTTGGTTATTCCTACACTGCCAAAATACACAGCCAGGATATAAAATGTAGTGTCCGAAGCTCCGCGCACAACGCAACTGACCCGTGAAACGAAAGAGTCCGGTCCGAATTCTTTCATCGTATCGATCATTAGCCCATTGGCGGCGCTTCCGCTGAGCGATTTCATCAATCCGGTGGGCAGAGCGCCGACAAAACTCGTATCCAGTCCGCAGAGTCCTACTGCATAGCCGATACCGTCTACAAGGATATCCATCGCTCCGGAAGTGCGGAATACGGCAATACCTACCAGAAAAGCGACCAGGTAGGGAATGATACGCACGGCGGTGGTGAACCCCTCTTTCGCTCCTTCCACAAAAGAATCGTATACATTGATCTTTTTCCGTATCCCCGTCAGGATGAAAAGGATAATGACTCCGAACAGTATGATGTTGGCTATCAGCGTAGAATAGGTGCCCATCTCTTCGCGTGAAAGAGTGGTGAAGAGGTACATCAGCCCTCCGAAAAAGAGACTCAGAATACTGATTAATATCAATATGGGCTTGTTAATCAAGTTAATGCGCTGGGATATGCTGACGGCAATTACTCCCACCAATGTCGAGATGAATGTACTCAATAGGATAGGGATAAAGATATCGGTCGGTTGTGCCGCTCCCATTTGTGCACGATATACCATGATGGAGATGGGGATGAGTATCAGCCCCGAAGTATTGATAACGAGAAACATGATCATCGGGTTGCTGGCAGTGTCTTTTTGAGGATTCAACTCCTGTAGCTCTTTCATGGCTTTCAGCCCCATCGGAGTAGCGGCATTGTCGAGCCCTAACATATTGGCAGACATGTTCATAAATATGGACCCCATTACTGGATGCCCTTTCGGAATATCCGGAAAAAGACGGCAAAATACAGGACTCAGCCATCTGGACAGTGCATTGATAAGCCCGCTGTTTTCTCCGATCTTCATAATGCCCAGCCACAAAGACAAAACACCGGTCAATCCGAGTGAAACTTCAAAGGCGGTCTTTGACGAATCGAAAGTGGAATTGATAATATCGGTAAATATTTGTGTGTTCCCTGTAAAGATGAGCTTTCCTAATGCCACAATAAAAGCGATGAGGAAGAATGCTATCCAGATGTAATTTAAAACCATAGTCCGATTACTGTATTATTTGCAAAAATAGATATAACTTTCCATTATTCCCCCATATTTTGTCTATTTTTGACGGGGATTACTTTACGGCAAACAGCTTGGAATTATACAGAAGATTATATGAAAACAAAGGCAGCGGAGATTCAGAAAGAGTTGGAAACATACATCGACCCGGTGAAAAGGGAGTATTTGCCCAATTTCTTCAAAACGGGAAAAGGGCAATATGGCGAGGGTGATAAATTTCTGGGGATTGTTGTTCCCAATACCCGTCTGGTGGCAAAGCGTCATAAAGAAGAACCGTTTGAGGTGATGGCGGATTTATTAAGGAGTGAATGGCATGAATGCCGCTTGTGTGCCTTATTGATGCTGGTAGAACTTTTCAGAAAATCCGGTGAAAAGGCACGGAAAGAGATTTATGATTTCTATCTGACGCAGACTGCCCGTATTAATAACTGGGACTTGGTGGACCTGTCCGCTCCTTATATTGTAGGCGAATATTTAAAAGATAATCCCCGTGAGGATTTGTATCGTTTGGCCGGTAGCCCACTTCTTTGGGAGCAGCGTATTGCGGTAGTTTCTACGATTACACTGATCAGAAGTGGTGATTTTGACGATATTCTTCGCCTTTCGGAGTTGTTGTTGCATCATAAACATGACTTGATGCAAAAAGCCATCGGGTGGATGCTTCGGGAGATGGGGAAACGCGACAAGGATCTGCTTTTGCAGTTTCTTGATAAACATGCTCGTGAAATGCCCCGCACGATGCTCCGTTATTCAATAGAAAAACTGACGGATGAAGAACGGAAATATTACATGAAACGGTAATTATGAGGGTGTATCAAAATGAGTAAGACTTAGAAATTGCCACTGCTGCAAATACTTGTAGCAGAGGCGATTCATTAGAAAAAGGACATTTTGATACACCTTCCTTATCCTATAATTTTGTTTATGTCATTTTCTGATGCCTGTGGGAGAATTTTACGAAGATGCCCGGCGATGCGTTCTCTTGACTCCTCAACGGTTCGCTCAGTATGGCAGGATTCTTTTCCGAATAAGTTCTCGGGGGTTGTCAACAATGACCATCCCCAGCCATACTGCTTGCCATGTTTGTCGTGGGGATATACAAAGTCTTCTGTAACGATGCGCCCTGCCATTTGCAGCCGGCTAAGGTATGAATCGAATTTACTACGCATATTGGGTCCGATAAAACCGCATGCTTTGCGTAAGTCGCGCGTGATCATACTTCCGTTATGTTTCAATGTTTCCAAGATAGTATCCTCCACACTTCCCTCCTCAGGATATGGGTTCTTGCTCCTGCGCCAGTTGCAGAAGTCCGGCCACCACTCCATACTTATAAATGCAGCCTTCTGTCGGAAGAATTTTCCGTAGGCGCATCCTGTCTCGCGGATAATCGAACCTTTCCATTCCCATAAGGGCCATTCCCATCCGCCATCAGGGAAAGCAGTGTAACGGCATTCTTCGTCTACCACATCATCAGCCGACCATTCTTTAATACCGATATTGAGAAGAGGTAGCATTCCTATTTCATCTATGTAGTTCATCAACTGTGGGCAAGTATATATTTTTTCTCTATCCATATTTTACAAAGGTAATGTTCGTTTCAATAGAATTCCAGAATTATAAATCTGTTCTATCTGTTTTTATGTTCATTCATAATAAATTGTTTTTTCAAAGGTAACAAAAAGAATTGTCATTCTACAAAATGTCAATATGATATTTTAGCTTATGCAGAATCTCTTTTTTAAAGCAAGAGTCCGGACTGGTGAAAAAAAAACTCTACATTTTCATGTTGGATATTTCAGAAAGTTGTCAATATGGTGATTAGTTGGCGTTGAAGTCGTTAGTTTGGGCGTTTTAGTTGCAAATTGTGTTTAAAATAGCTTTGTTTTGTTCTTTATTCTATTTTGGAGTGGTTCTGGTTTTGCTTGCAGTTAGCGTAAAAAGCGGTCTTTATAAGAAAAATATATTTTTCCCGTAGAGGTTCTTATGGTTCCTCGTAGAGAAACGAGTCGTTCCTCTACGAGAAACTGAAGCTTTCTCCCGGAGAAAAGGAGATAAATTTATAGGTGAAAACTGCATATTCATCCTCTTTTTTGTGAAAATATGCAGGAAAAGTGTATTTTATTTATCTATTTATGCACTTTTTTTCTCTATTTGCTGTTTTTTGAACGAAGTGCATGTTAGCAAAAACCGCAATATAAAAGAATTATGTCAGGCTATTCGCTTTTCTCGCAGCTTTTATCTATATCGATAAGCAGTCTCTAAACGGATAGAATAAAAATTAAGCATTTATATTGTTTCTTAGGCGTTTATTGTGCTATCTTTGCCTACAGGAACTTTTAAAGCCCAAAAGATTATGAGCAACAAGATTTATCCCATCGGCATACAGAATTTTGAGAAACTTCGTTTGGGAGGTTATTTTTATGTTGATAAGACCGCACTTATCTATAAAATGGTTAAGACCGGCAGTTACTATTTTCTTAGCCGTCCCCGCCGTTTTGGGAAGAGTCTGCTCATTTCTACACTGGAAGCGTATTTCCAGGGGAAAAGAGAGCTTTTTGAGGGTTTGGCAATGGAGAAGCTTGAAAAGGAGTGGCGGCAGCATCCGATTCTCCATATAGACCTTAATATCGGGAAGTATGATACACCGGATAGTCTCGACCGTATATTAAACAAAGCTTTGACGGATTGGGAAGCCATTTACGGCACAGGGGCGGCTGAGACGACTTTGGCGTTACGCTTTGCCGGCATAATAAAGCGGGCTTATGAACAGACAGGTGAACGAGTCGTTATTTTAGTGGATGAGTATGACAAGCCAATGCTTCAGGCTATTAATAATCCATCCTTGCAAGCTTGTTTCCGCGATACGCTGAAACCTTTCTATGGCGTTCTGAAGACGATGGATGGCTGCATCCGGTTCGGTATGCTGACGGGGGTTACGAAGTTTGGTAAGGTGAGTGTTTTTAGCGATTTGAATAATCTGGATGACATTTCGATGTGGGATGAGTATGTAGATCTTTGCGGGATTAGCGAGCAGGAATTGTATGATTATCTCACTCCGGAGATGCATGAATTTGCAGCTGCTCAGCAGATGGATTATGAGAAGTTCTGTTCAGAGTTGCGTGAGTGCTATGACGGTTACCATTTTGTAGAAAACTCTATTGGCATCTATAACCCTTTTAGTCTCTTGAACGCTTTCAAACGGAATAAATTCGGTAATTATTGGTTTGAGACAGGGACGCCTACTTATTTGGTCGAGTTGTTGAAGAAGCACCATTACGATTTAGAGCGTATGACGCACGAAGAGACGAGTGCCGATGTGCTGAACAGCATTGACTCTTCGTCTACCGATCCCATTCCGGTCATTTATCAGAGTGGCTATCTGACAATTAAGGGATACGATCCTGAATTTGGCATTTATCGCTTAGGTTTCCCTAATCGAGAGGTCGAAGAAGGCTTTGTTCGGTTTTTGTTACCTTTTTATGCAAATTCTAATGTAGTACAGTCTCCTTTTGAAATTCAGAAGTTTGTGAGTGAGATACGTTCCGGTGATTATAACGCATTTTTCCATCGTCTTCAAAGTTTCTTTGCGGATACTCCTTATGAATTGATCCGTGATCTGGAGTTGCACTATCAAAATGTCCTCTTTATTGTCTTCAAACTTGTCGGCTTCTATGTCCATGTAGAATATCACACCGGACAAGGGCGTATCGATCTTGTTTTGCAGACGGATAAATTTATCTATGTCATGGAGTTCAAATTAGATGGCACGGCAGAGGCGGCACTGCAACAAATCAATGAGCGGCAATACGCCCGGCCTTTTGAATCCGATGCTCGTAAACTTTTCAAGATTGGCGTGAATTTTAGTTCGGAGACACGGAATATAGAGAAGTGGATTGTAGAATAATCTTTTTCTTTGAATTGTATTGTCTTTCCTCTGATAAAATGTCAGGGCCACGCCACAAAGATAGGGGAGAGCCTGACATTTTCTTACCACACCGGCATATAAATCGAGATTTATATCTAAATTTGCCCTCTATTATATAGAAGAACGGGAATGTAATTTTATGGAAGAAGACTTCAATATACGTAATCAACAACTGACCAGTAAAGAACGGGATTTTGAGAATGCGCTCCGACCGCTTAATTTCGAAGATTTCAGCGGGCAGGATAAAGTCGTGGAGAATCTCCGTATCTTTGTAAAGGCAGCCCGTCTCCGTGGAGAGGCGCTCGATCATGTATTGTTGCACGGCCCTCCCGGATTGGGGAAAACCACGCTTTCAAATATTATTGCCAACGAACTCGGAGTGGGCTTTAAAGTCACTTCCGGTCCGGTGCTAGACAAACCCGGTGACCTTGCCGGTGTGCTCACCAGTCTTGAAACAAACGATGTGCTGTTTATCGATGAAATCCATCGTCTGTCTCCTGTCGTGGAAGAATACTTGTATTCTGCCATGGAGGATTACCGCATCGATATCATGATAGATAAGGGCCCGTCTGCACGAAGTATCCAGATTGATTTGAATCCGTTTACTTTGGTGGGGGCGACTACCCGTAGCGGCCTACTGACAGCGCCGTTGCGTGCACGTTTCGGCATCAACCTGCATCTTGAATATTACGATGATGACGTGTTGAGTAATATTATCCGGCGTTCGGCAGCCATTCTGGATGTGCCTTGTTCGATGCCCGCAGCAGGCGAGATCGCTTCACGCAGCCGTGGTACGCCTCGTATCGCCAATGCGTTGCTTCGTCGTGTCCGCGACTTCGCACAGGTGAAGGGTTCCGGTTCCATCGATACGGAGATCGCAGCTTTTGCCCTTGAAGCATTGAATATCGACAAGTATGGCTTGGATGAGATAGATAACAAGATACTCTGTACCATTATCGATAAGTTTAAAGGCGGTCCTGTGGGACTGACAACCATTGCTACCGCGTTAGGCGAGGATGCCGGAACCATTGAAGAGGTATATGAACCGTTCCTCATCAAAGAAGGGTTCCTGAAACGGACTCCCCGCGGACGTGAAGTGACCGAACTTGCTTATAAACATCTGGGGCGGAGTCTCTATAACAGTCAACAAACATTGTTTTGATTTACGATCAGACGATTTACGACTTACGATTGAAGTTGCACCGTGAGTTATTTCCGAATCGTCTGACGGTAAATCGTCTAATTGTAAATAAAACACATGGCCGGATTAAAATCATTGGCAAAAGATACCGCTATCTATGGTATCAGCAGCATTGTGGGGCGCTTCCTCAATTATCTGCTGGTGCCCATCTATACTATTTCCATGCCTGCTTCTACGGGAGGATACGGTGTGATTACGAATATGTATGCCATTACGGCATTGCTGCTCGTTTTGCTTACGTGCGGCATGGAAACCGGTTTTTTCCGTTTTGCCAATAAGGGGGATGATGATCCTGTAAAGGTTTATTCTACGACCTTGCTCACCGTCGGGGCGATTTCCCTTTCATTTTTGGCAGTCTGTCTGTTGTTTTTGAAGCCGATAGCCGGTGTGATGGGGTATGAGGAGCACCCCTGGTATTTGGGGATGATGCTGATCGTAATAGCGATGGATGCCATCCAGGCCATTCCTTTTGCTTACCTGCGCTATAAGAACCGGCCTATTAAATTTGCTGCTCTGAAGATGCTGTTTATTTTCGCCAGCATAGCATTGAACATTGTTTATTTCGTATTTATGAAAGGTACCGATGTCGGTGTGGCTTTCCTGATCAATCTGATTTGTACATCATTGGTGATGGTTTGTCTGATGTCCGAATTGCGCGGCTTCCGTTATAACCTCGATCGTGATTTGCTGAAGCGGATGTTCCGCTATTCTTTTCCCATCCTGATATTGGGCATTGCAGGCATACTGAATCAGGTAGTCGATAAAATCATTTTCCCGTTCGTCTATCCCGATGCGGCAGAGGCGGCCGTACAATTGGGCATATATGGTGCAACAAGTAAAATAGCTATGATTATGGCTATGTTTACACAGGCATTCCGTTTTGCTTATGAGCCGTTTGTGTTTGGCAAAAGCCGGGAGAAAGACAACCGGCAGATGTATGCGCAGGCCATGAAATTCTTTATTATCTTCACGTTATTGGCGTTTCTTGCAGTGATGTTTTATCTCGATATTCTCCGATACGTCATCGGACGTGATTATTGGGAAGGGCTGAAAGTGGTTCCTATCGTCATGGCTGCCGAGATGTTTATGGGGGTATATTTCAATCTCTCTTTCTGGTATAAGCTGACGGATGAGACAAAATGGGGCGCTTATTTCTCTATAACGGCCTGTGTGATTGTTGTTCTGATGAACGTCTTCCTTATTCCGGTTTACGGCTACATGGCTTGTGCCTGGGCGGGTTTCACCGGATACGCAGTCGCCATGCTGCTGTCTTACTTTGTCGGTCAAAAGAAGTATCCGATAAATTATGATTTGAAAAGTATCGGTGGATACGTGCTTTTAGCGTTGGTCATCTACGCTGTGGGAGAATGGATGCCTTTGGAGAATACGGTACTTCGCTTGCTTTTCCGTACGGTGTTATTGGCTGTATTCATAGCGTATATCATCAGACACGACTTGCCGTTGAAGCAGATCCCTGTTATTAACCGTATTGTAAGGAGGTAGGACATGAAGACAGACAATCGAAATCACTTTGCCATAAAGAGCTTCCTTCGGGAGTATTTGGATCTGCGGAAGGACAAAGACAATGAGTTGGAAACCATCGATTCCATCCGCAAGGGTGTCGAGTTCAAAGGGGCCAATCTGTGGATTCTGATATTCGCCATTTTCATGGCGTCGTTGGGGCTGAATGTGAACTCCACTGCCGTAATAATCGGCGCGATGCTGATCTCTCCGTTGATGGGACCTATCATGGGTGTGGGGCTTTCTGTCGGGATGAATGATTTTGAACTGATGAAACGCTCCCTGAAGAGTTTTCTCATTACAACGGCATTCAGCGTGACCACCGCTACCGTTTATTTCTTTTTTACCCCTATTGCCGAGGCACAGTCGGAACTTTTGGCGCGCACTTCTCCTACCATTTATGATGTATTTATAGCGCTTTTCGGCGGATTGGCCGGAGTTGTGGCTCTCTCTACCAAAGAGAAAGGAAATGTGATACCGGGCGTTGCCATCGCCACTGCGTTGATGCCGCCGCTTTGTACGGCAGGATACGGGCTGGCATCCGGCAATCTGATTTACTTTCTCGGTGCTTTCTATCTCTATTTCATCAATTCTGTTTTCATTAGCTTGGCTACCTTTATCGGTGTACGAATGATGCATTTTCAGCGAAAGGAATTCGTAGACAAGAACCGGGAAAAAACGGTCCGCAAATACATCATCCTTATTGTCGTTATTACCATGTGTCCGGCTGTTTATCTGACTTTCGGCATTATCAAGAGCACTTTCTACGAAACGGCTGCCAATCATTTCATCAATACGGAACTGAATTTTGAGAAGACACAGGTGCTCGACAAGAAAGTGAGCTATGAACATCGCGAGATACGTGTCGTCCTTATCGGACCGGAAGTCCCTGAGGCCTCGATAGAGCTGGCGCGCAGCAAGATGAAGCAATACAAACTGGAGGAGACCAAACTCATCGTATTGCAAGGGATGAACAATGACGCGATGGATCTTTCGTCCATACGGGCTATGGTGATGGAAGACTTTTATAAAAACAGCGAACAGCGCCTGCAAGAACAACAGAAGAAGATCGATGCGTTGCAGAAGAGCTTGGAGCAATATAAATCTTATGATGAAATGAGCCGTATCATCATACCCGAATTGAAGGTGCTGTACCCTTCGGTGACGGCTGTCTCTATTTCTCACACGCTGGAGACCACGGTAGATTCGTTGAAAACGGATACGGTTGCACTTGCTGTGCTGAAGTTTGACCGTCGTCCGGGCGAGAGTGAAAAGCAGAAAATCTCCGAATGGCTGCAAGCCCGTGTAGGAGCGAAGAAGTTGCGTCTGATAGCCGAATGACGCCTTTTTGGTTTGATTTATAAGAAATGTCCACTTAATCCCCCAATTGAATGAAACTTAAACTATTTGCAATGATCGCTCTTTTCCTTTCATCGACCGTCCGTGCCGATGAGGGGATGTGGCTGTTAGGTAACCTGAATAAACAAACGCAAAGGTCGATGAAGGAGCTTGGCTTGCAAATGCCCGCGAAGAAACTTTATAATCCTAAAAAAGCCTCTCTGAAAGATGCCGTAGTCAGTTTTGGGGGATTCTGTTCCGGTGTTGTCGTTTCGGAGGACGGGTTGGTCTTTACCAATCATCACTGCGGCTTCAGCAGCGTGCAGCAACACTCTACGGTAGAGCACGATTATTTGAAAGAGGGCTTTGTGGCCCGTACGCTCGAGGAGGAGTTGCCCAATCCGGAACTGTACGTCCGTTTCTTGCTGCGTACAGAAGATGTGACGAAACGCGTGCTCAAGGTAACCCGTGATTCTATGACCGAGCCGGAACGTATCGCTGCCGTCGATTCCATCACGCGTCTGATAGCAGATGAGGTGAGCCTCAAAGACTCTACACTTGTGGGAGTGGTTGATGCCTATTATGGCGGAAACGAGTTCTGGCTGTCGGTTTACCGCGATTTCAACGATGTGCGGCTGGTGTTTGCTCCCCCGTCTTCCATCGGAAAATTCGGATGGGATACGGACAATTGGATGTGGCCGCGCCATACCGGTGATTTCTCGGTTTTCCGCATTTATGCCGATAAGAAGAATGCCCCGGCCGATTATTCACCCGATAATGTGCCCTATCATCCGTCGTATGTCGCTCCTGTCTCATTGGATGGATATAAGGAGGGCTCTTTCTGCATGACTTTGGGCTATCCGGGCAGTACGGAACGTTTTCTCTCTTCTTTCGGCATTGAAGAGATGATGGACGGTATGAACCAGGCGATGATCGATGTGCGCGGCGTGAAACAGGCCATCTGGAAGCGAGAAATGGACCGTAGAGACGACATCCGCATTAAGTATGCCTCTAAGTATGATGAAAGTTCCAATTACTGGAAAAACAGCATCGGAACGAATAAGGCAATTCGCAAACTGAAGGTACTTGAAAAGAAACGGGAACTGGAGGCCGCGTTGAGGCAATGGATTCAGAATACCCCTGCCGAGCGTGAGAAACTGATGCATCTGCTCTCTTCGCTCGAGTTGAACTATAAAAGCCGGCGGGAAGTGAACCGGGCGATGGCTTATTTCGGTGAATCGTTCATTAACGGGCCAGAGCTGGTACAGTTGTCGCTCGAGATACTTAATTTTGATTTTGAAGCCGGGGAGAAGCAGGTGGTTGCGCGGTTGAAGGGGATATTGGAAAAATATGCCAATCTGGACCTTGACATCGACAAGGAGGTGTTTACGGCGCTTTTGAGAGAATACCGCGAAGAGGTACCTGCCCGCTATCTGCCACCGATGTATCAGACAATCGATACGCTTTATAATGGCGATGAACGGGCCTATATCGACACCCTGTATGCCCGTTCGGAGATAACTTCCCCCAATGGTTTGAAACGCTTTCTGGAACGTGATACGACGTTCAACATCCTCGACGATCCTGCAATCTCGTTAGGTATCGACCTTATTGTGGCTTATTATGATATGAATCAGGCCATCGTGGAGGCTTCGGAAAAGATAGAACGGGACGAGCGGCTGTTCAATGCGGCTGTTCGGCGGATGTATGCCGACCGTAATTTTTATCCGGATGCCAATTCGACCATGCGGCTCAGCTTCGGAACCGTCTGCAGCTACTCTCCGTTCAATGGGGCGGTCTATAATTATTATACTACCCCGATGGGAATCTTCGAAAAGATGCGTGACCACCGGGGAGATACTGATTTTGAGGTCAGTCCGCGCCTGCTGGAACTGTTCAGTGCCGGAGATTTTGGCCGTTATGCGGATGAAAAGGGGGAGATGAAGGTCTGTTTTATCTCCAATAATGACATCACGGGTGGTAATTCCGGCAGTGCGATGTTCAATGCAAAAGGGGAGTTGTTGGGGCTCGCTTTCGACGGCAATTGGGAAGCGATGAGTAGCGACATCGTTTTCGAGCCGGATTTGCAACGTTGTATCGGTGTGGATGTGCGTTATATGCTTTTTATTATAGAGAAATACGGTGAGGCGGGCCATTTGATAAAAGAGTTGAAAATCAACGGCCATGCAGAATAATCCGGCTATCCGGTAATCTTCTGGTTTCAGAAACGGGTGAGGATACAACTGTTTGGTGTTTTAAATATAAGAGGGTACATCAAATCCCTGATGCACCCTCAATCTGTGCCGCACATCCGTTCTGTCGGGTGGAGGCTATTCTTAGACAGTTCCTTATTTCTTCTTCGGCTTTCTGCGTGCCCAACCTTCTTCGCTGAAGTCGGGCTCTTCGTCTTTAAAGAATTGTTGCCAGTCGTCTTTCTTTCCGCGTGCAGCCTTATAGCCGCGCTCTTCCCGGCTCGGCTTTTGCTTCTTGCCATCGGTGGAAACGGGTGCTTTTGCAGCTTTTTCTTTACGCGGTTTGGCAGATGCCGATGCGGAATTGCCTTTATCGCCATTTTTGCCATAACCTCTCTCGTTGCTTCTATTGCCGTTTTTCCGGCCTTCTCCGCTCTCTTCTCCGGCAATCTCGACCGAAACCTTACGGCCGTTCCATTTCGCGCGATTCAGGGCTTTTATTACATTCTGAGTCTCTTTCTCTTCCACTTCAAAGAAAGAGAAGTTCTTCATCAGGTCGATGCGTCCCAATTCAATGCGTCCGCGGGTATTGCTGTTCAGCAGGCTGATCAGCTCGTTGGGGAAGAAATTATCTATCTTGCCCAAGTTGATGAACAGACGGGTGAAGCCCGGTGCTGCCTTGCGACCTCCGCTTCCCCGGTCTTCGCGGCTTCCGCGCTCATTACGGATATCGGTGGCTGTCTGTATCTCTTCGCGATCCCGATAATACTCCAGGAAGCGGTTGAATTCCATCGATACCATCCGTTTGATGACGTCTTCTTTACTCAACCATTCCAGTTTGCGATAAATATCGGGCATGAAGTCGGCTATCTCCTCCTCATTGACCTTTACCTTTTCGATGTCGTCAATTACCTTGATGAGCTGTTTCTCACAGATCTGCTTTCCTGTGGGCACCTGCTCCAGAGTAAACTTTTTGCCGATGATACGCTCTATCTCGCGCATCTTGCCTTTCTCGCGCATGTTGACGATGGCAATTGAAATACCGGTTTTTCCGGCACGTCCGGTACGTCCGCTGCGGTGGGTGTAGCTTTCCGTATCATCCGGCAGGCCGTAATTGATGACATGGGTAAGGTCGTTTACATCCAGTCCGCGTGCAGCTACGTCGGTGGCTACAAGGATCTGGATATTCCGTTGGCGGAACTTCTGCATAACGGCGTCACGTTGCGCCTGCGAGAGCTCACCATGCAGTGAATCGGCATTGTAACCCTCCTGCATCAGCTTGTCGGCGATTTCCTGCGTCTCTTTACGGGTACGGCAGAAAACGATACCGTATATCTGCGGGCAATAGTCTGCCACGCGTTTCAATACGGCATATTTGTCTTTCGCCTGCACCAGATATGCGATATGCTTCACGCTGTTGGTGCTTTCGTTTTTGCGGCCGATCGTGATCTCTTTGGCATTGCGGAGGTATTTCTTGGAAATACGGGCAATCTCCGGGCTCATCGTCGCCGAGAAAAGGAGGGTATTGCGTTCCTGCGGAACATCTGCCAGAATCGCATTGATGCTGTCCGTGAATCCCATGTTCAGCATCTCGTCTGCTTCATCCATCACTACGTTGCTGATGGTAGACAGAGAGACGGTTTTACGCTCCATCAGGTCCAGCAAACGTCCCGGAGTGGCTACTATGATATGTACACCGCGTTTCAAACTGCGTATCTGGCTGTCTATGGACGATCCGCCATATACGGGCAGCACTTTCAGTCCGTCGATGTATTTGGAATAATCGTTCAGGTCACCTGCTATCTGCAGGCAAAGTTCCCGTGTGGGGCAAAGGATTAGTGATTGGGGAACACGATTTTCTACGTTAATCTGTTGTATCAGCGGCAAACCGAATGCGGCTGTCTTCCCTGTTCCCGTTTGGGCAAGAGCTACTACATCATTATTTTCTCCTAAAAGGTACGGAATCACTTCCTCTTGTACCGGCATGGGATTCTCATATCCCATTTCTTCGACTGCTCTACGTATCTCGCGAGAAACGCCAAGCTCTTCAAATGTCTTCATTAAATCTCTGTATATCTTTATATTCGGCGGCAAAGATAGGGATTAATTATGAATAATGAATTATAAACTACAATTTATTCGAGCAGGATACTTTGCAGGGTCTCTATGTTCTCTTCGGTCAGTCCGAGTCCTTTCTGCAGATAAGTGGGAATATTGGAATAGGTCCGTTCGATCTCTTCCTTGGCTGCATTCAGAAAATCTTCCTTGGCTGTATAGACGGTGGTGATGGCCTCTTGCGAGTTCACCGAAAGTTTATAGGCATATTTGGATGCCTTGGGTATGTTGAAATAATCATTGCTCAGCCGGTAATCCTGCATGATGACATCTTCGTTTACCCCCAATGCGGCGAGTACGAGTGCGGAAGCGATGCCCGTACGCCCCTTGCCGGAAGAGCAGTGGATGATGGCCGGGTAGCTGCTGCGGTCGAGCAGAAGTTCAAATAATTTTTTGTATTCATCCCGGTAATTTATTGCCAGTTTGCGGTTCATGCGTTCCACAATCCGATTGATGGTATCGCTTTTTATTTTCCCTTCCTGTATTCCCTGCAACACTTCTTCCATACTTCCCGTAGCGATAGGGATATGCACCACGTGGAAGCCTTCCTGGATTGGCGGGCAGCTGTTCAGCTCTTCGGGAGTGCGGAGGTCGATGATGGTCTTTATGCCGATGTTTCTTAGTTCCCGTTGTGCCGCGCAGCTTAAGCTGTCTATCTGTGCAGAGCGGTAGAGCATTCCCCAGCGGATGTTTCTTCCTGTGGTGGAGGATCTGTATCCTCCCAAGTCGCGGAAATTCTGTATTCCGGGGATGTTGATGTTGCGGGTAGCCACTTTCACGCGGTATTTATTATTGAACACCATTGTGTAGTAATAGCGGCGGGAAGGATCGTCTGTGATGACGACCATTTTTCCATCGGAAATAGGGGCTGCTGCAATCGGCGTTGTTTCCGGAATCGACTCCGGATCGGCGGATGCATAAACTTTCACCTGCCCGTGTACGAGAGGGGCAGTTTCCCATTTGATGATGCTGTTTCCTACATTGTTCTCCTCACAGACAACCGAGATGTTCGGTGGGGTCTTGGAGCAGGATGGAAACAGCACGAGGACAGTCAGCCAGCTTAACAGGTTCTTATACATAGTATAATTTGTCTAATAACTCTATATGCAAAGATAGGAATTACTGGCGCATAATATAATTCCTTTGCGAATATTAGGCAAAGTATAGGGTTTTTAACGTGAATATATGCCCGCAGAACGATGCAGGAGGGGAGAAAAACCGGATTCCTGCATCATTTTGCGGTGATGTTGTTGTTATAAACTCTTGGCAAATTCTTTAGAAACCGAATTATTAAAACTCTTGCACACTTCTGCTGCAAAGTCTTTGCCGTACCGGATGATTTTATCCCAGGTACTCTCGTCCAGGGTGTTGAGGTCGCGATACCGCACGTCGTATTTCAACATCCCGTAGATCAGCCCGGCATTGAAGTTGTCTCCTGCACCGATTGTGCTGACGGCATTCAACGGCTCTATCGGATATTCTTTTCTGCAACTTTTAGTACGCAATGCGATCTGTCCGGCCCCTGCGGTACAGATGAAGGTCGGGCAATAGAACTGGATTTTATCTTTGTATATTTTTTCTGCGTCACTCAGACCGTACATATAGAAGAAATCTTCTGCCGAGCCGCGCACAATGTCGGCATACTCCAGATTCTCGATGATGGTGGATGCTAACTTGATCGCCTCGTCCTTATGCGAACTTCGGAAGTTGGGGTCGTAATAGATGATGGCTTTCTTCTCTTTTGCCGTTTCCAGCAGTTCCACTATCTTGTCGCGAAGCACAGGATTGAGGGCGTAATACGAGCCGATCATTACTATATCGTCTTCGTGGATTTCCGGAAGCAGGACGTCGAGCCTTTGTTTGGGGTAGTTTTTATAGAAAATGTATTCCGCATCGCTGTGCTCATTCAGGAATGCGAGTGATACGGGTGATTTCCCATCCGGAAATACATTGACGTGGTCTGTCGGTATATTGTTTTCACGCATGAATTGCAGGATGATGTCGCCTACGCGGTCGTTTCCTGTTTCACTGATAAAGGAGACATTTACCCCTGCCCGTCCCAGTGAGACGATACCGTTGAAGACGGAACCGCCCGGAACGGCAGCCGAGGGGCGGTTTCCTTCGAAGATAATGTCGAGGATCGTTTCGCCGATACCGATTACTTTACGCATAGTTCTCTTGATTTTTCTCCAAGATAGCCACCGTGGTGACGTTTGGAATATTCTTCAATGGTGAACCGGGTCTTTTTCATGGTCTGCACCACCAGAATGTCGCCGATGACGGTCATGACGGTAGTCGACGTGGTGGGGGTCATTCCCAGTATGCACACCTCTGCCGGTTTGCCGGTGCTGAGACAGACATCCGACTCATCGGCCAGCGGGCTGTCCGGATTTCCTGTGATAACGATGAATTTCAGATTCGGATTCAGGTTATGGGCCAGTTGGGTCAGCTCCACAATCTCGCGTGTCTTTCCGGAGTTGGAAATCAGTAGCAGCAGATCGTTCTCTTGCAGGATGCCCAGATCTCCGTGTTGCGCTTCGCTCGGATGCAGAAAAACAGAGGGGATGCCCGTAGAGCAAAAGGTGGTTGCGATGTTCATGGCAATTTGCCCGGCCTTTCCCATACCGCTGGTTACCAGTTTGCCCTTTTTGATGTGCACCTGTTCGAAAATCAGGTCTACTGCCTTTTCATAAGCATCTGTTATGGGGATGTTCAGCACGGCTTGTGCTTCCTTTTGCAAAAGGTCTTTGATGGATTCTATCATATAGTTGTTATTATTTGTTTTAACTCTTCCGGCGTATTGGCTGTCTGGTAGTACGTAGAGAACGGCTGACGGGCAAAACCTTGCTCTTCTATCTCCTTGAGTGCTTTCAATAGTGTGTCGTAAAAGCCGCTTTCATTGTAAAAGATCACTTTCTTGTGGTGATAACCGATGGATGCGGCTGCCATCACGTGAAATATCTCATCGAGTGTACCTACCCCTCCGGGGAGGGCGACGAGTACATCTGATTCTTCTACGATTCTGTCTTTACGGTCGCTGAGGTTGCGGGTGTTGATGATACGGTCGGGCAATGTGCTCACCTTTCCGTTCTCCTCGAGTTTGGCAGGGACCACGCCGATAATGTGGCCGCCGTTTGTCTTTACGGCTTTCGCCACACATTCCATAAGCCCCAGGCTGGCGCCGCCGTAGACAAGCGTCTTCCCTGTCTCTCCTATCCATTGGCCTATGCGGGCGGCCATGTCGAAATACATTTTGTCAATGTTTTCCGATGCCGAACAGAATATTCCGATCTTTTCCATATACGTTGTCGCTGTTATACTCTACAAATATCTGCAATTTTCTATAAACGACAATAAGTTTTATTGTATTTTTGCGGCATCAATAAAACTTAGTCTTGAGAATGAAGAATTTATTAACGGAACAGGTGGAGCAAACGCTGTCGAATGGGTTGAGAGTTATTTGTAAACCTGTCGCTTCTGACGTGACTTATTGTGGTTTTGCTGTGAATGCCGGAACCAGGGATGAAGCTGAGAATGAGCAGGGGATGGCGCATTTTGTAGAGCATCTTATCTTTAAGGGAACACAGAAACGGAAAGCCTGGCATATACTGAATAGGATGGAAGCGGTGGGGGGAGACCTGAACGCTTACACCAATAAAGAGGAAATGGTCGTTTACTCCGCTTTCCTGACCGATGATCTGCCCCGGGCGGTGGAGCTGTTGGTAGATATTGTATTCCGCTCTACTTTCCCTCAGAGGGAGATCGAAAGGGAGACCGAAGTTATCATTGACGAAATACAATCTTATGAAGATAATCCTTCGGAACTGATCTTCGATGATTTTGAGGATATGATTTTCCGTGGACATCCGTTGGGACGCAACATACTGGGGCGGCCGGAGCTGTTGAGGCAGTTCCGTACATCCGATGCCTTGGCTTTTACGAGGCGGCTGTATCACCCCTCCAACATGGCTTTTTTTGTGCAGGGAAAGGTCGATTTCAAGAAGCTGACCGCTCTGTTCGAAAAGCTGATGGCGGACATACCCGCCGGCGACGTAAAGAATCTGCGTACTCCGCCTCCTCTGTACGTGCCCGAATATCTGGTTGTCCCCAAAGACACCCACCAGGCACATGTGATGTTGGGAGCCCGTGCCTACAATGCTTATGACGACAAGCGCACGGCCCTTTATCTGCTGAACAATATTTTGGGAGGACCGGGTATGAACAGCCGCTTGAATGTCGCTTTACGCGAGCGCCGGGGATTGGTGTATAACGTAGAGTCCAACCTTACCTCTTACACGGATACAGGCGCTTTCAGCATCTATTTCGGTACGGATCCGGAAGATGTGGATACCTGCTTGAAACTGATCTATAAAGAATTGAAGCGGATGCGCGACAAGAAAATGACTTCTTCGCAATTGGCGGCAGCCAAGAAGCAGTTGATCGGCCAGATTTGTGTCGCTTCGGATAACTTTGAGAACAATGCATTGGGGATGGCTAAAACTTTCCTGCACTACAATAAGTTCGAGAATCTGGCTGTCGTCTGCAAGCGGATCGAAGCGCTGACGGCAGACGATCTGCTGGAAGTGGCGAATGAGATGTTTGCGGAAGAGTATCTGTCGACATTGATTTACAGATAGAAGGTCTTGGAATTAATCCCCCCATAAAGAACAAACGGACAGTATGAAGGGGAGGAGCGGATTGTTCTGAGTGATAGAATCTGGTGGAGAGAAGTGGAGAAAAATAGAATAAATATAAGTCGCTTTTTTAATGGATAGTACTATGAAAGCAAAATCAATCTTATTGGGTTTATCCCTGATTACTCTGCCGGTATTGGCGCAGACCCCCGTTTATCTGGACGATAGCAGACCGGTTGAAGAGAGAGTGGAAGACGCTTTGTTCCGAATGACATTGGAAGAAAAGATTGCGGTCACGCATGCGCGGTCCAAGTTTTCTTCTCCGGGGGTGGCCCGTCTGGGAATCCCCGAGTTCTGGATGACGGACGGTCCTCACGGCATACGTCCCGAAGTGTTGTGGGATGAATGGAACCAGGCGGGATGGACCAACGACTCCTGTGTGGCTTTTCCGGCATTGACCTGCCTGGCTGCTACCTGGGACACGGACCTGTCGAGGCTCTATGGCAAAAGCATCGGTGAGGAGGCACGTTACCGCAATAAAACCGTCCTGCTAGGTCCGGGAGTGAATATCTATCGCACCCCGTTGAACGGGCGGAATTTTGAATACATGGGGGAAGATCCTTATTTGGCCGGATGCATGGTCGTTCCTTATGTGCAGGGGGTACAGCAGAACGGAGTAGCCGCTTGTGTGAAACACTATGCACTGAATAATCAGGAGGTAAACCGCCATACCACGAATGTCATCGTAGACGACCGTACCCTCTATGAGATTTATCTCCCGGCTTTCAAAGCGGCTGTGCAGGAGGGTAAAGCATGGAGCATCATGGGATCGTACAACTTATACAAAGGCCAGCATGCCTGCCACAATCAATATCTGCTGAATGACATTCTGAAAGGTGAATGGGGATTCGACGGAGTGGTGGTGTCCGATTGGGGCGGTGCGCATGACACGGATCAGGCGATAACCAACGGGCTCGATATGGAATTCGGCAGTTGGACGAACGGTCTGTCAAGAGGGACAAGCAATGCTTATGATAATTATTATCTGGCGAATCCTTACCTTGAACGCATCCGGTCGGGTAAAGCCGGTACTCAGGAGCTGGACGATAAAGTGCGCCGTATCCTTCGTCTGGCTTTCCGTACAACGATGGACCGTAACCGGCCTTATGGCACCATCTGCTCTCCGGAACATTATGATGCAGCTCGTAAGATAGGGGAAGCAGGCATCGTATTGTTGCAGAACAACGGCGGGTTGTTGCCCATCGACCTGTCTGAAACGAAGAAAATAGCCGTGATAGGCGAGAATGCCGTGAAGATGATGACTGTGGGCGGCGGTTCCTCTTCCTTGAAGGTGCAGAGGGAAATTTCTCCGTTGGACGGTATCCGCAATCGTGTCGGCAATCGTGCGGAGGTGGTTTATGCCCGTGGATATGTGGGGGATGCCAGTGGTGAATACAACGGTGTAGTTTCCGGTCAGAATCTGAAAGATGACCGCAGTTCGGAAGAGCTGATTGCAGAAGCAGTCCGGGTGGCAGGTGAAGCCGATTGTGTCATTTTTATCGGCGGATTGAACAAGAGTTCGCATCAGGATTGCGAAGACTCCGACCGTACCGGGCTCGGCTTACCCTACGATCAGGACAGGGTTATCACGGAACTGGTCAAAGCGAATCGGAACTTAGTTGTGGTCAATGTTTCCGGTAACGCCGTAGCGATGCCTTGGGTCAAGGATGTTCCGGCAATCCTGCAGGCTTGGTTCTTGGGGTCGGAAGCCGGAAATGCCCTTGCCGCCGTGCTGATGGGAGATGTAAACCCGTCCGGAAAACTACCTTTCACTTTCCCCGCCCGTCTGGAGGATGTACCGGCCCATCAGTTTGGTGAGTATCCCGGCAGTGAGAAGGTGGGTGACATTGTGAATGAGAAATACAATGAGGGGATCTTTGTCGGTTACCGTTGGGCCGATAAGCAGAAAAAAACGAAGCCGCTCTTCCCGTTTGGACACGGACTGAGCTATACTACTTTTGAATACGGCAAGCCCGTTGCTGATAAAAAGGTGATGACGACCGACGATACGATAACTTTTACGGTTACTGTAAAAAACACCGGCAACCGTGAAGGACAGGAGGTTGTGCAGCTTTATATCAGCGACAAGAAGTCCTCTTTGCCGCGGCCGGTAAAAGAACTGAAAGGCTTCCGGAAAGTGAAGCTCGCACCGGGTGAGGAGCGGGAGGTCTCTTTCACTGTCGATAAAGAGGCTCTGAGCTTTTTTGATGACGCCAAGCACGCGTGGATAGCCGAACCGGGCAAGTTCGAGGCTGTGATTGCCGCTTCTGCCGCCGATATCAGAGGAGTGGTTCCTTTTGAGTTGAAGTAAATAATGGGGCATTCCGACCGGTTTGGGAGGAATGTGAAAGACAAGGGGAAAAAGACTTAAGTCTTTCGAAAAAAGATATAGCGTCTTTCAAAAAAAGATGTAGCATCTTTTTCCGTTGGACCGGAATCGTTCTGCAAACAAGCTGTATCCAGTATATTTTTCCCCCTTCATCACCTTCACCTTTTTTAATCAAAGCCTTTATTCATCGTAGATACAGGGTGAACCCCCGGTAAGCACACTCCTTATACATCATGGGCACGGTCCTTATGAATCATAAGCACGCTTCCGGGAGGCAGTAAGCACCGTGCTTACTTGCCGTCAGCACGGTGCATCGTGAGACGGAGCATCCCTTCACCCTCTATTGCCGATGGACAGGGAGATAGAGCGAAAAAGGTAAAAGGGGTGAAGGGGCAAAACTTCCGGTGGATCGCATAAACAAGCCCATTACTGACAAATCGATTCGTCAATAACGGGCTTGTTCTTAAAATCTTCCGCTTCGCAGCGGACAGAGTTTCATGAATGCTCTTATTCCTTGCTTATATCTTCCGGGTGCACATAAAGCAGAATGAACTCGCTTTGGGCGTCCGGCTTATTGTAAGTCTGATATAGCCTGAGATAATCTTTACGGTCCGGATTCATCCGGTAAATACGGTATAAATCCTTGCACAGCTCCTGTTGCTTCCCGTCCCAATCGCTGATCTGCTTGTAAGGCCATTCGGATACATCTTTGCCTAAATAAGCGGCAAGAAAGTCAACGGCTTTGTAGTAATTCCGCCCGTCGGCAGAGGTGGAATGGTCGATGGAAAGCCCCATTTTCTTTCCCATCACAAAGATATCGAGCATGTGTTGCAGGTTGAATTCCGAATAGCCGAAAGCGAGCGTTCGGCGGAGTTCTTGCGGCTGTCTGCCATCCGGTTCTATCTGCCTGTAGATCCGCTTTTCCGGAAACTCTTTAATGAATCGTCCGGTTGTGGCCTTGTCACCGGCATACATGGCAAATGCAATGACTTGTGCATCGTATGCTACGCTGTGGTTATTGGAGGCTTCATGTTCCCCCTTGCCCTGTTCGCTGGTCAGAATCCATTTTAGGAGTTTGCCGAACCAGGCTTTCAGTAGCTTGGAGTCACTCTTCGTGAAGGCTTTCGACTGCTCCAACAACTGCACACCATCCAGCATCTCTACGAAAGAATAGGTGTCGATGACTCCGAAGCTCCGTCCTTTGTTGTTGTTCCGCCCCGGAATCATCTGGGCATATTCTAGGTTCGGATTCATCCGGGTGTCTTCATTGAAAAACCATACACGGATCAATTCGGTTGCTTTCTGTGCATAGCGCTCGTCTCCGCTAAAATACCATGCCAGACTGAGGGTCGTTATCCGGCTTGCCGTACTTCCCAAGCGGTTACGGTCCAGCTTCTCCAGCTCCGGATTCGACTCTCCGTCCCGGTTGATATAGGGCAGTCCGTCCGGTTTTGAGGGATCCGGCCAGTAATAGCGTGCCTGACTCATGTAGTCGTGTTTGTCTCCGCTGGCAGGCGTTTTCTCTTTATCCATGACAGAGAGCGGTGTGGCGTTCAGCAGCTTGTCCGCTCTTGCCTTTAATGCTTGAAAAGCCGTTGCGTATGGCTCGTTTTGTATGGATTCTTTTACGTTTTTCAGGTGCTTTGCATCCCAGATGGATTGTGCGGAGATACTCCCCGTAGCTAATAGCAAAAAGAGGATAAATGAACTGATTTTCTTTTTCATGCTGTTTTTGTTTTGAATTTACTAAAGTTTGGAGAGTTCATTATCATCCGACGCCGAATTTATTTTCGATGGATAGGGAGTGTTTTAAATATTATCTCAAAAGTTTATAGCACTGTATCTTTGCCCCGGAAAGAGGGAATGGGCGGTATTGGGGCGGGGAGGAGAAGGGGCTTTCTGCGATTGGTTTCAAGGCATTGGAACCGGACGGGAATTTCCGGCTTCTTTTCTGCTTTGACACAGAGATGAAAAAACTGTTCCCGTCCCTTCTGTTTGTTGATTTTATTTCCTGCCTGTCTTTGGTTCCGGTTGCAGTATCAGCAGGCTTTCCGGTCCCATGTTGAACAGCAGGTCTATGATGCTTAGGTTGGGGCGGAAACCGTTCCGTTGCTCGAATACCTGATAGTAGGCGTGGAGGGTGAATTCCGGGTCTGTCTGCCGGAAATCTTTTTTGGGATGGATGGCTTCCCGGAAATCGTATTCGTCCGGAGCAAAGTCCGTCTTGTATTCTGTAGTCCGCGCAATGTCCGACTGAATGTCTGTCAGTTGGCAGATAAGGCGGCACAGCTCCTCGTTGAAATCGGCGAGAAAGGTGTATCTCTTCTCATAGAAAGGGTGAAAGTCGTCCTTGTAGTATTCAAAAAACGGCGTGCTGTTGTAAGCCGATTCGATGGCATTCCAGTGCATGTGGCGCCAATTGCCGTGGTCGGAGATGCGGATGTCCTTCATCGGGCACTTCGGGTTTTCCGGCTTTATGATGGGGATGGAAAGTGCTATCTCCTCATCCGGACCGGCGATGGTGCAACGGTTGCGGTAGGTCTGCTTCATGTAATGGTCGTGCTGCTCGATGTAGATCTTGTCGTAAGTCGCCAACTTTGTGTAGTACTCCACAGGAGCCAGATAGGCGGAAGATAAGTATGCTGTTTTCATTGTACTGTTTTCATCAATCATTGTTCATCAATCATCGTTCATTAATCATAAATCCTTCATTCATCTTACGGGTTGGAAGAACCGGTTCCACCGGTATCCGTCGAATAATCCGGTTCCGTCTTCCTTGGAGAACCAGACGAAAGCGGCTTTCCCGATGACATGGTCTTGCGGAACAAAACCGAAGAGGCGCGAATCGGACAGGTTGACGGAATTGTCGGAGGCCATCCAATAATAGTCTTTGGTGAAATAACAGTGCTGTACGGCGCGTCCTTCCACGTATAAGGTATCATTTCTGATCTCCGCCTGTTTTCCTTCGTGCAGCACCAGGGTGTTGCGGAGAAGGGTCCTGTTCCAGGGATACACCCGTACGGCCTTTCCCTTACCCGGTATTATCAGCGGGTTGGCAGCCTGGTTCTCCCCGCCGGATTCCAGCGGGTGAATCCAACTGTTGCCGCTCATGGCCTGCTCCAGCAGGTAGTGCTCGTAGCGGCTGAAGCTCCGCACATTGTTGGTGGAATCTTGCCCCATCAGCTCATTCGGCGTGATGGATAAGATGGAGAGGAGAGAGTCCAACTGTTGCTCTTTTTCCCGCGGATAGACATACAACCTTTTCCGGTCGGGGGCAGAAGCGGTTCGGGAGGATACGATAGAGAAGATCGAATCGACCAGCAAGGTATCGCCGGGCACGCCTATACAGCGGCTGATGAACACCTCCCGTCTGTCGATGACCGGTTCCGTTGCGGCGGGATTATTGAAAACAACGATATCGTCTTTCCGGATTTTGCGCTCTCCCCAGCGGTGGTAGGAGAAAAGAGACATGAAAGGCAGGCGGAGGCCATAGCTCCATTTATTGACCAATATGCGCTCGCCGCGAAAAAGAGAGTTTTCCATGCCTGCCGAAGGAATGAGGCAGGAGGTAAAAGCAAAACCGCGGAGCAATAATACGATGATTGTTGCTCCGGTTAAGGCGATTATCCATTTCAGGTTTCTCTTCATGGTACAGCCGATGAGTGCATGGGCGCATTAGTGGATTGAATGATTGCTATTTTACCCATTTAAAGATACGGTTCCAACGGATTTTGCCGTTGAACCATCCGCGGTCTTTATCCAGAGACAGCCATACGACAATGGGTTTGCCCACTACGTGGTCTTCGGGTACGAATCCCCAATAGCGGGAATCTTGCGAGTTGTGGCGGTTGTCGCCCATCATCCAGTAGTAATCCATCCCGAAAGTGTACTGGTCCGTCTTCTGTCCGTTGATGTAGATGCCGTCTTCTTTTACTTCCAGCTTATTGCCTTCGTAGGCGACGATGCATCTTTCATAAAGCGACAGGTTGTCCATGGTCAGTGTGATGGTAGAGCCTTTGGACGGTATCCAGATAGGGCCGTAATTGTCTACTGTCCAGTCTGTGTACAGATTTTGCGGATAGAGGTCGTGCAAGGGTCTCGTAGGGATGGGAGTGATGTCGGTGACAAGATCTTTCCGTCCGAGCAGCGTATTGCGCGCTTTCTGGGTCAAAGGCAGATAGAACGTTGTTGCCCCCGGCTGGTAGTCCTGCGTATCCTCGCGGCTCAGCCCTAATTCATCGTGCAGGAAGGCGTCCGGTATGGTGTTTCCGGTAGCCTCCACTTTGTAGAAGAACTGGATGTCTTCCGGCTCTTCTTGTGCTACACCGTCTATGTATATGATGCGGTCTTTGATCTGCAACGTATCTCCCGGCAGCCCGACACAGCGTTTTACATAATTCTCCCGACGGTCTACCGGACGGTAGATAAGTCCGCCGAACTCTTCGGGATGGGAGAGTACATATTGTCTTCCGGCGTTGCGGTAGAGATCGTACACAATGCGTTGCTGCTGGCTGTTGAGGCTGTCCATGTTGATCGGGTTGGGATACAGCCTTTTGCCTTCCCGATAGATGATGTTGTCATAAAAGTCCGTCTGCTGATAGTTGACGGCAACCGTATCACCCGCCGGGAAATTGAATACCACGATGTCGTTCATCTTGACCTTGCCGAATCCGGGAACACGCTTGTATTTCCATTGGGGCCACTCGATGTACGACTTGGTATTGACAATGGGGAGCGTGTGCTGTGCCAGCGGCATGGAGAGGGGCGTGTTCGGCACCCGGGGGCCGTAGCTCATCTTGCTGACGTACAGGAAGTCGCCCACCAACAGGGATTTCTCCAAGGAGGAGGAGGGGATCTGATAATTCTGGAATATGTATATATTCACAAAGTATACGGCTACCAAGGCGAAAACGATGGCATCTACCCAACTCATGATGCTGCGTACGGCAGGGTTTTTCGATTTCTTCCAGAAAGACCAGGGAATTTTCTTGGTAATGTAAATGTCGGAGATGAAAGGTACTACGATGAGTCCCCACCAACTTTTCACCCATACCAGGAAGATCAGGTAAAGGATGATAGCGATGGCACATTTAATCCATTGTGCGCGTGTTGCTTTTCTCATGATTATCGTTTTTTTGTTTATTTAGAACTCGGCTTCGGGTCTTCGTCGGCTAAAAACGGGAAGAGATCGCTCATCCCTAAATATCCTTGTTTGCCGGCGGTGTATTCGGCCGCTAAAATGGCACCCAATGCAAATCCTCCGCGATTCTTGGCATCATGGGTAATCGAAATGCTGTCGGCGGCGGAGTCGTAGCGGATGGTGTGGATCCCGAATACTTCTCCTTCGCGGATGGAGTGTATCGGCAGTTCGTCTGCTGCTGTGGCTTCTTCTTTCACCCAGCGGCTTTTGCGGTCCAGGTTTGCAAGGATGCCTTCGGCCAGGGTGATGGCTGTGCCGCTCGGGGCGTCGAGCTTGTGCACATGGTGCGTTTCGCTCATGGTCACGTCGTATGCCGGAAACCGGTTCATAATCTTTGCCAGGTATTTGTTGACGGCGGAGAAAATGGCTACTCCCAAGCTGAAGTTGGAAGACCAGAACAGGGTCTTTCCCTTTTTCTCGCAAAGCTCTTTTATCTCGTCACCGTGTTCGGCCATCCATCCGGTACTGCCCGATACCAGCTTTACGCCGGCATTGAAGGTCCGGATATAGTTATTGTACGCTGCCTTGGGATTGGTGAATTCGATTGCTACATCCGCAGAACGGAATGCTTCGGACTCGAAGTCGTCCTGATTGTTGATATCGATGATGCAGACAATCTCATGTCCGCGGCTGAGGGCGACTTTTTCCAATTCCTTGCCCATTTTTCCGTAACCGATTAATGCTATTTTCATTGTTTTATCGACTTATATTCAAAATAATAGTCGCAAAGATAAGATTTTTATTACATTTGTCGAATACATTAACTCTTTGTTAACATGGAGCAACTCCTACACTATGTCTGGAAACACAAGATATTTCCCCTCAACTTATTGCAGACAACTTCCGGCTTGCCGGTAGAAGTCATTGACGCCGGTTTGCAGAACCCGCATGCCGGTCCGGATTTTTTTAATGCGAAACTGAAGATAGACGGTACGATTTGGGTGGGGAATGTGGAGATACACACGGCTTCTTCCGATTGGTACAGACACGGGCATGACCGGGATAGGGCTTACGATTCGGTCATCCTGCACGTGGTGGAGCAGGCCGATTGCGAGGTGGTACGGACCAATGGCGAACGGCTGCCTCAAATGCAGCTTGCGTGTCCGGAGCAGATAAGGCGGCACTATGACGAGCTTCGCCGGGCGGATACTTATCCTCCTTGCCACTCTGTGCTTGCCTCTTTGTCCGGACTGACCGTCCACTCCTGGCTGACTGCCTTGCAGACAGAGCGTTTTCAGCAGAAGGCAGAGGGGATTGCCGGGCGGTTGCAGCGCTGCAATAACCATTGGGAAGATGCTTTTTTTATTACTCTTGCCCGCAACTTCGGCTTCGGACTGAACGGGGATGCTTTCGAGACGTGGGCCAACTCGATACCTTTCCGTGCCGTCGACAAGCATCGGGATGACGGGATGCAGGTAGAGGCTTTCTTCTTTGGGCTGGCGGGGCTGCTGGAGGGAGATGCGGCGGATGATTATCAGATGCGGATACAGAATGAATTCCGTTATCTGCAATATAAATTCGGGCTACCTTCTGCAATGGATGCCTCTTTGTGGCGCTTCCTGCGTATCCGTCCGGATAATTTTCCGTACGTCCGTCTGGCACAGTTGGCATCGCTTTATCACAAAGAGCGTTCTTTGTTTTCCCGCATGATGGAAGCGGAAACGTTGAAAGCGGTCCGGCAGATTCTGGTTGCCCGCACTTCGCCTTATTGGGAGGAACATTTTGTCTTCGGCAAGCCGTCTGCACGGAAAGAAAAGGCGATCGGTGTGAATGCACAAGATCTGTTGATTATAAATACAGTGATTCCTTTTCTCTATGCTTACGGGTTACATAAGGCGGATGAGCGCCTTTGCGATCGCGCCGGTCGTTTTCTGGAAGAGCTGAAAGCGGAGAACAATTATGTCACCCGCAGGTGGAACAACGCCGGACTGTCTGTGCATACGGCGGCCGACAGCCAGGCCCTGTTGCAACTTCAAAAGGAATATTGTGATAAGAAGAAATGTCTGTACTGCCGTTTCGGATATGAATATTTGCGGAAAAGTCAGTGAGGACGATGTATATTTTCTTGCTCTTTTTTGCAGAATCGGGATTTTCTTGATAAACTTGCATTACTTTTTAGAAATGAGAGAAAAAAGTTGAATATTCAAACATCAGACAGTTTTTATGAGAATCAAGAAATTTGTGTCCGGGCTATTGGCTTTCATCGCGTTTGTAAGTATACTATTGATTTCCTGTGCCAATCATTCGAAAGCAAAAGGTGAAAACGAAGGAGCGGAAAAGGAGAGTTTTGAATCCTTTCTGGAGAAGTTCACTTCCAGTGCGGCTTTTCAGTATACGAGAATAAAATTCCCGCTGAAAACTCCCATCACCTTATTGACCGATGACGGGAATAGTGAGAAGACATTTCCTTTTACCAAAGAGAAATGGCCCCTGCTGGATAGCGAGACGCTGAAAGAGGAACGCATCACGCAGGAAGAAGGGGGAGTCTATGTCTCACAGTTTACGCTTAATGAGCCTGAGCATAAAATCTTTGAAGCCGGATACGAGGAATCGGAGGAAGATCTCCGTATCGAGTTCGAATGTATCGACGGCAAATGGTATGTGACCGATTGCTATACGGGATGGTATGGATTTGATCTGCCTGTAAGCGAGCTGGAAGGAACGGTGCTTCAGATTCAGGAAGACAATAAGGCTTTCAAAGAGATACATCCTTGATGGGAGGCGCCGGTCTAAATGACAGGCAATAGGGTATTCTGAATAATTATTGTAATATTCTGTACGATTTGAACCCTGCTTTTTACGAAAAGTGGGGTTTCTTTGTATCATGAAACAAACCTTGATCCGATATTCCGTCTTATTAATTGGAGGATGCCTGCTGGCTGCTTGTCTCTCTTCCAATAGAAAAAACAATCCGATCCTTGAAAAGTGGATTGCGGAAGATGAGTCTGCTGCCATGCAATGGTCATTGGTATCCGATACGGTGGAACTTGTTGTGCCCGCCGGACTCACTTTGTGGTATAATGAATACCTGACGGGCGATTATGAGATTAGCTACCACGTTGCCATGCTGGCGGAAGGCGGTGAATTCGACCGTCTGAGCGATCTTAACTGCTTCTGGGCGGCCAATGACCCGTTGCACCCCGGACATTTTTTTGCCCGTAGCCAATGGCGGAACGGAATTTTTAAGAACTATAATACATTGAATCTTTTCTATGTGGGGTATGGCGGGAATGAAAATACCACCACCCGTTTCCGCCGCTATTATGCCGAATTCAACGGTGTGGATGATGCCCGTGTGAAACCATTGATAGCGGAATACACGGATCCGGAACATCTGTTGGTGGCGGGTAAATGGTATCACCTGGTGATCCGTGTAGAGAAAGGATGCACTACTTATTCCGTGAATGGCGAGGAATTGTTTCGCGCTTCATTAAAACCCGGCGAAGGTGACGGCTACTTCGGCCTGCGCCTGCTTCGGAACCATGTGTTGGTGACGGGTTTTGAAGTAACCCCTGTTCGATAACTGATGATATTTAATACTTTGAATAATGAAACAGCTTTTTATCAGACTGAAAATTGTATTTTGTCTCTTCTTGGGAGGTGTTCTCCCTTCGTTTGCGCAGTTTGTCCGGAATGATCGTATGTTCTCTTTCGAGGAGCCGGGCGTACCGGTATGCGTGAGTGGTGAAAACTCAAAATTGTCCGTTTCAACGGAACATTATAAGGATGGAAAGCACTCCTTGGCATGGGAATTTGAACCGGGGGGAACGCTCTCTTTAAAGAAAGACCTGAAGTTCGAAAAGAAAGATCCTACCGGAAAAGACCTATACCTTTCCGCATTTATCGTATGGGTGTATAACGAACAGCCGCAGGATAAGAAAATAGAATTCCAGTTCTTGAAAGACGGGAAGGTATGCACCTCTTTTCCGTTCGGCATCAACTTTAAAGGTTGGCGTGCCGCATGGGTCTGTTATGAGCGGGATATGCAGGGCGTGCCCGAAGAGGGGATGAATGAACTGCGTGCGGTGGCGCCGGACGTGAAAGGAAAACTTTTTATCGACCATTTGATTACCGCAATCAAGGGCGATGCCCGCCAGCAGACGGC
>CAUEFX010000023.1 GCA_958477465.1 uncultured Bacteroides sp.
GCAGGGGTGAATTTCTAAAAAAAGGAGTTTTGACACACCCTCGAATTTCTAAAAAAAAGGAACATTTTGATACCCTCGTTCTGTAAGTTAGAGTGCTCTCTTGTGCTTAACGGACAATCAATTTGGCGGTCTGAATGTCGCCATCATCTTCTACCATTAAGATATAGATGCCACTGGAAAGTCCGCTTATAGGCAATTGGGTAATATTGCCGGTAGCTATTGTCTGTTTCAAAACAGAACCTTGTAAGGAGATCAACTTGATTCGGGCATTCGTATTGGCTACTATGTTCAGATCCTGCCCGTTATGTATCGGGTTGGGATAAATTGCCAAAGTGGTGTTCTCTGCCTTTTCATTTTTCGTACCGCTTATCACTTCTTGGTATTCTTTTGATACGGCAAGTATAGTAGGATAAGAAGAACTGTTGTTGGTAATTTCCAAAGAGGCAATCGTCTTGGCAGGATCAGCCGCAATGGAACCTTCGTACAAGGTCACCCAATATTTACTTTCAATCTCGTCTGTTTGATAGCTGCTGGTTCCGGTGGTTAAAATTCTACTTAATTGTCCCACTGCATGTCCTGAAGGATAATTCTGGCACCAGTCTTGGAAGCTGGCGGTTGTACTGTTTGAGGTACCGTCGGTATAATTAACTTTTGCACTGACATACGAAGAACCGTTGGCGCTGATAGCCAGGAAGTGTAATTTTTCGGCCTTATGTTCGCCTTCAAAAGTTAAAGTCATGGTTTTGGACTGTCCCAGGGTCATTGCTGCCGCATTCTTTTCCGTCGGAGAGCCTAATTGATAAGGTACTCCGGAAAGCGAAGTCAGTTTACCGTCACCGGAGTAAACAGCACCTTTTTCCTGAACATCTGAAGTATACAATACCCAACCCTGATCATCCAAAGTCATGTCTGTGGATTGAAGACATGGAGTACTTTCGGCTATGACATCGGCGTTGAAACCGGAAGCGACAGTTAGAGGAACCTTGCGGGTTACGGTCAGTTCACCTTCTTTGCCATAAACTTCAAGTTCGTAGATTTTTGCATTCTTACCGGCTGCTGCGGTAAATACGAACTCTACATAACGTGCTACTATTGCCTTGTCCAGATTGATTGCATTGTGATCTGTCAACTCGGTGGTAACATTTACTATCTCTGTAAATTCATCTTCGAAAGCTGCCAAGGAGACTTTCATACCGGTCGTTTCTACCCAATCGTCTGCATTGTTGCGTTCGATGAAAGCCTTCAGTGAACTGATTTCATAGTAGGCTCCTAAATCGAACAGTGCCGTATGCGATGAAGAGTTATCCATATCATAGCCGGTTCTCCAGTATGAAGTCTTATTGCCGTCAGTCAGCGCATCGAATGAGGTGTGTTCATCTTCGGTATCGTAATCGTCTTCATCAATGATGGGCTCTTTGTTAAGCAGAATATTGACAATCGAAGGGTCTACAGAAGTTGCAATATAGCTGGTTGTTGTGGTTTTACCTCCATTGGTCAGAGAGATAATGATAGACACAATACCGCCTTTTTTAGCATTGAGGGTATAGTTGATTTTATCATTGGCAGCAGTAACATTGGTTACGTCAAGAATTTCCGTGTTGGAAGAGGTAACTTCTACTTTAAAATCAGATCCTTGAGCTACGCCATTCAGGTTATATTCGGCTGTCTGTGGCAGTGAACTTCCGATTTCAAGTTCCGTATCTTCCGGAGCGATTACTTCGGCAGCTACTACTACGGAATATACTTCGAATTCCCAAATACGTATGGTAATCGGTTTTTCTTCATCGTACGGGGTAAATCTCACATAGCGTGCCTTGGTCGGTTTGATGTAATCATCCTTGGTATTTTCCGGACGGTTTTGTTCATCCAATACAGTAGTCCAGGTTTGATTGTCCATACTTACTTCGATTCTGTAGCATTGTACATTGTCACTATAGTTTTCTTTGTGTCCGCAGTCTGCCCATCTGAACCGATAAATATCGTAGTCTGCTTTCAAATCCAAGATAACCCAGTGCTCTTTTTTACCACCGATACACCATTTGGCTCTTACACTGCTTGGTACCCAGTTACAATCGACAAGATTGGATGGATCTTCGGGAGGAAGTGAACCGCTGGCAGCAACGATCGTTGCTCCACAACTTACTTTTTCCAGTACTTTGCTGTTGGAAACTTCAATAAAACCGGTGATGGTTTCGGTGGTTGTACCGGATGCATTACGGACTTTCACTGTGATATCGTATTTACCTTGATTGGTAAATTTGAATACGGCAGTTTCGGTTCCTTGTCCGCGTACTAATGTAGCACCTGCAGGAGCTACCCATTCGTATCCTTCCGGATACCGGTTCGCTTTGGCTTTAATGGTTACTTCTTCACCGGTTCTTGCCAATGTGGTGGAGGCACTCACCGTTACGTCGGGAGTTTGAAGAGCCGGATAGTTCATCACTAATTTGGCTTCTGCCGTAGACTCTTTCATGTTTTTGAATACGGCTCTTACATAGATATCTATTTTCTGGTCGCCTTGGTTTCTTTGGAACTTAGGAATGTAGAATCCCTCATTGCGTGTCTGGCCAACCAGTTGCAGTTTGTTGTTAATGTAAGTGTATACGTTGTAATGATGAATATCTGAATTGTTTTGGGGGCTGTCCCATACCAGACGGATGTCACTGATTTCATCATTCAGTTCATTTTGCGATTTCAGGTTGCTGACACTTACTGTTGCCGGTGCATAGTTGCCCGGAAGAACTCCTAACTGTCCCAATGATACGTTGAATGCACCTCCGGCGTTTGATTTGAAATCCAATGCAATGATTGCCAGCTCTTTTCCGTTTAATGAGGAAATGTCGATAGTGGCTACTGTCCACCCGTTCACATCTTGCTTGGTAGCATTCGCTAAGGAGAATGTAGAGAATGAAGAAGCGTTGTCGGTTGTTGCCAGTTTTACCTCTGTATTGGCAATGTCACCCTTGTATACCAGTTGGAATTTGTCGCCATTGGCGATGGCCAGTTTGGTTTTATACAGACGGGTTAAATGACTGGCTTGTGCGGTGAGCGTTCCTGTTACCTTCAGGCTGGTACCGGTATTGAATGCGTCATCCCAATCCAAATCGATTTTTAAACCGTCTGAATTGTTCTCAATCCACCATCTCCAGGTCGGAAGGATGTCTTGCATACCACGATGATACCAGTCTTGAGTACCGAGTTTTGTACCGTCTACGAAACGGTGTTTTCCTAAACCGGCACTAAATGAACTTACGAAAGGTTTGGTTGTGATGGTACTGCGTTCTACAATTGCACTTGCCAGACCGGGCCATTGGCTACCGGACCAACCGTTGATATTGGATGGATCGGCTGCTGCATTTGTCCAGAAGCGGGATTCGTTTGAAAATACGGTTTTCATTTTGCTATATGCTACGTCGCCACAAGCATCCTCTGTGTCAAGTTGATCATTAACGACTTGTTTCCAAATGCCTTCTTCCGGGTTGAACAGGTCGATGGAACCATTGTGCCCGCTCTGTGTGAAACAGGATTTGAAGTAGCTGCCATTACCGGTAAAACCGCCTTGGGCACATTCTACACCGTGATACATTTGTTTGAAGTAAGAGTCTCCGAGTCCCCAGCCTTCAAATGTCTTTTTATTATTCGCAGCGCCACTGGGGCTGCCGTAGTTAGAAAAATAAGAGAATCTTGAATCATCTTCGAAACTTGCTTTTTTTCCACTGAAACCGGTACTCATGTCATACCATTGTATTTCATGGTGAGAGTTCCCGTCTTTATCTGCCAGTTCAAAATAGTAGGTGAAGAAACGACGCCATTTATCATTATAGTTACAGAGGGTCTCCTCATTGATGAACCAACCGTCGAAGGCGTAATATGCAGCTATCTCATATAGCTTTTTGGCATAAGGGAAGGTACCGTTTTCTTCGGTCAATACTTCATATACCCATTGGGATTGTCCGCCGTAGGCGGTTGGAGGGAAGAATATCTGTCCCAATACCTTTACTCCATTTAAGTGTGCCGCATCTGTTACCGGTGCAGAAGGAGGGATGATGATACCTTCGCCTGCCGAACCTGCCCACCAGACGAGTACATCCATATATTGCCAATAAGTAGGATTATATCCGAGAAAATTGTTGGCTCCCTGGGCCGGAGTCTGACTGCAAGATGGATGCATTGTCAGACATGCGGATACTTGTCCGTCGTAGAACTGAGTGGCATTTGCTTTGATGTTGTCATCGCTGATACGTGGTTGCAAAGGGACCGTGCTTCTATTGAATTTTGCATCCGGATCGTTTTCGGGCGTCCAGTTGATAATGTTTTCCGGATGCCAGCATCCACCATAGGGTTGCTGTGCCATCATACTACCCGCTGCCATTGTGATTGAGAAAGCGAGTACAGACAGTAATTTTTTTACGTTCATAAGTTGATAATTAAGGATTAATAATAAGTTATCGATTGTATCTTTTTATTATCTGAAGTTATTGGCTCTTTTCCTGTTACCGTTATCGTCATTCGTATCTTCCACATCCCACCAGAGACGTACGGCTTGTGCATCGCTCGTATTATATTTACCCGGTATGTTCTCGATGTTCTGTTCAAGCTCGGAGTTTGGATAACGTACCCGTTTAATGAATTTCGTTGCAGGTACGTCCGAACCGCTATGGCCGGTATGGTTGCGTAAACGTGGATAATCCGTTCTTCTGAACTCAGCCCAACCTTCATTCCCATTGGGGAATACGGCAATCCATTTTTGTGTGATGATCTGTTCCAGTATTAGCTCTTTGTCGTCTCCGTCAAAGGCCGTTTTTCTACCCGGCATAACACTCAGATAGCGGTCTGCCCGGGTTATTCCGTAGTATCCGGTGATGGATGCTGTAACGGCTTTATCAAAAAGCTCTTTTACCTCACTTTTGTTGTAGCTACCCGTCCACCCTCTCAATGCTGCTTCGGCTTTCAGGAACAATGACTCCGAATAGCCCAACCATACGGACTCGCGTGCAAGGCCGAACCAATCGGATGAGTTCAGTATTTTTAAATCTTTTTCTCTGCATCTCAATACGGAATAAAAGTCTGATTCCTGGTTGATGTTTTTATCATCCCCTATTTCACAGCCTCTGAAATCTTCACTGGATTCTTCCCCGTTTTCGAGTTCACTGGCCGGTGTCGGTCTCCACCAAAGTTTGCTGCAACGTGGATCGATAATCGTGGCCTGTGTCTTATAGGCTTCTTCCAGATCTTTGGACATGCAGCAGTCTTTCCATTTGTAGCTGCATAATGCATGAATGTTTTCGTCGCCTCCGGAGTTTTTTCCGCCTGCTTCTATAGGAGCATATTTCGGAATGGTACGCATATTGTCACCGTTGTCTGTCATCAGCCCGCCGGTGGCGTTGAGTGCAGCCTTGCCTTCTTCTTCAGCCCAGGTCGGATTTACATTGGAGATACGGAGTGCCATGCGCAGACGGAGTGTGTTGGCAAAACGGATCCACTTGCTTTCATCTCCTTCATAGCATACATCTGCTTCTTGGGAAAATTGGAAAAGCGATTCGCCTATTTTTATGTTATCAACGGCTTCCGTCAAGATCTCAAAGCAACGGCGATATACTTGTTCTTCCGTATCATAAGGAAGCTTGTTGGGCATTTCGTCTTTATCAAGGAATATACTGAAGGGGATAGGTCCGTAAGTATCTACCATTTGCACCGCCAAAAAAACATAGTAAATCCGGGTGATATGGTATACATTCAGACATTTTGCTTGGTTGCCTTCTTTAGTATACAGTTTCATCAGATCCAGAAACTCTTTTGTGCGGTTCTGATAGAATTCACTCCAACGGTATCCAGACCATCCGTCCGAATAGATATAGTTAGGTGATCCGTTTACAAATTGTGATTTCGGATTGTTATTGGCAAAATATCCGGCATAGATATCATGCGTAAGGTTGGTTGCGCGTTGATACTGTGCATACATGCCTTCGTAAAAGAATTTGTAGAATACATCGTTGCCATCATTGGGGTCATTCATTTCCGGATTTGTATTCAACGGGTCCTGATTCATCTTTTCAAAGCCGTCCGTACAGGAAAGCAAGCCAAATAAACTTAGGATGATATAGAGTTTACAGCGTTTGATTTGTAACATAGTTTATATATTAAATTATTAGAAACTTACATTTACCGAAAAGCCGAAAGTACGCGTATAGGGTACTGCTGAGAAGTCGAGTGCCTGTGAAAACATGCTTGTGTCGAAACCGCCTTCAGGACTTGTTCCCGGAGTGTGTTTTAACAGGTAGCACAAGTTTCTGCCTACCAGAGACAGACGCAATGAACTGAGTGGCGTTTTAGAGAGTAATGCTTTGGGAAAATTGTAGCCTAACGAGATCTCTTTCAACTTTATAAATGAGGCGTCATAAATGAAAGCCTCGGCTGCACCGCTGATTCTCGTATAATAATTTTTGTCACAAGTGATCTCTTTGGTGTTCTGTACGAATTGAGGATTCTCGGAGGATACGGGTTGGAAAGGGTTGAAATCAGGATTGGACATGCTGCCCGGATATACATACGAGCCTCTGTATGAAGTACGTTCCGCCGTTCCGTAGCTGGTTGCCACAGCTTCCGAAACAGAAATGATATCACCTCCGAATTTCATGTCAAACAATGCAGATAGTACAAAGCCTTTATACTGGAAAGAGGGGGCTATGGACATTAATAAATTAGGTTGTATATTACCAATCGGGGTTGTATTGGAGCCGGTTACCACTTTGGGCAGACCGGTGTCGTCTACAACAACACTTCCGTCAGGCAGTCTTTCAAACATCTGTATCGGATAGATGTCTCCCAATTTGCCACCTTCTACTGCACCTACATTCACCATCAGTCCGTCAGTTTCCGAATTGAAGATCATATTTTTTGCATTCGGGGCAAGCTCTTTTACGATGGATTCGTTGTGTGCCAGGTTTACATCCAGGTTGAATGTGAAGTCTTTTGTCTGAATCGGCGTTGAATAGATGGAGACTTCTATACCTTTGTTTACGATAAGTCCGGCATTAATCCATTCGTGTGACCACAAACCGCCCATAGGTACTTTCATAATCTGGTTTTTGGTACGGCTGTAATAGTAAGTCATGTCAAACCCCAGACGGTTGCTGAAGAATTTCATATCCAATCCGGCTTCGTATGCTGTGGATATTTCCGGTTTTAAGTTTGCATTGGCTAATACAGTGGGCTGAATGGGGCTTACTCCGGATTCGGTCTGTTCCCACTTCACCACATTGGCTAATATATAGGGCTCTGTATCTTTACCTACCTGTGCTGCCGATAATCTTACTTTGGCAAAAGTAAGCCAAGACGGTCGGTTCCATTGCATTTTATCCATAAAGTCGGAAACAACAAAACTTAAGTTGGCAGATGGATAAAAGTAAGAACAATTATCTATCGGTAATGTAGACGACCAGTCGTTACGTGCCGTAAGGTCTAAGGCTAAATATTCGTCCCAGGCAAACTGGAATGTTCCGAATGCTGAATTTACCTTTTTCTCGCGATAAGACTGTGAAGAAGCATTCCATCCTTTGGCAGAGTTCAATACCCATTCACCAAAGTTCAACATGTTATTGGCCATGCCTGTCAAGCCTTCCGATTTCTGGTGCATGGCATTAACACCCAAAGAGTATCCTATACGAATCTTCTGGCCGATATTATTGTTACCCACCACCATGGCTTCGAAATTGGATTCATAAAAGTTATCTTCTGTTCTGTTGAATCCGGCTTTGGTGATTGGGTCTATGCCGTCGGTCTTGTCTGAATCCTGTAACTTGGTGCGATAGAAATCGAAAGCATACTTGGCTGTTCCGTACAGCCACGGTGTGAAGTTTAATTTTACATTGTAGTAACCGAAAGCTCTCCAACGGTCGTCCATGTTGTCACGGCGCCAACTCAGATAATATGGATTCAGAATTTCGGGTGAAGGACCATACCAGTTAAGGTGTCTGCTGTTTTCATCAGAGAATTGTTGCAAGTCTTCCAAACGCACATTGTTGGGTACAGCCAATAATTGGTACACCTCACCGGTTTTTCCGATCCAGGGGCGTCCGGACATTTTGGTGCGGGAGAGAGAGAGTTTGGCATCTGTACTGAGGTATTTGTTTATATCAATGCCGGCTTTGACATCCAGATTTACTTTACTTAAATGTTCTTTCTGAAAGAGTCCGTCTGTCTCGGTACTTCCTAATGACATGCGGTAGTGTGCTCCTTCTTTAACACTGCCTATGGATACATTATGGTTTTGAGAAAATCCGGTAGAGAAATAATCTTTCATCTTGTCTCCGTATTTCTGATAAGGCATGGTTTGTCCGTTCCAGGCTTCCTGCTCAGAACCGTCCAGCTCCGGTCCAAAACTATACATGCTTTTAGGGTTGTATACTCCACCTTCTCCCTGACCGTATTGACTTTGCATATTGATTGTTTCTGCAACTTGCGACCAAGTCAGATTACCGGAATATGTAATGCCGAATCCATCTTTTCTAGCTCCTTTTTTGGTGGTGATCAATATAACACCGTTACCGGCGCGCGAACCGTATAGGGCGGCAGCATTGGGACCTTTCAATACGGAAATGGATTCGATGTCTTCCGGATTGATATCGACAGCCGAACCTCCTCTGTCCGTGCCACCGAACAAGGAGACGGAGGAACTGCTTTCATCACTGAACGGGACACCGTCGATGACCCACAGGGGTTGATTGTTGTCGGTTAAAGAGGAATTGCCGCGAAGGGTTATTTTGGTGGAACCTCCTAAGCCGGTACTTGCCGTATTCATTTGCAAACCGGCAACTTTCCCCTGCAGTGCGCTTGTAACGGAAGGGTCTCCGGTCTGGTTCAGCTTATCTCCTTTCAAGTCTTGTACTGCATAGCCGAGCATCTTCTTTTCACGTTTGATGCCAAGGGCGGTTACTACAACCTCATCAATAACCTGTGTGTCGGGAGCCATTGTAAGATTGATAACGCTTTGTCCTTTTACCGGAATCTCTTGTGGAGTATATCCTATATAGGAAAATAGGAGAATAGGATTTTCTTCGGTCACTATCAACGTATAGTTCCCGTCAAAATCAGTAATTATACCGTTCGTTGTACCTTTTACTATGACATTGACTCCAATAAGAGGCTCACCGTTTTCGTCTACGATTTGTCCGCTTATCTTACGTTCTCTATCCGCAATTGGTTTTTGGGGATTTTGTGATACATGAAGATCATCGTTTAAATATACGATATTATCTTCCACTTTAAATGAGATGTTTTTGCCGTTCAGCACCTGTTGCAATACTTCTTCCAAAGGGAGATTTTGTATTTTCAGAGCTTCGATCGGAACGGTTGACAGTTTGTCACTGTAGAAAAATTGATAATTTGATTGAGATTGAATTTGTTTAATGACATTCCCCAACGTTGTACGTGACGTGTTCAGACTCAATTGTGCAATGAGCAATTGAGTGGGGATTACCATAAGCAAAAGAATCAATAAGGCCCGAAGTAATAAGGGGCTTCGAAAAGGATGATTGCTTTTCATACATAGAATTTAATGGTTATACAATTTGTTTGATTGAACAGGTCTGGCTATAGCTTTGACCGGCTTTTGGTTATAAAACAATAGTGAATGATTTTACACTTACTGCAAAATGAAGTTTTTTAAGTATAAATTTGTTTGTGTGGCTTTTGTGCTATGCAATAACGCAACACTCCCTTCACCAGCCCACATCTTAGTTAGCATTAAGGGCAAGTGAAGGGAGTGTAAGAAGAATACCGATGTGCTTTAAGCACATTTACCAAGAGACCGGTAACTTCGGATTATTTTTTCTTTTCTTCCTTGGAAAAAGAATAAGGGAAATCGGAGGACTGAATGCCTCTCTGTAGATTAGGAGTCCGGCTCATATCGCATTTTATGATTCCACCTTTGAGCAGATCCCCATGTTTCAGATAATTCTTTGTGTAATTATTTCCGTTAAGCTGGAGTGATTCTATGTAGATGGCATTCTCATCGTTGGCAGGAGCATCTATTATCAAGTCATTGCCATTCTCCAAATGTAAAGTCGTTTTCTTGAAGAGCGGTGACCCCAATACATATTCGTCCGTGCCCGGACATACCGGATAGAAACCTAATGCAGAGAATACATACCAGGCAGAAGTCTGTCCATTGTCCTCATCACCGCAATAACCGTCGGGACCGGGAGTATACATGCGGTCCATCACTTGGCGTAACCAATATTGGGCCTTCCAGGGCTGACCGGCATAATTGTACAGATAGATCATGTGTTGGATGGGTTGGTTGCCGTGTGCATAGTTGCCCATGTTCATTACAGTCATTTCGCGGATCTCGTGAATTACTTGTCCGTAATAACTCTCATCGAATAAAGGTGGAACGTTGAATACAGAGTCGAGCATCTGCACAAAGGGGGCTTTTCCACCCATGAGATCGATCAAACCTTGCGGGTCGTGGAAAACGGACCAGGAGTAATGCCAGCTATTGCCTTCGGTAAAGGCGTCACCCCATTTTAACGGAGAGAAAGGAGACTGGAACTGCCCGTCTTCATTGCGTCCGCGCATCAATTTTGATTCCTTGTCGAATATATTGCGATAGTTCATGGCACGTTGTGCAAAGAGCTTTTGTTCTTTTTGCGGGCGGTTCAATGCTTTGGCAAGCTGGTAGATACACCAGTCATCGTATGCATATTCCAATGTACGGGCAGCGTTTTCATTGATTTTCACATCGTAAGGTATGTAACCCAGTCTGTTGTAATATTCATGTCCGAGACGTCCGGTAGAAGAGACTTCCGGGTGTACACTCTCTGTGCCGTGAATAAGCCCTTCGTATAGCGCTTTTACATCGTCCACTTTCACGCCCTTCAAGTAAGCGTCCACCAACACGGATGCCGAGTTGTTACCGATCATGCAACCTCTGTGTCCGGGACTTGCCCACTCGGGGAAGAATCCGCTTTCCTTATAGGTGTTGATGAGGCCCTCCTGCATCTCTTGATTCACCGATGGATACATCAGGTTCAAGAAGGGAAACAGGCAACGGAAGGTGTCCCAGAAACCGGTATCGGTGTACATATAGCCGGGAAGTACTTGTCCGTTGTACGGGCTGTAATGGATCGGTTTTCCGTTTATATCCAGTTCATAGAATTTGCGTGGGAAAAGAAGAGAACGGTAAAGGCATGAATAGAACGTGCGATATTGATCAAGATTGCCGCCTTCTACCTCTATTTTGCCTAAGACGTCATTCCAGGAATCTCTTCCTTTCCGGACTAAGGTGTCGAAATCATCGTTTCCGAGTTCTTGCAGATTCAGTACGGCTTGGTCGGGACTGATAAATGAAGAGGCGATACGGGCATGTACAGTTTCTCCTTTGCGGGTCTTGAAACCGATAACGGCACCCGTGTGACCGGCAGTTTGTTCAAGTGTATTTTCTTTCAGGGTTTTATCGGCAAAAGTGGCTTTGTAGGTAAACGGCTTGTCGAATTCGATAATGAAGTAGTTTTTAAAATTCTCCGGTACCCCTCCGCTATTGCGCGTCGTATAACCGATGATTTTGTTCTGCTCCGGTAAGATACGGATGTATGATCCTTTATCAAAGGCATCTACAACGATGTATGAATGGTCGTTCTCCGGAAAAGTAAAACGGAAAAGAACGGCACGTTCGGTTGGAGTCATTTCGGTTACTACATCGTGTTCGGCAAGGTATACTTTATAATAATGAGGACGGGCTGTCTCACCTTTATGAGCGAACCAGCTGGCCCGTTTCTCTTCATCGAATTCCGGTTTGCCGACAACCGGCATAATAGAAAACTGCCCGTAGTCATTGATCCATGGACTGGGCTGATGGGTTTGTTTGAAACCGCGAATTTTGTTTGCTGTGTAAACATACTGCCAGCCATCTCCCATTTTCCCGGTTTGAGGTGTCCAGAAATTCATTCCCCAAGGGCGGGAAATAGCAGGATATGTATTTCCGGTGGAGAGTTCGAAGGAGGATTGGGTCCCCATCAGGGGATTGACATATTGAGTCCAGTCCTTTGCCTGGATAAGAAGTACACTACTCAGTGCACAAATCATTAAAAGAAGTTTTTTCATAATATATGGAGTTGAATGTTCTCTTAGGAAGGGCAAATCAATGAGATTATTCCTTTGCCTGGTCGGATATAAATATGCTGTTCCCTACGATTTTATAGTCGATAGGAATTGAATTCTTTAAAGATTTTAATACGGAGTTGATGTTGTCTTTCCTTTTCAATACTCCCGAATAGGTGTTGTTGATTGTGATGTCGGGAGATAGGATGATCTTGACATTGTAGAAGCGTTCCAATGTCTTGGCTATGCTATAGATATCCGCTTTCTCGAAAGGTATCAGATTATTGTGCCACACAGCATCCATCCGGGCGTCTACCTGCTTTACAGTCAGTCGTTTGCTTTCCCTGTTAAGTTCCGCCTTTTGTCCCGGGGCAAGGATAATCATCCCTTCGTCATTATTACCTTTAACCTCAATTTCCCCTTCTATCAGAGTGGCCTCTGCCGATTTGCAGGCCTTGCTGCTTTTGAAGTTGAAAGTAGTTCCGAGCACTCTGACCTGCATGGCTTCGCTCTGCACGATAAAGGGCTTTGCCTTGTTCTTGGTTACTTCGAAATAGGCTTCACCTTCCAGATAAACGTTCCTTTCCTTGTCGGAAAATTCGCGCGGGTATTTGAGAACAGCCGACTGGTTCAACCATACTTTAGTACCGTCCGGCAATGTGATTTCTTCTACATTTCCTTCAGAAGCAACTGCAATCATCTTGCTTTCAGCCAGACCGTTTGGTCCTATCCAGTAGGTGATGCCGGTACCGGTCAATAAAATGACAGCGATGATGGCTGCGTATTTCATCCGGCGTCGGATAGTCAGTGTCCGGTTTTGTTTTGCTTCTTCTACGGTTAGTCGTTTGTATAGATTCTTTTCCGCCCGGTCCGCTCTTTTTTGCGATGCTGTCTGTTTTTCTTTTCCGAGATGGTATATCTCTTCCATCTGGAATAGCTTTCGGGCATTGTCATCTGATTCTTTTATCCAGAGATTCACCTGGATGAGTTCTTCCTCAGTGCACTTCCCCATGAGGAATTTTGCTATTATTTCTTCGCTGAGATCATTCATTTCTTCCATATATTATATAAATAAACAACCTGATCCATAAAAACACTTACTTATCTCAGTAAAAAGAATGTGAGTAAGATGATTAAATGATCGAGTCTGCTCCGCAGGTATTTCAGCGCCTTGTACATATGTGCTTCTACTGTACGTAGCGAAACTTCCATCGTATCCGCTATTTCCCGGTTTTTCATATCGTGCAGGTAGCTTAATTTGAACACCTCTTTACATTTGTCGGGCAGCTCATTTATGGCATCATATATTTCTTTTCTTAATTCACGGTCTTCTATCCGCCGGATCACTTCATTGTTGTCCGGCTGGTAAAATTCCACGCGTTTCAGGTTGATTTCTTCTACTATGGCCATATAGCCGCTTTTGATATTGCGGTGTTTCAACACGTTGAGCGAACGTGTGTATACAGCCCGATAGAGGAAAGCCTGTATCTGGTCTCCGATTTCCATGGAATCTCTCCGTTTCCAAAGCTCTACAAATACATCCTGTATCACATCTTCCGCTTCATTCTCACCTACCAGGCGGGTGGCGTAGAAGAGCAGATTCGGATAGTATTTGCGAAAGAGAGCTTTGTAGGTGATATTAAAATCTTCCTTCATTCACGTTCTTTTAGGTTACTTATACCATACCGGGCCGGGGGCATTGCCCATATCAAATTCAAGAGTGGCACCTCCCATTATTTGTTCGTGGGTGATGTAGCTCTTGTCATAAGGCTTACCGTCGAGCTTTACGGATTGAATATAAATATTCTCTCTGCTGACGGCCGGAGCGAGTACAGTAAATGTATTACCGTTCGATAGCTGCATTTTCATTTCAGGAAACAGAGGAGTACCTATTTCATATTTTCCACTGATCGGATTTACCGGATAAAATCCCATTGCACTGAATACATACCAAGCCGACATCTGACCGCAATCTTCATTGCCGCAAAGCCCGGCAGGGGTATTCATATATAGTTCATGCATGACTTTGGCTGCATATTGCTGGGTTTTCCAAGGTTGGTCTACAGCATTGTACAGGTAAATCACATGATGACTGGGTTCATTTCCGTGGGCATATTGGCCGATCATACCGGTGCTGAATATGGGAAGTTCATCATCCGCAGAAGGATGGTAGGTGAACATACTGTCCAGCTTTTCTGCAAAACGTTCTTTACCGCCGGTCAGTGTCATGAGTCCGTCGATGTCCTGCTGGACGGACCAGAAATATTGCCAGCCGTTACTTTCGCAGATATGCGGGGTATATTCATCCGGATGGAAATCTTTTATAAAGTTTCCTTTGTCATCTCGTGGTTGCATGAAAGAAGTTGCGGGATTGTACAGATTCTTATAGTTTTGAGAGCGTTTGTGAAATTCTTCGACAACCTCTTTCCGTCCCATCTTTTCGGCCATCCTGGCTATGCAATAATCGTCATAGGCATATTCCAATGTCTTAGACAGCGACCAGTTCTCGGCATTGTAGGTATCTGTAACATTATAAGGTATATAGCCTGATTTTTTATAGATCCCGATGCCGCGATAGTCATCTATATTGGCTGTTGCAATGCAGGCTTCAAGTGCTTTTCCCGGATCGAAATTGCCTATACCTTTCAGGTAGGCGTCTGCGATTACGGGAACGGCATGATAGCCGATCATCATATCGGTCTCACTGCCCTGGAAATTCCACACCGGAAGGCGACCGTTTTGTTCGTAGAAGGCAAGGAAGGATTTCACCATATCGTTGGCACGTTCCGGGGCGGTGTAGGTGAAAAGGGGATGGGCGGCACGGAAAGTATCCCATAACGAAAAGGTACTGTAGTTCACCCAACCGTTTGCTTGGTGGATTTGTTTGTCGGGACCGTAATACGCACCGTCTACATCACTATAGATGGTCGGTGCAATCATACTGTGATAGAGTGCGGTATAAAAGTTTACTTTATCATCGTCGCTATTACTTTCCACCTTGATTTTGGAAAGTTGCCGATTCCAGTTGTCACGGGTTGCATTACGATACTTGTCGAAATCATCGTCGGGGGCTTCGGCCGTTAAGTTTTTTTCGGCTCCTTGCATGCTGACTCCCGAGATAGCGGTGCTGACAATGATTTGCTCGTCTTTCTTTGTTTTAAAATCAAAGCGGGCTATCGTGGCGGTTCCTATGTGTTTGCCGTCTTTAATAATGGCAGTTGTGTCTATTTGTACTGAGGAAAAGGGCTTTGAGAAACGGGTCCGGAAATAGATACGCTGGTCGCGCGCCCATCCGTCGGAGAACCGATACCCCTGTATGGTGACAGAATCTGCAATCTCGATATGGGAGTCGTTGGTGAAATCCCAGTTCATCGCCTTTTTCAAATTCAGGAATATGGCTGCTTGGGCTTCCGGAAAGGTATAGCGCTGGATACCGCAGCGTTCGGTAGCGGTAAGTTCTACATTTATATTATAATCTTTCAGCAGTACTTGGTAATAGCCGGCAGTTGCCGATTCATCGTCGTGAGAGAAGCGGGAATGGATGCCTAACGGTGCTTCCGCTTCTTTATAAGGCAGGGTTACGGGCATGAAAGAGATGTCGTACAGATCACCGGCACCTGTTCCCGACAGATGGGTATGACTGAATCCGGCGATGGTGCTGTCCGGATAAAAGTATCCTGATATCCGATCCCAACCGGGGAGTCCGTTATCCGGACTGAGCTGGACCATACCGAATGGCGTTTGTGCTCCAGGGTAAGTGTTGCCTGTAAAGTCGGTTCCTATGAAAGGGTTTACATAGGCGGTGTAGTCTGCAGATGCTTTCTCGCAAGGAGTGGTGCAGGCCGTGAATAGCAGTAAGAAAGATAGAAGTGAGCAGGTGAATGTTTTCATATAGCTGTGGTTAGAGTTTGGCGATAACATAGCTTCCAGCCACAAATGTAAAAAATATAAGTACATAAGTGATAGAAAGGGCGGACTTTATGTCAATTTCTTTGTGTTTAGGCCTGTTTTCATCAGGTTCTAAAGAAAAAAAAGGATTGAACCTTCTTAAATGAAGGCCAATCCTTTGCTTTTATTCTGGAAAATCTGATTTTAGATACCGGCCAGTTCCAGCACTTTTTCTACTGCGGCATTCAGACCATCCACATTCTTTCCTCCGGCTGTTGCGAAGTGAGGCTGACCGCCACCGCCACCTTGAATCAGCTTGGCAGCTTCTCTTACCAGATTGCCGGCTTTTAATCCGCCTGCAACCAGATTGTCACTGATCATTACCGTCAGCATCGGTTTGCCGTGATCGATGGTTCCCGCTACAAAGAAGAAGTTTTCTGTGATTTCCCCACGCAGTTGGAAAGCGATATTCTTGATGCTTTCGGCTGGCATCGGAGCACAGAACTTGATAACTTTGATGCCGTGAATCTCCTGTACGTTTTTCAACAGGCGCTCTTTAACAGCTACTTCCTTCTCTTTCATAAAGTCTTCGAGCTGTTTCTTCAATCCGGCATTTTCGTCAATGTACTTACGGATGGCAATGCCCAGATCCGGTGCATTGTTGAACAGTGCCTTGAGTTCGCTCAGCGTGTCCTGAATCGTATCCAGCATCTCTTCCACTTTTCCTCCGGTAAGTGCTTCGATACGGCGTACACCGGCAGCAACCGAACTTTCTGATATGATTTTTACCATACCGATGCTTCCGGTAGCGGCTACGTGGGTACCTCCGCAGAATTCCACAGATGAACCGAACTGTATAACACGCACGTGGTCACCGTATTTTTCACCGAAGAGAGCGATTGCACCCAGCTCTTTCGCTTCTTCGATAGGAATGTTGCGATACTCTTTCAAAGGAATATTGGCGCGGATTTTGGCATTTACCATGTGTTCCACTTTGCGGATTTCCTCGTCTGTCACTTTCTGGAAGTGAGAGAAGTCGAAACGCAGGGAATCCGGCGTTACCAATGATCCTTTCTGCTCTACATGCTCACCCAAAACCTCACGCAGGGCTTCGTCCAGTAAGTGGGTGGCAGAGTGATTGGCTGCACAGGCGGCGCGTTTTTCTGTATCTACACAAGCCATTATCGGAGCATCCAGGTGTTCCGGTAATTTTTTGGTAATGTGAATCGGCAGATTGTTTTCTTTCTTGGTATCGATAACGTCTATTGTCTCGAACTCATTGACCAATACACCGGTATCACCCACCTGACCACCACTTTCGGCATAGAAAGGAGTATAGTCGAGTACGATTTGGTACAATGTCTGGTTCTTTTGTTTTATCTGGCGGTAGCGCAAGATGGATACTTCGTATTCCGTATAGTCATAACCGACAAATTCACTGGTTCCTTCTTTTAGTGTGATCCAGTCACCGGTCTCTATTGCAGCAGCGTTGCGTGCACGTTGTTTTTGTTGCTGCATTTCGGCGTCAAACTCTTTGATATTTACGGTCATGCCATTTTCACGGAGAATCAATTCCGTAAGGTCAAGCGGGAAACCGAAAGTGTCGTATAAGGTAAAAGCGTCTTTACCGCTGATTTCTGTCTTTCCTGCGGCCTTGGCATCAGCCATTGTCTTGTCAAGCAGACGGATTCCCGTTTCCAATGTACGGAGAAAGGCTTCTTCCTCTTCTTTGATTACCTTTTCGATTAATCCTTGTTGGGCAATCAGTTCAGGATAAGCATCTCCCATGTTGTCAATCAGTACCGGAAGGAGTTTATACATAAATGCCTGCTTCTGTCCAAGGAAGGTATAACCGTAGCGTACTGCACGGCGCAGGATACGGCGGATCACATATCCGGCTTTGGCATTCGATGGCAATTGACCGTCTGTAATGGAGAAAGCAATCGTACGAATGTGGTCGGCAATTACGCGCATGGCAATATCTTTCTGTTTGTCTTTGCCGTATTCTGCTCCTGCCATTTGGGCGATGGCTTTGATCATCGGCTGGAATACATCCGTGTCATAATTAGAGGTTTTCCCCTGTAATGCCATACACAGACGTTCAAATCCCATACCTGTATCGATTACTTTGGCAGGAAGCGATTCGAGGCTGCCGTCTGCTTTGCGGTTGTATTGCATGAATACGAGATTCCATATCTCGATTACTTGCGGATGATCGTGGTTTACGAGATCGCGGCCGGAAATTTTTGCACGTTCTTCTGCCGGACGCAGGTCGATATGGATTTCTGAGCAAGGGCCGCAAGGACCGGTGTCACCCATTTCCCAGAAGTTATCATGTTTGTTTCCATTGATGATGTGATCTTTCGGCAGGAATTGTTCCCAATAGGAAGCTGCCTCGTTGTCACGTTCCAGACCTTCTTCGGGGCTACCTTCGAATACGGTGGCATAGAGGTGTTCCGGGTTTAACTTCAGTACATCTACCAGATATTCCCATGCCCAGCTGATAGCTTCTTTCTTGAAGTAATCGCCGAAAGACCAGTTGCCCAACATTTCGAACATGGTATGGTGGTACGTGTCATGTCCCACTTCTTCGAGGTCATTATGTTTTCCGCTTACGCGAAGGCATTTCTGTGAATCCGCCACTCTGCGGTATTTCGCCGGGTGATTACCCAAAATAATATCTTTAAACTGGTTCATCCCTGCATTTGTAAACATCAGGGTAGGATCGTCTTTTATCACCATCGGAGCCGATGGGACAATCTGATGTCCTTTCGACTCAAAGAAATTCTTAAACGAATCTCTTGTTTCTTTTGCAGTCAACATACTTCTTATATATCTATTGTTGAGGTTAATATTCTCAAAAAAACAGTGCAAAGATAGCTTGTTTTTATTATTTTTGCCCCATCAACCATCGAAATATTTCCTAAGATGCGTAAAGTTTATTACATTTATAATCCGCGAACACAGACTTATGACCGAATTTATCCTACTGTCCGGCAGAGGGCGTTAAGCATTCTTCGCCGGCTTTTTATCGGCATGGGATTGGGGGCAGGTAGCTTTATTGTATTGTTGCTTATCTTCGGCTCTCCATCCGAGAAAGAGTTGAGAACGGAAAATAGCCGTTTGCTGGCACAGTATAATGTACTTTCCCATCGGTTGGATGATGCTTTGGGTGTGTTGCAGGATGTGCAGCAGCGTGATGATAATCTTTATCGCGTGATTCTGCAGGCTGATCCGGTGTCGCCGGCCATCCGGAGAGCCGGATATGGCGGGACGAACCGTTATGAAGACCTGATCGATCTGGCAAACTCTAAGCTTGTTATCAATACGACTCAAAAATTGGATCTGCTTACGAAGCAGTTGTATATTCAGTCTAAATCGTTTGATGACGTTGTTGCTATGTGTAAGAATCAGGATGAAATGCTTAGGTGTATCCCAGCCATTCAGCCGATTTCGAATAAAGATTTGAAGAAAACCGCTTCGGGATACGGAACGCGTATCGACCCTATTTACGGAACTGCAAAGTTTCATTCCGGCATGGACTTCTCTGCCAATCCGGGTACGGATGTGTATGCCACCGGAGATGGAGTGGTTGTAAAAATGGGATGGGAGACCGGGTACGGAAACACGGTCGAGATAGATCATGGCTTCGGATACCGGACGCGTTATGCCCACCTTAAGGAGTATCGTACGAAGCTCGGAAAGAAAGTTGTACGCGGTGAAGTGATTGCCGGAGTAGGCAGTACGGGTAAGAGTACGGGACCGCATTTGCATTATGAAGTGCATTTCAAGGGGCAGGTAATGAATCCCGTGAACTATTACTTCATGGATTTGAGTGCGGAAGATTATGATAAGATGGTTCAACTGGCTGCTAACCACGGTAAAGTATTCGATTAAAAATGCCAATCCATACAGAGAAAAATTATAAGCTGTATTATTCGATAGCTGAGGTGGCGGAGATGTTTGATGTCAATCAGTCTTTGCTTCGTTTTTGGGAGAAGGAGTTTCCACAGATTGCTCCTAAAACCAATGGACGCGGTGTGCGGCAATACCGCAAGGAGGATGTGGATACCATCGCTTTGATTTATCATCTGGTAAAAGAGAAGGGGATGACCCTTCCCGGTGCCCGCCAGAAATTGAAAGATAATAAAGAAGCTACGGTCCGTAATTTCGAAATCATCAATCGGTTGAAAGAAATCAGAGAAGAACTGCTGTCTATAAAAAAAGAACTGGATGAGCGATAGGTGCTGAATCCGGTTCTTCTTGTCGGCTATGTGCTTTGTCTGTCGTCGCTTCAGTTCTCTACGCGTGTGACTGATTTGACATTCTTTATTTTGCGCAGATTGTCACAAATTTCTTTTACATCGTCTACATCGTGTACATAAAGTTGCACTTTCCCTTCAAAGATGCCGTCATTTGTTTCTATGTCCAACTTTCGGATGTTGACATTGAGCTGTCGTGAAATAATTTGGGTGATTTCGTTTAAGAGTCCTATGCCGTCTATGCCCTTGATATAGATATATACCAGGAAAGATAGTGTTTTGTGGGTATCCCATTCCGTAGCGATGATACGGTTGCCATAACTGCTTTTTAGCTTTGCTGCAACCGGGCATTGGCGTTTGTGGATGATAACCTGGTCATTTTCATCGATATATCCCAGTACGTCATCGCCGGGAATCGGATGGCAACATTCAGCCATGATGTACTTTTTCTGCAGGGCTTCTTCCGTTAGTTTTAAGATGTGTTTCGGGTTGATGACCTCCTTTTCCGGAGTCTCTTTTTCTTCCGGTTGTTTGTCTTTGTTGCCGCCTCCGAAAGAGAAAGTCAGGTATTTCTTCCAATTACTGCTCTGCTTCTCTTTCAATTCGTTCTTGTCGGCATCTCCCAGTGTAATTGTCTTGTTGCCAATCGCTACAAGCAATTCTTCTTCATTTTTCATATTGTGTAGCTTACACAATTTTTCGATGGCCGCTGCGTCCGGACGTACTTCTTCCTTCTTCAGAAACTCGTTGAGAAGCTCTTCGCCCTCTTTTTGATTGGCCTTCCGCTCTTTACGAAGAATGGCTGCTATTTTGGCCCGTGCGCGAGCTGTGGTGGCGAATACTTCCCATTGCGGCTGTACGCGCTGTGATTTGGAAGTAAGGATTTCGACTTGATCTCCACTTTGCAGTTTGTGGCTTAGCGGTACCAGTTTATGGTTTACTTTGGCTCCGATGCAATGGCTGCCTATGTCTGTGTGCAATGAGAATGCGAAGTCCAGGGCCGTAGAATTTTGCGGCATGGTCTTAAGCTCTCCTTTGGGGGTGAACACGAATATTTCGGAAGCAAATAAGTTCAATTTGATGGTATCCAAAAAGTCGATGGCATCCGGCTGTGGGTCGTCAAGGATCTCTTTAATCGTTTTCAGCCATTTCTCCAGTTCGCCTTCATCCTCGCTTCCACCGCCTTCTTTATACTTCCAATGCGCAGCAAATCCTTGTTCGGCAACGTCGTTCATCCGTTCGCTACGGATCTGGACTTCGATCCACTGTCCGTTGTTGCCCATTAAGGTGACGTGCAATGCCTGATAACCGTTTGCTTTCGGATGGCTTACCCAGTCGCGCAGACGGTCGGGGTGCGGTTTGTATATCTTGGAGATGGACACGTAGATGTCAAAACAGTCGTTCAGCTCTTCCTCCGGGTTCCGGGGCTCAAATATGATACGTACGGCAAGCAAGTCGTATATTTCTTCAAACGGGACATGCTTGGTCTGCATCTTGTTCCAGATAGAGTAGATCGATTTTACACGGGCGATGATGCGATATTTCAGCCCCATTTTATCTAACTGCTCGCGGATGGGCGCTGTGAACTCATTGAATACCTTGTCACGTTCGGCTGCTGTAGCATTCAGCTTTTCTTCAATCTCCCGGTATTCTTCGGGGTGCTCATATTTGAAACTTAAGTTTTCTAATTCTGTTTTTATCTTATACAATCCCAGGCGGTTGGCAAGGGGTGCATAAATGTAGAGTGTTTCTCCTGCAATTTTGTACTGCTTGTTAGGCAGCATCGAGCCCAGTGTGCGCATGTTATGCAGGCGGTCGGCAATCTTTATGAGGATCACGCGGATGTCATCCGACATTGTTAGAAGCAACTTCTTGAAATTCTCAGCCTGAGCCGATGCACGGTCGCCGAAAATACCGCCGGATATTTTGGTAAGCCCGTCTACGATTTGTGCGATTTTGGGTCCGAAAATGTTTTCAATATCTTCTACCGTATAATCGGTGTCTTCCACGACATCATGAAGCAGGGCCGCACAAATGGAGGTGGAACCTAACCCTATTTCGTTGCACACAATCTGAGCCACAGCAATCGGGTGCATGATATAGGGCTCACCGGAGCGTCGTTTGATACCTTTGTGTGCCTGATTGGCAAAGTTGAACGCTTTGGTTATGATTTCAACACGTTTGCGGTGCTTTGTGGCAAGATAATCATGTAGCAGTTGTTGAAATGCCTGGTCGATCATTTCTTCTTCCGCTATTTCTTTGGGGCTTATATTATTATCCATAAATATGATCTTTTCATTGCTTTTTGCAAAAATAGGCAATTTTCAACAGTGAGCAAGCAAAGATGTATTTATTTGTATATTTTCAGTTGTTTTCCTGTCGTAATCTTGGTATTTCGCATTCCGTTCCAGTTTTGAATATCTTTTACGCGGACTTTGTATTTTGCGGCAATGCTTCCCAATGTCTCGCCACTCCTGATTTTGTGATAAATCAATTTCCCATTGCCGACAACCGCTTTCCCTCTGGTCGCACTCGGGGGTGTATTGTCCCTGATTGCGATTGTTTTTCTGTTTTTGAATAATTCGTCGGCGCGGTGCGTATAAATAGTGTCTTGCTGGTCGATGAATACACTGATGTAATTTTGCGGCAGGCGGAGTGTATAGGGCTTGCTGTCTCCGGGAATCACATCTTTCTTGTATTGAGGATTCAGACTCTTGATTTGCTCAAGGCTGATGCCGCAAATATCGGCTATTTGTTCAAAATGGAGTCTCTTGTTTACTTGTATTGTGTCTGTGCTTGCCGGAATGTTGGTTTCCATCGGACAGATGTTGTGGTCGCAATAGTAAGTCATTATATAATTGGCGGCAATGAACGCAGGTACATACCCCCGTGTCTCTTTGGGCAGGAAATGGTAAATTTCCCAATAGTCGGTTTTCCCGTTTGCACGGCGTATGGCTTTGTTTATGGTACCCGGACCACAGTTGTAAGCGGCAATGACGAGGTTCCAGTCGCCGTAAATGGCATACAGCTCTTTTAGATAGCGTGCAGCCGCCCAGGTGGCTTTGATCGGATCACGGCGTTCGTCTACAAGACTGTTCGACTCCAATCCGTACATTTTTCCGGTTGCAAGCATGAATTGCCACAATCCGGAAGCTCCGGCACGGGATACGGCAGAAGGATTCAGCGCGGATTCTATAATGGGCAGGTATCTGAGTTCCAACGGCAGATTGTAAGCGTCGAGCGCTTCTTCGAAAATAGGCATGTAGAAGTTACAGGCGCTTAGCATGAAAGAGACCTGATTGCGCAGACGACCGGCGTACATGTCGATGAATTTGCGTATGATTTCATTATACGGCATTTCCATGACGGCGGGGATGCGTGAAAGGCGGTCGATGTAGACGGAATCACTAAAAAGAGGGTTGGTGTCAGAAGTGCTGCAGTCTTTGCCGAGGTCGATGTAGTTTTTGGCCTTCCAGTCGTTCAGCAGGCTGTCGAGCGGGTATGTCATGCTCACCGGAAGCTCGATGCTCTCTTGACGCTCGCTTCCGTTTTCTTTGATAATTACATCTACGCTTTGTGCTTTAACCTGTGTGTTAACCAACAGGAAAAAGAGAATCAGGGAATAACAGTTTCTTAGTTTCTTCATTCTTGGTTGTTGAATCTTCAATTGTGTTTTTTAAAATCTAAAGCTACATTGCACGCCCACCGATTTATTTCTTGAGTGAAATTGGTCGTTGATAATAGTCGGTTCGACACGCATACTCAGATCCGGGGTGATGTCAAAATTTGATAATTCGGCATCTACGTAGGCATCTATTACAGAGATCAGGTACACTCCGATAAAGGCAAATATGCTGAGGTCTCGGTAGCGGCGAAACATATCCTTGCGCTTGCGTAGCAACTCTTTTTGTTGGTTCTCCGGATAGTTGCTGAGCCCGCGTATGTCGAGATGGCTATTGGTGTTCGGGTCATTGTCCATGATGTCCAGATAAGCCTTGGAGTAATCCTTGTACATTTTTCCGTTCCAGCTTAGTGCATAGGCACACCCGGCGAATCCACCGTAAATAATGGGAAGTTTCCAATATTTCCGGTTGTAAATCTGTCCTCCTCCGGGGATGACAACAGCCAGCCAGGTCGCTTTGGTCGGGTTGGGTGTCCATACGGTTTGCGGAATGACGGGAGGAACCGTGTCGGTCGGCTGTGGCGGTGTAAATGTTGTTTCTATCTGTTCAAGGCTCTTTTTGTTGACTTTGTCCAGGCTGTCGGCTATCACGGGTGCTGTTACCTGCATTAAGACACTGTCTGTTTTCAGTACTGTGATGCTGTCTTGGTCAATAGACAGGCGGGCGGCCTTGAGAGAATCGGCAGGCTCCTGTCGGTTGGCTTCACGATGACGGCGTGCACGGGCTTGGGGAGCTTTGCGGACACCGATGGAATCCTGTACAGTGGCTCTGACGGGCTCTTGTGCATACACATCAATCCCTGCTACCTGTAAAAAACAGAGAAGCAGGGTGATTAAGCATGGGCTATATATCTTATATATCCTTGTCATTTACTTTTTTAAGGTGTCGAAGATTTCCATGATACGTTCCAGCTCTTCTTCATTGCTGAAAGGTATGCTGATTTTACCTTTCCCTTTTTCCGAGCAGGTCAGTTGTACCTTGGTGTTGAAAAATCCGGAAAGGTGCTGCTTGAGCATATTGAATTCTTCCGGAAGTTTAGAGCGCTTCGGGGCAATCTTCCGAGTGCCGCTTTTCACACTTTCCCCTTCGCTGAGTGATTTTACGATTTCCTCCACTTTGCGTACGGAATAGTTGTGCTCCAATATCTCTTCGAATATTTTTACCTGCAACTTCGGATCTCCCAAGGTGATCAGCGCACGGGCATGGCCCATGTCGATCTGTTTGTTCTGCAGTGCCATCTGTATGGGAGCCGGTAATTTCAGCAAACGCAGATAGTTGGCTATCGTGGTACGTTTCTTCCCTACACGTTCGCTGAGACGTTCTTGAGTCAGTTCGTATTGTTCTATCAGGTGTTGGTAGGCAAGAGCGATTTCCACTGCGTTTAAGTCTTCACGCTGGATGTTTTCGATTAGCGCCATCTCCATCACGTTTTCATCATCGGCTGTACGGATGTAGGCGGGGATTGTTTCCAGTCCGGCTTTCAATGATGCACGATACCGGCGTTCTCCTGCTATGATCTGATAGGTGTCATCGTTAAGTTTGCGCAACGTGATCGGTTGGATAATGCCGATTTCGGAGATAGAATCTGCCAATTCCTGCAAAGCCGTTTCATCGAACTCGCGGCGTGGTTGGTTAGGATTAACGGAGATTTTGGAAAGCTCTATTTCGTTGATAGACGAAGACCCTTCGGTTTTCACTTCATCCATTGAAAGCAGAGCGTCCAGCCCGCGGCCTAATGCATTTCTTCTTTGTGCTGCCATATATCTTCGTTTATTTGCTTATTTGCTGTTTCTGTTGATAATTTCCTGGGCTAATGCCATGTGGTTTTTTGCTCCGGTCGATTCGGCATCATAGAGAATCGTCGGTATGCCGTAACTGGGAGCTTCACTTAACTTCACATTACGTTGAATGACGGTTTTGAATACCAGCTCTTGAAAATGACGTTTTACTTCGTCATATATTTGGTTGGCTTGGCGTAACCGTGAATCGTACATGGTCAGCAGGAAACCTTCGATCTCCAGTGACGGATTCAGTTTGGATTTGATGATTTTGATGGTATTCAGTAACTTGCTGATTCCTTCAAGGGCAAAATATTCTGCTTGTACGGGGATAATTACCGAGTCGGCTGCCGTTAACGCATTGATGGTAATAAGCCCTAATGACGGAGAACAGTCTATTAAGATGTAATCGTACTCTTCTTTCAACGGAGTCAGTACCTCTTTTAATATTTTCTCCCGATTTTTGAGATTTAGCATTTCAATTTCCGCGCCTACCAGATTGATATGTGAAGAGATGACTTTCAGTGATTCTATCTCAGTGTCATGGATAGCATCTTCTACGTTGGCTTTGTCTATAATACATTCGTAAATTGTACATTCCGACTGCTTGATGTCAACTCCCAGACCGGAAGAAGCATTAGCCTGAGGGTCTGCATCAACCACCAGTACTTTTTTTTCGAGAGTAGCAAGCGAGGCTGCAAGGTTAATTGTCGTTGTTGTTTTACCTACACCGCCTTTTTGATTGGCCAAAGCAATTATTTTTCCCATATGATCTAATTTTTATCGGCGGCGAAATAAGTGATAATAACTCAGAGCGCCTACGAAAAAAGAGAAACTTTGCAAAATCTGTTGATAAGTCATCTGTTTTGTTAATAACTGAATGGCGAAACTGCGATGTATTCTCTTCTTAGCGTGCAAATATACATAATTATATTAAATAACAGAGCGCTTTTTTACTCACTTGCAGAAGATTAAGATTTGTAAACGCAGAAAAGCACTTTATTACATTGCTTGGCCGATAGTCGTGGGTGGGATAGGTGGAATATGTCAATCTATCCCGTTTATGGCCTTATTGGAGTCAGTAAACTTTGGCATGGATAAAAGATATAAGAAACGCGGATTGACTGACATAATTTCTTTATTTTTAGGTTTTTGCTAACACGTACTTTGATTGAAAAGTGGCAAATAGAGAAGAAAATGCATAAAAAGATGTATAAAATACACTTTTTCCTGCATATTTTCAGGTAAAAGAGAATGAATATGCAGTTTTACCCGGTAGGTTAATGTACTTTTCCCCGGTGGAAAAGTTCAGTTTCTCGTAGAGGAACGACTCGTTCCTCTACGAGAAACCATAAGAGTCTCTACGGGGAAATCATATTTTGTCTTGTTGGGAGCTCTTTTTATGCTAACAGCAGACAGAGTTCAGACTGCTTTGAAATAGAATAAAGAATGATACATACATGTTTTTAAGATAAATTGCGGATAAAATGTGGAAATGGCAGTCTTTGTGATAGATAATCGGTCGTTTGGGTGTCTTTTAGGGATGTTCAGAATGAAAATGTAGAAGATTTTTAGTATCAGGCTTATCTACTGCTTCAATAAAGGGATTCTGCATAAACAGGAATGTCATATTGACATTTTGTAAAAGTACTACTGGCTTTCGGAAAAGCCGACCGTGTACTGTTTACTCTGATCCTCGTAAAGTAGAAAGTAAGTAGTAATATTGAAACATTCCTGGCGTTTATTGAATTTTGTTGCTGAATAGTCTTGCAAAACGTAATTTTGCAACGTAATCGGTTACTTTAGTGTTCAATATGTTAGTATCTTTCAATGTTAATCATCAATTAAAAAAAACAACAGCACATGAAAGGAATATCAAAAATGAAGCCCATGATTCAAGTTGTGTTTTTCTTGATTGTGGCGATAACTGTTGCCGCATGTACATCCGATGATTTCACCGATGACTTCGACAGCAAAAGCGAAAACAATAGCGGTTCGGACTCAGGTTCTTCAGTGGCGTATGCGAGTTCCATTTCCGACATAACGTCATTTGATGTCGCACTCGATGTAACGGCTCTTGAAGAGAGTGAGGTAGTGCCTGAGGACGATGAGGACTACATCGAGAATAATACATTCTCGAATGAGGTGAAGATAGTCTTCACCGATGCATCAGCCTCGGTATCGGAGACGGTGGACGGTGTTACGGTGACAGTGGACGGTGCCGATGTTGTGGTAAAGTCGTCTGCGAAGAAAGTGTGTTATGACGTCAGTGGTTCTACAACCAACGGTTTCCTTAAAATATACAGCGATTACAAGTATGAGTTGAAACTCAATGGTGTAAGTATCACCAATCCTGACGGTGCTCCACTGAATCTACAGAGTAAGAAACGCGGCTATGTCGTACTTGTCGATGGTACGGAGAATACTCTTACCGACGGCACATCATATACCGATGCCACAGACGATGAGGATATGAAGGCGGCTTTCTTCAGCGAGGGCAAGATACTCTTCTCGGGTTCCGGCAAATTGAGTGTCTATGGCAACTGTAAGGCGGGCATACGCAGCGATGATTATATTCTCTTCCGTCCCGGCAATAACATCTATGTCAAAGCAACAGCCGGTAACGGTATCAAGGGCGACGACATATATATAAAAGGTGGTGTGATCAACGTGGAGACTTCGGCAACGGCTGCCAAGGCGATCAGTAGTGACGGACTTGTGCAAATTGATGGCGGACGTACCACACTGCTGACTACCGGCGGTGGTGAACTTGATGATGACGGGACCGATGTGAGCGCATCCGCTTGCGTCAAGGCAGACAGCATATTTGTGATGAATGGCGGCTCACTGCTCTGCAAGAGTACAGGAGCAGGAGGCAAAGGCGTGAGCACCGACCAGACACTTACCATCAATGACGGCACCGTCCGCATAATCACGACAGGCAAACAGTATACCTACGGAAGTCTCGACACATCTCCCAAAGGTATAAAGAGCGATGATGCAATGTCTATCAATGGCGGTGATATAATGGTGCGCTGCACAGGAGGTGAAGGCTCGGAGGGTATCGAGAGTAAGAGTACGATGGATATCACGGGTGGTACAATCCGTGCCTATTGCTATGATGATGCTATCAACTCGTCGAAGGCCATGACCATAAGTGGCGGTACCATATTCGCCATGGGCACCAACAACGACGGTATTGACTCCAACTCCACGCTTACAATCAGTGGCGGAGTCGTTATAGCCTGCGGAACGACCGTTCCTGAAGATGGTTTCGACTGCGATGAGAATACTTTCACCGTGACTGGCGGTACGCTTATAGGCATCGGTGGAGGCACATCAACACCTACGGAAAGTGTCACCACGCAGCCGGTGGCAATAATCGGAGGAAGCAGCCTTTCGAGCGGTACGTTCATCACCGTCGCCTCATCGGACGGCTCCAATGTAATCGCCTTCAAGACTCCACGCGACTACACACAGCAGGGCTATACGTTGCTCGTGTCATCGCCCGATATGACTAAGGGTAGCAGCTATACGGTTTCTACAGGTGCATCGGTCAGTGGCGGCACGGAGTTCTGCGGATATGTGCAGGGTGCCACTGTCAGCGGCGGCACATCGTTGGCAAGCCTTACGCTCTCTTCTATGATTACTACATACAACTATAGTGGCGGCATGGGAGGCGGTCAGCCTGGTGGCGGTCAAGGCGGCAGACCTGGTGGCAAATAAAGAGAAATATATCAAAAGTAAGAGTGGCGGAGCTCTTTGGCCTCCGCTGCGATTACCCAAAAATAAACGATAAAAACAAACGGTTATGAAAAAGATTTTTATATCAGCGATTTGTGTCCTTTTGTCAAGTAACGTTTTTGCGCAGGGAGGCCCTGGAGGCAATCCCGGTGGCGGTGGCACCGGCGGTGGTTCAAGTTATGCCATCGGCAGTACGAGCAGTACAGGCTATTCGCAGTCATCGGGCACGACATCGGTGTCGGGCAAAACCTACACTTCCACTGGCTCTGACGAAAATGCCGTGCAGGTTACCGGAGGTACGTTCACTATGTCGAATTGCACGGTGACCAAAACCGGTGATTACAGTGCCAGCAGTGACAACACGAGTTTTTATGGCGTAAACTCTGCCGTATATGTAGGTAGTACGAGTGCCACGGCAACTCTTACGATGACGGGTGGCACCATCACCACTAACGCCAAGGGTGCCAATGCTGCCTTTGCTTATGGTTATGGCGTGCTTAACATCAGCAATGTGACAATACGCAACACTGCCAGTCTGTCGCGTGGCATACATGCCACTGGCGGCGGAACGATTGTGGCGTCCAACCTCGACATCGTGACAGAAGGTAGCAACAGTTCCGTTGTTGCCACAGACCGTGGTGGCGGTACTGTGACGGTAAACGGCGGTTCATACGTCACTACCGGTACCGATTGCGCCGTACTCTATTCCACGGGCACAATCTCGGCAACCGGTGCTACGGGAAGCTCATCGAAAGGTGAGGTGGGCGTGATTGAGGGTGACAATACTATTAACATCACCGACTGCAAGTTCACGTCGGGTTCATCATCGCGCGGATTGATGATTCTGCAAAGCGGTTCGGGTGATTCCGAGGGATATAATGGTGCGATAAACATCACGGGTAGCACAATCACGTTGACAGATGACAGTGCACCGCTTTGCGAGATCCCGACCAATATCACCGGAACGCTTACACTCGACAATACGTCGCTCACCGTGCCGAGTGGGGTACTCATGTACGTCGACTACAATACGCGCTGGAGTACGTACGGTGGTACCGGCAACCTTGTGCTGAAGAACGGCAATTATACAGGAGCCGTGAATGCCGACCAATACGGCACGGCAACTGTTTCGGTGGCAAGTACCGCCACATGGACCGGTGCAATGGATCATTCTGATGTTGCAAAGTCTACTTCTGTGACGGTCAACGGCACATGGATTCTAAATGCCGACTCGAATGTGGACAAGCTTGTGATTGGCGAGGGGGCAACTGTATATACCAACGGTTATAATCTCAGCTATGCAAGCATTACCAATAACGGAACGCTCGACACCACATCGACAAGTGTCACAGGCATAAAGGGCATCTCTACGGATGCGGCACCTATAGACAATGGGGCTGTGTACAACTTGAATGGCGTGAAAGTAGCCGACTCGGAGGCGGCACTATCGGGACTCGCTTCGGGAATATACATTGTCAATGGCAAGAAGATAGCCGTTAAATGATGCAATAACTTCGTTTTCTAAACGTTATCTTTTATATAACATGCTATGCTGTTATTCCGATTTCATTCCATCGAAACGACAGTTGTGACTTAAAAAAAGGAAAGTGAAAACTTTAAAACAAATGCAATGTTGTACGGACAAAAACGTTCGGAACTGATTTTGTATCTGGTGCTGTGGACAATACTGTATGCAGCATCAGCTTTCTCCATATATATAGGTAAGATAAGCTCCCATGCCTCTCAGTTCGACTGGCTTGGACTGCTGAGCTCGTGGCGGCTGCTCACCATGTTTTTTGTGGCGTTCTGTATCCATAACTTTCTTGTTGCCCCACAGCTTGTCTATCGTAACCGCCGTTGGCAATACAGCCTGGCAACCGCATTGCTCATTGGCTGTTTTATGGCATTCCAGGCATTCAGCCGCCCGCATCGTCCTGACGGTATGGAGCCTCCCACGAAACCGATGGAAGAGAACATGGTGCCGCGTCCGGAAAAAGTGTATGATGGCGGCAAGCCGATACACCCCAATCGTGATGGATGGAGGAATATGGAGCCTCCACGTGCTTTCGGCGGTCAGGACTCAGTGGCGTTGATCATAGTCAGCTTGCTGTTGGCACTTAATGTCGGTGCCAAGTATTATTTCAAGTCTATCGCCGACCGCAAACGCTTCGATGCCATTGAACGCGATAATCTGAATACCCAACTGTCGTACTTGAAGTATCAGATAAATCCCCACTTCTTCATGAATACGCTTAACAACATTCATGCTCTTGTACTTATCGACCCCGAGGCAGCCAACCGCATGATTGAAACATTGTCCAAGCTCATGCGTTACGTTCTCTATGACGGTAACCGTTCATTGGCTCCGTTGCAGAAGGAATTGGCATTTGTCGAGAATTATGTTGAACTGATGCGTGTACGCTTTACCGAGAATGTACGCATCGACATGGAGTTTCCCGACACGGTGCCGGATATAAGTGTGCCTTCACTGCTTTTTGCCACATTTATAGAGAACGCCTTCAAGCATGGCGTGAGCTACGAGTGCGATTCGTTCATAGACATACGCCTTGACGCCGATGTCGAAAGTGGGGTGAGCTTCACATGCCGCAACAGCCGTTTGCCTGAAAAGGACGACTTGCATGGCGGTGTGGGGCTTGTCAATGCCCGTAAGCGTCTGCAACTTATATATGGCAACAGCTATACACTCGACATTACGCCGTCGGAAAAGGAATACTGCGTGACGCTGAGGTTACCGGTCAGGAAGTAATTATAATAGTAATTAACGATGATAAAATGTGTTGCAATCGACGATGAGCCTCTTGCCTTGAAGCAGTTGGCTTATTATCTTGAGAAAGTTCCGTTTTTCGAGCTTGTGGCATGTTGCCGGAGTGCGATGGATGCTATACGCAAGTTGGAGGATACGGAAGCTGATGTATTGTTTATCGATATAAACATGCCCGACCTCAACGGCCTTGACTTTGTGCGCTCGCTCGCCAATCCGCCGATGGTAGTCTTCACGACTGCCTATCAGGAACATGCCCTTGAAGGCTACCGCGTGAATGCCATCGACTATCTGCTCAAACCATTCGGCATGAGCGACATTTTACGTGCTGCGGAAAAGGTGAAGCGGCAGTATGATTTGATACATGCCGCAACTCTTTCGCCCATCGACGAGTATGATGCTATTTTCATACGTGCAGACTATAAGGTGATGCGTATCCTTGTAAAGGATATTGTATATGTGGAAGGTTATGGCGAATATCTGCGCATATATCTTGAAGGCCGAGCCAAGCCGCTTGTGGCATATCTGAGAATGAAAGAGATGGAAGAACGGCTCACTGACAAGTGCTTCATGCGCATACACAAATCATATATTGTCAATCTGCATCATCTTGTTGAAATTAACAAAAACCGTGTTATCCTTGATACTAAAGCTGAAATACCTATTGGCGAGAGTTATCATGAGAAACTACGGCTATATGTGGATGCGAAATTCTTAGGTAAATAATTTTGTATCTGCACAGAGTTAGTCTTGATGCTTTTTTACTGTTTGGGAGGTCTGCTTCTGATAACCAGTTTGTGGTAGACTTTGAGTGAATGCGGTGAGTAAAGAATCGGAGCTCCGGAAGTTGGTGCGGAACATTCTTTTTCGTATTTTTGCACTATATTCTAAAGAAGATTGTTATGGAAAATAGACGCCCGCTGATTCTCATCTCTAACGATGACGGTATCATGGCAAAGGGTATTAGTGAACTGATAAAATTTCTTCGTCCGTTGGGCGAAATAGTAGTGATGGCGCCTGATGCGCCACGTTCCGGAAGTGGATGTGCGATTACTGTAACGCAGCCGGTACATTATCAGTTGCTTCGCAAAGATGTCGGGCTGACCGTTTACAAATGTTCCGGTACTCCGACCGATTGTATCAAGTTGGCGCGGAATACAGTATTGGATCGCAAACCTGATTTAGTGGTCGGTGGCATCAATCACGGAGATAATTCAGCTACCAATGTGCACTATTCCGGTACGATGGGAGTCGTTTTTGAAGGATGTTTGAATGGAATACCATCTATTGGGTTTTCGCTTTGCAATCATGAGCCCGGCGCCGATTTTGAACCTGCCGGACCTTATATCCGCCGGATTGCTGCTCAGGTGTTGGAGAAAGGATTGCCTCCATTGACCTGCCTTAATGTGAATTTTCCGGATGTGAAAGAGATTAAAGGTATTAAAATCTGTGAGCAAGCCAAAGGTGTGTGGACTCACGAATGGGAAGCTTGCCCCCGGAGAGGGGATGAAACCTATTTTTGGCTGACCGGAGAGTTTACTGACCACGAACCTGAAAATGAGAAGTGTGATCACTGGGCACTTGCCAACGGATACGTTGCCATTACCCCGACAACTGTAGACGTTACCGCTTACGGGTTTATGGATGAATTGAGAGCTTGGTTCTAACCTCTCCTTGTTTTCAAATTCCGATTTACAACTCTCAATCCTCAACTCTCAATTTTCAATTCTCATGAAATATTATCTTATTGTTGGCGAAGCCTCCGGCGACTTGCATGCATCACATTTGATGGCCGCTTTGAAAGAAGAAGACCCTTTGGCCGAGTTTCGTTTTTTCGGTGGCGACCTCATGGCTGCCGTAGGTGGAACGATGGTGAAGCACTATAAAGATTTGGCATATATGGGATTTATTCCCGTATTGCTCCACCTGCGTACTATTTTTGCCAACATGAAACGTTGCAAAGAGGACATACGCTCTTGGAGTCCGGATGTTGTTATTCTTGTGGACTATCCGGGATTTAACCTGAATATTGCCGAATTCGTTCATTCTCATACCCGGATTCCTGTATACTATTATATTTCACCGAAGATTTGGGCGTGGAAAGAGTATCGCATTAAGAATATAAAACGGGATGTAGACGAACTTTTCTCAATACTGCCTTTCGAGGTCGATTTTTTCGAGAAGAAGCATAAGTATCCCATACACTATGTCGGTAATCCTACGGTTGATGAAGTAGCTGCTTTCTGCGAAACGCATACAAAGGATTTTCCCGCTTTTATCCGGGATAATAATATCGAAGACAAGCCGATTATCGCTCTTCTTGCCGGAAGTAGAAAGCAGGAGATAAAGGATAATCTGCCCCGTATGCTGGAGGCGGCTGCTGTATTCACCGATTACCAGATGGTGCTGGCGGGAGCTCCTTCCATCGCTCCCGAATATTATCGGAAATATATAGGGCAGGCGGATGTAAAGATTGTCTTCAACCAGACCTATCGCCTGCTGCAACAGGCGGAAGCGGCTTTGGTGACTTCCGGTACGGCTACTTTGGAGACAGCCCTTTTCCGCGTTCCGCAAGTGGTTTGCTATTATCTGGCGGCCGGTAAACTGGTTTCATTTCTGCGCAAACATATCCTGAAAGTGAAATTTATCTCTCTCGTCAACTTAATAGCCGGACGGGAGGTGGTGAAAGAACTGGTGGCTGACACGATGACCGTGAAGAATGTGCAGGCAGAGTTGGAGCGTCTTTTATTGGATAAAGAGTATCGCCGGAACATGTTGGATGAATACGAACTTATGGCTCAAAAACTTGGACCCGCCGGAGCCCCTCGGCATGCAGCTCATGAAATAGTGAAATTGCTTAAAAAATGAGATCTGTTTTGATAATAAACGTGAAGCCGGTGCAGTAAAACTCCGGCTTTTTTATTTATCAGACAGATATAAAAAAAAGAAAGGGACACATATATGAAAAAGTTAAGTTGTTATTTAGTGGCAATGTTGTTTTTGTTGATACCGGCATTGCAATCGTGTGATGATAACGATGGATATTCTATCGGACAGTTTGCGGGCAGTTGGGCTACGGTTCGTGTTTTGAGCGGTGATACTTATTATTTGGAGTCCGATTATTATGGGACGCTTTGGCCGGCAGCCGGCAGAGTATGTGATTTCAGACCGGTGGAGGGGCAAAGGGTGGCTGTTTGGTTTAATCCTTTATATGATAATTATGACAACTATGATTTAGCGGTTAAGGTAGAGGATGTTTTCCCTATTTTAACGAAATCGGTAGTAAACCTGACTGCCGAAAATGAGACGGAAGTAGGAAATGATCCGGTCACTATCTTTAAAAAGAGGATATGGATTGCCAATGGTTATCTGAATGTTATATTCAGACAGAATAGACCTATAGATGCTCCTCATCTCGTGAATCTGGTGTATAACACATTAGGACACCCGAAGAAGACGGTTATGTTCATTTGGAATTCCGTTATAATACGCATGATGATTTGTCCGGAAGATGGGGAGACGGAGCGGTCTCTTTTAATTTGAATACCATTGATTTTGAGGGGAAGAAGGGATTGAAACTAAAGTTGAACTCTGCGGTGAACGGTGAAGTGGAAATTACATTTAATATAAAAGAAACCATGTCAGAGGGAAAAGATGTATTGAATCTGAATTATGGAGAGCTGGAAGCCATAAGGTGAAAAAGACTTATATGCTTTTCAACTAAAACGGGTCTATCTTTGCTGTTGGAGATAGACCCGTTTCTGTTTGTATCTTATCTGATAAAACTTTTAAGGGGAAAATTTAGGCTCACTCGACAAATCAGGGGTGAGGGCTCTAAATCCATGTCAATGCATATAGATAGACTACTGCTGCCGGAATAGCCATGAGTGCACTGTCGAAACGGTCGAGCATGCCACCGTGCCCCGGCAGGATGGCTCCCGAATCCTTGATATGAAGCTGACGTTTCAGCAATGATTCGGTGAGATCGCCCCACGTTCCGAAAATAACAACGGTCAGTGATAATCCCGCCCACTCAGCCATATTCATAATAGGGAAATAGTGAGCGAATATGAAAGAAGAACCGATTGCTACTATGCCTCCTCCGATAGAACCTTCCCATGATTTCTTGGGAGAGATGCGCTCGAAAAGACGGTGTTTGCCGATTAAGGTACCCACGCAATAAGCCCCCGTATCGCTCAGCCAGATAAAGACGAAGACCGACAAAGGAAGTATCGGATTATAACTTACACCTGTATCCAACGGGCTGGTGTGGAATGAAAGCACATTCAGCATCGCAAAGGGTAAGGCAATATAAAGTTGGCTTAACATGGAGTAAGCCCAGTTCATTACCGGATTTTCCTTCTTCAGATATAATTCGCTAATCATCAGATACATGATTAAAAGCAGATAAGGAAGGAAAATTTTAGAGCCGGACAGATTGGTGCAAAATGCCATGACTGCCATATATAGGTAGATTCCGGCAAGCATCGTGATGTTCTTGTTGATGCTCACCCCTTCAATCCGATTGATTAAATGTCCGTACTCATGTATTGTCAGGGCACTGATCACAACGAAGAGTGCACTGAAAGTCCATGGGTCATAGAGTATACACCCTACCAGTATGCCTACAAATAGTATACCGGTAATTGCTCTCTGTAAAAAGTTACTTTTCACGTTTTTTAGATTTTAGTTTTTCGGTTCTGTCTCTGCCGATGATTTTTCGGCAGCCGGTTCATCCTTCTTTTCTTCTTTATTGACTTTTTGAGCAAGTGTTTTTTCAGCATCTGCTGCATCTTTGCTCTCTTGAGCTGCCATAATCTCTTCCGAGCGGGAAGCCCAGGGACGTTTTCCGAATATCCGTTCAACGTCTTCTGCAAAGATCACTTCTTTGTCGATCAACAGCTGTGCCAATTCATTATGTCCTTCCTTGTGCTCGGAAAGAATACGTTTGGCACGGTCATATTGCTCGTTCACCATCTTCTTTACCTCTTCGTCAATCAGCTCGGCTGTTTTTTCGCTGTATGGGCGGTTGAAAGAATACTCGTCATTATTGTAGTAGCATAAATTGGGCAATTTCTCACTCATTCCCAGATAGGCGATCATGCCGTATGCCTGTTTGGTAACCCGCTCCAAGTCGTTCATTGCTCCGGTGGATATTCTGCCTAAGAACAGGTCTTCGGCAGCCCGTCCTCCCAAAGTAGCGCACATTTCGTCAAGCATCTGCTCTTTGGTGGTGATTTGACGCTCTTCCGGCAGGTACCAGGCGGCGCCCAATGCGCGGCCACGTGGTACGATTGTGACTTTAATCAGCGGATTGGCATATTCGAGCAGCCAGGAGATCGTAGCGTGCCCGGCTTCGTGCAGGGCAATTGACCGGCGTTCTGCTTCGGTCGTTATTTTCGTTTTCTTTTCCAGACCACCGATGATACGGTCTACGGCATCCAGAAAATCCTGTTTACCTACAAACTTCTTTCCGTGACGGGCCGCAATCAGCGCTGCTTCGTTACACACATTGGCGATGTCTGCTCCCGAGAATCCGGGAGTTTGGCGTGCCAATAAGTCTACGTCCACAGTGTCGTCTATCTTTATCGGGCGCAAGTGTACGCCGAACACCTCTTTACGTTCATTTAAGTCGGGTAAATCGACGTGGATCTGGCGGTCAAAACGTCCGGCACGCAAAAGTGCTTTGTCCAATACATCTACCCGGTTGGTCGCAGCAAGGATGATGACACCGCTGTTGGAACCGAAACCGTCCATCTCTGTCAGCAACTGGTTCAATGTGTTTTCGCGTTCATCGTTGCCGCCCATTGCGGGATTTTTTCCGCGGGCACGTCCTACTGCATCAATTTCATCGATAAAAATGATGCAAGGAGCTTTCTCTTTTGCTTGGCGGAAAAGGTCGCGTACACGTGATGCACCCACACCTACAAACATCTCGACAAAATCCGAACCGGCCAAAGAGAAGAAAGGTACATTGGCTTCACCGGCAACAGCTTTGGCCAGCAATGTCTTTCCTGTTCCCGGAGGGCCTACGAGCAAGGCTCCTTTCGGTATTTTACCTCCCAAGTCGGTATATTTCTGCGGTTGTTTCAAGAATTCCACAATTTCTTCTACCTCCTGCTTGGCTTCGGCAAGTCCGGCTACATCTTTAAATGTGATTTTGATGGCGCTTCCTTTCTCGAACAGTTGTGCTTTGGACTTCCCTACATTGAAAACACCGCCGCCACCTCCGGCTCCACCGCTCATCCGACGCATAAAGAATATCCATAAGGCTATCAGGAATATGAAAGGCAGAACGTTTATCAGAATAGAGTTGAACAGGGTATTCTTTTTATCATAACTGATAGAACCGTCGAAATGACCTTCTTTCTTTTCTGCATCAATGAAATTTCCGAGACTTTCCCGGGTGGGCGCTTCTGTTACGATCATCGGGTTCTTACCGACACGATTTGAATCTTGTTTGAATACATGGCCTATAAACTGAGGCTTTATATATACTTCGACCGAACTGTCGTCGTATCCGATCACTCTGTTGACGTAGCCATCTCGAACGTATTGTTGAAATTCGTCGTAAGGAACCTGTTTGCTTACAGTGCCGCCCTGATTACTCCACCATAGCCCTAAAAGCATCAAGGCAATAATCATGTACATCCAGTTCAAATTGAACTTTGGCATATTTACTTTATTAGGTTTTTTATTGTTATCGTCCATATTGAAAAATTAGTCAATGTCGGGAATTGTAGTTAATTTGGCATCAGCCCAGAGGTGTTCCAAGTTGTAGAAGTTTCTGGTTTCCGGCAAGAACACATGTACCAATACGTCAGAATAGTCCATCGCTACCCATTCGGCGTTGCGTAGCCCGTCTACTCCATAAGGTTTGGCATTTGCTCCTTTACGTGCGGATTCTTTAATAGAATCTACTATGGCGCCCACCTGGCTGGGAGAGTTACCTTGACAGATAACAAAGTACTTGCAAATGGTATCGTCAATATTAGTCAGATCGGCTATCACTATATTCTTACCTTTCTTTTCTTGAATTCCTTCTGTGATTTTTTCGATTAATAATTTTGTTTCGTTCATTTATCAATTGAAATTTAATAGTCAATGTCTCTTTCTTTTTATAACAAGAACACTTTGTTCTTTGTTTTTATATCATGCTGACATGATATATTTTACAAATATACGCTGAATTCTTGTATCAAAGAAAGTTATGTTGTAAAACTCTTCTTTTTTTGTGTTTTTTAGGGATGTATCTTTTTGTTTAAGGAGAGAAAACGAAGAATTTTCGAAAAAAAACATCGAAAATGTTTGCAGTTCTCAAATTCTTTGTATCTTTGCACCCGCAAACGAACAACAAGCGGTTGTACGTTGAAAGTAAGTATTGGGCTATGGTGTAATGGTAACACTACAGATTCTGGTCCTGTCATTTCTGGTTCGAGTCCAGATAGCCCAACAAAACCCTTTATTACTATAAAAAGAAGCCGTTAAAATACAATTTTAGTGGTTTCTTTTGTTTGTATACCCTGGTATGCGCCCAGTTTCAAGGTTTACCCAATAAACTAAGGTTTTAAAACGTAGTCGAAAATAACAGTAATTCGGTGACATTCTCGGTGACACAGCTGTCGCTTCTTCTCATTCTTTTTTTTTGGATTCGTCTACGCCAGATTTTGCTAAGGTTGTGAGTACTCCTCGTCGTCTTCTTATTCTTTTTTCTAATGAATTCATCTGGATTTTGATATAGGTAAATAAGAACAGGCTTTTTATGCTTTTAGGGAATTAGGAAGGTGGGGAGGCATCGGAATTGCTCGGTATGAGCTTAGCTTATCGGCGGGGTATTTGTAATGCGTCAATATACCAATGCGCCAGGCAATGCACGGCACAATCAATCGGTATATTGACGCATTATCTGATATTAGATTATTGCTCTTCTTCTTTAATCGATTCGTCGATCACTTTTATTTTCTGCAGAACCAGTTCCAGATCGGCTTTTAGCTTTTCTACTTTTCGGTTGAGTTCTGTGAGCAAGCTGTTTCCTTTCTTGGATGCAGAAGTTAAGAAGCCAAGGTTGTTCTCGTACGTCTGGAGTTCATTCTTCATGTTCTCATAAGCACGAACGAGTTTCTCGCGTTCTCTGTATAAAGTTTGCGAACCTCCATTCTGGATATTGCTGATGGTTGACTTAAAGTTACTTAGCTTTCTATTGGATGCACTGATGTTGAAACGTTCAAACAGCTGGTCGATTAGACTGTGGTATTGTTTGTACAGTTTGTCTTTCTCTTTAAATGGTACATGGCCTATTGCGTTCCATTCTTTCATCAGTTCACGCACTTGCTTGTTCGCTTCTTCCGTATCTATAGACTCGTCGATAGCGCTTAACCGGGTGATGATTTCTTTTTTCTTCTCCATGTTTTCCTGTTCGACAGAGCGTTGTGAAGAAGTGGCCTGGTTTTTTTGTTCAAAGAAATAATCGCAAGCCGAGATAAAGCGTTTCCATATAACATCCGAATGTTTTTTGGGGACCGGACCGATTGTTTTCCATTCTTTCTGCAGTTTGGTTAACGTATCGGCGGTTGCTTTCCAATCCGTACTTTCTTTCAGGCTTTCTGCTTTTTCACAAAGAGCCTTTTTCTTTTCCAGATTTTCATTCATGCCCTCTTTCAAAGCCTTGAAGAATTCTCCTTTTTTCTTGAAGAAGTCATCGCAGGCATGGCGGAAACGTTCGAATATTTTCACGTTCATCTTTTGCGGGGCAAAGCCGATCGACTTCCACTTGTTCTGCAGGGCAATAACTTCCTGTGTCTTGTTTTCCCACGCAGCAAATGTTTTCAGTTCATCGTATTCTATTGACTCTACAATCTCACAGATAACTGTTTTTTGGTCAAGATTGTGTTGTTCTGCTTCTTTTAACGCCTCAAAGTGTTGTTGATGACGGCGATTGACAACGGTAGATGCCGCTTTAAAACGATTCCATACCTCATCACGCAATTCTTTGGCGACCGGACCCGTATCGCGGAATTCCTGATGTAGCTTTTGCAACTGATGGAAGGCAGATATGACGTCCTCTTCGTCTGCCAATTTTTCGGCAGCTTCGCAAAGACGGGTTTTTATTTCAAGATTCTTTTTGAAATCGTATTCGCGGAATTCGTTGTTTAGCTTTAATATGTCGTAGAATTTTTCCACATACAACTGATAGTTCTTCCAAAGTTCATTGACCTTAGCTTGCGGAATCAACTTTGTTTCGTTCCATTGTTGTTGAAGTTTCTTGAATTCCGTATATGATTTGTTGGCGTCATCAGGCGATTCCACCAATTCTTTCAGTTCTTCAATGATTGAAAGTTTGATTTGCAGATTCTCTTCTTTTTGTCTTTCCAGCTCGGCCATTTGTGCGCTTCTCTTTTCCTTGATAACGGCCATTACATTCTTGAACTCTTCTTCTACCGCATCGTTTTGTGGTACGTAGTCTTCTTCTGAGCCGCCGTTTTCAATGAATTGTTTTTTTGCTGCTTCCAGTTCGGCATTGTGGAGTTTATAAAAACTTTGTTTCAAACTGTCCAATTCTTGCTTACCGGCACTTTCTGCATTCAAGGCAAGTTCTTTCAGTCTCGCAAGTACTTCTTCTTTGGTTGTCAGGCGAGGTGTCGTTTCAGCTTGTTTTTCTGCATTAGTTTCTTCAGCCGGAGTTTCTGCTATTGTTTCAGAAACCTCAACTGTTTTCTTTTCTTCTTCTAACTCCCCTTGATTCAAAGGTTGGTTAGTGTCATGAGAGTCCATCATTGTATATTCGTTTTAGGAAATTAGGATTTAAGTCCTTTTATTACATTAGGTCACAAATTAATGAAATAAAACGATTACTTCATACTTTTTTGCCTGTTTTTTTTCATTTATCTTCTATTTAAGACAATAAAACAGTGATTCCCATATAAAGCATCATGCCGATGATGTCATTTGTGATGGCAATAAACGGTCCGGTAGCGATAGCCGGGTCTATTTTCAGTTTTTCAAGAGTCATCGGGACCAACGTACCGAAAATAGAAGCGAACATGACTACTGCAAACAAGCTGATGGATACAGAGTAGGTTACGGTTGCCATGGCGCCAAAACGGATGAAGTTATACGTATACACTAATAAAGAGATGATGGTCGCGTTGATCAATGCCACTACTGCCTCTTTGGCTACTTGTTTAAGTGTATTTTTAGAATCGAGCGAACTGTTGGCCAATCCCTGTACGACGAGTGCGGAAGATTGTGTTCCTACATTTCCTCCCGTACCGCCGATGAGCGGGATGTAGAGAGCCATTTCCGGATGTGCGGCAAAGGTCGCGTCAAAGTTGCCCAATATCATGGAGTTGCCGATACCTCCCAGCATACCGATGATTAGCCATGGAAGGCGTGCCGTTGTTTGCCGAAAGACATTATCATCGGTTTCTACATCTTGCGAAAGACCGGAAGCCAGCTGATAGTCGCGTTCCGATTGTTCACGGACTTCGTCCATCACGTCGTCAACGGTGATTTGCCCTACGAGGCGTCCGATGCTATCCAGCACAGGAATGGCAACAAGGTCATATTTCTCAATAATCTGAGCAACTTCATCGAGCGGAGTGTCTACATGTACGGAGATCGGGTCCTTCTGCATCACGTGTTTTACTTTCGACACGGAGGGGGAGGTGATCATTTTTTTTAGAGGAAAGATACCGCGCAGCCGTTCATCATCATCTATTACATATACATAATAGATCTCGTCCAATTTTTCGGCCTGTTGACGCATCTCTTTCAAGCATTCCGGCATACTCCAGTTCTCGTTGACAAGCACCATTTCCGTACCCATCAAACCACCGGCCGTATCTTCATCGTATTTCAAAAGGTCTACGATGTCGCCGGCCTGTTCTATGTCTTCAATGTGCGAAAGAACCTCTTCCTGCTTCTCCTCGTCGAGCTCTCGCATCAGGTCTACGGCATCGTCCGTATCCATATAATCGACGAACCGTTTGGCTATGGTTTCCGAAGGTAGAATTTCGAGAAATTCCTTACGGACATCCTCATCCATTTCCACTAAAACATCGGCTGCTGTTTCATTATCGAGCAACCGGTAGACAAAACGGGCCTCCTCAGGGTTGAGGTCGTTACACAACTCTGCTATGTCGGCCGGGTGCAGGTCAACAAGAAGTTCTTTTACCTTGTCGGCATCTTTCTGTTCGATAAGTTGTCTGACGTTGTCTATGTATTCTTCGTTCATTTCCATAATCTGATAATTAATGAAGATGTAATATGGTATCGTCGGGTTTTAGTACACTCCTTATAGAATCCTCTTTGAAACATAAAGAGGCGATACTGTATTTTGAATGATGGTTAGGATAGGTTATGTTTCCAATGTCGATCATGGTATGAAACAGATTGCTGCTGCTTATGGAGGAAGAGCGGTGTCTGCTTAATATCTCATACACTTGGGGATACTGTTTGTTGTATGTATCTGAAAGCCAAATGATAAATGGAATGTGTACTTCATATTTGGAGGGTTGTGAGGTCCCATGCATTCTCTTTTCCAATGAATCATCATATAAGTTTTCGGCGTGATCTGAAATGTAAGTTACGGCCGAAACGCACTGTTGTTTCTGTACTCTCTTTATTATTTCGGATAATATGTAGTCCGTATATAATATTGAATTGTCATAAGAGTTGATAAATAATTCTTTTTTGTCTTTCCCGATTTCATTGTAGTCTAAATTTCCCTGTATTGCTGGCTGAAATTTGGCGAAACTTGCAGGATGGCGATAATTGTATCTGAAATGGCTGCCCAAAGTATGTATGACTATAAACAATTTGTTTTTGCCGGACGTTAATACTTTATCTAATTCAGGTAGCAGTTTCTCGTCATAATTATTTTGCGAATCGAAATCAACCAGCTCAAAATGACTATAGTCCAGATTTTGTGCGATGCGTGTGATGTAAGGATCGTTGAAAGACTGATTGGCTATCCATGCGGTAAAGAAGCCACATTCCTTAAATGCTTCCGGCAGGGCTTTTTCCTGAAAAGCAGTCTGAAAGTTTTCCGGAGTGGCTCTGCTTATGAGTAAAGGAATAGCCTTGACTGTATAATTAGCTGTGGAATAAACATCATTAAAGCTGATTAAACTGTTGATTTTGCTTAAGTGGGGAGTCGTTTCTCTGGAGTATCCATTCAATGCGAAATGATCACTGCGTGCAGACTCCCCGATTACCAGAACATAAATTTCTTTTTCATCAGGCAAGGAAAGGCTTTTTGTCTGGAAAGAGAAGTCCTGCAATTGGCTGTTCATTTGGGCTATTTTTACTCTGTCTTTCAGATAATCGGTGGATGCCAAAATGAAATTGACCGGAAATATTTTTGTATATTTTTTTATGGTGTTGTTATAGGCGATGGATACACGTAGCGGAAAGGCGTCATTACTTGCAGTCAGTTTGAACATATATGCAAATAATATAAGGTTTAAAAGCACAAAGCCCGATATGGAAGCTATGCGGAAATGTTTATTCCCCCAATATCTATTTCTTATCTTAAATGCTTGTGTGAAATATATGGTCCATATCAGGAGTGTTATCGCAGTCTCGAATTTAAAAGAGGACAATAGCTCTAAGCATTCTTTCCAGTCGGTTTGCATCGCCGAAGCGATAAAGGTCATCGTTACCGGCATACCCAATAATTTCAAATGGATGATTTCCAGCGGGGCCAGCAGTACAAACACCCCTTCGAATAAAAAATAGGATCTGATTTTCAGGAAAGCGAGTGGGACTATCAGAATAATGATATAGAAAGCCAGGTATCCGATTTTGACACCTAATCCTTCTTGTAGATTCGTTGCAGTAAATAGTGTAAATAAGCAAGGGCAGAATAGGATTGAAAGAAGTAGTCCGATCCTTCCTTGTTCTTTCCCTGTTTCTTTATTCCACTGCTTCCATTTCATTTCGTTTTGTTGCTTTAAGTGTTTCTTCTACTTGGTTGGTAAGGTTAATAAATTCCTGTACAGAGAGTTGTTCCGGGCGTTTATTAAATAATGCATCTTCCGTCAGTGGGCATTCTTTGCCCAAAATGGGTTTGATGGAGTTGCGCAATGTTTTCCGGCGTTGGTTGAAAGTGGTCTTTACTACCTGTTTGAACAGTCTTTCGTTACAGCCCAATTCGGTGGTTTCATTGCGTGTCATACGTATTACGGCACTTTTTACTTTTGGGGGCGGATTGAATACATGTTCGCTGACTGTAAAAAGATATTCGACATGATACCAGGCCTGTATCAGTACACTGAGGATACCGTAAGTCTTGCTGCCGGGGCCTGCGGCTATGCGTTCGGCCACTTCTTTCTGGATCATGCCGGTACAGCAAGGTATCAGATCTTTGTTATCCAGCATTTTGAAGAAAATCTGGCTGGATATATTATAAGGATAATTTCCAGTCAGCACAAACTGCCCGCCGTTGAAAACGCGTTGCAGGTTCATCTTGAGGAAGTCATCTTCTATGATGCAATCTTCCAGTGACGGATAGGCTTCGCGTAAGTAGGCTACCGATTCATAGTCTACCTCGACGACTTTTACCGGACGCCCCTTTTCTACGAGGAACTGTGTGAGCACACCCATTCCCGGACCGACCTCTAAGACAGGAAGAGTTGGAAACGTATCGACAGTATCGGCAATGTCCCGCGCTACTTTGAGATCTTTCAGGAAATGCTGTCCGAGAAACTTTTTAGGCTTTACTAATTTCATTTATCAACTAAATGGTTACTTTTGCAGTCGACAAAGGTAATTCTTTTACTTGAAGAATTAAGAATTAAGGATGAATAAACTAATAAAAAAGGCTCTGAAACTTATTTTACCATTGGTTTTGGGAGGCTTTGTCCTGTTTTGGGTCTATCGTGATTTTGATTTTGCGAAAGCCGGCTATGTACTGTTGCATGGTGTAAACTGGTGGTGGATGCTCTTTTCATTGGTATTCGGAGTGTTTAGTCACGTCATTCGTGGTTGGCGCTGGAAGATGACTTTGGAGCCGCTGGGGGCTTTCCCGAAAACCGGTGACTGTGTTAATGCCATCTTTGTCTCTTATGCCGCCAATCTTGTGTTGCCTCGTGTCGGAGAAATCTCCCGTTGCGGAGTATTGGCCAAATACGACGATATCTCTTTTGCGAAGTCTTTGGGCACGGTCGTTACGGAGCGTTTGGTCGATGTCGTGTGCATGGCGCTTATTACCGGTACTACTTTTCTGTTGCAGATGCCTGTCTTCTTCTCCTTTTTCAAAGAGACCGGAACAAAGATTCCGTCCGTTATGCATCTGTTGACATCCGCTTGGTTTTATGTCGTGCTGTTTTGTGTTATCGGTGTCGTTGTCCTTCTCTATTACTTGATGCGTGCCTTGTCTTTTTTCGAGAGGGTGAAAGGCATTGTCTTTAATGTGTATGAAGGGGTGATGTCCTTGAGAAATGTGAAGAATATCCCTCTGTTTGTCTTATATACCGTCCTGATTTGGTTGTGCTATTTCCTGCATTTCTACCTCACGTTCTATTGTTTTGGATTTACCGGGCATTTGGGAGTTATGGCAGCATTGGTCATGTTTGCTGCCGGCACGTTCGCTGTTGTCGTTCCTACTCCCAACGGAGCGGGGCCGTGGCACTTTGCCATTATTTCCATGATGGTGCTTTATGGGGTAAATGCGGTGGATGCCGGAATATTTGCTTTGATTGTGCACGGAATTCAAACCTTTTTAGTAGCTTTGTTGGGAATATATGGTTTGGCGGCTTTGTCGCTTACCAATAGACAACGGAAATAAGAACCTAATAAAATGATTCGTTATGAGCACAATTCTCTCTTTAGCTCCACAAAACGTGTGGAAGCACTTCTATTCATTGACTCAGATTCCGCGTCCGTCGGGACACATGGAAAAGATAACTGAGTTTCTTCTTAACTTCGGAAAAAATCTTGGACTGGAATCATTCGTAGACGAAGCCGGAAATGTCGTTATCCGTAAGCCGGCCACGCCTGGCATGGAAAACCGTAAAGGCGTAATTTTGCAGGCACACATGGATATGGTTCCTCAGAAGAACAATGATACAGTACATGATTTTGAGAAAGATCCTATCGAAGCTTATATAGACGGTGATTGGGTGAAAGCCAAAGGCACTACCTTGGGAGCCGATGACGGATTGGGAGTGGCTGCTATTATGGCGGTACTGGAATCCAAGGATTTGAAACACGGTCCGTTGGAGGCTCTTATTACGAAAGACGAGGAAACCGGTATGTACGGCGCTTTTGGCTTGAAGCCGGGAACGTTGAACGGAGAGATACTGTTGAATCTCGATTCGGAAGAGGAAGGAGAACTTTATATCGGTTGTGCGGGCGGTATGGATGTTACGGCTACGCTTGAGTACAAGGAGGTAGAGCCGGAAGAGGGCGATATTGCCGTTAAAGTGACCCTGAAAGGATTGCGCGGCGGACATTCCGGATTGGAAATCTGTGAGGGACGCGCCAATGCCAATAAACTGTTGGTGCGCTTTATTCGTGAGGCCGTGGCAAGCTATGAAGCCCGTCTGGCAAGTTGGGAAGGTGGAAATATGCGCAATGCCATTCCTCGTGAGGCATCGGCAGTCATAACTATTCCTGCAGAAAATGAAGAAGAACTGTTGGGACTGGTGAAGTATTGCGAAGATCTGTTCAATGAAGAATATTCGGCTATCGAAACTCCGATCAGTTTTAAAGCCGAACGGGTAGATATGCCTAAGGGAGAGGTTCCCGAGGAGATTCAGGACAATCTGATTGATGCGATTTTTGCTTGCCAGAATGGGGTGATGCGTATGATTCCGACCATTCCCGATACGGTAGAGACTTCTTCCAATCTGGCTATCATCGTGATCGGTAATAGCAAGGCGGAATTTAAAATATTGGCCCGCAGCTCCAGCGACAGTATGAAAGAATACCTTACTACCAGCCTTGAATGCTGTTTCTCCATGGCAGGTATGAAGGTAGAGATGACCGGTGGGTATTCCGGTTGGCAGCCTGACGTCAATTCTCCGATTCTGCATGCAATGAAAGAGTCTTATAAGAAACAATTTGGAACGGAACCTGCTGTGAAAGTGATTCATGCAGGGTTGGAATGTGGTATTATCGGTGCCATTGTTCCGGGATTGGATATGATATCCTTCGGTCCTACTTTGCGCTCACCGCATTCACCGGATGAACGTGCGCTGATCTCTTCCGTCCAGAAGTTCTATGATTTTCTGGTTGCTACATTGGAGCAGACTCCGGAAAAGTAATCTTATTCAATATCGATATTCCCGAAAGTATTTATTGACTTTCATCGAAAATAAAAAATCCTGTCCATCGTTTCATGGATGGGATTTTTTGTTGCTGAGATATTCTTTTTTTTGTATTCATATTTGTAAATTTGTATAATTTTATAGTATTGTTGAACTAAAAGGGCATGTTGATAGAAGTTCGCGTTCATATATTTGTAAAAAATATGGCCGATGTATATAATCTATACTGGACTGATTCTGATTTTGTTTTTGAATACGGTGAATGGAAGTATTACGATGAAAATGGTAATATCGTAAAAATAAAGGAATTCAAATAGATTTGGAGTACACCGGCAAATATTTATTTTATTACTGATTTATTTAAGATAGGAGAATGAAGTTATGAAATTGAAAAGAATTGTTGCTTTTGCTATTGATGTGTTTGCATCATCTATTGTTGTTTATATTATTACCGCTATTTTAAAAATCTGTCATATCTGGATTATTCCTTATATTATGATGATGTTATTATATGTTTTGATGTTGTGCAAAGATTGTTATAACGGTCAAAGTATAGGGCGAAAAATTGTTGGCATTCAGGTGTTTGATAGTAAGACGATGAAAGTGGCGAGTCCTTTTCAGTGTATCTTGCGTAATTGTTTTTATTTTATATACCCAATAGAAGGACTTGTTATGTTATGTAACTCCTTGGGGTTGAGAATTGGAGATAATGTTGCTCATACTCAAGTAGCAGAATCGAATGGCGGTCTGAAGGAGGTCAATTACCTTAAAATTGTTCAGGCGATAGCCTTAGTACTTGTGGCATTTGTATTTTTGTGCATTCTTATAACCGTATGCACAAGAAATAATGAAAAAAGCCTTTGGGATCTTTTGTATAATTATTGATACTGTGCATTCATTATATCTCCTTTTGAGGTGAGTCCTGTTTGTGTATGAGGAGGATGATATTTTAATAAAGTGTATTGAAAAATGAAATTGAAGAGAGTTATCGCTTTTATAATTGATTTGTTTATTATATCTGTAATTTGTTTTGTTACTGTTTCACTCTTGAAAAAATGTAATATGCGGATTACTCCCTACCTCGTATTAACGATAGCAGATGTTTTGATATTATGCAAAGACTGCTATAACGGACAAAGTATTGGTCGAAAGATTACAAGAATTCAAGTATTTGATAGTAGAACAATGGAAGTTGCAAGTCCTGTTAAATGTGTTTTACGTAATTACTTTTATTCATTGCATTTCTTGGAAGTCTATTCTATGTTGTTTACTTCTTCAGAAAAACGAATCGGTGATCGTATTGCCAAAACAGTGGTAGCAGAGAGAAATGTAAATTTGAAGAAAGTCGAGCCAAGGAAAATTGTTTTAGCCGTAGGCGGGGTAATTGCGATTATACTTCTTATGTGGACTATAATATATATGAGGGCTTCCAGTTTAGGTCGTATGGATCTTTGGCATGAATGGTATTTGTAGTATTAACCTCAAAATTGTAGTTCCGTAAGCATACGTGCAAAACTTAAACTTGATAGTTTAGGGAATATAGCAGATATACGACGTCAAAATTTTGAATAATGAGAACTATAATTAAGGGTCGCTGAATGGGGCATTTCCCCGCAGGAATTGAACGTGCTGGGGGAATTGTAGGAAGACAATGAAAAACATAGAAATAATGAAAAAAGAAATATTGTTAATAATTCTTATATCCGCATTTGTGTCACATGTGGGTAGTCGTCACAATAATTATATATCTCAGAAGTCTCTATTTTCAAAAATGCAAATTATTGAAATAGATTCAGCTTCTCCTGGATTTGATCCGTTTGTAATGTTTCCTAAGGAGATGGAAGAACTTAATGATAATAGTAGAATTGGCAGTATTGTAATAAATCAGATTGGGGATACCTTGGATATTATTACTACGGGACCTTTCACCTATAATCTATTAGGATATGATAATTCTCCGGAGGGGTTAAGACACTCCTTAGGTTTGGAAATGAATGTAGAAGAGAAAATATTAAACGATGGGGAAGAGGATTGCATTGTAAAGAAGAATACATATAAAAATTCTTTTATTAAAGTGTATTTAAATCCTTGTGAAGGACATTATGATATTACATCCGCTAGAATTTTGGATAAGGAATTCTCTTTATTATATGATATACATATCGGTATGTCTAAAATCTCTTTTTTCAAGAAAATTTTCAAAGATTCAACTGTATATGATTTTTCGAGAATAAAAGTATTTGTAAATGCTGATGCCTTCGGCGATATAGTGTCATCATACATTTTTGAAAATGACGTATTAAAAGAAATTGTTATTAATTCTAATTATGAATGGATACCTTTTGATTAAAGTTTTTTCTGACTTCGCCACTATAAAAGTTTTTATTTTATAACTATCTGATAAATAGTGCTCAATGATTTATTTTGAAGATAAATCATTGATTATAGGAATACCATAAAGACCTTTAACCATGGAAACTCTTACCGTATCGCCTTGATTGAATTTGTTGTAAGCTCTTGGATCATCCAACTCAAGTAATTCCTTGTTGTTTATGAATTTCAAGTTTACGTTGTATGCAGGAAGACCATGACGACTGCCTGTGGCTCTGTGATGTATCTTTCCTATAACGTATGCGTCAAGATGGTATGTTTGGGACCTGGCAAACCAGTAATTTGTCGTATAGAACAAAACGCTTAGCATACCGGTAATAAGAATTCCCGAACAACCTCCCAAAACAATACTCAAAAGTACAGTTATTCTTTTGATCCTATTTGTCGACAATAGCACAAGAATTGTTATTACCGGGATGATGCCCCACGTCCACATAGGGATATGAATGATAGTATGTGCAATGATTCTGTGAAGATAACAATATATCTCGAAGAAAACAATTGCACAGATGATATATGATAACCACCTGTATATCTTATTTTTCCGAATGTATTTCACAAACTTTCTTAATCCCACCAAAAACTCCATACTGTTGATTTTTTTAATTCTGCAGCAAGTGATGTAAGATTCTCTCCTTGGAAAACAGTGTCGTCACAATATCCCATGTGTTCCTCGGCAAGAGGCATCGTTTCTCCCTTTACTGGTTGCGGCAAGTAATACTGTATCATGTCATTTGAAATATGAGCAACTACTGCTCCATATTTTTCATGCCAATACTTTGCCACAGCCATGTGTTCTTCGGCATAGGGGCATTCATTCCAATCACCCATTGGGATATAGACAAAAACTTGCCATGGCTCTTTTACTGGAATTTCGACAAGATAGACATGGCTTCCATCGCTGATGCCAAAATCATCAATTACTGGACAGTTCTCGTCAGTCCCGACAACCATCTTTTCCCAATCATCGCTATTCTCATAATCTTCTTTTATTGCTTCAAACCGTCTGCATAGAAATTTATGACCGTTATTGGGTTCAGTACCCAACATTGCAGACTGCCATTCATGAAACTTTGGCTTGTCGAACCATTCTGATTTGTCGTCAAGGCTGTCATAAAAACATTCGTTCACTTCCAATAAGACCGGACAGAAGCCTTCCTGTTTGCCTCTTTCATAAGCATCAAGCCACAACTGCTTGATTTCTGAAGCAGGCATTTCAATAGGGGTAACTTTACAGCCGAAAAGAAACTCTTCGACAGGTATTTGTTGCGGCGTAACATTCTCTTGTTCTATCGTTTTCATGTTTTGATACGAAATACGATAAAGACGCACCAACTTGAAGAATCTCCAAGCTATAAATGCAAAGACTATAATAGGTGTATAAGTTTGTTCTCCTCTTACAATCCGAGCTATAAAAACAGCAGCAACCAACACAAGCATCCCACCCCATACAATCAGTTGCTTGCGTAGAATACAGCATACGCCGCACCAATCATTAGACTCAATGAGAGTGTTCAGATCATTGCCCATTTTGTTTTCTGTCTTTTTCTTCCACTTGTAAGCTAATGCGAACACAATGCCAACGGCAAGTATTACTATAAATAATGTCTGTTGCATAATTATTATTTCTCAAGATTACTTTGTAACTTATATTTTCTTACAGTAGTTGTGCAACTGCTTTTCAAAATTCCAAATGTCTGGCGTCATATCAGGATTAAACCATTCAGTACCAGATCCAGTCAAATTTTTAAAAGTTCTCTTATTGCATTCTGATAATCACGTTTATTATAAATAAGTTTCCCTTTTGTATCAGGAAAAACACCCTTTCTTGTATATATGAAGGGGGTAATGATAATCTGTTCTGTTGTAAGAGAAAAGCTAATTATTTTATGTGTTTTATACAGTATGTTCCAACTCTTAATATGTAGTTCTTTTAAAACTAATATAGCTGTATCATTAGTTGCTTTTTCACTAGAATTACTATATTGTATGGCTTCGTTTATTACATTTTCTACATTCTCATTTGCAGACACAATAAAACATGGAGGATGTGCTATCCATAACCCTATATCATTCTTAGATTCTGGATAAATTTTTAATACTGTTCCTAATTTGCAAATTGTTATTTGTTTATCTATCTTCATGCTTAATTAAGAATTGAATTTAGAATCGTCACACATTACCTTCTATTGATTCTTTCCACCAATTCATTAGGTGTAAGTATCTCTATTGTCTCAACATTTATTGGTGTATATTGAGCATTATGACGGTCAATGTCAAGCTGGAATTGACGGCAGATTTACCAACAATCTCATAGTTATCATATTTTGTGACATTTTTTTTAGACTGGCTGCAATTTACGACTTGCCATTTTTGTCTTTATTTCCAAAGTCTTGCTCATTTTGACACCCTCTATACGTGTTGTTACTTATTATTGCTTACAAATTTAGATATAAATTCCGATTTATATCTAAAATTTGTATAATTATTGATACTATGTATTCTTTCCTAAGAAAGCCTTTGTGTAATAGTATTTTAAGAGCTAAAAGCACTACCTCTGTACGTAATAAGAAACAACAATACGTTTAAGGTCGCAATTTGCAACCTTAAACGAGGGATGCGGGCAGCATCTGAAATATATGCCCTATGTATTTACAGAGGTTAAATTTGCGTTCCGCCTTTATTTTTGCAGCATAAAAATGCAAATTAATATTTAATATACAACTTTTTTGTGTTGGTAAATAGAAAAGAAGCACTTAGACTAACGGATTTTTGGGGAGGGGCTATTACTCCTCTATTTGCCTATAAAAGTGGGCATTTTAAGATGAAATTACCCCTTTCACCCCTTTCACCTTTTGGGCTCAATCGACTTATTCATCGGCAATAGAGGGTGAAGGGTGATCAGCCTTGCCATGTAGCGTGCTTATTGGTGGTGACAAATGTACTTGCAAACGGTAACAAGTATGCTTTTGATTTGTAAGAGCCGTACTCATGACTTGCAAACATCATGTAGACCGAGGCTTCACCCTCTACTTACGATGGATAAAGACTTTGAGTAAAAAAGGTGAAAGGGGTAAAAACATTCTGTATAAGGGCTGTTTTTCAGAATAATTTCAGGCCATAAAGAAAGGTTTGCTTTTCGGGTTGCTGACTATCTTGAAAGATATTACATCTTTTTTTGAAAGACGCTACATCTTTTTCTGAAACATGCTACATCTTTTTTTGAAACATGTTATATCTTTTTCTGAAAGACTTAAGTCTTTTCTGCCCTTCTTCTTAACCGGTTTGAAAAGGCTCTTATAGTGTAAAATTGTACAGCTGAACTTATCAGGCTTTTGTCATATTGTTTGTACAACCGTCCGCGATGGCAGTCGGTTTTCGTAGCCATAGCCTTCTGTTATCAG
>CAUEFX010000024.1 GCA_958477465.1 uncultured Bacteroides sp.
AGTTAATTAACTCTCTCATTTTCAAACGATTATATTGAAATTAACAGAGTATTGTTGAAAAGGAAGCCAAACAAAGTCACCGTACAGAGATACATCCAGCACCATCTATAGGCTGTAAGTCTTGACCTATTCCATAAGCTACTGTACAGCAACATATTCACACGAATTCTCCGTTATTTTCATGTTTCCAAACAGTTACCGAATCCGACCACCTTTCATCCAAACACTTTTAAAGGAATAAAAAGGGGGTTGAAATCATGACTTCGGTTATCAAGAACTGTGTAGGGACAACACTCGTAGCTTTACATGATAAATATTTCATGAATAATGCATACAAAACAATCAAACATAGTCAAAAGCACACTTGACAAAAAAGGAGAATAAATAAAAATCTGTTTTTGTTACAAAAACTCTTTCATAAAGATGTTTTATAAGTATTGAACGAAACAAGAAATTACCCTATAAAGCACTAATATTCAAACAAATAGCAAGAAATTAGGGTTCACAAGGTTCAGGGTTCACCCTTGAACCCTTCTTACCGTGAGAAAAAAAGGCAATACATTCATCCAATGTAAAAGAAAGAGACTGTAAGCGACAAAATCATCATGTTAAAAACTTTCCCAATAATAATAGTAACAAAACACTTTTTATTATTTTTATAAAATCAAGATGCTGCAGTACACGCATTTTTATAACAAGCTGATTATCAATTCAAAAACAAACAATATCACGAAAAAAAGGGTTCAAGGGTGAACCCTGAACCCTGTGAACCCTAAAAGGTAAAACCGGACAAAAAATCTGTTAGAAAAATGCACCTTATTCTCTTTTTTCAAGACAAAGCGTTATTGGCACTAATAACAAGAAAATAGATTACATCCTACTTGAAAAGAAAAGAACTTCGCATCCACACTCCGAAAGATGCAGCATGCTTCAGAAGAAGACACAGCTTCTTCTATATAACATGTTTTATATAATATGCATGTTGTCATTCTGATTTCATTCCAACAGAACGGTGGTTGTGAGTGTCCAAAAACATATAACATCTTTTGAAAAAAGATGTAGCATCCTTCAAAAAAACATATAACATGTTTCAAAAAAAGATGTAGCGTCTTTCAAAAAAACATATAGCATGTTTCAAAAAAAGATGTAGCGTCTTTCAGAACGGGGAAGCGAGACAGCGACAAGACTCACGCGTAACAAAGAAAATCAATTGCGAACCACCAATGTAGTTCCATTTACGGTTACATTATATCGTTTAAGAACTTCCTTGCCTTCACCTTCCACAGGGTATCCCCCACTCTCTAAATCATACTTGGTCTGGCAGACAGGGCAGGTTGCCGTACGCATATCTTCGCTAAGATCCAAAGAGGTATTCCGGTCAGCTTCTACCGGACAGGCTGCATCGAACGCAATATAACGATAATTTCCGAAATCATTAAACTGCCCAATCAACAATCCCGCATATCCTACAGGAATCCGATTCACATTTACTTTTACTTTCTTAAATTGGCCATAAGATTGTATTATAACATATTCTGCCTGCACAAGACTACACGAGAAATAGAACGAAACATCCGGAATACTCGATTTATAAGCATCATCACAAGCAACGGTGCCTATGAGCAACAATAAAGTTAAAAGCCATTTACGCATAAACATTCTCTTTTATGAACGTCCCAACAATCTTTTCTCGGCTTCCTCCATTCCACGGAAATTGAACCCTTCGATCACCTCTTGCATCAAAGCAGAAATCTTATCATTACAAAGATTACCGATGCTTCCCTCATGAGTATGATGCACCTGCTTGATATGCGAGAAGTTTCCCGCCTCAATGTCAAGCCCCACTTTCTTATAGGCATCACGGAAAGGCATGCCTTCGCGCGCCAGACGATTCACCTCCTCTACACTGAAAATGAGCAGGTATTTGTCATCATCCAGGATATGTTCGTTTACTTTTATCTCATTCATAATGTAAGTCGTCATCTGCAGGCAGTCCTTCAATTCCTGAAAAGCAGGCAGGAACACCTCTTTTATTATCTGCAAATCACGGAAATACCCTGATGGCAGATTATTGGCAATCATCATAATCTGCTGTGGGAGCGATTGCAACTTGTTGCATTTGGCACGCGTCAGCTCGAACACATCCGGATTCTTCTTATGCGGCATAATGCTGGAACCGGTAGTACAGTCATCGGGCAGTTTCACAAAACCGAAATTCTGGCTATTGAACAGGCAAGCATCAAACGCAAGTTTGGAAATCGTTCCGGCAATGGTGGCAAGCGCAAACGCTACATTACGTTCCATTTTACCACGCCCCATCTGGGCATATACCACATTATAATTCAGAGAATCAAAACCGAGCAAACGGGTTGTCATCGTGCGGTCCAACGGGAAAGAAGAGCCATAACCGGCAGCCGACCCTAACGGATTACGGTTGCACATCTTGAAAGCCGCCTGCAAAAAGAGCATGTCGTCTACCAGACTCTCGGCATAAGCGCCAAACCACAATCCGAAAGACGAAGGCATCGCTATCTGCAGATGGGTATATCCGGGCATCAACACATTCTTATACCGTTCGCTCTGAGAAATCAGCACATGAAACAAGTTTTCCACCGCTTCGGCTACCTCTTTCAACTGGGTACGGGTGAACAGCTTCAAATCAAGAAGCACCTGGTCATTGCGCGAACGGCCACTATGTATCTTTTTACCCACATCGCCCAACCGACGGGTCAGCATCAGCTCTACCTGCGAATGTACATCTTCTACTCCGTCTTCAATCACAAACTCCCCCCGCTCTGCTTCCGCATAGATTTCCTTCAATTCTGCCAGCAGCAGAGAAAGCTCTTCCTCTGTCAATAACCCGATACTTTGGAGCATGGTAATATGGGCCATAGATCCCATTACATCATGCTTCGCAAGATAAAGATCCATTTCACGGTCGCGACCGACCGTAAAGCGCTCTATCTCTTTATTTACCTGAACCGATTTTTCCCAAAGTTTCTGTGCCATACTATTTAATTTAATGTTAGTAACCGGTAGCCGGCCGCAAGCAATATGCACCGTTTGCCCTATCGCTCCTTATTCGGCTACTTACCGCTTGGTTAATATTGAATTATCGCCAGCATGTCTGCCATTTTCTCCAATCCTTCCTGAAGAGGTTTCTGAACCATTGCCTTCATGAAAGGGTTCAGCTCCATGCCGATAGTCACTTTCAGTTTACATTCGTTATCGCCTGTTGCCACAATCTGAATCCACATATTGAATGGAAGAGGCGATTGGGTCGTTTCAAGCTTTATGCACTTATAAGGCTCACGCTCAACGATCTTCAGTGTCAGCTGTCCTACAGGAGACACGGTGAAGCTGAGCGTATCCGAGTCGAAACTCAAATCCTTCACTTTGTCTTCCGGCAAGCGATTTTTTATAGCTTCGAGGTTACTGAGATCCGACAGTTTGCCGTAAACACGTTCCTGGCTGAAAGGGATTACTTTTACCGGGCTTTCAAATTTAGTCATCTTGTTTTTTGCTTAATAGATTAAAGACAAAAAAAAGAACTATCCGAACAATACCTGCCCGAATGGCTCTTCTTTATCTCTTACTTAATTATAATCGAATATTTTTATTACCTTGCCGCGTCCCAATGTGCCGGATCTTTACGCCATTCATTCAAAGTTGCAATATCCGCATCTTCAATATACCCGGTACGAAGCGCTACTTCAAGCACTGCTTCGTAGTTTGTCAGTGTAACCAAAGGCACCTTGGCATCTTTAAATGCTTTTTCTGCCACCGGGAATCCATACGTATAGGCAGCTACCATACCGATCACCTCACAACCGTCACGACGGATGGCCTCTACAGCTTTCAAACTACTACCACCGGTAGATATCAGATCCTCTACCACAACCACCTTCATTCCGGGACGGAGTTCGCCTTCGATAAGGTTCTCCAATCCATGATCTTTCGGGGTAGAACGAACATACACGAACGGAAGATTCAACGCATCGGCCACCAACGCCCCTTGCGGGATAGCTCCCGTGGCAACACCAGCAATAGCATCCACCTGTCCGAATCGTTCCAATATCAGACGTGTAATTTCAATCTTCACAAAATTACGAAGAGACGGATAAGACAGTGTTTTACGGTTGTCACAGTAAAACGGCGATTTCCATCCGGAAGCCCATGTAAAAGGATTGGCCGGTTGAAGTTTAATCGCTTTAATCTTCAGTAATTTCTCAGCAAATAATCTCTCTAAGTTTTTCATAACTAAACTAACTTGATAATTATATTGCAAAATTACAGAAATAGTACGAAACAAGAAAGAAGATTCCCCTTATTTTTTTTTAGAGTCTGTTCATTTTTTACCCGGCATACGCTTCTTCATCCGAAACATCCATACAACACTTAATATCTTTCATTTCGAAACCACGGCTCATCGCAAAACGAATCAATTTCCCATTGAGTTCGTACTCATCCTTGCCACGAACACTCTTCCGTTTGGAAGCAAGCAAATCACGCAGAACAGCAAGATACTCCTCCTGGTCGATTTCATTCAGATAACGCCACGCCACATCCGAAGGAATTTTCTTCATGTACAGTCCTTGTCCGATTTTCTTTTTCCCCCATTTGGCAAAACGATACTTGTCATTTACAAACGCCCGGCAGTAACGCTCGTCGTCGATATACTTCTCTGCCTCCAAGCGGAGAAGAATACGCTCGATCGCCTCATAAGCGATTCCCCACTTTTGTAATTTCTCACTTACTTCTGCCCGGCAATGTTCGGCAGCAGAGCAATAGGCGGCAACACGGTTCAATGCCTCTTCTTCTGTTATCGTATTCATTTATATACAGTTACTATTCTATCATTTCCGGAAATATCTTTTATCACCCGAGGATTACGATACCCCAAATCCGTCAACATCGAAACGGTTTGTACGCCATAACGGCGATTTATTTCAAAATAGAGTTTCCCGCCTGGAGCCAAAAGCGTTCTACCCAAGACAGCAATCCGGCGATAAAAGCGCAGCGGGTCATTATCCGGCACAAACAGGGCCAACCCCGGTTCCCAATCGAGCACATTCGGTTCCATTGCCTCTTTTTCAGATTCTGTCACATACGGCGGATTGCTGACGATAGTGTCAAATACCTCCTGAATATCAGACATTCCCTGACGGTCTGCATCAGCAAACACATCTCTTTTTTCGAAAGATACAGCAGCATTCAACGCCGCATTGTTGCGTCGGGCTATATCGAGTGCTTCGTCCGAGACATCCCAAGCAGACACCCGTGCATGCGGAATTTCAAGAGATAAAGAGACGGCGATACATCCGCTTCCGGTGCCGACATCCAATATCCGAGGGGCATCAAGCTCATTCTCATGAATAATAAGTTCTACCAGTTCTTCCGTTTCCGGACGTGGGATCAATACACCGGGCGCAACATAGAAAGGACGACTGAGAAAATTTGCAGCCCCACGGATATATTGTATCGGTTCGTTTTTTCGCAAACGTTGCAGAATGTTTTCAAGTTCATGCCGCTTGCTTTCCGATAAATTAATATCTTTGCCCAGATAAATATCGAGCGCATCCATGCCAAGCAGGTCGCACCAAATCATCATCGTCAGGCTTTTAAGCTCCTGAAGAGGATAAATATCGCACAACGATTGACGGATGTAAGTCGAGACCCGATTCATTAATTCATCTGTTTTGAGGTGCAAAAGTACAAATATTATCAATAAAAGATGGGAAAAGACAGAAAAATGGAAGAAGAAAAATACATGCAGCGCTGCATCGAACTGGCACGAAACGGTTTATGCAACGTATCCCCCAACCCGATGGTAGGTGCCGTCATCGTGCACAACGGACGCATCATCGGTGAGGGGTATCATATCCGCTGCGGACAAGCCCACGCAGAAGTGAACGCCATCCGTTCGGTTAAAGACCAGACTTTATTAAAGCACGCCACCATCTATGTCAGTCTGGAGCCCTGTTCGCATTATGGCAAAACACCTCCTTGCGCCGACCTGATCATCGAAAAGCAGATACCACGTATCGTTGTCGGCTGCCAGGACCCATTTCCGGAAGTAGCCGGACGGGGCATACAGAAGCTGCGCGATGCAGGAAGAGAAGTAATCGTAGGTGTACTTGAAAAAGAATGCCGCGACTTAATACGACGGTTTATCACGTTCAATACCCTCCACCGCCCTTACATCACATTAAAATGGGCCGAATCATCGGACGGCTTCATCGACATCGACCGTTCGGAAGGACATCCGGTAGTGCTCTCTACCCCACTGACTTCAATGCTGGTGCATAAAAAAAGAAGCGAATCGGACGCCATCATGGTAGGCAGACGGACGGCCTTGTTGGACAATCCGTCATTAACGGTACGGAACTGGTACGGCAAAAACCCGGTACGGATCGTTTTGGACAAGAACCGGTCACTGCCCTCCTCCCTACATCTTCTAAGTGACGACATTCCGACACTGGTTTTCACATCCTTAGAGCGGTACTCAAAGGGGCATACGGAATACATCACCCTGGATTACCGGAAAGACTTATTGCCACAGGTCATGGAAGAGCTTTATCGCCGCAAACTGCAGTCCTTGCTGGTGGAAGGAGGAACCCGATTACTCCAGTCGTTCATCGATGCAGACCTATGGGATGAAGCATTCATAGAGAGAGCCGGAATCCGATTGGAATCCGGTGTTAAAGCACCTGAAATAAGAAATAAAATTAGTTATTCCGTTGAAAAACATTTTGGAGTGGAAATCACACATTTTACCAACAAAAGCAGCCTAAACGCCCCTATACAGAGGGATTTCCATCGATAAAAAGCCTGTGATTATCTATAATTTTATATAAAACTTCCCCACAATGTTCAATATCGGAAAAAATGTTCCTATTTTTGCAACTTGTAAATAAACACAATCGTCCAAAATGAGAATTAAGTTTTTATCAGTAATTGCGAGTTTCTTATTTGTATCATTTGCCATGAGTTCCTGCCTTGGCGACAACGATCCAATCGAATATAGCCCCAACGCATTAGTGCAAGCATTCGAACTCGATGAAATATTGGGAGAGAATTATGCTTTCACAATAGATCAGCTTTCGGGAAGAATATACAATCAGGATTCATTGCCTGTCGGCTCGGATACCATTATCGACAAAATACTAATCAAGACTCTTACAACAGCAGGTTATGTCGTTGCGATAGACGCTGCCGGTAAAGACTCGCTTTTCAACATAGAAGACTCCGTCAATTTAGTCAATACGATGGAGATCCTTCCGGACGGGACACCCGGAAAACCTTTCAGATTCAGAGTATACGCTCCCGATATTGAGCATAAGAAAGAATATTCCCTCTCTGTACGTGTGCATCAGCAACAGCCGGATTCACTGAACTGGGGCGAGGGCCCGATAGCACGCTCTTTTGCACCCGTAATTACCGGCAAGCAGAAAGCGGTTATCTTCAATGACAACATATTGGTTTATTCTCCGGAAACGTCCGATGTGTACTCCACGGCATTGTCTGACGGTAAGAGCTGGACCGCAAGCCCGGTCAATGGATTGCCATCCACAGACCTCACTTCAATAGTTACCTTTAAAGAGATGCTTTATGCCACAGTAAACGGCTACAGCAAAGTCTACAGTTCGAGTGACGGTATCAGTTGGACCGACGCTCCGGCATTCGGTGAGGATGTGGTCATGCTCATTGCACCGATCAACAACATACTGACTGGAATTAAAACAGTTAAGGAAGAAAACGGCCAGAACGGAACTACGGATGTGGAAAGATTCTGCACAACCGATGGCAACGGGTGGGAAGTAGAAGGAATCGTTCCTCAGAATTTCCCGCGCAACAACATCTCGGCAACGACTTTCAACAACATAATCGGTGTAGCCAATATAATGGTCGTAGGTAACATCGTAGACCCGACCAAGAACGATACGGCAACTGTGGCATGGGGATATATGGAAGGTCAGAAATGGGTGGCCCTTACCACCGAATCGTCTTATACTTGCCCCAAACTGCAAGACCCTTCTATCATGCACTACGGAGACGCATTCTATATTTTCGGAAAAGACTTCAAGACTTTCTATAAGTCTGCAGACGGAATCGTATGGAATGCCGTAGAGAGCAGATTCATGTTTCCGGAGCAGGACACCTCCGAATCCGCATCCACAGAAGGTTTCCGGGGGTTGGAATCCGACTATTCGATGGTAGTGGATAAAAACAATTTCATCTGGATCATGCGGAGCCAGCCTAATGAAGTTTGGCGGGGACGTTTAAACCTGTTAGGCTTTGAGAGGCAGTAGCCGACATACAATTTTAAAGTTAATCAGCCGTTCTATTAATGGAATAACCAAGTAATAAAACGATTATGGCATTTATCAAAAGAACGCTGATATTATGTATATGGATGCTCACCTTACCGCTTTCCGGCCTGCATGCGCAGGATGATGAAGTGTATAGAATGGAGCTGGGAGGCGGATTAGGAGGCAGTTTTTACATGGGTGATGCCAATTACACCACCCCATTTAAAAACATAGGAGTAGCCGGAGGATTTATGGCCAGATTCATTATGAATCCGCGAATGTCCATAAAAACCAATTTAATGGCGGGGAGAATATCCGGCGACACGAGAAATTTTGATAACAAATACCCCGACAACGGAGAAGTCGGTTTCAAACGTACGATCTTCGACCTCGGGGCGCAATTTGAATATAACTTTCTGGCATACGGTACCGGAATAGGATACAACGGAGGACATCGTTTCACTCCTTATATATTGGGAGGAATGGGATTTACCTTCGCACCGTCACCGGCAGAAGGAGTATTTACGGTAAACTTCCCGATAGGGGTGGGAGTAAAATATAAAATAGCCCGCCGCATCAATATCGGTTGCGAGTTTACCATGCGGTTCAGCTTAAGTGACAAATTGGACGTTACCAATAAAGAGGGGCTGCAACTGAATGACCCGTATCGGATAAAGAGCCAGGGATGGAAAAATAAAGACAGTTATTCATATACCGTCTTTTTTGTGACCTACGACCTTTTTTCGAAATGTAAAGAATGTAACAACTAAAAAGATGTCTTATACAGAGCAAATAGATTTTAGCCGGATACCTCAACATGTGGCAATTATCATGGATGGTAACGGAAGATGGGCCAAACAGCGCGGACATGAACGCAGTTTCGGGCATCAGGCCGGTGCGGAGACGGTGCATATCATAGCTGAAGAAGCCGCCCGGATGGGCATTAAGTATCTGACGTTGTATACTTTCTCTACAGAAAACTGGAACCGTCCGTCCGAGGAAGTGGCAGCACTGATGAATCTTCTTTTCGACTCCATCGAAGAAGAGACTTTCATGAAGAACAACATCAGCTTTCGTATAATAGGCGATACAGAGAAATTGCCGGAAAATGTATTGACACGTCTGAATACCTGCGTGAAAAACACTTCACACAACACAGGCATGTGCCTGGTATTGGCACTCAGCTATTCTTCACGGTGGGAGATAACGGAAGCAGCCAAACAGATTGCAATACAGGTACAGAAGGGAGAAATTACCCCTGAAGAAGTGACCAGCGACTGTATAGAATCACACCTGACTACCCACTTTATGCCCAATCCTGATTTGATGATCCGGACAGGGGGCGAAATACGGCTAAGCAACTACCTCTTATGGCAGTGCGCTTATTCGGAACTTTATTTCTGCGACACTTTCTGGCCCGATTTCAAGGAAGAAGAATTGAGAAAGGCCATCTGTGATTATCAAAAGCGTGAACGTCGTTTCGGCAAAACCAGTGAACAAATCAGTTAACTCAAAACTTATAATTATAACATAAATGCATTATCGTATATCCTTCATATTCGTAACGTTTATCTGCCTGTTCGGGTTTGTATTGGCAGGCAAGGCACAAGATGCTAACACAGACGAATCTTCAAAGCCCGTTATTTTATATTCAGGAGTGCCCAAGAAATATGAAATAGCCGATATTAAGGTCGAAGGTGTTAAAAACTATGAGGACTATGTACTCATCGGATTGTCCGGATTATCAGTCGGACAAACGATTTCAATACCGGGCGATGAAATAACAAGTGCCATCAAGCGCTACTGGCGTCACGGATTGTTCTCGAATGTGCAGATTACCGCCGAAAAGATAGAAGGCAATAAGGTCTGGCTGAAAATCAACCTGACCCAACGGCCGCGTATCTCGGAAATACGCTATCACGGTGTAAAAAAATCCGAGAGACAGGATTTGGAGACGCGTTTGGGATTGGTTAAAGGCAGCCAGATTACACCGAACCTGGTAGACCGTGCAAAGACCCTGATCAAACGTTATTTCGACGACAAAGGTTTCAAAAACGCTGACGTCATCATTGCACAGAAGGACGATGTTTCCAATGAGAACCAAGTCATTGTCGATGTAAATATCGATAAGAAAGAGAAAGTAAAAGTACACGAAATTACGATCGTCGGTAACAAGGCCGTAAAAACGTCGAAGCTGAAACGCGTAATGAAGAAGACAAACGAAAAAGGGAAACTGAAAAACCTGTTCCGTGCCAAGAAATTCATCAACGAGAAATACGAAGAAGACAAGCAGTTGATTATTGACAAATATAACGAACTGGGATACCGCGATGCAGTAATCGTTGTGGACAGCGTGTCACCTTACGATGAAAAGACCGTCAATGTGTATATCGAAATAGAAGAAGGAGACAAGTACTATCTTCGCAATGTGACATGGGTAGGTAACACTTTGTACCCGTCCGAACAGCTGAATTACCTTCTCCGGATGAAAAAAGGAGATGTCTACAATCAGAAATTATTAAACGAACGTCTTTCTACGGATGAGGATGCGATCGGTAACCTGTACTACAATAACGGTTACCTGTTCTACAACCTCGATCCGGTGGAAATCAATATCGACGGCGATTCCATCGACCTTGAGATGAGAATCTACGAAGGCAGACAAGCCACCATCAATAAGATTAAAATCAACGGTAACGACCGCCTGTATGAGAATGTAGTCCGTCGTGAACTCCGTACCCGTCCCGGACAGTTGTTCAGCCGTGACGACCTCATGCGTTCCATGCGTGAGATCCAGCAAATGGGACACTTCGACCCGGAAAACATCCACCCGGACATCCAGCCGGATCCGATGAACGGTACGGTCGACATCGCCTACGATCTGGTATCCAAAGCCAACGACCAGGTTGAGTTCTCCGCAGGTTGGGGACAGACCGGTGTCATCGGTAAATTGAGTCTGAAGTTCACCAACTTCTCACTGGCCAACCTGTTGCACCCGGGAGACAACTATCGTGGCATCCTTCCGCAAGGTGACGGTCAGACATTGACTGTCAGCGGGCAAACCAATGCAAGATACTACCAGTCATACAGTATCTCATTCTTCGATCCGTGGTTTGGCGGCAAACGCCCGAACTCATTCTCCGTGTCGGCATTCTACTCCAGACAAACCGATATCAGCAGCCGTTATTATAACGACAGCTATTACAATAACTACTACAACAGCATTTACAGTGGTTATGGCGGATACGGTATGTACAATTACGGAAACTACAACAACTATGAGAACTACTACGATCCGGACAAATCGATCCAGATGTGGGGACTTTCAATCGGTTGGGGTAAACGTCTGAAATGGCCGGATGACTATTTCACACTTTCAGCAGAGTTGGCATACCAACGTTATATATTGAAAGACTGGCAGTATTTCCCGGTTACAGACGGAAAATGCAACAATATCAGTCTGAACCTGACACTGGCCCGTAGCTCTATAGACAACCCGCTGTTCCCGCGTCAGGGCTCCGAATTCTCATTGTCGGCACAGATTACACCGCCGTATTCTCTGTTTGACGGAAGAGATTACAAGGGATACTATAACTCCAACGGTGGCATTACTCAAGAAAACAGAAACAAACTCTACAATTGGATCGAGTACCACAAATGGAAATTCAAAGCAAAGACATACACCGCTTTGATGGACTATACCACTCATCCAAAATCTCTGGTGCTGATGAGCCGTGTTGAATTCGGATTATTAGGACACTACAACAAATACAAGAAGTCTCCGTTCGAAACATTCGATGTAGGAGGTGACGGTATGACAGGCTACTCGAGCTATGCAACGGAAAGCATCGCATTGCGTGGATACGAAAACAGTTCGTTGACGCCTTATGGCAGCGAAGGTTATGCATACACCCGTCTGGGCATCGAACTAAGATATCCGCTGATGCTGGAAACAAGTACCAACATTTATGTGTTAGGTTTCTTGGAAGCCGGTAATGCATGGAACGATATCAATAAATTCAATCCGTTCGATTTGAAACGTTCTGCCGGTGTCGGTGTGCGTATCTTCCTCCCGATGATCGGTATGATGGGTATTGACTGGGCTTACGGTTTCGATAAAGTATTCGGTAGCAGCAGTGCCGGTGGCAGTCACTTCCACTTCGTACTGGGCCAGGAATTCTAATTGTTTCATTAAAAAACTAAACATTATGAGAAAGTCTGTTCTATTTATCATGATGCTGTTTGTTGTCAGTCTGACAGCCAGCGCACAAAAATTCGCTCTGATCGATATGGAATATATCTTGAAGAACATTCCCGCTTATGAGCGTGCTAACGAACAGTTGAACCAATCTTCCAAGAAATGGCAGAGCGAAGTAGAAACGCTTGCCAAGGAGGCTCAAACACTGTATAAGAATTATCAATCGGAAACTGTATTCCTTTCTGAAGAACAAAAGACCAAGAAAGAAGAGGAGATTGTAGCAAAGGAGAAAGAAGCAGCGGAGTTGAAGCGCAAATATTTCGGTCCGGAAGGCGAACTCTTCAAGAAGAGAGAAAGCCTGATGAAGCCTATTCAAGATGAAATATACAATGCCGTCAAAGAGCTGGCAGAGCAAAAAAGTTACTCTGTCGTGATAGACAGGGCATCGGCAGCAAGCATCATTTTTGCATCTCCGCGTATCGATATAAGTAATGAAGTGCTGGCAAAATTAGGATATTCAAATTAATTTCATACATTTGCAAGCGATAACCGGAAAGTAATCATTAAAATAAATAATAAAACTATGCTAAAGAAAATTGCACTATTAGTTATGTTAGTACTCCCGATGGGTGTATTTGCACAATCAACACTTAAGTTCGGTCACATGAATTCGACTGAAATTATCCCTACAATGCCTGAATACACAAAAGCTATCTCTGAATTGCAGGCTTTGGAAAAGAACTACACAGATGAGATTCAACGGACTCAGGCAGAATTCACAAAAAAATATCAGGAATTCCAACAGGCAATAGCTAAAGATTCTCTCCCGCAAAACATTGCAGAAAGAAGACAGAAAGAGTTGCAGGACATGGCTGAAAGACAAGAACAATTCCAGCAGGAAGCACAGCAGGGAATGCAGAAAGCACAGCAAGAGAAAATGCCTCCTATCTACCAGAAGCTGGACAATGCCATCAAAGCTGTAGGTGAAGCAGAAGGCGTTATCTATGTTTTCGACCTTGCACGTACTCAGATTCCTTATATCGGCGCTCAAAGCATCGATCTTACCACAAAGGTAAAAGCTCAACTCGGAATCAAATAAAAGAACGGCTGCTTAACAAGTCTTTTTTATAAGCGACCAATAACAAGAACAAAGCGAGCTACAAGCAACAGGTTACCGGCTATTTCGACTTAAAATGCCATTTGTAACTTGTAGCTTGTAGCTCGTAACTTTTCCATCATCATGAAACCAAACCTCTCACAAGCCCCCGGCCCTATCGGGATATTCGACTCAGGCTATGGCGGACTGACCATTTTAAGAAAAATCAGGGAAGTCCTGCCTCAATACGACTATATCTATCTGGGAGACAACGCCCGCGCTCCTTATGGTACACGCTCTTTTGAGATCGTCTATGAATTTACCCTCCAAGCCGTAAACAAACTATTTGAAATGGGATGTCATCTGGTGATTCTGGCATGCAACACTGCCTCGGCAAAAGCCCTGCGGAGTATCCAAATGAATGATTTGCCGGATATAGATCCCCGGCGGAGAGTGCTCGGAGTAATCCGCCCCACAGTAGAATGTATAGGTGCCATGACTCATAGCCGCCACGTAGGCGTATTCGCCACATCGGGTACCATTAAGTCGGAGTCATACCCTCTGGAGATACATAAACTATTTCCGGACATTCATGTCAGTGGAGAAGCTTGTCCGATGTGGGTGTCGTTGGTAGAAAACAATGAAGCCAATGCCCCCGGAGCCGATTATTTCGTAAAGAAATACACTGACAACTTATTAAAGAAAGATCCCCTGATCGATGCGATCATACTGGGATGCACACACTATCCGTTATTGCTACCCAAAATAAAGCAGTTTGTACCCGATCATATCAAGGTCGTATCGCAAGGCGAATACGTTGCCGAAAGCCTGAAAGACTATCTGTATCGCCATCCGGAAATGGCAGCCAAATGTACGCGAGACGGGAAGTGCACGTTTTATACGACAGAAGCAGAAGAGAAATTCACCGAATCCGCCTCTACTTTCTTAAATGAAAAAATAGCCGTCAAACGGATAACGCTCGAATAGGGTGGCCGGGCAATCCTCCGTATACTTCTATAACAAAGCCACTCCTGTCATATAGACCTCAGAGAGTTCTGTAGCAGGAGTGGCTTGGTATTTATAGCGGAATAGAACCGTTATAGCGGAATAGAGCCGTCGAAGATTTTAAGAGTCACTTTGTCGGCACTCACAACCGCCTTATAACTCTCTCCCGACTCCAGCTGTATGGTTTCGGCTACTGTAGCCGTATAAGCTCTGCCATCGCTCAGCTGTACCTGAAAAGGAGTTCCCTTTTCAATTCTTTGCGGTAGAAGATTAATGGAAGGAAACGTTCCGGTTCCTCTTGTCGTACCATCTGCCGCACATTCAATTTTAACATATTCTACTTCATCAAGCGTAGTCACAGAGCCGTCCTTCAAGTTCTGAATACCCTTATTCTTCAACAAAGCACTGACCTCAGCACTACCCGGATAAGGATTGCCATCCTCATCAAGCACCTCTACCACCAAAGGAGCCATCACCCGTTTAAACAGAAGGCATACCTCCCGCTGTCCTTTGACCGCTTTCGCCAGTCCGAACAGATAGTTTTCCGTTCCCCCTTTCAAGACACGGGTCTCCGCACCGGACAGTTCTTCCGGCAAACGCGGATAATGGGCATAGAAAAGAACCTCACCCGCCTTTCCGAATTCCGCCCAGGAGCGAGTATCCTTTCCGAGATTAAACACTGTAAACGCATCATCCGAATCGGTGCGCATTGAAATCAGATCAATGAAAGAGCCACCGGCCCGTGACAGCGCTTCATCACCGGCCAAAGCACCGGTAAAGTTAATCGTCTGATCGGTTGCCAACTCTTCCGATTCATTTTGCTGGCAACTCCAAAAACAACTGATTGCCAGACTCATCAAAAATATTTTTGCTTTCATCTATTGAGGTATTAAAAATAAAGACTAAGAATAGGGTATTATAAATACAAAACGGCACCCTTTCGTGTACTTAGAATCAAGAGTCAGACTCCCTCCCAATTTATCAGCAACTCCCCGACAGATAGAGAGTCCCAGTCCGGTACCCTGGGAATAGGCATCGAGCTTGGCAAATCTGGAGAAAACCGCCTCCTGCTTTTCCGAAGGGATACCGGGACCGGTATCGGTTACTGTAAAACAGATTTTCTGCTCTTCCTTCATTACACTGTATGCCAATGTTATACTGCCCGACGGAGTAAATTTTGCGGCATTATGCAGCAAGTGCACCAACACCTGTATGACGCGTTCCGGGTTGCTTTTCACAAGAAACTCCTCCCGATCCGGTTTGAAATACAAATTCACTCCCTCACGCACATATTCACGGATATTGTCCACACTCGACTTGCAACAATCGTTTATATTGGTCATGGTATCCGCCGGCATCATTCCGGTTTTATCCAGATCGGACAGTTCAAGCACATCCGTTATCAGACGAAGAAGGTTATTACTGTTTTCTTCTATAATCGAAGCATAGACCTTAGTTTCCGGATCGCCCTGATAGCGGTCTCCCAATATTTGGGAGAATCCCACAATCGAGTTTAACGGTGTACGAATTTCGTGCGATATACTTTGTATAAACGATGTTTTCATCTGGCTGGCAGCCTCTGCCGCGTTTTTGGCTTCCTTCAGTTCTTCCTTCGAATGAAGGAGCCACTTATTCAAGCGATTCTCATGATACAGGAATAGAACCACGAAAAGCAATAGGGAAACCAGCAAAATGATGAAAAGCTGCTTATTGTGCAGTTCTTTTTCCCGTGCCTGAAGTGCCAGTTCCTTTTTCTCGGCATTCAATCTTTCCATGTCGACCAGCGTGGCAAATCCGCTGATAGACTGTTCTTCATTGTTTTGCCTTATGGAATCTTCCAACAGAATATATTTATAGAAAAAGTCCGTCGCAAGAGCCTTTCGTCCCATTGCCCGGTATATCTCACCTTTCGTGCGATAATGGCCGCTTTGCAGTGCACATTCATTCAGCCGCCGCTCTTCCTCGATTTGTTTATCGGTGGCTGCCAGGGCTTTTTGGTATTGTCTGGTCTGCTTGTAATAAAAGGCCTCATCCTCATAATAAAGCTTTTTATAAATCTCCAGTTTTTTATCCCCTTCGACCAGGGCCTTAGCTTCCTGCAATTTGTTCCACGCCGCTTCCGGATTATTTATGGCAAGATAATAGTGCACATATCCCAGCTTGGCAGAGAAGGCATGTGTACTTGCATTGGCTGTGGCCTCCGCCTTTTTCAACATTTCGAGCGCTTTAGAGATATTTCCCTGATTGATATAGTACTTGGCGACCTCCGTATAAGCGGTTGAAATATTATAATCATCGAGATGATAAGTCTCGGCCAGTTCGATTCCTTTCAGGCAATACTTGATAGCCAAACTCTTCAGATCTTTGATTTCATAAATCTGATACAGGCTGTTATAGCAATAAAGCAGTCCGATTTTACTATCTCTCTTTTGTGCATCCTTAAGCATTTTCTGAGCTTCATACAAGGCAACATTGCTTTTCCCCGTTTTGAGATAATATAGAATCAACCGGTTGTTCCAAGCGAAATAATAGTATTTAAGCTGATTGGTTTTCTCCGCGAACTCCTTCACGACTTTCGTATAATGGATGATACTGTCTTCTTTATCACCCTTAAAATAGTAATAGTCCAATTTCAAAGTCAATGCCACGGCACGCATGCGCTGATCTCCTTTCTTTTCAGACATCCGAGATAATGTATCTGCCATGTGAAGCACTTTCGCATCACCTACATTTTCCTGACAACGCTGAAAATAGGAATAAAGCTCACTATCTATATTAAACTCCTTTTCTTCCTGTGCACGGACTGTACAACAAGAAATAAGAGAAATGATAAACAATATTCTCCGACAGATGATAAATCTCATATTCCGCAATAATATAATGTGGTTGTGCATTGCAAATATACGTCTATTTTTAACGTTTAGGCAATAATTTGATTAAATTGTTCTCCTTATTGTGCATTTTACTCACGTTATTAAGAAAAGAGCAAACAAAAAAATTCCAATCGCACATAAAGGGATGTCCACCCGATTTGCCCGGAACGCCGTATTACCGAAAATAAACCAAACAGTCGCTTACTTTTTCATCTCCCGATGCCGTTTTTCTGAAATTATCGTGTACATTTGTAGAAGTATAAACCCTTAATACCCCAAAGATCATGAAAGAAGAAGATAACAGCCGTTTAGTTGAAGTATTTTCCGGTTCAAGATGGGAAGCAGAGCTCATCAAAGGTCTGCTTGAGAGTAATGACATAGCAGCCGCCCTTAAAGACGGCCTCATCACAACAATAGCCCCTTATATCAGCCCTACCGTATCCGTAATGGTGAGAGAGGACAGTTATGAACCGGCAATGGAGATTATAAGAAACCGCGAGAAAGCAGAAAACGATTAAGCCGGTCGAGCGCCTCGCGGATATTCTCCAATGAGTTGGCATACGAAAAGCGAACGTATCCCTCTCCCCCCGTACCGAAGTCGACTCCCGGTGTGATACCGACATGTGCCTGCTCCAACACCTCGAAAGCAAACTTATAAGAGTCTTTTGTGAACCTGCGGGCATCGGCAAAAATATAAAACGCCCCTTTCGGCTCGACTTGGATACCGAATCCCATTTCGCGAAGGCGCCCGATCATGTATCGCCGGCGCTCATCGTAGGTAGCACGCATTCTTTCCACATCAGGGGCTGCATGCCGAAGCGCAGCAATACCGGCTTGCTGGGCTATGCTGGGAGCACAGATAAACAGATTCTGCTGCAATTTCTGCAACGCCCGCATGCAAGATTTGGGTGCGATCACATACCCCAGCCGCAATCCGGTCATGGCAAAACGTTTTGAAAAACCATTCAGTACAAAAGCCTGGTCCGTGAACTCCAAAATACTGCGCGCACGCCCTTCATAAACCAATCCATGATAGATCTCATCCGAAATCACAGGTACCCCAAGCCCTGCAATCTCTTTCAAAAAATGATCTTCCAGTAACAGTCCGGTAGGATTCATCGGAGAATTGATGAACACAGCAGCCGTACGGGTCGTGATAAACTTTTTAATATCCTCGATGTTGTATTGCAACCCGTTTTCCGGACGCAACGGCACCAAAACAGGCTTTGCCTGGGCAGCCAGCACAAAGTTGCGATAGCAGGCATAACCGGGGTTGGAAAGAATGACCTCGCTGTCCGGACCGCAAAGCAGCAACAAGACCAACAGGATAGCCGGTGAAGAACCGGAAGTCACCACGATGCAATCGGGATCTACTGTCACCCCGTATTCCCGCTGATGAAAAGCTGCAATTTCTCTTCTCAATTCAGGATCTCCGAGAGAGTGGGTGTAATGGGTCAGGTGAGAATCATACGCCTGCCTGGCAGCCTCCACGACACAGTCAGGAACGTCAAAATCGGGTTCGCCTACTTCCAAATGAATAATATCGATGCCTTGCTTCTGCAATTCATTGGCACGCTCCAACACGTCCATAACGATGAACGAGGTCATTTGTTCCACCTGAGGGTTAGTCTGTTTCATGGGTCTATTTACTTTTTCGGGGTGCAAAGATAGATATTTTCCAACTTAAATAATGCCGGGACAGCTCTTTTCGTTCATGAGATTAAGTTGATTTCACACCCGTCCAACTTTCATTACGATAAAAATCCCTATATTTGTGCTTTCAAATCGTTAGTAAAATGAAACAAGAGTTTACAAGAATTGCCGTTAAGGTAGGAAGTAATGTACTGACACGCCGGGACGGCACATTGGATGTGACCCGCATGTCAGCCCTTGTCGACCAGATAGCCGAACTACATAAGGCGGGCGTAGAAATAATCCTGATCTCTTCGGGTGCCGTAGCATCCGGCCGTAGTGAAATACGGACTCTAAAAAAGTTGGACAGCGTAGATCAGCGCCAGCTCTTCTCTGCCGTAGGCCAGGCGAAATTAATCAACCGGTATTATGAATTATTCCGCGATCATGGCATCCCGGTAGGGCAAGTGCTGACCACCAAAGAGAGTTTCGCCACACGACGCCATTACCTGAACCAGAAAAACTGCATGACGGTCATGCTGGAAAACGGAGTAATCCCCATCGTAAACGAGAACGATACCATCTCGGTCACCGAACTGATGTTCACCGATAACGACGAACTGTCCGGGCTCATCGCTTCGATGATGGACACACAGGCGCTCATCATTTTAAGCAACATAGACGGCATTTACAATGGCGCTCCCAACGACCCGTCTTCTTCCGTCATCCGGGAAATCGGTCATGGCAAAGACCTGTCGAGCTACATACAAACCAGCAAGTCGAGTTTTGGTAGAGGCGGCATGCTGACAAAAACCAACATCGCCCGCAAAGTAGCAGACGAAGGCATCACCGTCATCATCGCCAATGGGAAACGGGATAATATCCTGACCGATATCCTGCAAAATCCGGAAGAGACGCTTTGTACCCGCTTTACCCCATCGCAGGAACCGGTGTCCAGCATAAAAAAATGGATTGCACACAGTGAAGGCTTCGCCAAAGGTGAGATACACATAAACGAATGTGCCACAGAAGTTTTGAATTCGGACAAGGCCGTCAGCATATTACCGGTGGGCATCACCCGCATTGAAGGTGAATTCGAGAAAGACGACATTGTACGCATCATCGACTTCCGCGGAAATACCGTAGGAGTAGGCAAGGCAAACTGTGACTCCGCACAGGCACGCGAAGCAATGGGAAAGCATGGTAAAAAGCCTGTAGTGCATTATGACTATCTGTATATAGAATAATAGATTTTAGATCCTGAAGATATGAATCTCAAAGAAACATTTACCGCCGTACAAGCAGCCAGCCGAAAGCTGGCACTATTGGATGACCAAACGATCAACCGGATACTGAATGCGGTAGCTGATGCCGCCATCACCGAAACTCCGTTCATCTTAAGCGAGAACGCAAAAGACCTCGCACGGATGGAACAGAGTAATCCGAAATACGACCGGCTGAAACTGACAGAAGAACGGCTGAAAGGAATTGCAGCCGATACCCGTAACGTGGCTACCCTCCCCTCACCATTGGGGCGGATACTGAAAGAGACCGTTCGCCCTAACGGAATGAAACTGACAAAGGTCTCTGTCCCGTTCGGCGTAATCGGCATCATTTACGAAGCACGGCCCAACGTCAGTTTCGATGTATTTTCACTCTGCCTCAAAAGCGGCAACGCCTGCATCCTGAAAGGAGGAAGTGATGCCGACTGCTCCAACCGCGCCATAATCAGCGTCATACATGATGTGCTAAAACGCTTCGATGTAGATACACACATCGTAGAACTCCTTCCTGCCGACCGGGAAGCCACTGCGGAGCTCCTTCATGCCGTAGGGTATGTAGACCTCATCATTCCGCGCGGCAGCAGTAATCTGATAAATTTCGTACGCGAAAATGCAACGATCCCTGTCATTGAAACAGGGGCGGGTATCTGCCATACCTATTTCGACGAATACGGCGATACGGCCAAAGGAGCCGCTATCATCAACAATGCCAAGACCCGCCGCGTCAGCGTATGCAATGCACTGGATTGCGTTATCATCCATGAAAAACGGCTGAACGACCTGCCGGAGATCTGTAAAAAGCTGCAAGACAGCAATGTCGTCATCTTCGCCGATCCCCAGGCTTATCACAGTCTGGAAGGGCATTATCCGCCTGCACTCCTGAAGCCGGCTACTCCGGAAAGCTTCGGCACAGAATTTCTGGACTATAAGATGGCTATCAAAACCGTGAGCAGTTTTGAAGATGCCTTGGGGCACATTGCAACATACAGTTCCAAACACAGCGAAAGCATCATCACGGAAAACAAGGAACGTGCTGCCCTGTTCACCAAAATGGTAGATGCCGCTTGCGTATATACCAATGTATCCACGGCATTCACCGATGGAGCGCAATTCGGACTGGGAGCCGAAATCGGTATCAGTACCCAAAAACTGCATGCCCGCGGTCCGATGGCACTCGAAGAAATCACCTCTTACAAATGGATCATCGAAGGAGACGGACAGACGAGGGAGGGTTGAGAAAGATAGAAAAGATATTGAACAAGGGAAATCACAATAAAAAATAGAGATATGAAGAAATTTACTTGCGTACAGGACATAGGCGATTTAAAATCCGCTTTGGCCGAAGCATTTGAGATTAAAAAAGACCGTTTCAAATATGTAGAGTCTGGAAGAAACAAGACATTGATGATGATCTTCTTCAACTCAAGCCTGCGCACACGCCTAAGCACCCAAAAGGCAGCGCTCAACCTGGGGATGAATGTCATCGTTCTCGACATCAATCAGGGGGCATGGAAACTGGAGACCGAGCGGGGTGTCATTATGGATGGTGACAAACCGGAACATCTGTTGGAAGCCATTCCGGTGATGGGTTGTTATTGCGACATCATAGGCGTGCGCTCTTTTGCACGGTTCGAGAACCGTGATTACGATTATGAAGAGGTTATCCTTAACCAGTTCATCAAATACTCCGGCCGTCCGGTGTTCTCGATGGAAGCTGCCACACGCCACCCGCTGCAAAGTTTTGCCGATCTTATCACCATTGAAGAATACAAGAAAACCGCCCGTCCGAAAGTGGTCATGACGTGGGCACCCCACCCCCGTCCATTGCCTCAGGCCGTACCGAATTCGTTTGCCGAATGGATGAATGCCACCGATTATGATTTCGTAATCACCCACCCCGAAGGTTATGAACTCGATCCGAAGTTTGTAGGCCGTGCAAAGGTAGAATACGACCAGATGAAAGCTTTCGAAGGAGCCGACTTTATTTATGCCAAGAACTGGGCTGCCTACACAGGCGACAATTACGGACAGATCTTGAGCAAAGACCGCGAGTGGACAGTCAGCGACCACCAGATGGCCGTGACCAACAATGCCTATTTCATGCACTGCCTGCCTGTACGCCGCAACATGATCGTTACGGACGATGTCATCGAGAGCCCGCAGTCTATCGTCATACCGGAAGCCGCCAATCGTGAAATTTCCGCCACGGTCGTATTGAAGAGACTATTGGAAGGATTGCGATAAGATAGCTTGAATTTCTACAAGCCTCTTTTGTCGCTTGACTTCAGTCTATGCCTTGAATCTCGAAAAAGCCAACAAAGGCTCCGATTATCAGGTGGGAATACCACAGATAACCGGAGCCTTTTCACTAAAATCATATTCAACCTTCACAGGCTGTTCTCACACTACTGGAAGAATACCTTCTTCCCGTTTCTTATATAGATGCCCCTCTGAGGGCTCTTAACCACTCTGCCGGACAAATCATAGATCACACCATCTTCACCGGCCGCGTCATTAACCGTCTCTTCCATTCCGGTCGGACCGGAAACCGGTGTCAGGTTTATATAGAAAAGATTATAAGAACCCTTCTTTTTCAGCTCGTGCGAACCGGCAGCAAGCTCATAAGTAATGATATTACCGGAAGCAGCGGAAACCGTTGTCCCGTCTATCAGCACATTCGGAGTAGACCCTTCGGCAAACGCCAGAGTCAGCGTCATGGCTTCTTCTATGCTGAATTTCACAGAAGTAGCAGTCTCCATTTTCAGACAATAGGTATAAGTCGTACCATTTACCGTTGCCTGTCCCTTAGAATCCGAATAGCTTCCGGTTATCGAATAAAACGAATTCGACGGTTTCTTATTGGTAAAGTGGCAGGAATAATCTCCGTCAGCCGGAAGTACCGGCTTATCGTCATCCTTGCCGTCACCACCATCTTCACCCCCATCACCGCCACTATCCGAAGCAGTGCCGAAGATACCTACCAGAGCGGTTTTATAAGCCAAAATAGCTGCTTTCAACCCTGCATTAACACCGTAATCCGTATCATCCTTGCTATTGTCAAAAGCCCACTGGAAATCGCCATGCTGCATGCGTCCGGCACCCAACCGACCCTTCAAGACAGCCGGCACGTCATTGGCGGCATCCGGAGTATAGCTATACATCTTTGCTGCATCCGTATCAAAGTTATCATAAGTCGATCCTCCTTTCTTGGCAACTACCCCCGACGGAACCTGTTCGTCACGGGAAGAAGCCTCATAAGCATCAAACTCCGTATTGTTCTCCTGATAAGTTACATATTTGAAATTGGAAGATTTCTCGGCAAACACATTGCCGAAAGCCTTAATCATACCGCCGGCTTCTTTGGAGAAAGTACCCTGGCCGTTACTTATATCAGATCCCTGCAGAGATATCAGCATCGGCTTATTGGTGTTCCGGAAATAGTTGTTCTCCACAAAAATGCTGGAACTCATCGTGGCGCCTACCCCATACTTGCTACAACCGTCAAAATAATTATTGTAAACATGCGCAGAGAAAAGGCGTACCCGGGGATGACGGCTATCCGAATGATCGAACCAATTGTGGTGATAAGTCACCAGATACCCGTTCTCACCATCGTCATTACCCAGCAGGCAAGCCTTTCCACTGTCCCAAAAGTGATTGTATGAAAGAGTTACATAGTTCGATTTCTTACAGTCAAGCGCCCCGTCTCCTTTTACCTGATCGGAATCACTTCCCGGCAATCCGTAAAAGAAGTCACAATTGTGTACCCAGATATACTGGTTGTCCTGCTGTAAGCCCACATTGTCCCTCTCCTCGCTATCGCATTTCATAAACCCGATATTACGGATTTCCACCAGGCGCCCGCCTTTGATGCGGATGCCCCAACCATCGGCCACAGCATCGTTGCCAATTCCTTCAACCGTAATTCCCTGACAGACCTCTTTTCCTCCCATATCTACCACAATATCGCCCTTATCCGCATCGGCGGCAGTGGTCACCTGCCCGACCAGCCGAATCACCAGCGGACGTTTGTCATACCCTTTCTTAAAGCCATTCAGGATTGTCTGAAAACCGGTACAGGACGTTACCGCCCCTTTATTACTCGTTATAACATCAAACGTTATGCTGTCCTTATTCCTATCGGTTATATACAGCACCACCGCATCGTCTTTCAATGTACCGTCGGCTTTGTATCCGCCGGGTACCTTATTATTATGAAAAGCAAATCCTGCACGGTCGTGCGCTTTCACTTCAAATACGGAGGACTCAACTGCCAGATCGGCCATCTCCGTTCCCTCTTCATCCACCGGTACGATCTTAAACTGATAAGTTCCGGCTTTAATGCCGACCACATCCGCACGCCCGTAATCTCCGTAATCACGCACCAGCTGCGCATCCAATCTGGAATAAGAACCGCCGCCGGCCGGCTTGCAATAAACCCGATAGGTAGAAGCCCCTTCCGTCAGATCCCAAGTGACATAGCCCGATTCGAACCAGCCTTCCACTTCCCTGACAGAAGTAGCAGCCGATGAAGCCATCGACATCAATAAGGTAAAGGTAAACAAAAGTAAAGTTTTGAATTTCATAGTCTCCAATTTTATTAATTATATATTCAATAAAAAATGCCGTTTTGACGACTGCAAGATTACGGAGAACTACCAAAACCCGTGTGTAATAATAAACCTTTTATGTAGAAAAAACGGTTTGCCGGGCTTTATCACCCGACAAACCGATTATAATATCGAACGCCTCCAGTCGGAGCCGAACCGCATCGGCAGCAAACCGATTATAGTCACAAGCCCCCGAATGGAGCGAAAACTCTTACTGTGAAAAGAATGGCCATTGCCGTAAAAAGAATTAATGTTCAACAGCCTTTCCCGCCTGCTGCCAGGCAGTAAATCCCTTGTCCAATTCAAAAACCTGATACCCCCGTTCACTCAAAATGCCTGCCGCCTTCTTGCTTCGCTTTCCGCTACGGCAATAAACCGCTACCGGCTTGTCTTTCTGAAGAGTAGAATCGGCAATCGCAGCAAACGAATCATCAAGCACGTTGATATTGATCGAAGCAGGAATACGTTCCTCCGAATATTCGGCCAATGTACGGACATCCAGGCGTTGCACATCGGCAGCTTCTATCAGAGACTCAAAATCATCTACCGACAGCGACTTGAACTCGCCCTTCTGCCGGCAAGAGAAAAGCATGGAGAGAAACAGGAGAAGACCTGTAAACAGTTTATTCATATTTGATATTTTTATCGGGTCAGTACAAAATCCATCCGGGCCTATCACCTGGCATCCAGATAATTAGTCAACGGATTCGCATACATCAGCAGCATCTTTTCACGCAGGAACGGAATATCCTTATTCGGGATATCTATTTTGTCCAACTGCTGCTCTATGTAGTTCTCGAAATGAGCTTTCTCTTCCGGAGTATAGTAGCCGGTGAACTCACCGGTCCCCGTCCACAAATCATGAGCGATGTAATTGCCCGGATACAAACGGTAACTGCTATGAATACGCTTGTCTATCAACGAAGCGATGTGCGCAAACAGTTCCGTCTTCGGCAGGTTACGGTCCATCTTTTCAAGCGCATCATTTATGCAGGGGGCAGCCTGGAAATGTACTTTTCCCTTATACCCGAACAGCCCTGTTTCCATATTACGCAAATCATCCTGCGTTGTTTTCTTATAGCCCTCTATGTCCCGCTTCAGCTGAAACTCCTGTGCTTTCAGAAAATCACAAGGGTCGTATTCATACGAAATCGCCATCGGAGCGATGTTTATCTCCATCAGACGGTCTATAAGATCTCCTTCACCACCCATGGCCAGCATCTTGAGCACACTCTCCTGCGTACGGTCATTGGAGTCTTTGGCACGTCCCTCACGCTGTGCGATCCAGATAGATTGATGCTTCTCCATGACCGTGTAATGGATGTATCGAGACATGCGGGCAGAAGATTCCAACATCTGGCGCATGGTCAGCGCACGCTGCACGATAAAAGACTTATTGACCCGTACAAACTTCTTAATCCACGGGTAAATCAACAGATTGTCTCCAATCGCAATCTCTACCGTATCCATGCCCTGATCCACAAGCAAAACCGACAGGAAGCCCGAATCAAGAATGATATCCCGATGATTGGTTATATACACATAAGCCTTCTTTTTGTCCGGCAGTGCCGTGTGGTCGAGCGTCAGCCCGTTTGCATGCCTTTCGGCCAGTTTCCAAAGGATGTCATAACAGAAAGCCTTCTGGAAATCCAGTTTTGTCCGGCAAGCACGCATTTTCTGGGCCAGGATTTCAAAAGGCACATTCGGAACCACAGAACAAGCGGCTTTCTGAAAGGCCGGATCAGCAATCAGTTCCTCGAATATTCGAGGAAGTTCTTCGTCATTATAAGGACGGATTTCATCAAACTCTGTTGTATTCATCATAACGCGTCACTGGAATTTATTCTCTATTATATCAGTCATTACCTCCTTTATATCCAAGCCGGCAGCACGTACCTGCTGCGGAATAAAGCTGGTAGCCGTCATTCCGGGAGTCGTATTTACTTCAAGCAGGTTTATCTTGTCTCCGGCTGTAATGATGTAATCGATACGGATAATGCCCGAACACCCCAAGATGTCATAAATGGCAGAGGTCAATGTCTGTACACGGCGTGTCAGTTCATCGGAAATACGGGCCGGAGTGATCTCGTCCACCTGTCCGTTGTATTTGGCATCGTAATCGAAAAATTCATTGCCGGTCACCACCTCTGTTATAGGAAACACCACTGATTTCTGTTTTGTTTTGTAGCAGCCGCAAGTTATTTCAGTACCATCCATGAATGCTTCGACCAGCACCTCCTGCGCTTCTCCGAATGCTTTCCGAATGGCAGGCTGTATCTGTTCACGGGTTTTCACTTTCGTCACTCCGAAGCTGGACCCTCCCAGGCTCGGCTTGATGAAGCAAGGCAGACCGATTTTCTCGATCACGTCTTCATCCGAAACAGTCTGCCCCTGACGCAGCAGCAGTGAATCGGAAATCCGGATGCCGAAAGCCTTAAGGTAGTGGTTGCAGGCAAACTTATTATAAGTCATGGCAGCCGCCAGCACCCCGCAACAGGAATAAGGGATGCGCATCATATCGAAATAGCCCTGAAGGCGTCCATCTTCGCCCGGGGTGCCGTGAATGGTGATATAGGCAAAATCGAACTTCACCTTCTCCGTCCCTTTCAGGAAGCTGAAATCATTACGGTCTACCGGTGCCTTGCCTCCGTCAGGTAGTTGCACTTCCCAACGAAGTCCTTCCATTTCGACGATATACAGATCATACTTCTCCTTGTCTATAAAAGAGTATATCCCCTGTGCACTACGCAGGGATACATGAAATTCGGAGGTATCACCTCCTGCCACGATAGCAATTGTGCGTTTCATTCTATTTCTCTGTTACTTATATAGCTTCTCCACTTCTCTATCAGCCGGCTCATATCATCGGGCATTTCCGAGGTGAAATACATCTCCTCTCCCGTAACGGGATGCACAAACCCCAATGTCATGGCATGCAAGGCCTGTCGTGGGCAAGTGTCAAAGCAGTTGTTTACAAATTGTTTGTATTTACTAAAATGAGTCCCTTTCAGAATCTCATGCCCGCCATAGCGTTCGTCATTGAACAAGACATGACCGATGTGCTTCATGTGGACTCTGATCTGATGCGTCCGCCCTGTTTCCAGGATACACTCCACTAATGTCACATACCCCAAACGTTCGAGTACACGGTAGTGTGTCACGGCATGTTTGCCCACGGTCGGGTCGGACATTACCGCCATCTGCATCCGGTCCTTCGGATTCCGGGCGATGTTACCGACGATCGTCCCTTCGTCCTGCTCCACGTTTCCCCATACCAATGCGCGATAACGCCGTTTGGTCGTTTTATTAAAAAACTGAATACCAAGATTCGTTTTCGCATCCGGTGTCTTTGCTATGACCAGTAGTCCGGAGGTATCCTTGTCGATACGGTGTACCAGCCCTACGTGGGGATCGTTGGCGTCATAGTCGGGATTGTCCTTCATGTGCCATGCCAGTGCATTGACCAATGTACCGTGGTAATTCCCATGCCCGGGGTGTACCACCAGTCCGGGCGGCTTGTTCACCACCATCACATACTTATCTTCATATACGATGTCGAGAGGAATGTCTTCCGGAATAATTTCATTCTCATAACGCGGACGGTCCATCATCACCGTAATCACATCCAGCGGCTTTACCTTATAGCTGCTCTTCACCGGCTTCCCGTTGGCCATTACAAAACCATTTTCGGCCGCTTTCTGGATGCGGTTGCGCGAGGCATTGACAATGCGTTCGAACAAATACTTGTCGACTCTCATCATCGCCTGCCCTTTGTCCACAACCACCCGGAAGTGTTCGTACAACTGGGCTTCCGCTTCCTCTCCGACGGGTTCTATGTCATCAATATCATTCTCTATATCGTCCGGCAATTCCTCTATCATACAAATTCCTTTCTAAATATTGACTGGTGTCCGTTTAAAACCACGAATCGTCAACCGATGATTCCTGACTGTCCATTATGCTGTCTGCATTCAGAATGGAATCATTGTCCGCAGGCAATTCTTCTCCATCTCCCACCAGCAGCGTCAAAGTGGCTCCTACAGGTACTTTATCGCCCATTTCCAATTGACGTCCCATATACTTCACTCCATACACCCAGTCCTTTTCTCCGGGAATCATTTCATTCTCGGACAGCTTGAATCCTGCAGCCAATATTTTAGCCTGTGCCTGGCGCATCGAACTGTTGTCCGCCACATCCGGTACAGGACGCAAAGGAATATTCAGTGTATTGATCGTCAAATAAATGATTCTTCCTTCTTTCACCTTTTCCCCCACAGGCGGGTTCACCTCCAAAACACTTCCGGCCGGTTTGTTTTTCACATAGTTGGAGTCCGACACAACACAAACCAGTCCATGGTTACGGAAAAGCATTTCCGCTTCATTGATTGTCATGCCTTTGACGTTCGGCACTACAACGGCCTCACCGTGATGCGTATAACTGTCCAGCCATTTCAACACTCCGAAAAACAACAGGCAAACCACTGCCGCCATTGCTATCAGATTTAACCAAAAGTATTTATTGGCCTTGAATGAAAAAAATTCCTTTATCGTCATAAATCTTAGCTGTTAATCCGCGTCAAAGATACAATTTTAACTACACAGTAGCATAGAGTTTACAGAGTTTTTATTTTCAGGAAACGAAGCGTAGGTAAAGAGAAAAGGCAGCCTGTATATCAAAATGACAAAATGACAATCCTAAGCCCTCTACAATCCGTTTAAACCGAGAGAAATTCAACAGATGCATTAAAACCGCCGCTACGGCCAGAATCGTCTTATCGAATTGTCAGAGTTATGAACCACAAAACATAATTCGTTTTATTTTTCACAGTGTTCACCGTACATTTTATTCCCAACCATTCCATATTCCGAGCTTTTTTCTATTTGACTTCGGTCTGAATTTCAACTGCATCCAGCATAAAATGGCGGCTTTTTATGAGAAATGAACATTTCCCGTAGAGACTCTTTTGGTTTCTCGTAGAGGAACGAGTCGTTCCTCTACGAGAAACTGAAGTTATCTCCCGGAGAAAAATGGATTTATGAACCGACCAAAAACCACATATTTATTCAAAATAGCCCAATATTATGCAATACAAATGCATACAATTGCACAAAATTATGCATTTTTCATGCTATTAACGGCTATTAGCCTCAAGTATGCGTTACAGAAAAAGGCGATATTCAAGCAAAAGGATTATTTTTAGCCGAATTCAGCAGCATACTGATTTTTCCCATCTGTAATAACGGCAAACCTATATCCAGTTCGCATACCCACAAAAAAAGAAGCAAAGATGGATATCTTTACTTCTTCAATTTCATTTTTTACTACGCTACAGAGGAATTCTTTATGCTTTCACTCCGTTGTATTCGTCAGAAACAGTCAACTTCTTACGACCTTTAGCACGACGTGCAGCCAATACTCTGCGACCGTTAGCAGTTGCCATTCTCTCACGGAAACCGTGTTTGTTCTTTCTCTTTCTGTTAGAGGGTTGAAATGTTCTTTTCATTACTGTATCTTGTTTTTATTGTTATTATTCTACGTAATCGGGCTGCAAAAATAGACACTTTTTTTAAATAAACCAAGAGATAACTCATTTTTAGTCAAAAGTTTTTGTGTTTTTTACCGATTTAGATTACTTTTGCACCCGGAAAGTTCACTAAAAAACTCAATAACATTAAAATAATAAAAGATATCAAGTATGATTAACGCTCAAGACATCAAGAACGGAACCTGTATCCGTATGGACGGAAAGCTGTATTTCTGTATCGAATTTCTTCATGTAAAGCCGGGTAAAGGCAACACATTCATGCGCACCAAGCTGAAAGACGTAGTAAGCGGTTATGTTCTTGAACGCCGTTTCAATATCGGTGAAAAACTGGAAGACGTACGTGTAGAACGTCGCCCTTACCAATTCTTATATAAAGAAGGTGATGATTATATCTTCATGAATCAGGAAACTTTCGACCAGCACCCGATCCCCCACGACCTGATCAACGGAGTAGACTTCCTTCTTGAAGGAGCTGTGCTCGATGTGGTTTCCGATGCTTCTACAGAAACCGTTCTCTACGCTGACATGCCTATCAAAGTTCAGATGAAAGTGACTTATACCGAACCGGGTATGAAAGGCGATACAGCTACGAACACTCTGAAACCCGCAACAGTAGAATCGGGTGCAACAGTTCGTGTTCCGCTGTTTATCAACGAAGGCGAAACGATCGAAATCGATACTCGTGACGGCTCTTACGTAGGACGCGTGAAAGCATAACAAAAATATTTCGTTCACTTTACGAAACGGTAAACCGATTGTGACAAGTTCGCAATTTGTTTACCGTTTTTTTTATTTATTCCTTGTATAATCCGTATATTTGCCTGTCAAAATCAAAAAAACATCTAATATAATGAAGAGATTAATGTATGTATTATGCTTTGTACTGATATCCGTTGTAGCTCACGGACAGGCAAAGTATATTTTCTATTTCATCGGTGATGGAATGGGAGTAAACCAAGTGAATGGCACAGAGATGTACCGCGCCGAATTACAAAACGGACGTATAGGAGTAGAACCGTTACTTTTCACACAGTTCCCTGTAAGTTCAATGGCAAGCACTTTCTCAGCCACCAATTCAGTAACAGACTCATCGGCAGCCGGCACCGCTCTCTCCACAGGGACAAAGACTTACAATGGAGCCATCGGTGTGAACCCCCAAAAAGAACCGGTACAAACCGTTGCCGAAAAAGCTAAAAAAGCCGGGAAAAAAGTAGGTATTGCCACCAGCGTAAGCGTAGACCATGCCACTCCCGCTGCATTTTATGCACACCAGCCCGACCGTAACATGAATTACGAAATCGCAACCGACCTTCCAAAAGCCAATTTTGACTTCTATGCCGGATCCGGATTCTTAAAACCTACTACCACAGCAGATGGAAAAGAGGCACCGAGTATCTTCCCGATGTTCGAAGAAAACGGTTATACGCTGGCTCGCGGCTATAACGATTTTAAGGCCAAAGCCCCACAAGCTAAAAAGATGATTCTCATACAGGAAGAGGGTAGCAATAACTCCAGTCTGCCATACGCCATCGACCGCAAAGAAAGCGATTTGACTTTGGCACAGATCACCGAGAGCGCCATCAACTTTCTGACCAAAGAAAAAAATAAAGGCTTCTTCCTGATGGTGGAAGGCGGTAAGATAGACTGGGCCTGCCACTCGAACGATGTCGCTACCGTATTCAACGAGGTAGTGGATATGGACGAAGCCATAAAAGTAGCTTATGAATTTTACAAAAAACACCCCAAAGAGACACTGATCGTTGTCACTGCCGACCACGAAACCGGCGGCCTGGCATTGGGAACCGGTAGATATGCACTGAATCTGAAAGTTATTCAGTATCAGAAAAACTCCGTAGATGTCCTTTCTGCCCGGATCAGCGAACTGAGAAAATCCAAAGGAAACAAGGTATCTTGGGAAGAGATGAAATCATTCTTGTCAGACAACATGGGATTCTGGAAAGAGATTCCTATCTCTTGGGAGCAGGAAAAGAAGCTGCACGATGAGTATGAGAGATCGTTCGTTAAAGACAAAGTGGTTTTCGAAAAGAGTCTGTATTCTAAGAGTGAGCCGATGGCCGCACGTGCCAAAGAAGTTCTAAATGAAATCGCTATGGTAGGCTGGGCAAGCGGAAGCCATTCAGCCGGATATGTTCCGGTCTTCGCCATCGGTGCAGGTTCACAGCTTTTCTCCGGAAAGATGGACAACATCGAAATCCCGCAACGAATTGCCAAAGCCGGAAAATATTAAGAGATTAAATTTCCTCTTAAAAACTAAAATAAAAGTCCTTTCGCTTGTGCGAAGGACTTTTATTTTTATGTATCGTTCCTGCATAACCATTCACCGGCTTCTTACCCGATGAACAGAAAAGGAGTACAACACAGCCTGCTACAACTTCGTCTCTCCCTCTATGTAATTCTCCAGGAATAAATTCTCACCGTCGAACACGGCATACGAGAAGTAATTGATCCAATCTCCCAGAATCAGTATCCGTGCAGTTGCACTCAGCATCAAGTCAAGTTCGATATGGCGATGTCCATAAATAAAGAAGTTTATATTCGGATGGCTTTTCAAATACTCTTTGGTATAAAGCACCAGATACTCTTTATCTTCACCCATATAATCAGGCTCCTTCCCGTCTTCACGCTTCATGCGACTATGCTTTGCCCACGTCAGTCCCAAATCGATGCTCCACCGGGGGTGAATCATCGAGAACAAGGTCTGCAACGTTTTACTATGAAACATCGCACGCAGAAACTTGAATTTCTTGTCCGGATCTCCCAGACCGTCACCGTGTGCCAAATAAAATTCCCTACCGTAAATCTCGGTAGTAAGAGGTTTGCGATGAATGATTACGCCACACTCCTTCGACAGGTAATCTCCACACCAGATATCATGGTTGCCGATAAAGAAATGCACTTCCACTCCCATATCCGTCAGCTCGGAGAGTTTTCCCAGAAAGCGGGTATATCCTTTAGGGACCACCAGTTTAAACTCATACCAGAAGTCGAACATATCCCCCAGCAAATAGACAGCCCCGGCTTTATGTTTGATACTATCCAGAAAATTCACCAACCGCCGTTCCTGTGTACGGCCATGTTCGATAGCACGGGAGCCCAAATGAGCATCGGAAAGGAAATAGATATTTTTCATAATCATTTATTTGATGACTTTCAACTCTTACAAGAATCCCAATTCGAGCTTGGCTTCCTCGCTCATCATGTCCTTGTCCCATTCCGGTTCGAAAACCAGATTGATGGTAGCCGACGGCACTCCGTCTATGGATTCTATCTTCTGCCGGACATCCTCCATAATAAAATCGGCAGCCGGACAGTTTGGTGCTGTCAGTGTCATATCGATAGACACCTCTCCGTTATCAGCAACTTCAATTTTATAAATAAGCCCCAAATCGTATATATTAACCGGTATCTCCGGATCGAATACGGTTTTAAGCATATCTACAATCTTTTCTTCTATTTCAAACTTTGTCATAATCGTGAACGCTATTGATTAGATAGACAAAAATAGTGCTTTTCTGCATAGAAAGGTTTATAACCGTCCTCTTTTTATGTACTTTTGTCAGATTATAAAAGATTCAGAAATTGTTTTATCATTCAAACTCTTTTTTTCTTCCTCACAAATATTAAGAATATTGCAACCTGCAACACACCTTAAGATTACTTTCTATTTATTTTTCAATGTATACAACACAAAATTGTATTCAAAGTTTCCTACCCATACAAGCCATCACAGCACCATAAATTCCAACAACTTACAATAAAGACATCCTATCCTATTATTACCTTTCTATTACCAACACAAAAGATAAAAACAGATATTATTACCCAATTATTACTTAATAAATACCACAATGATAAAAAAAAAGTGTCCTTTGCCGTAGATAATTCAAGAACACTAAAGTCATCAGAAGACAATTAACAGACTTAACCAGTCCATACAAAAGTAGAGAACTATCTGATATAACCTATTATTTTATTAACTTCAAAAATTATTTTTTTATGAAACTATTATTTTATTCCCTATTGTGTACTACAATAATGTTCATTTCATGTGTAAAAGATCAAGAAACTGAAATCTTATCCATTTCGGGATCTAAAGTTTCACTAAATTCAAATGAGATAAAACCATCAATCGAAATATTAGAATTTGCAACGGAAGCCGAATTTTTAAAAGCGGCAGAATCACCTGAAACGATTCTGAATGACATCTCAGGCTATGCTAAGTTCAAATCACTTTATAATGAATTTGAAGAAGCGTGGTTGGTAGAAGAAGATTATTATATCTCTGAACAAAAATATAATGAGTTTAAAAAACTTTTCCCCCATTTATAACTTCCCCGAATACAAAGATGACTATTCTTTCTTCTTACCAGTTAGTAATGATTCAATAGCCAAATTATTGAATTTGGAAGGTTATGTGAAGATAGCAGAAAAAATGGTTAGCTATATTGATATCAAAACCCCACAGGATTTATTAAAATTAGGAAGATTAGCTCCTGACAATGCTGATAATATTATTTTGGTCAACGAAATTCATCTAAATGATATACCAGAACAAATGGGTTCTGAGAATGATCGTAAACTATGGGTAAACACGGAAGCCAGTTTCGCAGCAAATGGTCAAGCGGTTACAAGAATAAATATCAACTTTAGAAAAAAAGCTGGTCTTCGTGGTAAATGGAAAAATTATACATCAGAAGTCTCAATCGTTGGCACCTTACGTTATGCAACAGGACAAGGGATGATTTTCCCTGTTACTTCAGTCAGACGTGGAAAAGCACCAATATCATATGAGTTTTTCTCTTCTTCTCCTTTTGGTGTATACCCCTTTCCCTGCAGAGGAAAAAATATAGAAATCTGGTATCAAGGTATAGGGCGCAAATTTTACATGGATGTAGATATTACACCTTAATCAAATTGATCACATATAATAGGTTCTACCGAAAAAGAAGTTTTAAACACAATACAACAGCCATCTCCTAAATGCACAAAAATATGATAGTGAAAAAAAACTTATTAATAGCATTATTGTTCCTATTCGTATCTTGTCCTATGTGGTCACAGATTTTAAAGAGCTCAGGTATTATTGTGAAAGCGGGTAAAAGTGAAACCGCTTACAATACACCCACCCATATTGATAACATGGATACAGATATAAAAAATTCTTATATAAAAGGGAAAGCAGCCTTTGAATTAGGCTATCGTTTCAGATTACAGCCTACTCAATCACACTTTTTCTATGACATAGATGTATCCGGAGGATATAGTAAATATGAATATGCCATGAATTTTCTACCTAAAGAAAACACTCAATACGCAGGTTCTTCTGGATCTAACGTTTTATTATCATTCTCTCTAACTGGTATGGCTAATTACAATATTTTCAAAGGTTTGAACATCGGTTTGGGTATACAACCAACCGTTTATATATGGGAGAAAAAATTCTTTGACATTCCTCTACTCGCAAAAGTGAGCTATGACTTTAAATACGTAGAATTAGGATTTTCTTATAAATACGGATTGACCCGAAATTATAAAGTCCCTCTTTTCAAAGATAACCGATTATCGCAGTGGCAATTTTCAATTTATGTTCCATTATGGAAAAAATAGATTCAAAAAAAACGCTACTGCGAAAGTTAAATAGAACAGTCTATTTTTAGAAAAGATTTTAATCAGTCTCTTCAGCTAATTATCGAATTAGCTGAAGAGACTGAAAACATACCATAAGCTCATAACTTAAACAAAATCGTGAATAATACTTAAATTGAAGGAGTAATCAATTTTCTTGAAATGAAAGTGCCACAAGCTCTTCGGTATTATTCCTATATTTGTAAAATGATGAAATACACGCAATTTACATACCTATTTGTCAGCAAACTATTTATTTTTATAGTTTTGGTTAGCTGTCAGCAAAACGGTAAATACACTACTTTATTATTGCAGATAGATTCTATCATGATTACTCGTCCGGATAGTGCATTGGCTTTGCTCAATTCGATACAGTCCTTCCAAGAAATGAAACCTGCCGACAAAGCATCATATTCTCTCCTCCTCACACAAGCTAAACAGAAAAGTAGGATATCACACACCAACGACTCTCTGATTCGGATAGCAGTAGAGTATTACAAAGATAAAGGCGATGAAAAGCAGGCGACCAAAGCTTATTATTATCTAGGGTGTGTATATCAGGACATAGGCGATATAGTGGGTGCAACTGATGCTTTCTTGAAAGCACTAAACATAAATCCGCAAGTAACAAGTGACAAAGAAATACTTACTATGACCTATGAGGGTTTGGCAGAATGCTATCAAGATCAAAGCTTTTACGAGAAGGCAATGGAAATGTATCGGAACTCTTATCAAATAAACAAAGAGAAAAATGATAAAAAGAACATTCTCTATTCCATACAAGGAATTGCCGAAACATTTATATATAAAAATATGTGGGACAGCGCAGAATACTACTACAATGAAATCATTGTAAACTCACGTATGCTTGGTGATTCATCATGGGTTTCCGTTGGATTTGTAAATCTTGCTCTAATCTATTATGAACAAAAAAGATACCCAGAAGCGTACCAAGCTATTAAAAAGCCTATTTACGATGAAACAGAGAAAAAAAGAAACGAACAAAACGAGACAATAGACTTACATCTTCTAAAAGCTGATATATTTATTCAAACCGGACAGTACGATTCTGCCCGCTACTATCTATCACTTTGTTACAATAAAGGAGATCCGTTCTCAGAAGTTTCCACTAATTATTCACTATATGAACTTGAAAAAAAATGTGGTAGGTTTAAAGAAGCTATCCAATACATAGACGCGTATGTCACATTGTCCGATTCTATTCAGGAAGAAGAGAACAGAAAAGAGATAGCAAAGCTAATCAATGATTTTGCTATAGAGAAATATAAAAAGAAATTTGCCTATAAACAGAAACGTCAGAATCGGATTATTTTTTCCTCTATGCTTATTTTTGTAGTCACAAGTATTTTGATATTTTTAACGATCGATAGACGTCGAAAAAAAGAGTATATTGCTCTTCAGAAATCTTTAATGAGAAAAAGAGAAGAGATAATGAAAGTTCAAGAAGAATTAATTGAACTGGACGCGACTCAATCAGAAAGTTCAAAACTGGAGAAAGAGAACAAACAAGATCTCTTAAGGGAACTACAGAAAGAAAAATTCCATTATAGTATCCAGCTTTTTCAAAAAACGCCCTACTACAAGATTCTGGAGGAGTTAAAACTCAAAAGAAAAATTGAAGAAAAAACATTTACTTTAGAAGAGCGTGAGTACCTGTGGGATTGCATTTATCAGACTTTCTCCGACACGATGGTTGATTTGAAAGCAAAATGCCCAGAACTAACCCGTGAAGATTTATTATATTGTGTATTCTATCTCTTGGGATATCCAAATCCAATCATCATAGTATGTACCGGAAGCAATGCCAACGCACTAAAGTCTAGAAAAAATCGGATAAAAAATAAGATGAACGAAGAGTTGCGGGCAACTATTTTCAACACAGATAGCAAATCAACGAGCTGACACATAAAGCATACCTGTATAGCATACACATAATCACAAGACAATGAGATAAGAACAACTAAATCAGCCCCTCATCCGCAAAGCTGTAATACTGGCCATCGCAGACAATCAGATGATCGATCAAATGAATATTCATCGTCTTGGCAGCAGCAAGTATTCGTTGCGTCAGCGCCTTGTCTTCCTGGCTGGGACGGGTATTACCCGAAGGGTGATTGTGTACAACGGCCATCTGAGTGGCACGCTGCAACAACGCCTCCCGAAAAATGGAGCGTACATCGACAAATGTCCCGGCGATGCCTCCGGTGCTGATACGCACGGGTTCTATCACCTTATTCGCCTGATTCAGCAGCAATACCCAAAACTCCTCCAACTCAAGATCGCACATCAACGGATGAAACAACTCGTAAATATCCTTCGAGCAACCGATAACAACCCGCTCTTTCACCTCCTGCAATTTACGGCGCTTCCCCAATTCCAAAGCGGCCATGATAGCAATGCTTTTCGCCGGACCGAAGCCTTTGAAACGAGAAAAATCACGGACTTCCCAATGCGCCAGTTCGTTTAAATTATTGTGACAAGAGACAAGTATCCGCCGCATCAGCTCTACCGCACTCTCTTCGGTATTGCCAGAACCTATCAGAATAGCCAGCAACTCGGCATCGCTCAGGGCGCCCGAACCTTTCAGCATCATTTTCTCTCTCGGCCGATCTTCCTCCGCCCATTGGCTAATTGTCAGTTTGTGTGTATCTTTCATTAGTATAGGGTATGTACCTTTATTTATAAAAATTCTTTTGAAAAGCCTCAAACTCACCTCTCCCCAAAACGCAACGCTGCCACCAAGCTCTCCAAAAGCCGGTTCCATAACCGATCAGTTGTATAAAAGAAGCAGCGATGGAGTAAACTCCGATGCGCAGACTGTGATTACGGCAAGCGGAATCAACGCAAACCAACAAGGCATAAAACAGAATCGGAAGAAGGCTATACGGACAGAAAAGAGTACCGACAAGCAGCAAAGCCACCCCCAAGGTGAAAACAGCAGGAAGCAGGTGCACCAGTTTTAATGACTCCGGATACTTTTTATAAAGGTTGATACGAGCAATACCGGAGTTGTGCACTTGCTTAAAGAACTTCTTCAAATCGGTGCGCCGCTTATGATACACCCATGCGCCGGGAAACAAACGACATCTATATCCCCCTTTGAAAATCCGGATACTAAAATCGATATCCTCTCCAAAACGCATCTTGGAGAAACCGCCTAACGCCTGGTATACTTCCCGTCTCACCCCCATATTAAAACTACGCGGATAGAATTTATCCATTTTCTTTTTACCGCCGCGAATGCCTCCGGTCGTAAAGAAAGAGGTCATGGAATAGTTGATCGCTTTCTGAATGTCCGTAAAAGAATCGTGCGCCCGGTCGGGTCCGCCGAATGCATCGGCAGGAACCGTTCTCAATTCCGCCTCCACTTCATCGAAATAGCTTTCCGGCAGGATACAGTCGGAGTCTAATATAATAAGGAAATCACCCTGGCTCCGCTCCGCTCCATAATTGCGGCTCTGCCCCGGTCCGGAATTGGCTTTCTGAAAATACTTCAAGTCAAGCACCGCCTTGTACTTCTCCGCAACGGCCTCACAAGAGACCGAAGAGCCATCCTCGACTACAATCACTTCAAAATCCTTAAATCGCTGCTTTACGAGACTTTGCAACAATTCGTCCACCTCATCGGGACGGTTATACACAGGTATAATGACGGAATATCTCATATATGCTGGTTTTATCTACCGGCAAAGATACATCATTATTTCAATAAAAAGAGAGTATGGCAAACTCTCTTGCCAACAAAACCGCCCCTGCTACCGACAATCTACAGATGTCTGCAACAGGGGCGATTTCTATGTTAAAGGTGCTTTAGCACCCGTTTTACGTATGAATCGTTTCTTCGGATTATTTTCCTACAATATCCATTGTGTCAGAAGCAATCAACAGTTCCTCGTCTGTAGGGATCACCACAACCTTCACTTTTGAATCAGCAGCAGAAATGACTGCCTCTTCACCTCGAACATTGTTCTTTTCGGCATCCAGCTTCACTCCCATAAATTCGAGACCCTCACATACGCTGGAACGGCAGCTTGCCTGGTTCTCACCGACTCCGCCGGTAAAGAGGATAACGTCTACACCACCCAATGCAGCAGCATAAGCGCCAATGTATTTTTTAATGCGATAGAAATACATCTTCTCTGCCAGAACAGCTCTCTGGTTTCCTTCTGCCACGGCAGCTTCCAATTCGCGCATATCGCTCGATACACCGGAGACTCCGAGCACACCGCTCTTCTTGTTCAACAGATTGGATATACCGGTTGTATCAAGTCCTTCTTTATCCATGATGAAAGTTACGGCACCGGCATCGATATCACCGCTGCGTGTACCCATCATCAATCCTTCCAACGGAGTAAGTCCCATAGTCGTATCGATACATTTGCCGTCTTTGATAGCAGCGATAGAACCGCCATTACCGATGTGGCAGGTTATCAGTCTCAGCCCTTCGGGTTTAACGCCCAAGAACTCACATACGCGTTGAGAGACATAGCGATGAGACGTTCCGTGGAAACCATAACGGCGTACACCGTATTTCTCATACAGTTCGTAAGGAACGGCATACAAATATGCGTAGTCAGGCATTGTCTGATGGAAAGCCGTATCAAATACCCCGACCTGTGGAATATTGGGAAGAATGGCCGATACGGCATCCACCCCTTTCAGGTTTGCAGGGTTGTGCAGCGGTGCCAGATCGTTGCAGGCGGTAAACGCTTCCAATACCTCCTTATCAAGCAATACGGATTTGCTGAAACGTTCGCCTCCATGTACCATGCGGTGTCCCACGGCATTGATTTCATCCAATGATTTGATTGCCCCGTATTCCGGATCAATCAATGTCTGAAGGATAAATTCCACTCCGACCGTATGTTCCGGAATGTCTTTCTCCAATATTTTCTTTTTCCCGTCAGGCAAAGTAAATTTCAAGAAGGAACCTTTCAAACCGATTTTCTCAATACCGCCTTGAGCAATCACTTCCTTACTGTCCATGTCGAACAGTTTATATTTGATAGATGAACTTCCGCAGTTCAATACTAATATCTTCATTTCCGATTATTGTTTTAGTAAATTATTTGTTTTCCTTGGCGGCAATAGCCTGATTGGCTGTAATGGCAATCATTCTATATACATCTTCAATAGAGCAACCGCGTGAAAGGTCGTTTACCGGACGGGCAATACCTTGCAGAATCGGGCCGATAGCATCTGCGTGTCCCAGACGTTGTACTAATTTGTAAGAGATATTGCCGACTTCAAGGCTCGGAACAACCAGAACATTGGCCTTACCGGCAATGGATGATCCCGGTGCCTTGCTTGCACCAACCTCCGGAACCAATGCTGCATCCGCCTGCAATTCACCGTCAATAGCCAATGCAGGATCCAGTTCTTTTGCTATTTTCAATGCTTCAACCACTTTATCTACCACTTCATGCTTAGCCGAACCTTTTGTTGAGAAGCTGAGCAATGCCACTCTGGGGTCCTCTATTCCGGCAACAGCCTTGGCTGTACTGGCTGTACAAACTGCAATCTGAGCCAACTGAGCTGCATCCGGAACCGGAGTCACAGCTACATCACCCATAACAAGTACTCCGTTCTTTCCGTATTCGGGAGCATGCGTCAACAACAGCATAGCACCAGACACAGTCGTAATTCCCGGAGTGGTCTTGATAATCTGAAGAGCAGGACGCAGCACATCACCTGTCGTATTGCGGGCACCAGCCAACTGACCGTCAGCATCTCCGCTCTTAATAATAAGACAACCCAGATACAACGGGTTAAGCACCAGTTTACGGGCTTCTTCGATAGTCATGCCTTTCTTTTTACGAAGTTCGCACAGCAACTGTGCATATTCTTCCTGCTTCGGATGATTCTCCGGGTCGATAATGGTAGCTTTACTGATGTTTCCCAGTCCCCATTTCACAGCAGCCTCATGAATTTCATTGGGGTTACCCAAAAGAATAAGGTCAGCAACTTCATCTGTCAAAATCTGATTGGCAGCTTTCAAAGTACGTTCTTCGGTTCCTTCCGGAAGAACAATGCGTTGGCGATTTGCTTTCGCACGCGCAACAATAGAGTTAATTAAATTGAGCATAGATATTTAAAATATGTATAATTTCGGTAGTAAAGTGTTATTCACTCCGCAAAAGTACACAATATTGTAATATCTACATTGCAAAACAGGGCGTTTTTACGTTGCGATTGCACAATTATTATAATATTTAACACTACTGCCTGATTCATGAAGAGACTTTCTCAATTTACAGCATGTACATTCCGTTCATCGGCCTTGCCCATTTTCTCCATAAGGCAATGTTATGGCGTGAATTACGTGTTGTATTTACGCCCCGGCAAACAATGTTCCGCTCTTATTTTCACGTTTTTCCCACAAAAAGAGCGGCAAAAATAAATCTTCACGAAAAGTAGTGGAAACTCTATCAGTAATTTCATAACTTTGCCGCGTTTTCAAACTCAATAGGTAAAAAATATGATACGTCAGTGTGCTATTTTATTTGGCTGTTTGGCCTTGGGTGAATTGATTGTCTTTCTCACGGGAATCAAACTCCCGTCCAGCATCATAGGAATGTTGCTGCTCACCCTCTTTTTGAAATTAGGTTGGGTTAAATTGCAATGGGTACAAGGCATGTCCGACTTTCTGGTCGCCAATCTCGGATTCTTCTTTATCCCGCCGGGAGTGGCTCTCATGCTCTATTTCGACATTATTGCGGCACAATTCTGGCCCATCGTGATTGCAACCCTTATCAGTACCATCCTCGTGCTTATCGTTACGGGGTGGGTTCATCAATTAGCGCGGAAAATCAAATGAACTATTTAGAGAATGAGTTTTTTCTTTTGGCGATTACCTTCGGGATTTATTTCTTCGCCAAATTATTGCAAAAGAAAACTGGATTCCTTTTGCTGAATCCTATTCTATTGACCATTGCCGTACTTATCTTCTTTCTGAAGATGACGCATATCAGTTATGAAACTTATAATGAAGGCGGACACCTGATCGAGTTCTGGCTGAAACCGGCAGTGGTGGCGTTGGGAGTTCCGTTATACCTCCAGTTAGAAACAATCAAGAAGCAATTGCTGCCTATCCTGCTGTCGCAACTGGCCGGTTGTATTGTCGGCGTTGTCTCTGTGGTATTGATAGCCAAATTAATGGGAGCTTCCCAGGAAGTCATTCTGTCACTGGCTTCCAAATCGGTCACCACCCCTATCGCCATGGAAGTAACCAAGACATTGGGAGGAATTCCCTCGCTGACAGCCGCCGTAGTAGTCTGCGTAGGCTTGCTCGGTGCCATCCTCGGATTCAAGACGATGAAACTGATGCGTGTGGGCAGCCCGATAGCCCAAGGCCTCTCTATGGGAACCGCCGCTCATGCAGTAGGCACTTCCACCGCAATGGATGTCAGCAGTAAATACGGAGCATACGCCAGCCTGGGACTGACCCTCAACGGTATATTTACCGCCTTATTGACGCCGACCATTCTCCGGTTATTGGGTCTGTTATAACAAAAACGACTCTTATTTGTTATACATTATATACCTCTAAAGGAAACAACTCTATATGATAGATTTTAAAGACATCACACTTCAAGACAAAGATTCCATCACAGGTTATACAATGAACAGTTGCCGCCGCAATTGCGATCTCTCTTTCTCCAACCTTTGCAGCTGGAGATTCCTGTATCACACCCGATTTGCAATTGTCGACGACCTGCTGGTTTTCAAATTCTGGGCCGGTGAAAAACTGGCGTATATGATGCCCGTAGGAGAAGGAGACTTAAAGCAAGTACTGGAAGCGCTTATTGAAGATGCCCGATCGGAAGGGCAGCCGTTCTGCATGCTCGGTGTCTGTTCGCGCATGAGAGAGGAGCTCGAAAACATCATGCCCGGACAATTCATATTCACAGCAGACAGAGACTATGCCGACTACATCTACCTCCGCACGGATCTCGCCACTCTGAAAGGGAAGAAATTTCAAGCAAAGCGAAACCATATCAATAAGTTCCGTAACACCTACGGAAATTACGAATATACCCCCATCACCCCCGATCGCATTCAGGAATGCCTTGATCTGGAGACTGAATGGTGCAAGGTAAACAACTGCGACCAGCAGGAAGGGACCGGCAATGAACGCCGTGCCCTGATCTACGCACTGCACAATTTCGAAGCATTGGGACTGACAGGAGGAATCTTACACGTAGACGGCCAAATTGTCGCCTTCACTTTCGGCATGCCGATCAACAAAGAGACTTTCGGCGTGCATGTTGAAAAAGCCGATACAACAATCGACGGTGCCTATGCGATGATTAATTATGAATTTGCCAACCACATCCCGGAACAGTACATTTATGTCAACCGGGAAGAGGATCTGGGAATTGAAGGGCTGCGCAAAGCAAAACTCTCTTATCAGCCCGTGACTATTCTTGAAAAGTACATGGCGTGCCTGAAAGAGCAACCGCTGGAAATGATTAAATGGTAAAATACGTCCGTCGGATTCCTGCATAAGAAGGTTTTAAGCAAACACCAAACATTCAAACACATAAAAAGGAAATGATAAAAGAAAAAGTAAGGGAATTATGGAAACTTTGTTTTGACGACAGTGAGGCTTTCACAGAAATGTATTTCCGGCTGCGTTACAACAATGAGGTAAACATCGCCATAGAAAGTGGCGACGAGGTCATTTCCGCACTTCAGATGCTCCCCTATCCCATGACTTTCTGTGGCAAACAGCTCCGGACATCATACATCTCCGGTGCCTGTACCCACCCCGACTACCGGAACAAGGGCGTCATGACAGAGTTGTTGTCACAGGCTTTGACGAAGATGCTGCACAACGAGGTTGCCTTAAGTACACTGATCCCTGCCGAATCTTGGTTATTCGACTATTATGCCCGCATGGGATATGCACCGGTGTTCCACTATTCAGAGAGCAACGTTCCGGTTCAAGAGTACCCTTCCGCCAATGTCTCCGTAAAGGTACCGGCCACCGGACAGGAAGAGGAGGTGTATCAATACCTCAACCGGAAAATGCAGGAACGTCCCTGCTGCATACAGCACACTCCAACGGACTTTAAAGTCATTCTTGCCGATCTCGAGATAAGTGGGGGAAAGATATACACAGCCATTCATGAAAAGAGAATAAGCGGAATGGCGATTGTCTATCAGCAAGAAGACAGATTGCAAATAAGCGAGCTGTTTGCAGATGACAAAGAGACCGAGAAAGCGTTGCTCTATCATATCCGGCAGGATAGCAAGAACGGTAACGTCACACTTATCACCCCGCCTGCGGCAGACGGTAATCCGCGCGTATTGGGCATGGCGCGTATTGTCGATGCAAAAGCAGTTCTCCAGATCTATGCCGCCTCCTGTCCGGATATGGAAATGAACATTGAACTCACAGACAAAGTACTGACGGCAAACAACGGTTATTACTATCTATGCAAAGGAAGATGTATGTTCAGCAAAGAACGTCTGCCGGAAAGCCACTTGCAATTGACCATTGGAGAACTATGCGAAAAGATTCTCCTGCCGCTGAAGCCTTATATGAGTTTAATGCTCAATTAGACGAAAAAATCCTGCATGTCTGTTTTCCGGGTTCTTGTACGGAATAGACATGCAGGATGCACAGCATTTATATAAGATTAATCAGAGTCCGCTAAAATCCACCCCTTCAAAGACCAACGACGGTATGCGCCAGGAAGAGGAAAGACGGGGATCATTTCCCGTTTCTACCAAAGAAGACCAAAGGGTCAGCATATTGCCGGTCACATTCATTTCGGAAACCGGTTGGGTCAACTTCCCTTTCTCGATAAGGAACCCCTCGATACCATAAGAGAAATCTCCCGTAGAACTGTTGCAATTGCCACCGTTGAAGCCGGTGATCAGAATGCCCTTGTCTACTTTGGCAACCAGCCCGTCCAAATTGTCTCCACCGGTCTGCAATACCAGAATAGACGGTGAATTTACCGTAGGAGCCGTTCCCATTTTTTTCGCATGATAAGTATCGATGAAATAAGTCTTCAATACGCCATCCTCAAAAATTGGCCTACGTTCGGTCGCAATTCCTTCACTGTCGAAATAGCGGGCGCCGGATGCCTGTATCAGATGAGGTTCATCCATCAATGTCACTTTATCGGCAACCACCTTTTCATTCAGTTTATCCAGCAAAAAAGAATTTCTCTGCTGCAGGGCAGAGCCATACAACGCATTTACCAATGGGCCCAGCAGGCGGCCGGCGTTCAACGGATCTACCACCATCGTATATTTGCCGGACAGGGCTTTCCTTTGCCCTACTTTCCGCAAGGCGCGTTCCAGGGCTTTATGTCCGATGCCCTCCATAACCAATTTATCAAAATAGAGCGAGGACTCATACCAACCGGCAGAAGGACGCGCCTCCCCTTCTCCTTTGATTGCCACCTCGGCAGAGAGAGAGTACCAACTACTTTTAGTCTCCCCTTCAAAACCATTGCTGGCAAGTCGGTAACCGAAATTCTCTCCATCACTATAAGAAGAATCTACGGAGATAATGCGTTTGTCCCGTCCCAATGCCTCCTCGGCAATGGCTTTAGCCAATGCTATCTTATCATCCGGCTGAATAGAAGAGAATTTTGGGTCCAGAAGTTTCAAGTCCGGTTTTCCACCTTTATAATAGCGGGAAGCATCCGGCAGCACACGAGCCTCGTCTTTTGCCAGATAACGCGTAGACTCGATGCCGTTCGTTATAAATGTTTCCAGTTCTTTCTTATCCAGACGATTGGTAGAATAAGTGCCATAACGTCCGTCTACATATAAAGCGATCGTCAATCCATTCTCAGAGGCTTGTTGCAACCGATCCATTTTGGCATCGCGCAGTTCAAAAGAGGTATTGGAACCGGAATAGAGGTCCACTTTTACTTCCTGGCAACCATTTTTCAAGGCATAATCCATTGCCCATTGGGCCAGCTTTTTATTGTTGTCTGATATCATAGAAGTTGAAAGTTGAGAGTTGCAAGCGGGGAAGTCAGACAGAATTCCTGTCCCGTACTCCGGCTTACAGTTTTTTTGTTTCTTTTATTTTAGTTTTCTCCTCCAACGGTCAGTTTACTAACCAATGCCGAGGGCATTCCACAGGTTACGGGGCAAGACTGTCCGTCTTTACCGCAAGTCCAGGTACCGTTATCGATCTTGTCATTGTCAGCCACCATGGTGATGTCTGCCAATGCTTTCGGTCCGTTGCCGATAATGTTGATATCCTTAATCGGCTGCGTCAGCTTTCCGTCTTCAATCAGATATCCCGATTTTACAAAGAAAGTAAAGTCACCCGCACCAATTTGCACCTGTCCGTTTGTAAACTGGTCGACAAAGATTCCCTTTTTCACGGAAGCAATGATATCTTCTTCTTTCATATTTCCCGGCTCCATATACGTTGCACGCATACGCGGGATAGGTACATTGCGGAATGTTTCCCGCCGTCCGTTGCCGGTAGGTGCAATACCATAATGTTTGGCACTGATGCGGTCGTGCATATAGCTTGTCAGAACCCCGTCCTTCACCAGATAGGTCTTCTGTCCGTCCACTCCCTCGTCATCAAAGTTTATCGAGCCACGATTAAACGGAATCGTACCGTCATCAATGACCGTTATGTGTTCATTGCATACTTTCTTGTTCAACCGGTCAGAGAAGATAGAAACATTTTTACGATTGAAGTCTGCTTCAAAGGCATGCCCGATAGCCTCATGCAGCAGAATACCGGAACCGCCGGCCCCCATCACCACAGGCATCTCACCTCCCTTAGGCTTTATGGCCTTGAACAGGATGGCGGTATTATCCACCGCTTCGCGCGCCAGTATCTCTACCAGGTCATCCGAAAGGAACTCAAAGCCCTTACGATAAGCACGGGCGGCATAACTATTCTCCGTTTTTCCGTTCTCCTCCATGATGCAAACGGCACCCAGCGTCACCATCGGGCGATAGTCATAATACATCACCCCTTCACTGTTGCAGAAAAGAATATGCGAGGTCGTATCACTTTGGTTTGCCATTACCTTGGATACCCGTTTATCCAGTGAGAAAATCTTATCATTCAGTTTCTGCAGATAAGGCATCTTATCCTTCAAGCTGACCTCCTCCCAAGGAGTGGTTACGGAATAATAATTTTTCTTCAAAGCCTTTCCTTTCAGCGCTACCGGTCCCGTTTTCTTGCTTCCGGAAGCAATCCGGGCTGCCGTGCGTGCAGCATTCAGCATATCATCGAGCGTCACATTCTCCACATAAGCATACCCGCTCTGGTCGCCGGCAAGCACGCGGACTCCCATACCGAAATCAATGTATGAATTGCAACTGTTCACCGCTCCGTCTTTCAAGCCGATGACATTCGTAAAAGTATGTTCAAAGAAAAGATCGGCATAGTCGCCTCCCTTTTCAAGAGCGGCAGCCAACACCTTTCTCATGTTTTCTTCACTCACCCCAAAATGGTTCATTGCCGACAAAAGAGCAGCCTTCTGATCGCCTCCCCCCATGGCACCTTTTACCGATGAAGGCATGGCAAGTGCCGAACCGGCTGCCAGTGAGCCGAGCAGTGCCATTCCTCCAGTTCTTAAGAAATTCCGTCTGTCCATATAGTTTTTATTAATCACGATTTTTTAGTCAACAGGCTTTCCAGCTCTTCGGCATTGAGACGAAGATAAAATTGCCCGCGATAAGCCACAGAGATACCGCCGGTTTCCTCAGATACGATAATGGCATGCGCATCCGACTCCTGAGAAATCCCCATCGCAGCCCGGTGCCGTAATCCCAATTCCTTGGGAATATCCAGATTGTGCGAAACAGGCAATATACAGCCTGCCGCTTTTATACGCTTCTTGCTGATTACCATTGCTCCATCATGCAACGGGCTGTTCTTAAAAAAGATATTCTCTATCAGACGTTGGTTTACATTGGCGTTGATCAACTCACCGGTGCGGACAATATTGTCCAACGGCACATTGTGCTCAATCACGATCAAAGCACCTACCTTCTGCTTTCCCATGCTGATGCACGCCATCACCACAGGCATAATATCTTCATGCTCCAAAGATTCTTTCTTATTTCCGGTGAAGAAACGGGCCAAAGCACTGACATGCTGGTGCGAGCCCAATGTAAACAGGAAACGGCGTATCTCATCCTGAAACAGTACAATCAAGGCCAATACACCCACATTCATCAACGTGTTGAAAATAGAGCCTAAAAGTTTCATCTCCAACACCTGAGTCACTACCAGCCATATCAAGATGAAAACCAGAATACCGGTAAACACTTTGATAGAACCGGAGGCTTTCATCAACTTATAGACGTAATACAGCAGGAAAGCGACCAACAGAATATCAATGAAATCTTTTATGCCGAATTCAAAGAACATTCCTGCCGCCACCGCTATTATCTGATATTCTCCCATAAACGTATTCAGAATTTATAACCGACTATTTTCTCTACGATCTTTACTGCTTCCACCGCTTCACGCACATCATGCACCCGGATAATATCAGCTCCTTTCATCAAAGCGATCGTATCCAATACGGCAGTCCCGTTCAATGCCTCCTGAGGAGTGCTTCCAAACAGACGATAGATCATCGACTTCCTGGAGACCCCCACCAACAGAGGCAGTTCGAACACTGCAAACTCCTCGAGATGTGCCATCAGTTCATAATTATGCTCCAGCGTTTTCCCAAACCCGAAACCGGGGTCAAGGACAATGTCTTTCACTCCTAAATCGCGCAACTGCTGTATTTTCTTTGCAAAATACATGAATATCTCTTTCAGAAGATTGTCATAATGAGGCTCTGCCTGCATGTTCTGCGGTGTACCTTGCATGTGCATCATGATATAGGGTACTCCCAGGCGGGCTACGGTTTCAAACATGTGCGGATCCATCTCTCCACCGGCAATGTCATTGATCATGGCAACGCCATACTCTTTCACACACCACTCTGCCACATCGGCCCGGAAAGTATCCACCGAAATAATGGTATCCGGATGATTCCGGTTCAGAATCTCCAAGCCCATCCGCAAACGTTGTTTTTCCTCTTCCGAAGAGATATGCTCCGCATTCGGGCGGGAAGAGTAAGCGCCGATATCGATAATAGAAGCACCTTCGCTCAATATTTGCTGCGCACGCTGCGCAATATCCGCTTCAGTCTGCATCCGGCTTCCGGCATAAAAAGAGTCTGGAGTAACATTCAGAATTCCCATCACTTGGGGAACAGAGAGGTCGAGCAACCGCCCGTTAACATTCAAATATCGATGTACTAATGAATTCATTAATCTCTTTAGTTCTATTAGATTTATTGCAAATGTAGAGAAAAAAAGCAAGTTACCATACATCATTGCAAGAAATACAAGAAATAAACGTATATTTGCAAGCGCCTCAAGCAAAATAAGAGAACGATTGAGATGAAAGAGCTTCCATATATAACAATAGGCAGATTTCCTGTCCTGTTATTTATTATACTGTTGCTAAGTACGCCTGCTATCTCCCAAAACAAGGAAATGGAAGAGTACAACGTCGATAGTACGCTCTACGTATACTACCAAGGATGTAAGGCTAATCTCCAATCCCCGATCGTCTTATCCATGTCCGATACTCTATTCGCAATGGCTCAGGCCAAATCCGACCAAAGGATGCAAGCGGTCGCGCTCTCCACCAAGCTCGACCATTATTACTTCACTGGTCAGGAAGACAGCATCATCGCATGGGTGGGCCGCGTAAAAAAGTTTGCGAAAGAGACCCGCCAACCGCAATATTATTATTTTTCCTGGGGGAAACGGTTGATTCTGTTTTATATCAAGAACGGAAAATACAACACAGCTCTTTATGAAGCCCAAAACATGCTGAAAGAGGCACAACTGGAAGACGATAAAGAAGGGCTTGTCTCTTGTTATGATTGCATCGGCGACATATACACATTAAAAGGATTCAGACAGCAAGCCATCGACGCCAAACTGAAAGCCATCGAAATAATAGAGACGTACAACCTGAACGCCTACAATCTGCATAACAAATACATAACGGTCGTTCAGCAGTACAATGAGACAGGACAGTTGGAAAAGGCTATCGAGGTCATAAAAAAAATGGAGAAGCTCGTACAAAACAACCAACAGGCATTCGAGCAGAAATTGCTGTATGCAACTTATTACAGAAAGACCGGCCAGTTGGAGAAAGCCCAAGAAAGTCTTGAAGAAGCGGAAGAGCTCTTCAAGCATGATAAAAGATTAGCCAACCGAAAGAAATTCTTGCTAACCGCAAAAGAGAATTATTACAGACAGACCCATCAATATCAAAAAACGCTGCAAATTTTAGAAGAGAAGGAGAAAGTGGCAGACGAGATGGGAGAAGCACTATTGGGCCGGGAGACCAGAATGCTAAAAGGCAAGATATACTATCAGATGAAGCAAAAGGATTTGGCAGCCGATTATCTGTATGAATATATCGAACAGACTGACTCTATAAACAACATAAACGAACAGGCGGCCCTTGCTGAATTCACCTCACTGCTGAACTTCGAGAAAATCAAAACCGAGAAAAAAGAGTTAGAGCTAAAAGCAAGAGAGGCTCAATTAAAGCACAACCGCAGCTACATCCTGTTATTGTCGATTACTCTTTTCATCGGGTTTATTCTATTCTATAGAGAATTCTACCTGAACAAGAAATTGAAGCTCTCCAAGAAGTTGCTTCTTGTCAAAAACCAAGAACTGACGGAATCGGGAAACGAACTGCGCCAGGCCCGGGATAAAGCAGAAGAAGCCAGCAAAATGAAAACCTCATTCATCCGTAACATGACGCATGAGATACGGACTCCGCTCAACTCGATAGTCGGATTCTCCCAGGTCATTTCCGAGCAGTTCGAGAAGGATGACGAAACGCATGAATTTGCCAATCTGATAGAAACGAACAGTGACAAATTATTGAGACTGATAGATGATGTATTGGAACTATCCGATTTGGAATCGAATGAAGACATGAAATTTGAGGATGTCAATGTCCATACCTGCTGCGAGCAGGCTTTATCCCAAGTCCGCCCTTATCTATCCCAGGATGTCGCTCTTGAGTTTCATTCGGAAAATAGAGAACTTTTTATTCATACGAATAAAGAGGCTATATCCAAGATTCTTTTCAATTTGTTGCACAACGCCGCCAAATTCACAGAGAAAGGAAAGATTATACTCGCTTACTCTTTATCGGAAACAAAAGATCTGATTACTTTCAGTATTGCAGATACAGGTATAGGCGTACCTTCCGACAAGCAGGAAGAGATATTCGAACGCTTCACCAAAGTGGATAGTTTTTCACAAGGGTGCGGACTCGGACTATCACTCAGTAAACTGTTGGCCCGAAAGTTAAAAGGCGATCTCGTAATAGACAAAGCAAATCAGGTAGGGAGCCGTTTCATACTAACCCTTCCCGTGCAATAGCAAATCCCCATACGCACGGTGGTATAGCTGATGCCGACGTGAATGTGAAACGAGGGATAAGGCGCACGGCCCTTTCATTTAAGAATGAAAACACCTAAGCGAAATTTACGTTTCACGGTTCAGGGCTGACGCATTAAAAATCTTTCATAGATAAAAGTTCACAAAGTAGTTT
>CAUEFX010000025.1 GCA_958477465.1 uncultured Bacteroides sp.
AGTTCACTTTCGCATTTTAATATAACATACCCACAGGGTTTTCGGACTGACCCCTATTATGGCTAAGTTAAATCGAATAAAAGTTGTTCTCGCAGAGCGAGACCTGAACAACAAATGGCTTGCTGACAAAATAGGAAAGGACCCTGCTACAGTTTCCAAATGGGTTACCAACACCACTCAGCCTAACCTTGAAACCCTCATGCAAATAGCTAAGATTCTCGAAGTACGGGTAGATGACCTGTTACGGTTTGAAGAATTGCCGGAGATTTTAGTAGCAGAGGAAACATCATAGCTATATTCGTTTCGCTCCACTGTCTAAAAAAGCATAATAAAGTTTTTGTATATTAACGTTAATGCAACAAGATAGAATTATGGCATACAATATTGATAAACAGAAAATCATCAATTATCTCAAAGAGAATAAAATCTTTTTTCAAAAAACAGATGAGTTGATAGAGACGATTGACGAACTACAATCCCAAACACATAATGGGCTAATAACGTTGGTCAAAAATAGCTCAATCAATGTAATGGTAAAACGAGAAGATATGCTTGATTCAGGCTTCGCAGAATTGGCAGAATAGTCAACTGAAAATGATTTGCTTATACTGACAGACAACAAAGTTTTACTTTGTGTGCCGAAACGTGAATACGAAGATTATATAGCATAGCAGTGACAACAAAGAAAAACAAGATACTGAATAGCCGTAAACCGGTCGGCCTGGTGGATGCAGATCTCCTGTGTAAAGGGACTCGGCATCCTAATCTTGTATTGCTGAAACTTGCAGGATATTTCCGAGATAGAGGCATTCCTTATGAACTGATCATTGATGAAGATATTGAACTCGATCGTTTCCAACGCATTTATCTTTCTCGCGTCTTTACGTTTACTACTCTACCAAGGTTTATCAAGGATTATCAAGCTAAGCATCCCAGGACATGGGCAAACAAACTACAAATGGGAGGGACAGGCTTCTATGCAACTGAAGAAGACCGTAAGAAATTTGACGAGATGCGATGTAATGATATGCGGCAATTAACTGCTGATCCATATCTGCCAGGATTCTCAATGGCTCACCAAATGCCCGATTACAACATTTACAATGAGTATATTGATCGTGAGGTAGAGAAGAAAGTCAACGAGGAAAGTAAAAAAATACAGAAGAAAGATGGCATTCCCCCAACTACAGAGGAAATAGAAAAACTCATTACTAAGCATCGTAAAAAATACAAAGATTACCTTGACTATAGTATTGGGTTCCTAACTCGAGGCTGTGTTCGCCAATGTCCTTTCTGTGTAAACAAAGGAGAGCGTACTATCCTGCCATATTCAGATCTTGATGATTTTGTAGATGAGAGCCGTCCATTCATCTATCTGTGGGATGACAATTTCCTTTGCTACAAGAATTGGAAGGAACTGCTCCAGAAACTGATTGACCGCGGAAAACCTTTCCAGTTCAGACAAGGATTGGATGAACGAATACTAAATGACGAACGTGCAGAAATGCTGAGTAAAGCACATTACCATGGGGATTTCATCTTTGCGTTTGGCCAATGGAAAGACAAGGAACTGATAGAACGCAAACTGAAAATTTGGAAGAAGCATTGTCCGACACAAACAACTAAATTTTACCTCTTTTGCGGTTATGAGTTGACACCAAATGACGACGAGAAAATTTTCTTAGATGTTTACTTCCTCTTCCGCAGAATCCAAATACTGATGAGATTTGGCTGTTTAGGTTACGTCATGCGTCATGCAGACTACCAAAATCATCGTTTAGGTAACATCTATACGCAGGTAGCTCGATGGTGCAATCAACCTCAGTTCTACAAGAAAATGTCGTTCGAGGAATTTGTATTACGAAACCAATCCTATCAAGAAGAACATTCTGCTTCAACGAACATATGCAAGTCGCTTGCAACATACAACGAGTTTAAGAAAACATTCAAGGATAAATGGGATAAGATCGAACCATTGTTCAAGATGAAATATGAATCAACAATAAATCCAGACAACTGGAAAGACTAAAAAATATGGATGATACTGCACTCATAAAAGCATTCAGAAGACTTAGTCAAGGTTCTAGGCAGTCAGTACAGAGCGGCAAGGAACTTGATGATTTTGACAGATACCTACACGTTGACCGCCCAATTGACAAGGCGGTAAGAGACGCAATGGATAGCATTCGCAGAGAAGGTGGCGGTATTTTGTTCCTGGTCGGTAGTGCTGGCGATGGTAAGTCGCACATGATATCGACCCTGCAAAAGGATTATCCGGATTTCAAATACCGAAATGATGCTTCTGAAAGTCCTTGGCCAAACGTTAATCCTGTTGATGCCCTTAAAATCTTCCTCGAGGATTTCAAAGATGCTACATTGAAAACAACCAGCACAAAGATGCTCGTTGCTATCAATATGGGAAGATTGAGTGCTTTCATTGATGATGTGGAAGTTCAAACCCGTTTTGGCCAAATTGTAGAGTGTAGCAAGACCCTTTTTGATGAGGACAACCTTCGTCATGATGAGACAGACAGAGTGAGGATTGTATCATTTTCCAACCATCAAATATTTGAACTCTTCCCAGAGCAGAAGGATGTAACTTATCCTGTGGACTCTCTCTTCATCAAGAAGGTTCTCGATAAAATCACCATCAAGGCAAGCGATAACATGTTTCGTAAAGCCTTCAGCGACTCAACTCCTGTGGGCTCGGATCTTGATCCCTGCTACATCAATTACCAATTGCTCAGCATTCCCGCCATACAGGATGCCATAGTTAAGATCACAATTGAAGCCATCATCCGCTTCAAACTTACGTTGACCCCGCGCGAGTTGTTCGATTTCATCTACCGCATTATCGTACCAGACAGTTACGCCACCTTCAACCCCAGCAAGGACTTTTTTAGTTCATTATTGCCAACAATTCTGTTTTCCGGTGGCGAAAACAAAATACTGAAATGCCTTGTTTTGATTGATCCCCTTAAGTATGGTAGCATAGAGCATAACGATTATCTATCAGAGCTATTCACATCCATCGGAATACCTGATGAGCAATGCTTTAACGACCTCAGAGGAAAGCTACATCCGTGCTTCTTCGTAATTCTGGATGAATACTTCAAGAATAATCGTAGTAATATCGAAGATATTTCAAAACTTCTCTTCCGTTTGAAACATCTGCTTGAGTATCATTCAGAATCGGAGGAGTATCGTTCATTTCTCAAAGTACTCTGCGGTTATTACGAGAACGATGAAGATCGCCTGTACCCTCTCTACGAAACTATACAGCGAAGCATTCCCCATTTCTATGGTTCATACACGGATAAACCAAATGTAGTGCCTCTTGACATTCAAGGACGCGAATACAAGATGTTTGTAAGTTGCGACAACCTGAAGCCTGCGCCAAAGGGTTCAGTTCCGTTCGACAAAAACAACAGAAACAAATTTGTTGTTGAGATTGGTACCGAATGGAAGGTCAACGCACCAGTACAGTTAAAGATAGAATACCAGCTCTACGAACACCTCTGCGATATTCAGCGAGGAAAACTAGCACAAGCAGATGACCGCAATCATAATCTTCGTTTTAGCGAATTTATCAGCAAATTGGTGCGTCAGACGGATTTCAAGGAGAAAGTTATTATCCTTTCCTCTGACAATCAACAGTTAACCTTATCACGAACCTTTGGCAAAAAAGTCACATTGAAATGATTGGATTCTCAGAAACAAACTTTCTCCGGGAGTATATTAAGCCCAAGAAAGACCAGAAGACAGGAGGTATCAAGAACAAACTGGAGGATAACTTCCAGACGGGCAAGCAGAAATTGCTACCATTCACATCCAACCCCATGAGCGGTTGTGTGTATGATGGGACTTGCGGCTTGAATGGTGTGACTGGTGAGTTCTATCGCATCAAGACAAAATCATCAGTTGCCCCGATCTATACGGCTCAGGAAACTGAGGGCACTCTTCGCAAAGAATTGGGCGACAAATTCAAAATGCCAGCAGACGACATCGAACGCTTCATAAAGGTGTTTAATGACGTGATGTTTGAAAACGAAACCCTTAACGTTTTTGACCTTTCATTCTTCTCTTTTGTTCCCATGAAGTATTTTGGGAAGGCGTATGAAAAGGACAAAAGGGCGAATAAGTATAGGAGTGGACAACCCAAAATAGCCGAATACTACGCATCCATTGCAGAGAATATGGATGTGGAGTTCGAATCAAAAGAAAAAAATCTTTTCTGCGAAGTCGTTAATGAATGTTTGCAGAAAGATGCTATTGGCAATCGTGGAGAACGAGATAGATATTTCATCCTGCCATTCGTAAAGCAACAGTTCTCGGAAGACATAAAGTGGCTATTGGAACAGGACAACAATGTCATTGTAAAGTACCTACCTTTGATGCTTTACTTTTATGCGTCATACTCTCTCATGCAGACGCTGATGTTCATGAATAAGGCAAACTGGCAATACTCCACCAACAAACCACTTTCGATAACATTTATGCTTTCAAGCGAGCGTGCATCTAAAAGTCATGAGGCCGTAACAAAAGGTTGGGCGGCATCTAAGCATTTTCCAGAAACATTCCTCAATAGAATGTCTGCATATGCCCAGGCACTTGACATTCTGAACTCAATGTTCGAGGATGAAGAAGAACTTATGACTTTTCAAGAAATACTTGGGCGCTTCGACAAGATGGAGTTCAATGAGGAAGCGAAAAGCATCTGCGAGAATCTACTGAACACTTATCAGGATTATAAATACGAGTTGCTTGATGATCGTGATACAGAGATACATCCGATAGCAGAAAAGAAGAAAATAAACCTGCATAGTTTTACGGAGTTTGTGGACCTGCTACTTGATAGATGCATAACCTATCAGTCGAAAGATTATCCACGAATGAAGGTGGCGCTATTTGCGCTTCTCAAGATTAAATTACTTGAGAATAGGAGTAATCACAGTGTTCTTGCGTTGGATGAAGAGACGCTACTGTTTCTCGTAGCCATGATGGCCAAAAATGACAGGTTACGCATAGAAGATCTTTACAAACGTTTCCTCGGTTATGGTATTGACTTCTCTTCCCCGACAAAGAATGCCATTGGAGAGTATTTACTGAAGTTAAACTTATTAGAGCGCAAGAGCGATTCTGGAAATGCCCAATATGTACGAGTTGTTTTATAATTTCCTTATCGACGAACTGTTGGTACGTTACTTCAAGAAGACTAACGTTGAATCAGGCGATAAGTTCTACATAGTAATAGAAGATACTATCCTACGTCAGGACTTCTATGAAGTTCTCCGTAGGTCGGCCTTTACGAGTAGGCTGAGAATTTGTTTTCCGGGTTACGAAAGGTATGGTAAAGGTCCTTCTGAATATGAAGCTATTACGTTCACTTGTACTAGCAATGGCACCCGCATCATCGTGTGTGGATGCGATGATGCGGGTGAAGGTTTTCAGACAATGATCCGAAACAATATTGGAGTCACTGGAAATCCTATCAGCGAAATGGCAGCATTGTTCATTCTTCCCGGATATAATGCGTATGAGACTTTGCTGAGTGCTGCATGCAATCTGCAAGAGAGTCCATATCCCTTGTGCCTCGACTCCATAACTAAGGCAATAGCTAACAAAATTGCGTGCAAGATCAATACGATAGAAAAGGAGTATCTGCGTAATCACATCAAGCGACTCCGGTTGCAGGATGATTACGCTTCGCTATTCGATTTTGCACCCGTACTCTCAATCCTTCAAAAATCAATCCTCAAGAATAGCTTTGCTCAACTTGATGCCTTTGAGGATGCTGAGATTTACGATAACATGTTTGCTGCTACAGACATCAACATCAAGGAACGAGTAAAGGATAACACGTCTGCCTTTGCCATCATCAGTGACATGATGAGCGAAGCCTACGACCAAGATCAGTATAAACGCCTTACTACATACCTAGACCCGAAACTTGCAAGTAAGATATCAAGTGGCAAGGTTGATTGGCGAACGCTTGATTACAGAGAGATTCGTATGAGCCATGATATTATTGTAGGTAACCCGACCATCAAACGCCCTCAGTTCAAGGTTGATGCTAATGCCAAATTGTTGTCTAACGTAACTGGTCCTAAGAGTGAGAAGACCTCGAAAAGCTTCGTTATCGTTTGCGACCCTGATTTTACTGCCACAACACTCAAAGCTTGCTTCAATAAAGACTTGAAAGATTATGCACATGGGGCGGAAGCAAAGGTGTCTGGATGCAACCTTGTATTTACTCTTGGGCAGAAAGTGCAGAAGGAAAAAATTGGGGACTCTAAGAATTACCATGAGATTACGGTTCTTCATTTGAAGACAAAGAATGTATTTCAAGAAATTGAAGGTTCCTTTATCATTGATGCGAAAGGAAATATCGTTGTAAGTGTTCGTGAGGATAAGGATAGCTTCACCATCGGGAATGGCGTAAACCTTGTAACATATGAGGGTATTACGCCAGTCGAACTTGATGACAATTCCTCGTTTCATATTGACATTGACCACAATGCCACTGACGATTTGATCATTCCATTCAAGTTTGGCGACACAACACTTAACATCCGCTTCAAGTGCAAAGGCGAGAAAACTCCTACTCTTACTCCTGGTTCGGTAACAGATACAATTTGGGGAAGTGACGGGGATGGCTTTATGCATAGTGGCAATGAAGGGGATATCGTAGACACAATCAATGGCCCTGATGGCCCAGTTTACCTCCATGACCGTTTCCGCAAACTGGCAAATTTGGAGAAACGTATGATCGACTTAAGTACACCTTACCTTTACATCGAAAAGAATGAGTTTAACGGTGAGGATGAGATCAAAACACAGGGTCTCTCAATAGCTTACTCAATAGATTCTACCCTTGAAGCTATTTTTTGTTATTTCAAGGAAAAGAACACCGTACCTTCATTTGTTCGTCCTGATGCTAAGCTTCTCTCGCTTTATCATCGTTACATTGAGGCAGTCCACGATGAGATGCACAACATCCCGACAAGTGGTATCAGTTTTGCCAACACCAATGCATTCAACATCTCTAAAGTAGGAGTGGTAGAGTATGAAAATGACACTATCATGCTTTCTCCATTTCACCCTCTAATGGTGGCTTATGCCATGCAGATGGCTGAGTCTGTTGACTCTAACGAATTTAACAAGAAGGTTATAGATGAGCTTTCTCCTCTCTACCTCATGCCATACATTTATTATGGCAATGGAATTCTGAAAGCTATCAGTAGTATCGAAACGGAAGACATTTTGACATGGGTGAAATACGACCGAGCCAACAATACACAGCAAATTTATGGAACAAAGTCAACATCGAAGTTGATTACCGAAAAGATTCGCAACTTCATTGACAATTTCAAGTATTATTTCCCCGATGCTGATTGCCCGGTTCGCATAAGCGCTATTGGCTTGTCACAATCCGTCGATCTTGTCCGTGGCATCGTCAGTTTCATAGATACGAGTCGCAAAAAAGGGAGCATACAACGTATAGAGATACACGAGTACGTTGAGGACATGCTGTCGGATACCTTCTTCGAGAAGTTGAACCGACAATCATCACGCGATAATATTTCCGAGTTCTTTGACATTCATAATTTCAATATTGCCGACAAAGATCTGAACGAGATCATCCGTTTGCTATTTAGTCGCGTCAGTTACTATAAACATACGTTTAAGGACAGTCGAAAGATGGAAGGTTACAGCCATGTTACTTTCTACCGAATTGATTCGGGAACAAACTACACTCCGTTACCTACGATACAGTTGCGCACCGAGACATCGCTTGACGGTCTTGTTTCCATTCCTTCTACCAACCTCAGCGGTAGCAACTACTTGATGGGATTCGGCACACGTGGATTGAAGGACAATGATAGCCCAATCTATCTGATGGCAGAGGATATGAACAGCCTTTATGCCGGATTGATAAACGATGGTTTGGCTTCTTATAAAGAAGGTCAGTGCACTGCGAAGAGATACTGTTTCAAGGATGCGGATTTCTTGCAGTCGGTTTACGATAACTCTACCTGGGTGACATTCGTTTACCCAGAGGTGGACATTGATTTCTTCTATAAACAGAAGAATATTTATGTAGTTCATTATGTTGAACAGCATTCCATTTCTGCCCGACTGGAGAGTATTACCGTTACTCAGCACGTGGTGCAATACAACAAGATGCTCTTCAACTCATTACAGACATTCAAGTCGATTATTGGCACAAGTGAAGACTTCAGTCGTAAGATGATCAGTTACTTCAACTGTCTGAATGGCAAGTGGCTACTTGATATTGCTGGACGTCCTGAGCTCATCATACGTGAGAAGATGAGCCTTGTGGCAACTTGTTTAGTAATGAAACACTTCCTTAAGCGAACTGACGGCATCATCTGGGCACCGATCGCGCTCGATGAGATCGTACGTGCTACGGGGGCCATAGGAATGTCGCAGGACGGTTTATTCTCGAAGAAGGACCTTGGCCTTGACGGACCTCTCTCTGATGATATTCTGATGATGGGTATTTGTCGCAATGCCAATGATGAGCTGGAGGTGTATTTCTATCCTGTTGAGGTGAAGGTGCTTGTCGACGACTCTGTCAATAAAGGTGAGATTCAGGTGGCAAATCTCTATAACAAGGCTCTCAAGGACGTTTTGTTCAAGGGTGAGACTTTTACAAGAAAAGTTTACCGGGCCTTGTTTGCATCACAATTTCTGTCGAACACAGAGAAGATGCGTGCTAACGGACTGATGTCTGATATTGACTACGAAAGCGTCAACGACTCACGTTACGAATTGCTGAATGTCAAATTCAATATCGTAGAGAAACTACCAGAGGAGATCGGTAAGGCTGCACTTGTGGTTTACTCTGATGCTACACCAAAGTCGTTGAGCACTGAATGGATAGATGGCGTGCCTGTATGCCATATTCGCATGATGGAATCGGACTGCTACCGCATCGTGGCTAACCCTGACACGCAGTTGCTGCAGTTCGTAGAACAATCTACCATTGCAATTGCACCACAACCTACAGTAATAGTTTCTCCAACCATACCAACAACATCTGCAACACCAACTTCGTGTGCAACTACATCTTGTCAGCCAATAATGACCTTCGAGTCAAAAGAGCATATCACCGAAGAAGAAAAGGAAAAAGCCTCGATACCTGTAGTTCCTTTATATTCAGATAATCAAGAAGATCAGGTGTCAATGGCGGCTGATGGCCTTTCTCTAGGTATAAAGATAAGACTCGGAAAAGATAGGAAAGGTTCGCCAATCATCTTTGAAGCCAACAACACAACAAAGATTTCTCACCCTAACATGGGTGTTGTCGGCGGCATGGGATTTGGTAAGACGCAGTTTGCTCTTTCGCTCATAGCGCAGTTTGCCAAGGAGAGTGAACACAATGTGGATGGTCACCCTATTGGTATGTTAATCTTCGATTACAAGGGTGATGACTATTCAACGGAATCATTCTTGAAGAAGGTCAATGGCAAGTGCTACAGTTTCAACTTCCCGTTTAATCCGCTAAAACTAGTTGTTACGGACAAGACACGGTTCATGAATCTGCCAGCAGTTACAGCAGACAGAATAAGCGATTCTTTTGCCAAAGCATATGGATTAGGACAGATGCAGCAGAGCACCATTAAGCAGGTGATTCTCGAAACCTATCAGGACTTTGGTATTACCAATAATCCATCTACATGGAACAAGCCACTGCCAACTATGAGCAACGTGGTTGATAAGTATTTTGAGCAATACGATGCCAAGGATAAAACATACGCATTGTTCGACAAACTGAGGGATTACATGATCTTTACGTCAGACAACAGCGAATGCATTTCGCTCTTCGAATGGTTGGACGGGGTGAAGGTGATAGATCTCACTCCATATCCGGGCGATACGAAGAAGGTGATTGTTTCATTGATTCTGGATCTATTCTATGAGGAAATGAGACAGTTGGGGGCAAGCAAACTTAATGATCCTTATAGAGAATTGCGCGCCATGATTCTTGTGGACGAGGCACACCAATTTCTCAACAAAGATTTCAATTCGTTCCGCAACATTATCAGTGAAGGTCGAATGTTTGGCGTGGGTATGGTGCTTTCTACCCAAAATCTCTCAGACTTCAAATCGGCAAAACAGGAATACTCTCAGTTTATTCTAAGCTGGGTTATCCTTCATCTCAACAATATTACAAAGGCAGAGGTGGCAAACATATTTGGCTCAAACGATCCGAACTGCCAAGCATACGTCGATATTGTAAGCAAGGCTGAAAAATTCCATGGCATCTGCAAGGTTGGCAACGAAGTGAGGGCCATTCGCACATTGCCGTATTACGAACTCATAAAAGAAGACAAGCGCTTTATCACTGAATATTAGACATAAGAACAAAAGAACACTCAATAGTCTTGTAGATTAGAGAAGACGGGGGATGTACCTGTCCCTACATTGTAAAGTCACCTGTGGCAGGGAACACTGCTCCCACCAACAGGTAACTGACACAGTCTCCTAGGCAACGAAATCGACTAGGAGACTCGGGCATAAAAGAACAAGCAGCTCTTCAACATCGTTGCTGAACTCGATAACGCCACGTTATAGAGTTCTAAAGGCTTTTTCCCTTGCGATAGATGTTGCCAGGGTAATGCTTGGCATGGGCATAGAGCATACAGCGCCGTGCAAAATGAAGATAGTCTTCCTCTTTGTCACGCCAAGGGAGGTCGCTGGTAGTACCACCTACCTCCTCCACCGGTGCTTGGCGCAATGGTGGTAGCCCCATCAATGCCAAAGGCAAAAGCATTGAAGGCCGTCTGCATCACATCATTCCATCGCAGGAAATTGCGGTCGTCGATGAAGGTGTCTTCTGCAAGCTCTGCAGCTTCAGGAACACGCCGACAGATATTAACAGCATCCGTCAATACCATATCCAGAACTGAAGCCTTGAAAATTACCGAAGCATTACTGGAGATGCCTCTCAAGAGTTTCTTGTTCTGCTCCGCATATAACTTCAGACATCGTCTTGTTGCGGTCATAAATGGTCTTGAGCCCGTCCAAATCATTGTTTGCCCTGCCAAGTTTGTCTAATTTCTCACTGAGCTTCGACCTTATCTCTGACAGATAACCACGTAGCCGTGCGATTTCTGCTAGGATATCCTCCTTGTTAGCACCAGCTTTCAGAAGCAGTTCTTCAAGCGACGCTATCTCCGCCTCTATCTCCTTTTGCTGATTGGTAAGGTTAGCAATCATGGAGTTGAGACCCTTCACTGCTTTGCGCTTGGACGCTATCTCCTCTTCAAGGGATTTGTTCTCGCGATGCAGTTCACGGTTATGCTCTTCGAGCGACTTGTGGCGGGTTCCAGTGAGGTGGATGTCGTCGCCCCGTTCGAGTCCCCACTTCTCATTGACGGCAGCATACCAGTCGTGCCATTCACGCATCTTGTCTCGCGCGGCATCTCTGCTTCCGCCACCAAACATGTCCTTGGCACAAAGCCGGCCATCCTCCAGGATAGGGGTGATGGTAGCATGGATATGACAATTCTTCTCGTCGCAATGGACGATAAAGGAGACGATGTTCTCCTCACCAATCCGTTTTGCCAGAGCATTGTAGTTGTCAAGGGCAAATTGCTCTATCTCCGGCATACGCTTGATGTGAGCGTTGTGGCCCCGTTCCCACAGCTCCTGATTACCGAAGGCAAGCTCGTTCATGCGGTCACGATTGCCGCCCATAATGAGACATACCGACTTCTGCTGGGTGCTGCGGACTGTCAGTTCGCGCCCCGTCTGGGCCAGCCTCTCTGGCTTCCATTGCGCAATGCGTGTATCTACTTTCTCCTTGATACATTCCGAAAGGTCAATGGGTGATACCACTCCTCCCTTGCGTATCTCGAAGTTGAGATGCATGCGGCTCTTGTCATAGTTGCGCTCAGGATCGTCGAGTTTGCACTCCCAACGGGACTCATCCCATTTGCGCTGATGTTCTGCACTCAGTGCCGGAGTCATGCTCATCTTGCTGACCTCCAGCATCGCTTTTCTTCCTGTACTCATATCTATATCTGTATAAAGGTAAAACAACAAATGATAAAACCTGCCAGAGCTTGCTCTTCTTCTCCTCGCTGAATGTTTCCCATACAGCGAGCGATTCGTCACGATAGGTACCCACCTTGGGATATACCGTCTCAATGGCCGATAGCGGAAGCGGTTCGGAGCACGCCATCTCAGAAGGAGTTCCCTCGGAAGCGATTGGCTGCAATTCACTTTCAAGCGGAGCCGTCTTCTTGACAACCTTCTTCTTTGCTACCGACTTCTTGCTCATCGCATTGCACGTATTGATTTCGCTACGCTTTGCCGAAGACTCGCGCTGCACATCAATATTGGAACGGAAGAGTGAGAAGATGGCTTTGAGCGCGCCATTGCCGAATATCGGAGCCGTTCCCTCGCTAGCATACTGGGCGATGGCTTTCGCCATCAGTCCAGCTTCCTTGTCGTCGAGTTCTGCCAACATCATAAGATAGTCAACAGGTATTGAAATGTTCTTCATACGCTCAGAATGTTAGCAAGTGGGTAAAACATGACCGCAGAGTGCCGTGTTCACAAGGTAGGTGTTCTGCGCAAGCAGAAGGTTGTTCTCATGGAATCCCTTCTTGTCCTTGGCGATTCCTGCCTTATGGAGCAACATGCCGACAGCGTGGATATAGAAATCCAAATCGCATTCATCTACGAGGCTCTCGAGAGGTATGCCGAGGTAGCACTGAAGAAGGAAGATGTCGCGCATCTCCTTCATTACAGGGTACTCCTGCACGGGAAGATCCTAGATGGATGCAACTTCCTCGGGTGTGAGGAAATTGTGGACACGAGAGGTGTCGCTATACGCTCCGTTGCCGCTAAGACCAGCTACAGCAGTCTTGCCGGTTACGTCATTATTCATATTGACACTCTCCCAATCGTTTTTTTCTTGATGATCATAATCTAAAAAGGGTTGTGGGTCGAAGCCCGGTGAAACAAAAAAGTAAACTACAACTTGCGGTACTCCCCCTTGCCTGTGCGCTAGAGTCTGCCGTCCTGGATGAATTTGTCGAGCCACTTGGAAGCAGTGTTGGCGTTCTCGTTGTTCTCGGCAACGATTCGGTCAAAAGTGGCTTTGTCAAATTCGTCGGGCAGCTTGTGGAACAAAGCGTAGCGACGGGCGTTGACTCCTGTTTCTACGGCAGGAAGAGGACCGTGAGCATCCCTTGGCTGCAACTTCATATAGATATGTATTGAGTGATAGAACAGCGTCTCACATATACATAATACTGTATTAAAGTCAGTTTCAGAACACTCGAGAATGATGGTGCCATTTGCGGCGCGGGCCATCGGACAAGACTTGTCGAACGCACGGACAGCCATAAACAGCATGATCATGCGAAAGGCTATCAGTCCCATCCTTCGGACAATGGCCTGCATACCATTGTCCCCCTCCTCGCAGCACTCGTCATTGAGCGTGCCCAGCCACTCTACAAAGCGGTGCCGTAGATGAGATGGAATGGTGATGACGTAGATACCTTGCCTTGCGAACTCGTTAAGCCAATGCATCAGGTCATCGCCCAACAATTTGAACAGGGCATGCTTGGAACGACTGACATCATCGGTGGCAAAGACATCGCGTATGCCTTTACGGAAGGGAATGAAGTAGAAGATGAAGCGGCTTAGCAATCCGTTCTCGGCATCGGGGATGAGACGGCGCACCTGTTCGGGCGTGCCAGCCAAGACCACAGACATACGAGGGCTGTCAATCTCCAGATATTCCCTATCCTTACGACGGCTCATACTCACCATTTCATGATGGTATGCCTTACACAGGATGTCGGAGTAGTTGCCATGCTCCGACTTGAACGTCTGGCTGAGCGTATCGCCTTCCGTCTCAAAGAGCAAAGCGACGCCATTATTATCAGAAAGGATGTTCAACAACGAGCTGGCACTGCTGTTGGCAGGAATGACAAACATCTTCTGCGGCGGTGCGTCCGACTCCACGACATCAGGGCTCTTACCTCTACTTTTCTGATACTCCGCCATGTCCCGTTTGTAGTCCATCATCCGTGCCGACTGGTCATGAAGGCATTGGTTGATGGGGGCTATCAGTTCGCGGCACAGTGTCAAGGCAGCATTGCCCATGCCGGCATCAGCCACCACGAACAGATAGAGATTGGGGAATACCACGCGCTCGTCATATACTCCGCTGACATTGTTGAAGCAAGCCGAAAGGCAGCCAATGGCACCCAGCAATATCACATCGCGGTCGTCCTCAGAGATGGTGTTGCTGACTATGCGCTGCAGGAAAGCGGGCAGACAGTCATAAACAGTATCGGGGAAGCGAGGCAAATCACTAGCAGGTTTTACCCATTTTGCCGTTTTACCATTTTGGTAAGATGGTAAAATGACATTTGGATTGTGCCCCAGCTCAATGCCTGCCTGGGCTGCATTGTGGAAGAATGAGGCGATGGTAATACCTGTACCCCTACCGTTCAGACAGTTCGTAAACTGCTTGTCAGTCTCCGAGGCATTGTATTCAGCGTTAAACCTGCTTATCCTCTGGTACAGTCCACGCCCAGACTCTTCAAACTCATCAGCCAAAGCAAGCCCTACATTCCGCCAAGTATCATAGTCGGGAGCGATGTCGATGCCACGATTCTCTATCTCTTGAACGACTCTTTCAACGTCATTCATGAGGTCAGAAGAGGAGGCAACACTCTTTTGACCTTGAAGAGCAGGGAGCAGCTGCTTATTGTCAGAATGGGCATTCAGCCACGCTTGTGGAGAAAAAGTTTTCTTTGGACCTAGCATAGAAATCGTACTTAGGGTTGATATATGCTTGTGGATCGTAAGGGAGGAAGCAGGCCCGCGCCACATCACTGCCCAACATATCGACAGGCGGTAGTCCTGTTGCTTTCAGACAGTTGGTGACAGCCTTGAAAAAGCGGGAATGTTCCCATCCTCTCAGTTCAACGGGGATGATCCATTTCACGCCATCGCCCGACGGACTGGTAAACATCAGTTCCGTTTCGAAATACTCATGTTCCAGCAAGCGGGCTTTGAGCGCTTCGGAATCGCCTATATGGTCGAAGTCGATGCACATGAGCCCGGAATGCTGTATCAGTTCACGCTCACTCCTCTTGCGGAACAATCCCGAGAAGGTACAGAAGTTAAAGTGAGTGGCCTTGTACTTCTTTGCTTCCGAGAGTGATGTCATCGCCCGGAGCGTTTCTGTCTGAACTTTCGCATAGTGGCCGACCACATAGCGATAGACATCGACAACAGTGATTGCCCGACAAGGTTCGGTGTTCTGTATGGGCTTGCGAAAGAAAGAGAAAGCTGCCATGTCAGGCATCCAGCTCCAGAAGTCAGTATCGTCGTCAAACATCCTATAACGTTTTTAGTTCTTAACACTATCTCCTTTTGACTTTATATACTCATCAAGGGCCAACTTGGCATATAAGTTGCGTCGCCCCAACTTATATGCGCCAATCTCACCCCTCTTCTCCATGCGCCAGAGCTTGGTTGGAGAAACATGGATATATTCGCACGCCTGATCGCGAGTGTAATACTTATCTTCAAGAGGTGGCTGCTCTTCCAGCTTACGCCCTCCCAAGATCTCTTCCACGATTTCAGAAATAACGGTTCTGAGCTCGTCCTTCTACAACATTATGAAATACCTACCATATTAATTTGTTATTTCTGGTGCAAAAGTACGGAGATTGCAAAGCATAACACCCCGGCAAAAAATGCAACGATTTCTGCCGAGGTGTTATTAACAAAAAGGCGGTGTCTTTTAACAAAACAATCCCTTCCGCCTTATCATCAGATAAAACGAAAGGGAAAAGAGAATGATTGTAGGATGCTTAAACTACAGCATTAGTGTATTTAGTCTTGAATAATATCCGGCGACAGCAGCATACGGAAGCGGAGACCAATATCTCCCACCTGTTTCTTTCCGTATTTGATTTGACTGTCCGTTATGCTGATATTGAAGTTATCCGTTTTTGTCAAGGCTTGATATAATGCTTCCGTGTGGTCAAAGCCTTCCTTTATCTCAAGGTGGGGAAACTTCTCCCTCAGTACATTATGATAGCTACGATAAGGATATTTCCCGTTGAGCAGTCCATCTTGCTCTAATGCAGCATAAATATATGCAAACACCGAGTCGGTGTCGTTGAGATCTTTCCATTCTGTGACAATCTTTTCAATCTCCTCAGCGAGTAAGTCTGCATATTCTGGGCGGAGCATTTCCTCCAACAGAAGGCTAGTTTCACGTCGGCCTTTCTTTCCTTTTGCATCTAACAGAGTGGCTGCTACGACTTTCTTAGCCTTCTTGTTCTTGCTATTCTTCCATTGGGCCTTGGTATATGCTGTCTTATCAAAACTTGTATGCATCAAACTCTGTACAGCCTCATTGCCCAGCATCTGCATAAACGGCATCTTATCCTCACCCAACATATTTGATATGAGTTCAACGGCCTTTGGGAAACCATTGTCAAAGACGAGCCAGTATAGAGTACTGTTGAAATGAGGGTTACCATTCAGGATTTTCTGCCTTGCAACCTCATTATCCAATGACGAACTCAATATGTTATCCAGTTTACAATGGAATGACTGGCTGCTCGTGGACATCATATTCTTCATGTAACCTTTAGTCCCAGAAACTAAATCGGAAATCAACCCCATCATATTATTGACACCCACTAACGAAAGCATTTCCATAAGGCTACAGAGACCTTTGTAAGTAAAAGCCATATCTCCCTTACGCGCCTTTTCTACAGATTGAAGAAATTCTGCATATTCCTTGGGATGATCATAGTGCCATCGCCTGAGTGAAAGAAGGTTCAAGTCCTTCACGTTACCATTCGGTTATTCCTGAGGTTTTACATTCACTTGGGGCTTATCATCCTCCATTTGCTTGCAAGCTCCCTCAACAACATCATAGATGCCGTAGCTACGAAATAAATTGCAACGCTTTTCATAAAGGTCGCGTATCACCAGCAAACCATCTTCCAAGTATATATAACAACACATAGCATAACAGAACTCGTCGTTTTCGCTAACTGCTATTGTGTACAACTTTTCTTTGTCCAAACCTCCATTGACCAATTCTTCAAAAATTGACAAGAATGCTTGCATCGTTTCCAAATCCCCGTTACATGCTTCTAATAGCTTATTGAAGTCGTTTTCGGTGTTTAAAAATAGAACAAACTCTTTAAACTCTGCATAGTCTTCCGCATTGTTGTCGCGCCATGCAGACAACACATCCTTGTCTACAGGGATAATTTCTTGGTTATCTCTTTCCATTTGGATAATAGATGTTGTTTTATGATATGATTGAGAACGTCTGCGCCTCACGACTGATTTTCAATCGTACTGCAAAGGTAACGGGTTTGTTCCAAAAAAGGTATTGGCACTATTGGCACTGCCAATAATGCCAATACCTTTTTTGAGGATTTTGCGGGGAAAAGATGGTCAAAAGCGGTTCTAAAGCAACATTGGTATATTACTGTTGCAACTGCTTCAGCAGGAACTCTTCCAATGTCTTCTTGTCTGGCAGATGAAGCATATATGTGGACACGAAAAGCTGGTTGTCCATACCTGCAAGGGCATACTCCACCATCTTCTTGCCCTTGCGTGTACAGAGCAGGATGCCGATGGGTGGATTGTCTCCAGGCTGCATCTCGTTCTCTTTGTAGTGTGAGACATAGGCGTTAAGCTGCCCGAGATTCTCATGCGAGAACTCGTCATTCTTCAATTCGATGATGACGCCACAATGAAGGATGCGGTTGTAGAACACAAGGTCAGGATAGTAATACTCGTCATCGATGATGATGCGCTTCTGCCGGGCCTCAAAACAGAAGCCCTTGCCCAATTCGAGGATAAACTCCTGTAGATGGCTTATGAGGGCATCCTCCAAGTCGCGCTCGCCAACAACCTCTTGCGCCTTCAGGCCAAGGAACTCAAAGGTGAAAGGCTGGCGAAGCTGCAAGGCCGGAGTGTCGTGGCCCTGTACGGAAGGCAGTGATAGCATCTTCTCGGGATTGGCGCTGATACCTACACGAAAATAGAGGTTGGTACTTATCTGCCGGCGAAGCTCCTTCACCGACCATGTGCACTTGATAGACTCTTGTTCATAGAAATAGCGAGCTAATGGATCTTTAACCGTTAGCAACTCAACTATATGAGAGAACGAAAGCGATGAAATGATTATCTTTCCGGGTGTTTTGAATTTGTCCGACAGCGTCGGACTTTTTTCAATCTGATGATATTCAGGAGAATACGATACGCAAGCAGAAATTCCCGTATCCGAATTGTCCGACGGTATCGGACATTTTGCAGGAACAAAATTTGCTATCATTTGGGGATAATACATGTAAAAGTTGCGAGCATTCTTAAACAGGGTGACATTCAGTCCCTTCCTGTTCACCCTTTCTTCTAGTCTTTTCAGAAGCTGTGCCCCATATTCGGCCCTATCCTTACCATGCTGCTCAAATTCTACGATGTAATAACCGATGAGCCAGTTGCGCATGGTCTGCATACGGTTGATTGCCTTTACGGCAGATTGCTGGGCCGCATCATGCGTGGTCTGTATGATTGAGGTCAAATCGCTGAAGGAATGAAGCGAGCCCGTCCAATCCTCAAAAGGCAGTTCCATGCCATCATGGATGTATGTTGAAATGTCGTTTGCCATATGTATATATATAATGTGTACAAAGATACTATATAGATTCTATATTCCGGCTCAAACTCATTGAAATTGAAGGATTTCGCCAAGCTATAATTTACAAGATGTAAGTCCTACTATTCTGACAATGCTGAGATTATAGCTTTCTTCTCTTCATCGCTTAGTCCCTTCAGCATTTCTATCAATGAGTTGCCATCCGTTGCCCGCGCTGTCTCTTTCGTTGGAGCAGCATGTAGCAGGTAATGATTGTACTCCAACATCTTTTCAAGAGGATAGGCTCCAATATAGTTTGAGGTAATGTCGCCATTACCGCTATGTCCCATACTGTCGCTGATGTATTTATAAGGCACTGCACCGGAATTGTTGAGATTGGTGGCAAAACTATGTCTTGCCCATGTTGGCGATGGACATTGCTCCATACCATGCATATCTGCTACCTTCTTCATGTGCTCACGAATATAGCGAGTATACCGCTGGATAACCCATACCTCCTGTTCCGGAGTGATACCCTCGCTCATGATGGGGAATACCCTTTCGCCCATCATTGGCTTGTTGGCATACCTATCCAATATAGCCTGTAGTTCTAGTGTTATAGGAAATATCACCTCGCTGGCGCTCTCATTTCTGTCGCGTGTCTTATGTCTGAGAAACCACATCTGTTTGCCATGTGTGGAGAAGTACCATCCATCATAGGTCAGACGCAAGGTATCTGCCAGGTTCTGGCCATCACCTAGATACATGAAGAGGAATAATCCAAGGTCACGGAATATGGCGTGCTTCTCCCGTGGCATGAAGAGCTCATTGCCATTCTCGCCTTTCGCTTCACCTTTCTCCCCAAAATCATACAACATCTTCATGGTGGCAGCATCCAGGAACTCATGTTTGCGACTCTGCGACTTATTGTAGCCAGTATCTTTGAACAGTCCCTTGGTGTCGCCCTTTATCAAGCCTCTTGTAATGCAGATGTTCACTATGGTGCGAAAAGTGCGCAAACCGATGCCTATAGAGGTGGAAGATAGTCCAGCCTTCTTCATCTCCTTTGTCCACTTGACGATAAAATCTCGGTTGATGTCTGAGAATGAAACTCCTGTTCCCATATTTTTGATGAAACGACTGAGGATGTCCCTACTGCATCTTGCAGAACCGGCCTTGCCATCTTCCGTTTTGCCTTGGATATATCCCTCCCAAATGGTATAGATGGTTTCATCTTCAACCATCTTTCCCTGGTAATATCCTGGAGTTTACGAAGCGAGAAGGCGTTGGTATCTATCAAATGATTTACGAGCTGACAAATCTTATCCATCTGCCCTTTCATTTCGATGCGGTCAGCCATCTGAGCACGTCTTCCCGTCTTTTCATATTCACACAAGTTCATCCAGTCCTGCAAGGTGTACGACTTTCCCAATCTCAGAAAAATCTTCTGCCCTCCATGACATACGCGTACAGCAGCAGGTATTGGCTGGCTATAATCGCCAGCCTTGCGTATATCAAGAGTCAATGATCCATATACGCTGCCATTAGACGACGTGAATCTTGCAAGACACTTATCGCCTCTCGAACCAGCCTTCTGTTTTGAAGAAGACTCCATTGCTATTGTTTCTGACTTTTACACCCTCATAGTTGCCAATATTAACTATCGAATTATATTACCAGTGACCTTCAGGTGACCTTGTGAATTGAAAACTGGTACAACTTTAGGCAATTTTCTGCAAACTACCAAATTTAGAATCCGTTGATCATCAACGTTTTAAGATTATTTGAATTTTCGTAAAAATATCTGCAAATAGACTCATAATCTGGAGGTCATAGGTTCAAGCCCTATCTGGTCCACAAATAAAGGCTTTAGAGAATCTATCAATCATTTTATAAACAGTGTCTTCTTTTTCTGTGGACAATAGATTTCCTGATTCGCTTTAAACCATTCCTGCATTTCTTATTCACAAGGATAGTAATCATGGTGAGGCTCCTTCATATTATCGCCCATATAAATGATGTACTAATCGGTTAATCCTTGAGACATGCCAACGGAATGACCTTCACTCCATCGGGACGAGTGTAGGCCATAGTCCCACCTGTCATGACGATAAGTAAGTCCGGCTCACGAATAGGCATCTGCTTCTCCGTTTTGTTGTGTTCTTGTATAAGCCTTTTGAGTTCAAGCAGATGTTTAGTTCCTTCATCAATTTCGCTACTACCAAGTTTGCACTCAATTAGAGCATAACGTCCATCTTCCAGATGCAACACTATATCCGCTTCCAAGTCATATCGATCATGGTAGTAAGATACATGACTGTTTAAATCAATGGTATATGCCTTTAGATCACGAATACACATCTGCTCAAAGATGAATCCAAACGTTCTAAGCTGCATACTTAATGATTCGGGAGATAGTCCCAAAAGGGAAATCGGTATAGAAGGGTCACAGAAGCATCGTTTTATGCTGCTTCTGATAGCGGTCTTACTTCTTATAGCAGGACACCATGCACTTATGTTTTGGATGACGAATAGCTTTTCCAAAGCTGCAACATAGTCATCAAATGTATCTACGTGGCAACTTACTTCGCCAGACGAGGTAACATCATCCAAAAGAGATTTTTTCTTGACCAACGTCGAAACATTCCTGGCATAAGCCCGAAGTATCATATTGGTCAGTTTGGCATCTCTTTTCTTGCCGTCAATGCCAGAAACATCGTCAGAACAAATGGTTTGAACATAGTTCTTTGCCACAAGCAATTGAGCTTTTGGAGTACGAGCCAATAAAGAAGCCGGCCATCCACCTCGGGATGCAGCAAAGATTAAGTCTTCGACGGTCATTTTAGACATTTTACCGTCAATATCATAATCAGGATTGTTGAAAAGTTCTTTCAATGAAACTTCGCCCGTAGATTCTTGCGACTCCCACAAACTCATAGGTAACATGCGCAATCGGGCAATACGCCCAACTCCGGAATGATGTATTTGAGATTTGTCAACAGCATTGGAACCAGTGAGTATAAATTGCCCGGGAATTTGACGGTCGTCAACAGTTGTTCGTACCGCATCCCACAACATTGGAGCATCTTGCCACTCATCAATAAGACGGGGTGTATCTCCTTTTAACAGAATGGACGGCTTAGTTTTAGCTGTGGTCAAATACTCCTCACGCATACTTGGGTCTTGCATTCTCAAGATGCTATTGGCAAGTTGAGATGCCGTAGTGGTTTTACCGCACCATTTTGGGCCTTCTATCAATACGGCCCCAAATGCATCCAGTAAATCTTGCAGTAGGGCATCGGCAGTTCTTTTATAATAACTCATATTATGCACTTTTTCAATGACAAAGATATATATTTTCTGCGAATCGCATAACCAATTCGTGTTTTTTGTGGCAGTTTAATCCACTTTTTTGCGGTATTTTATTCCGTATTTTTGTGGTACTTGGCGGGTTTCTTTTCAAAAGTTGAAAATTCATCTGAGTATATAATATTACTCACTGAGAGTTTCAGCAACCCGATTGAAGGCTTGTTGCTGAGAACTCCTTCAAACTTGCGCATCAGTGTATTTCCATTTTTGTTGATAAATATATGTGAGTTCATTTTTCTCCTATATTTTTGGTTGCTTGCATTGGGATACTCAAGATTGGTCATCTCAAGATAACCAGCCTTGACAAAAGTCATGATGTATATCTGAATATTCTTGCTATGATACATCACACCTGCTCTTTCGAGAATTTCCTTGCTGGTACGTGGTACGCTACAGAAGGAAGCATCTATGTTACAAGTAGTTTTATCGTAAAAAAGAAAGGCTCGCAGATTGGGTACATAGAAAACACGACACGGAAAAATGACAATATAGCCAACATTTCCGTGTAATATTAGTAGCTAGAATATAATGTGTTTATTATTTCATCCGCCAAACTGCAGTCTGCAATTCTTATCACATTGTCTTCTTCCGAAGTATAACCCAAAACATTAACTCCTCCATACCACACAATATATTTATCAACAATGGTTGTGCATAGAGATAGTGACGGATTAATTTTCACCGTCAACCCTCTCGACCTCATATAACCGGTAGTTTCTGAATCTGCTGTCGTCATTACGATAACTTCTATCCCTCCATGAACATAATCACTAAGTCTGTTTAATAATATGTTTCGTCCAACTTTGCATAGCTTTGGAGATGAAATTATAATGGAGCGTTTCGCATGAATCAAATCACTATTTAGAGGATGAAGGAATGTTTTTCCGTTGAAGATTAATTCATCGGAGGGTATACTTTCTATTCCTCCTACCTCATCAAATAGACTTGGCAGCCCCTTGGATATTGTTTTGTATCCAATAGAGGCATATCCTTTCAGTCGTTTTCTGTACATGCTATCGCAAACAGGTACGTGGATATCAATATAATCATAAATGCGGACATCTTTCTTGCTCTCACTCTCACGATGCAGACGGCCTGCATATTGTGCGACAAGCCCTTTCCACGAGATGGGTAGCGCGAGAAAGAGCGTATCAAGACGTGGATAGTCAAAGCCTTCACCTACATATTTCCCTGTAGCAACGATTATCAAAGGTTCTTCCTTTGGAATGTCTTGAAGCCGCTGCAATACTTCCCGCTTTTCGCGAGTTGTGTCAGAACCTGTAAGTGTTATCACATTCTTGACTTGCAAGGTCAGTTTTTCCTTTAACAGTTCCACATGCAACTTCCGATTGGTCAAGATGATAGGAGTACGGCCTTGGCTTACAGCCTTTACAACATCATCAATAATCAGGCGGTTGCGAGACTCGTCTTCTGCAAGGTTTTCATATAAAGCCGTTATAGTTTGCTTGTCATCAGTGATTGGGTGGTAAGATGTGAACCTTGGGATAAGATAACGGTCAAAGTTCTGCCTCATCATCTGACTCTTTGCATCGGCAGAATAACGTATCGGTCCGCATTGCATGAAGACGATAGGCTGATGACCGTCCTTGCGTACAGGTGTTGCAGTAAGACCATACACAAATTGCGCTTTGACACTTTTCAGAACATTCTCAAAGGTGACAGACGAAACATGGTGGCACTCATCCACTATTACCATTCCATAATCTTGCACGAATGACTTTGCTCCGTCATCATCAAGACACGACTGGATAAGGGCAATATCTATCATGCCATGTAAGGTATTGCCTGTAGAATCAAGGCTGCCAATGGGAGAAAAAGCCCTTTTTCGCCCACGTTTCTTTGGTTGTTCAGGTTCTTTATAGCCAATATCAAGAAACTCTGTCAAACGTTGATGCCATTGTGTGAGCAAAGTCTTTGAATTGACAAGAACAAGAGTATTCACTTGTTTTCGAGCAATCATGGCAGCAGCTGTAACCGTCTTTCCGAAAGCTGTTGTGGCATGAAGAACTCCATTGTTGTGGACAAGTAAAGCTTCAATAGCATCTTTTTGTTCTTCACGCTCTTCGCCCTTAAATGTCACGACAATACGTTTTCCATGATTTGTCCTATCAATAATCTCGAACTTTACTCGATTATCGTACAAAAAAGACATGATTGCCTCCTCGCATCCGCGAGGCATAGCAAGATAATCATCTATAATATCAGAGCATGAAATAATGCGTGAAATAGAATAGGTGGAAAGACGCATGGCTTGTTTGCTGTAAAACTCCGGATTTTTAAATGCAGCTATACGTTTCAAGTGATTCAACACCTTGGCTGATACTGACTTCAGAGGTACGTAAATTTTGTCAGATTTCGTTATTGTCACCTTTTCATAAAAATCAGTATCAGAGATATTCTGTGGCACAGGTGTTGACCAAGGCTTACTTTCATAAGATGTGGTCAAAGCACCTAAGTCTTCATACACATGCCGGCTGATAAGTAAATCGATCTCAGATTCTTTTATCTTCTTCAGATTATATAGGAACGACCATTGGTCCTTATATGCACGAAACTCATCATCAACAAACACACTGTTCAAACTTCGCCGTGCCTTTCCTTGTAACGGCAGGGCTACAAGATTACCCAACCCGCTATCGGGCAATCGGTCTTGATTGGGAAAGAAACGGTCGTATGATTGGAATGACATCCGTCCGTCCCGGTTCATCGCTTCTGTCAATATAGCATTGCCCAATCGTCTTGCCTTGTAAGCTGGAAGAGGAGAGGTAAAGAAAATCCATACATGTGCGCCATTTCCAGAGCGGGAACGTTCTATGGCGTACGGGACATGCCATTCCTTACACACCCCCACAAAGGCAAGCACATCGTCTTTATAGCCATGTACACAACTTTTGTCATCAAAGTCGGTACAAAGAAAAGCACAATTATTGTCTGCCATTATCACATAAAGCCCAATTACCTCACAACTATTTTCATCCTTACCTTCCAAGTGCTGATAGACATCTTTGTAGGTCAATGATGCAAAGCATCTGTTAGGACAGTCTGCACATCTATACTTCTTCTTGTCGCATACTCCCCTACGCCATTCGTTTGTACACACAGGCTGATAACCACTCTTGCCTGTTGTCTTACTGAACCATCTACGGGCAAAAACATCTTCTCGTCCTTTGAATAATGACCGGAATAGCTTCACTCTATCATCAAGAGACAGATTCACGGCAGGAACCGCTTCAGAAGAATACATATTGTTATCTTCTTGCCTTGCCCTTGTTTCACCATAAGCAATACCATGAGAATGAAGCAATACTTTCAATGCTTCATTCTCTTTCTGAAGTACTTTATATTGCAGAAGCAATTGGTTGTATTTCTCTTGAATCTTATCCATCTTGGATCATCCTATTTTAGAATACAGTTTTGGATATAATCTGCATTCAACATTGATAATTTGATGTCAATATTTGCAATCGTTTCTTACAGCCAAAAAGCCGCTAAAAGTATACTCTTAGTGGCTTTTCAATATCTACAAACAAGACACACGAAAATGGTAACACACATTCCGTTGCTCTCATATCCTCATTCCAAGATTGCTGCAACAGTTTATAATAAGCAAAATTTTATATAATCTTCTATTTCTTGAGCAGTTACAGCATAAATCGGTGCAAGTTGCTCAAAATGGGAATCTCTTGTAAAACGAGAGCCGTTGGTAAGCATAGCCAACAGATTCTTGGATTTCAATTTATGTCCAGAGTAGGTAAGGGCTAAAGATACCAAATCGTTGATAGATACACCAGGCTTTAAGATGGAATAAATATCATAATAATCGCGGAAATTACTCCTACGTAGCATCACCTCCATCTTCATAGCTCCAATAGACTTTACATCTGCCAATCTGAGATTATTCAGATATTCCACAGGCATACTGACAGGAGAATATTTAGGACAGGCATAAAAAGAGAACTTCACTCCAGACACTAAATACTCTACATGGTCTATATCTAAAATGTCCTTATGCTGAATATCACCTATTGTAGCAAGCTCTTTCTCTATCTGATACCACGCCACTTCCATTTTCTCTGTTTTAGAGGTACGTCATTTCATAAAGTCCAAGTCCTCACTTTGTCGAGTTCCCAGTTGCAATGACAAAGCTGTACCACCTACCAAGAGATAGGGTTTGATGCAGTCCAACTTAGAGACAGCTTCAAAAACTCGCAGCGTGTATGGAGCTAAACCACTCATGCAAACATTTTATTAAGGTGGCGAGTAGCCATAGACTTTATATAAGCATCCGGCTTCTTAACCTTGAAATAATACCATGCAAAGAAACGGTTTAACGTGTAGAGATATTCCGCTTGGGGAACAAGATAATCCAGCCACACCTACTTGATTTTCTTGAAAGGATAAATTAGAAACAGTTGGTTTATTTCTTCCAAGTCAAGGTATAACAAGGTTTTCTCAATCAGCATATCATCTGGAATATCCCTGATAGAGTTCTCATTATACGACCAAAAACAGTGTTCTTGTTTCAGTTTCGCCAATAGTTCTTGTTTTACCACATCACTTGACATAACTTCCTGTTTTAGAATAACACAAAATTAGTGATTATTCTTGTCCAAAGCAAATCGCAATGGAAAATGTTTCATTGTGAATAAGATTTTCTGCAAACTTGTATGGCGAGTTCAGTGTTGGCCTATTACTGCCCTCAGAACCTACTCAAGGATAAGACAAGCGAAAACGCCCTTCAACAGTTAGTCCAAGCTACCCATAGGAAAAGATGTTATATCTTTTTTTGAAAGACGTTACATCTTTTTTTGAAACATGTTACATCTTTTTTTGAAAGATGTTATGTCTTTTTTTAAAAGACGCTATATCTTTTTCCGCCCTCCTTTGTCAGTTCCCCAATATCTACTGCATTACACTTACCATCCTAAAAAAGGGCATCGCTTCACAGCGACACCCTGCCTAAATGGATACTCGGCGGTCTAAAAAGATACACACTTGTCCTTTTGATTTATTGGCTACCGGTATCCTCTCTTACATAAGGGATGATATAATTCTATTAACGATTGGACGAAGTTATTAGTCTGTCAGATAATCTATTATTCATAATCTTTTTTTTGTCGTGTATATATATATAATCTATTTACATGGTTTCCATTGTATATGGAAACAAGTAATAATTTGCAATATTTAGTCGGAGTACTGATAATATAAGAGCGTGAGATCGCAACATTACTCCCAACCGAGAGCCGCCCCTAAGTCCGACTCTGACTTCAATGAAACCGGTCTCTATTCTTATTGTCAATATATACAGGGCATTTATCTGTACGGATAAAAGCGTGTAGATATAGTGTGTATTGGCAATAAAGGTTATGGAGACCTTCTCGTATCGTAGTTCAGAGATGAAATCGGTCGATTTCGTTCAGGCACAAATATTAGTTCGCAACAGAAGATGTATTACTAATAGTTGACGTCATCTGCGTTTGTATACGTTATGCATCTCCTTTTCCACCTGCAAATATAACGCAATAATATTATATTATAACCGATAATAATTTATTTATTTTCTTAATTCCTAAGAAAAATGGTTAACGCCGTTTTTAAGAGAGCCTACCCTCTATTATAGAGATAAGTTTGTGGGTGATAAGTTTGTGAGTGAAACAGAGTAAGAATGCATCCTTATCTTTTTGAAAGAAAACGTTTTAAATTACAATAAGATGCCCCAGTTGTGAGTATTAGTGAGTGTCAAAAAAAAATCCCTGCCGGATGAATCGGCAGGGATTTTCTGTTATTAATCAAATGCTAAACTATACGCTTAGTCTTTCAGTTTTGCAAGGATGAAATCGCGGTTCAAGCGGGCAATGTTGCTGATAGAGATATTCTTCGGACATTCGGCTTCACATGCACGGGTGTTTGTACAGTTACCGAATCCAAGTTCGTCCATCTTAGACAACATGGCTTTTGCACGACGGGCTGCTTCTACCTTTCCTTGGGGAAGCAGGTTCAACTGGCTAACCTTTGCCGAAACGAACAACATAGCCGAACCGTTCTTACATGCAGCTACACAAGCACCGCAACCGATACATGCAGCAGCATCCATGGCTTCATCGGCCACATCTTTAGGAATCAAGATGGCGTTAGCATCTTGTGGGGCACCAGTGTTCACGCTTACATAGCCACCAGCCTGCATGATTTTGTCATAAGCAGAACGGTCTACCATAAGGTCGCGGATTACCGGAAAACCGGCGGAACGCCAAGGTTCTACAGTGATTGTATCACCGTCTTTGAAGCGACGCATGTACATCTGACAAGTAGTAGCACCTGTTGCAGGACCATGTGGATGTCCGTTGATATACAAAGAACACATACCACAGATACCTTCACGGCAGTCATGGTCGAATACAATCGGTTCACCGCCATCGTTAATAATTTGTTCATTCAGAATATCCAGCATTTCGAGGAACGAAGTATCGCCCGGGATATCTTTCATTTGATATGTTTCAAAAGCACCTTTTGCTTTCGGGCCTTTCTGACGCCATACCTTCAGTGTGAAACTTATATTTTTATCCATTTTTGTTTTCCTTTAATTGATTAGCCGATTAAGATTTGTAGTTACGGGTCTGAACTTTCACGAACTGATAGTTCAAATCTTCTTTGATCAATTCCGGTTCTGAATCCTCGCCGGTATATTTCCAGCAAGCTACGTAAGAGAAGTTCTTATCGTCACGCAGAGCTTCACCTTCCGGAGTCTGATATTCGGTACGGAAGTGACCACCGCAAGATTCTTCACGGTTCAGGGCATCGCGAGCCATCAACGCACCAATTTCGATAAAGTCGACCAGACGGAGAGCCTTTTCAAGTTCTACGTTCAGTTCGTTTACATCACCCGGTATACGTACGTTGCTCCAGAAGTCTTTTTTCACTTCCTGGATACCTTGCAGAGCTTTCTGCAAAGACTCTTTAGTACGAGCCATACCTACAAAGTCCCACATGATGTGACCCAGTTTCTTGTGGATGGAGTCAACAGAATGTTTACCGTTAACGGCTTTGATTTTCTGAATCTTATCCTTAACAGCTTTTTCGGCTGCAACGAATTCCGGAAGGTCGGTAGAGAAACGCGGAACCTGGATTTGATCGGCCAGATAGTTTTGGATAGTGTATGGCAATACGAAATATCCGTCGGCCAGACCCTGCATCAATGCAGATGCACCCAAACGGTTGGCTCCGTGATCGGAGAAGTTGGCTTCACCGATAGCAAACAGACCCGGGATGGAAGCCATCAATTCATAGTCTACCCAGATACCACCCATCGTGTAGTGGATAGCCGGGAATATCATCATCGGAGTTTTATATGGATTCTCGTCTGTGATCTCTTCATACATATCGAAGAGGTTACCATAACGGGCGCGAACCACGTCTTCACCCAGACGGTCGATGGCGTATTTGAAATCAAGGAAAACGGCCAGACCGGTACTGTTTACACCGAAACCTGCATCGCAACGTTCTTTGGCAGCACGTGATGCCACGTCACGAGGAACGAGGTTACCGAATGCCGGATAACGGCGTTCCAAGTAGAAGTCACGGTCTTCATCGGGTATATCGTTCGGCTTTTTAGTTCCTGCCTGCAATGCTTTGGCATCTTCGATTTTTTTCGGAACCCAGATACGACCGTCGTTACGGAGAGATTCAGACATCAGCGTCAGCTTAGACTGCTTGTCACCGTGAACAGGGATACAGGTCGGGTGAATCTGCGCAAAGCAAGGGTTAGCAAAATAAGCGCCTTTCTTGTAGCACTGGATGGCAACGGAACCATTGGACCCCATCGCATTGGTTGAAAGGAAGAAAGTATTTCCGTAACCGCCAGTACCGATAACTACGGCATGAGCAGCGAAACGTTCGATTTCACCGGTTACGAGGTTACGGGCAATAATACCGCGGGCACGTCCTTCTATTATAACAAGGTCGAGCATTTCATAACGGGTGAACAATTTTACAGTACCTTTCTGTACCTGACGGCTCAATGCTGAATAAGCGCCCAGCAACAGCTGCTGTCCGGTTTGACCGCGGGCATAGAATGTACGTGAAACCTGTGCACCACCGAAAGAACGGTTGTCGAGTGTGCCACCGTAGTCACGGGCAAAAGGAACACCCTGAGCTACACATTGGTCGATGATGGCGTTGGACACTTCTGCCAGACGGTAAACGTTGGCTTCACGTGCACGGTAGTCACCACCTTTGATTGTATCGTAGAAAAGACGGTATACAGAGTCGCCGTCGTTTTGATAATTCTTAGCTGCGTTGATACCACCCTGTGCTGCAATGGAGTGAGCACGGCGTGGAGAATCCTGGATACAGAAGTTGAATACTCTGAATCCCATTTCACCCAGAGAAGCGGCTGCTGATGCGCCGGCAAGTCCGGTTCCTACAACGATGATGTCGAGACGACGTTTGTTGGCAGGATTAACAAGTTTTTGGTGAGCTTTATAGTTACTCCATTTTTCGGCTAACTGGCCTTCAGGAATTTTAGAATCTATTTGAGTCATAATGCTATTTACGATTTAATCATTTACAAATTTAAAATTTAGCAAGAAGCGCCGCATAGCGATTGAGCGTAGAATACGACTACTACCAAAGCAAAGCAGATGACAACGATTGTTGAATAGATGTTAGAGATGCATTTCCAACGATTGATCCAAATCTTGTTGTTCCAGCCCAGTGACTGCATAGAGCTCCAGAAACCGTGAGTCAGGTGGAACCAGAGAGCGGCCAGCCAGATAAGATAAAGCACTACGTACACCGGATTACGGAAAGTTTCGTGGATGTGATAAACACCGTTGGCGGCATTAGTAGTATCTACTACCGCACCCATGTTGTGCATCAGTTCGGGGAGCTGCATTTTAGCCCAGAAGTTGAACAGGTGAAGGCCTAACCCCAAAATCACGATAATACCCAGAACAAGCATGTTTTGTGAAGCCCATTCCACCTTTTTGGGTTTATCTACTACGGCATAGCGTTCGCTGCCGCGTGCCGCACGATTCTGAATCGTCAGCCAGAAGGCATAGATGATGTGAATCACGAAGAGGGCAGCCAGTCCTAAAGTAGCCACCAATGCGTACCACTTTGCTCCCAGGAACTCACAAACCAAGTTGTAACCCTCAGTCGAGATGATCGCAACAAGGTTCATCGCCATGTGAAACGTCAGAAACAGGACAAGGGCGATACCTGTAACGCTCATCACCACTTTCCTTCCTACAGATGAATTACTTAACCACATAAATGATTGATTTTAAATTATTTAATTGTTAGAACTATAATTTCTTTTATACATGCCTATTTCTCTACGTGCAAAAGTACAGGAAATACATTGATTAACCAAAGAATTAAAGAAATAATTCTTTAATGAAAAGAGGTATTATTTCTTACCAATATTTTCCCCTTTGGCAGCCCGTGACCTCAGAGCACGGGGAGAATCGCCGAAAGAGGCTTTACAGAAATGAGCAAAATGTGACAAAGAATCGAATCCGTAGCGTTTGCTGATGTCGGTAATCCGTTCTTTGGTATGCTGCAGATCATCAAGGATTCCCTCACGTTTCTTGTCGAGTATCCATTCGTACACCGGTACCCCATACATGTTTCTGAACAGACGCCGGAAAGTAGTAACGGTATATCCTCCCAAATGGGCAAATTCCTCCACATTCTTTACCTTATTGTAATTCTGCATGATGAAGTACTGGAAACTTTCGGTATACGTACTGATGGGATAGAAAAAGCTGCTTAGCTGGGGACGCGGGTAGTAGCAGGTGAGCAGGAATGCGAGCTCCTGCCTTTTCAGTTCGATAAACGGTCCGCATGAGATGCCCTCTGTCAAGTATTCTCCCAACTCCGTCAAGAACCGTTCGAGGCGGCTGTTCATCACCAAGGGAGTATAGGTTAACGGAACTTCAGAAGAACTTAAGATTTCGCGGTAATAGCTTTCACATATTTGCGGCAATTCATTGAACCAATATACAATGTATTCCACGTCTGTCAATGCCAGCAACTCTATTTTAGAACCGATGGCCTGAAGGATAAACTCCCCCTCATGTAAGCTGGTTCCGGGGTATTCCTGACTATTTACGAGGAGCTCTCCTTTTATCATAAACAGTATGCAGTTTTGTGTGCACTTGTCGGCAGGAAAGTGTTGTCCTCTGGGAAAGTCCCTATAGACAAATGTACCTTGAGCCGCTTTGGGACATTGTGCACAGTCGGTAAATCTTTTACAATAACTGTTTTTTATCATGAATTAAAGTGGGAAGCTATGATTGTAAGGCAACAAAGATATAATATTTTTTATGAAAACTCAATATTTTTGCCATATCTTTGTTCGGTCTAACAAATGAAAATGATGATGAGGAAATTAGTGTTTGCATGTGTTACACTGTTCTGTACTATGGGAATCCAGGCACAAAACTGGGACATAAATACGTTGCATAAAATAAATGGGATGGACGGAAAGTTCGTGCGGAATTATAGTAAAGCATTTTCCCGTTCGGCTCCCTATGTTTCGGTGGGAGTACCTGTTGCCATGGCGATTTATGCCGGTATAGGAAAAGACAAGGAGTTGCTGAAAGATGCCGTATATATCGGCACAAGCGTAGCGGAAGCAGTCGTGCTGACTTATGGCATGAAATACATGGTTGACCGTGAACGGCCGTACGACCGATACCCCGAGCGGGTATATCCGTATAGCACGGAAAGCAGCCCTTCGTTTCCATCCGGCCATACGGCAGCGGCTTTTTCATTGGCTACTTCACTGAGCATTAAATATCCCAAATGGTATGTGATTGCCCCTTCGGCCGTTTGGGCCTGTTCGGTAGGCTTCTCCCGTATGAACGAGGGGGTACATTATCCTTCGGATGTGATTGCCGGGGCAGCCATCGGTGCCGGTTGTGCGGTCGTCAATATTTATGTCAACCGTTGGTTGAACAGCTGGTTGTTCGGAGAGAAGAAACAGGTCGCTTTTACCTATTAAATTCCGGTTCCGGTTTCCCCTCCATTTTTGACACGCCCTCATTCTGTAGGAGGAGGGGGAGTTCGGATATGTATTCCTCATCTATTTCAGCATTTGCTCATACTCCTTTGAATTTAATATTTCCAGTGCCCGTTCTACACTTTTGTTCGTTTTGTTCATTACCTGGAAATACTCGTTCATATCCCATAAATCACGGGCGATTAGTGCTTTCAATTGAGTCTTGATAAGAGGCAGAGCCTTATTGTATTGTTCTTCGTTGAATTCGATTTTTTCCTGTTCTGCCATCTCACGCATCATTTTCAGCAGTTCATCGTCTACTTCGAATTTCTCATTGAACGTTTCAAACTTTTTGTACTTACCCGACAATTCTTTCCGATGTTTTTCGATGTATTTCATGGTCAGTTTGATTATCACCCCTTTGGCTACGAGATTACGGTGATAATCCGTATACAGAGTGGTATCGATCGGCACAAAACAGTCGGGCATGATACCGCCGCCACCGTAAACGGTACGTCCCAATTTCTTAGTCTGGCATTTTAGTGAATCCGGGAAGTGGATACTGTCCGCATTCATCAATTCGCCCCGGTTAAAACGGTCTATCAAGTCCTGATTGTATTTTTTCTGATTATTTTCACTGTCACTGTTTCTACCCGACAATTTGGTGTCAGCCGTACTGTCATAGGGCTTTTGAATGCAACGGCCCGCGGGAGTATAATACCGTGCGATAGTCAATCGAATCATCGAACCGTCGGGCAGGTCGATAGGGCGTTGAACCAAGCCCTTTCCGAAAGAGCGCCGTCCTACCACTACGCCTCTGTCCCAGTCTTGAATGGCCCCGGTCACAATCTCACTGGCCGAAGCGGAATATTCGTCTACCAGTACGACCAAACGTCCTTTACGGAAATTTCCCGTACCTTTTGCAAAGAATTCACTGCGTTGCGCCGTCCTCCCTTCGGTATACACAATCAGTTCTTTTTCTCCGAGGAATTCATTGGCAAGGTCGATGGCTGCGTTCAGATACCCTCCTCCATTGCCCTGAAGATCGAGGATGAGGTCTTTCATGCCTTTGCCCTGCAACTCTTTCATCGCTTTTAGAAATTCATCAGCGGTGGTCGCTCCAAAACGGTTGATACGGATATAGCCCGTTTTAGGCTCGATCATGTATGCGGCATCCAGACTGAAAATGGGGATTTTATCGCGCTTCACCGTGAAAAGCAACGGCTCGTTCACTTCCCGCCGAAGGATAGTCAGGTTTACCTTGGAACCTTTCGGACCACGAAGGCGGCCCATGATGTCTTCCGTGCTCATCTTCACTCCGGCAATGGCGGTATCATTGACAGCAATAATACGGTCGCCGGCAAGGATGCCTACTTTTTCGGAGGGGCCGTTGCTGACGGGTTGCACAACCAGCAGAGTGTCTTCAATCATCTGAAACTGAACGCCGATACCTTCAAAGTTACCCTGTAGAGGTTCATTCATCTTTTTCACTTCTTCCGCATCCGAATAAGTGGAGTGCGGATCGAGTTGCGCCAGCATTTTGATGATGGCCTCTTCTACCAGTTTATCTTCGTCTACTTTGTCTACATATAAGTTGGCGATAGCGAATTCGGCCATTTGCAACTTACGCATGGCGGGAGAGCCGAAATTCTGTGCCTGTGATGTAACAGCCCACAAGCAAGCTAAGAAAATATAGATTCGTTTCATCATTTGATTTGCTAATCCCTAATCACTATATAATTGCTAAATTCTCATCAATTACCCATTACTCACCCCTTATCACTATCCTTTATCATCCGATCTCCATCCCCTCCGGAACAAACATGCTGATATCTTTATTGTAGCTAAGAAGCTCACGCACGATGGTAGAACTGACACAAGTAAGTTCCGGTTCGGTGAACAGTAATATGGTCTCGATTCCGGCAAGTTTACGGTTGATGTCTGCAATGGTCTCTTCATATTCGAAATCCTTTACCGTACGTATGCCGCGAACGATGAATTGTGCGCCTACTTGCCGAGCAAAGTCGATGGTCAGGCAATCATACGACATTACCTTTATCCGCGGCTCGTTCTGATAAAAATCCCGAATCATTTCCACACGCTTCTCTATCGGGAAGTACGTGTTTTTATTCTCATTGATACCGATTCCGATTATCACCTCATCCATAAAAGTCAAGGCACGGGTCACTACCGAATAATGTCCGATGGTAAACGGGTCGAACGTGCCCGGAAAAATAGCTCTTCTCATTCCTGTTTTATGCTATGTCCTCTTCTATAACCAGATTTTCTATAATAAAGTTTTGCCGTTCCATGGTATTTTTACCCATATAGAATTCGAGCAGTTCTTTTACAAGGTCGGTCTTGCGCAATGATACTTGCTCCAGACGCATATCTTTTCCTATAAAGTGCTTGAACTCATCCGGAGAGATCTCTCCCAGACCTTTGAATCGGGTGATTTCCGGATTGGGGCTCAGTTCCTTGATTGCCTTTTGGCGCTCTTCATCGCTGTAGCAATAGAGGGTCTTTTTCTTATTGCGCACACGGAACAGCGGTGTTTGCAGGATATAGACATGCCCTTTTTTAATCAGATCGGGAAAAAACTGAAGAAAGAAAGTGATAAGCAACAGGCGGATATGCATACCGTCCACATCGGCATCTGTGGCTACGATAACCTTGTTGTAGCGCAACCCTTCAATGCCGTCTTCAATATTCAATGCAGCTTGAAGCAGGTTGAATTCTTCATTCTCGTACACCACCTTTTTGGTCAGCCCGAATGAATTTAGCGGTTTACCGCGCAGACTGAACACTGCCTGCGTGTTGACATCACGGCTTTTGGTGATAGAGCCGCTGGCAGAATCTCCCTCGGTGATGAATATGCATGAATCTTCTTCGATACCCTTGCCCTTAGGATCGTTCAGATGAATGCGGCAATCGCGGAGTTTCCGGTTGTGCAGGTTGGCCTTTTTAGCGCGTTCACGTGCCAACTTGGTTACGCCGGCAATGGCTTTACGTTCTTTTTCAGAGTCTTGTATCTTCTGCAGCATGATTTCTGCCACGTCAGCATGCTTGTGCAAGAAGTTGTCCACTTCCTGTTTGACGAAATCGCCGATGAATTTGTTTACAGTGATGCCACCGGGTGACATGTTGGTGGAGCCCAGTTTGATCTTTGTCTGGCTTTCGAACATCGGCTCCTCGACATTGACGGCAATGGCGGCTACCAGTCCGTTACGGATATCTGTATAATCCTGATTCTTGTTATAGAACTCTTTGATTGTGCGGGCAATGTGTTCTTTGAAAGCACTTTGATGGGTACCTCCCTGTGTCGTGTGCTGTCCGTTGACAAATGAATAATACTCTTCGCCATACTGGCTGGTATGCGTGAAGGCGATCTCGATATCTTCTCCTTTCAGGTGTATGATAGGATAAAGCCCGGTAGCAGTCATGTTGTCATTCAGCAGATCGACCAATCCGTTTCTGGATACAATCCGTTGCCCGTTATAGATGATTGCCAGACCGGTATTGAGATAGGTATAATTGCGCAGCATCGTCTCGATAAACTCAGGACGGAAGCTGTAGTTCAGGAATAGGGTATCATCCGGTTCGAAGAAAATGTATGTACCGTTTTCTTCTTCCGTATCCAGTGTCTCGTCTGTAAGCAGATTGCCTTTTGAGAAAGTGGCAATGCGGACTTTTCCGTCGCGGTAACTGCGTACTTCGAAACGCGAGCTTAATGCATTGACAGCTTTTACACCTACACCGTTCAAGCCGACACTCTTTTTGAATGCTTTGCTGTCATATTTACCACCGGTATTCAAAACGCTGACGGCTTCTATCAGCTTTCCCTGCGGGATGCCTCGTCCGTAATCCCGTACGCTGACACGCAGGTTTTCTTCAACAATGATTTCTATTTTCTTGCCGGCTTGCATTTTGAACTCATCGATACTATTATCCAACACTTCTTTCAAAAGGACATAAATTCCGTCTTCGGCATGTGTACCGTCGCCAAGTTTTCCGATATACATACCGGGGCGTGTACGTACGTGTTCCATGTCGTTCAGATGGCGGATGTTGTCATCTGTGTATTCTACGGGATTGCTATCTAAAGGTATCAGCTCGTTTTCTTCCATAAACAATAATTTTTTAATGTGCCAATATGCCAATGTGCCAATTGGCTACGCATACCACTACGCTATGCTAAAGTACCGGTCCGGGAATCGGTACATCAGCATATTGGCACATTGTCCATTATTCTATCTTTTTTGTAAACGCACGGCGACGTTTATGTTGTTCGGTTTTGAAGTATTCCCATTGGGCCTGAACTTTTCCGTTCTCTTCCAGTTCCGGATTGCTTTCTGCAAATATAAAACCTAATTTCTGATAAACCGGAATTAAATCGGAAAATAACAAAGCGTTAACACCTTTATTCTGGTATTCCGGCTTCACGGCCACAAGCAGCAGATCGAGGATTTTGGCCCGTCGTTTCATGAACAGAGCTTTCAGGAGATAATACCATCCAAAGGGCAACAGACGGCCATGTGATTTTTGCAGAGCCTCTGACAGTGAAGGCATCGAGATACCCACTGCAATCAGTTTGTCATCGGCATCCGTGATAAGGGTTACCATGCGCAGGTCGACGATCGGCAGATACATTTTGACGTATTGATCTATCTGGCGTTGCGACAGTGGAGAGTAACCGTACAGTGGGCTGTAGGCTTCATTCATCAATTCAAAAATAGCCTGCCCATAGTCTGCGGCAATTTTTTTGGCAGAGGTGTATTTTTTTATTTTCAGATTATATTTCCGTTGGATAAGATCGGAGATACGTTTGTGCTTTTCCGGTATCGCATCCGGTATATAGATTTTATATTCCACCCAGTCGGCATCTTTCTCATATCCCAGTTTCTCCATGTGTTGCGGATAATAGGGATAGTTGTAGATTGTCGCCATTGTGCTGAGCTGGTCAAATCCTTCTATCAGCATGCCTTCTGCATCGAAGTCGGTAAATCCCAGCGGCCCTTGAATGTCTGTCATGCCCTTGGCTTTGCCCCACTCTTCCACAGCTTTCAGCAATGCAGAAGAAACTTCTATGTCGTCAATGAAATCTATCCAGCCGAAACGCACATCTTTTTTATTCCATTTCTCATTGGCCCTATGGTTGATAATGGCTGCCACACGGCCCACCAATTCATCATTTTTATAAGCCAGGAAGTATTCGGCCTCACAAAACTCAAACGCAGCATTTTTCTTTTTGTTGAACGTATTAAGCATATCGTCATAAAGATCAGGGACAGAATAAGGGTTGCCCTTATACATCTTGAAATTGAAACGGATAAACTTCTTTAGTTCTTTTTTTCCAGATACTTTTTTGATTGTAATAGCCATATTTGTATTTATTTGATTCTGCAAAGATACGTGATAATCTTTAAATTACAACGGGGAAGCGGCAAAAACTACTGTATCTGCCCTTCCCCGTTTACGGTTATACAAAGTGGTGTCTCTTATTATCCGAAAGGTATTTGCAACACCGTGTCTATGACAATGTAAGTATCAGTAATTGCGCTGTAAGCACGCGTAGGAACATGGCCAGCGGATATACGGTGGCATAACCTACGGCGGGAGCATCACAAGAAGTCAACTCATTCGAGTAAGCAAGAGCCGGGGGATTGGTATTGGATCCGGACAATACTCCAATGAGCGTATAGTAGTTCAATTTGCAGCCATAACGCCCGATAAGCCCGGTTATCAATAATGGGATGACAGTGATAAGGACACCATAACCGATCCAGACATAACCACCCTCGTTCACGATGGTTTCTATGAATCCTTTACCGGCTCCCAATCCCACACAGGCAAGAAAGAGCGAAATACCTATTTCTCTCACCATCAGATTGGCACTCATGGTGGTATAAGTAATCATTTTGTAGCGCGGACCGAAATGGCTGATAAGAATCGATACGATGAGCGGGCCTCCTGCAAGTCCCAGTTTGACCGGTTGAGGAATACCCGGAAACATGAATGGAATGCTTCCTAAGATACATCCCAAAGCGATGCCTATGAATATCGGAATAAGATTGGGGTGATTCAGTCGTTTCATTGAGTTTCCCAGAACTTTTTCGGCATGTCCTACAGCCAGTTCGCTACCGACTACCGTTACACGGTCGCCCATCTGCAATTGCAGGCTCGGAGCAGCTACGAGGTCTACTCCCGACCGATTGATACGAGTGATATTGGCACCGAAATTATTTCTGATCTTCAGTTGTGACAATGTTTTTCCATTCAGCTCGGGTTTGGTGATCAGAATACGTCTTGAAATCAGATTCTTGCTGACCTGTTCCCATTCCACTTCCACTTGTTTGCCGAAGAAAACCGTAATGGCTTCAATATCTATCGGATTGGAGATAATTAAAATCTCATCTTCCAAATGCAGGACAGTAGCCGAATTAACCAATTCCGTTTCTTGGCTTCCTTCATGGTAGCGTATACGTGAAATTACAAAATTCCGGTTTACCAACGGGCGTATTTCTTTAATAGTCTTCCCGTTTACCGCTTCATTCTTTACAACTAAGGTGACGGGGCGTACTGTCAGTTCCTGCAGATGGCCTAATCCCTTTTCCGCATCAGCCTCTTCTTTGGGTGTATTGATATTCAAAATATATTTCAAGGCAAGTAATGAAAGGATAGCGCCTACCACACCGAGCGGATAGGCTACGGCATATCCCATTGCTATTTCTGGTGCGTCGATACCGTTCAGGTCGCTGTTGGCCTGTTGGGCTGCACCCAATCCCGGGGTGTTGGTAACGGCACCGGAAAGAATTCCGACCATGGTTGTGATGGGGATACCTGTGGTGAAGTGCAGAATAACGGCTACGGCAACACTCAGAAAGATGGTTGTCATGGCGAGCATGTTCAGCGTGAATCCTCCTTTTTTAAAGGCGGAGAAGAAACCGGGTCCTACTTGCAAACCGATGGAGTAAACGAACAGTATTAGTCCGAATTCTTTTAGGAAATGCAGCAGATGTTCGTCTAAGTTCAGGTTGAAATGCCCGAATACAATACCGACAAAGAGTATCCATGTGACACCCAGTGAAATTCCGGCTATCTTTATTTTAGCCAATATGATACCGAAGGCAATAACCAACGATAAGATAAGCACGGAGTGTGCCACTCCGCCACCCCAAAGATTGGGGTATCCTTCGAAAAGGTTTCTGAGAAGTTCCATAATATAATAACAAATTTACTTTAATGCATCAGTCACAGAACCCTAATTGATTGTACCACAACATAGACATACCCATGCTTACAGGCATCTCTTTCATCGGTTCTTTCATTGGATTCGTCTTCTATCGCGCTGCTTCCCTAATCCCACGAGTAAAAACAGCCTTTGATGAATGGCAGGTCTTCTGACTGACTCCTTGTCTTGAAGCCTTCCCGGCTTTATAAAAATGACCAGTGGCAAAGGTTTGTTTTCAAGATATTAGCAGAGTTTCACAGCAGCGGGACTGTCCGGGATTTTCGCCCGATTCCCTTTTAATCCGAATAGCCGAAATGTCTATTCGAAACCAATTCGGGGCGCAAAGATAGTCGATTTCTATTAATTTAGCTTATGGGTGGCGGAATTTTAAAGAGGCATTGGGGGATTTTTGGTTGTTGAGAAGAGTGCTATCACGATATTTTGTTTTTTGATGGTAGTAACTTCAACTGGGGGGATTCTTAGAGTTGGCTACGAAAACCAATCAGTGCTTGTATGAAATGGCAACGATATGAATTTTACAGATGCGTTCATAGGTGTATAGTGTGAGAGGTCGAAAATGAAAGTAGGAGGAAAAACATTTCGTTTCCCTCCTACTTAATTTGTGAGTGTTTATTTGTTTGGTTTATCAGAAGCCTTTGCAGCTTCTTTTTCATTATAAACAAATATCTGTTTACCTATCTCTCAGATCATTTCTTAAGAATCTTGATGGTACGAACCTCTTTACCGTCTTTCATCACTTTCACCAGGTAAATTCCGCTAGTTCCGATGGTAATACTCATGTTTTGACCTGCATGAAGAGTTTCTGCCTTTTGAGCAGCAAGCACACCTGATACTGTGTATACAGAAACCTGATAGTTACCGTCTTCTGCAAATTCCACAAAGAGAAGGTCTTCCACAGTGTACGTGCGCAGTTCACCAGCCTCATTCATATTTTCAACGCCTGTCGTTTTGATAGAAAACACAGGATAATCTTTAGAATCCGAACCTAACGTGTTTGCAAGTGTTAAAGTTACAATACGGTCATCAGGCTTGGCATAGGATAATTTCGCAGTACCAGCAGTGGAATTACCGGCAGCTTCACTGATTACAGCACGTTTGGCAGTCCATGTAGGTAGTGTCTCTATCATATAAGTAGATCCTTCTATGAATGGAGTACCGGAAGTATAAAGTGGGAATTGAGGAGTCTGAGTTCCGGAACCTTCATTTATCCCTGCTACAATTTTAAATGCGCATACCTTTGCCGCCGGTTTAGTACCCATTGCGGTAAAGAAATGATTTTCGTCTGCATCCGTATCAAAGCCCCAATATGCCAATACATTGGCAGGAAGATTATTTGCGTCAAGGCCGGCCATTGACTTTTGTACATCTTCCTTAGTCATGGCTCCATCCCAAATCTGTAATTCATCTACTATACCATTGTTAAAAGTAGCACCTTCGCCACGGCCGCCTCCAAAGCCATACCAGTAATCATTTGGAAGAGCAAAACGTATCGAGCACCAGTCTTCTGTAGTTCCTGTTACTGCACCAAATGCCCATGTTGATTTCTGAAGAATACCGTTAACATAAAGTTTAGAACGGAATTGGCTATTCTCGTTGTATTCGAATGTTAATGCAACGTGATTCCAAGCATTAGGCACAATAACAGCTTCCGGAAAAGTATACTTAAGTTCGGTAGATCCGCCCTCAGTGGCACTGCGGAATGTATAAGAGTCAAATGTTCCTTTCGAATTAATATTTGACCAGAACCATCCCCAGTTATTTACAGGCCAAGTGCTGGCACGGTTTTCAATACTGAAGAATGCCGTACTACCGGGCAAAGAATTGAATAGTATCCATGAAGAGACTGAGAATGTCTTATAAGAGGCAATGCCTAAAGGTGCAACCTGACCACCTATCCAACCTTCGTCTATTTCAACTCCACGTGATGCCTCACCGTCTGCTTCCCTGCCAGTGTAGCCTAAGGTCAACACTTTTCCTGTTTCAATCTTTACAGGTGATGCTCCCTCCAGCACTGTTTCTCCGTCAATTGTAAGAGTCTTGATCTGTGGCAAAGCACCTACACTCCAAGCCGTGATCTGTACATAAGAGTTGAAACGGCGAGTAGTGTCGGATTCTGTAATTTCGAGATCATAAGCACCGATTTCTTTGATACCTTCCGGAACAGAGAATTTAATGGTGTTGTTTGCCTCTTTCACAACTTCACCCTCGGCATTGTAAAGTTTCCAACCTGCCAGATTATGCCGTGAATCTACATAAGAAATCTCAAAATCCTCCTCCGGTTTAATCGTCGTTTTGTCAATCTGAATATCATTGATAGTAGAATACTCACCAAAATCCTCTATATAGTCACTCCATTTAATATCGGAATCTGAATTTGTGTCTACTGAAACAGCGGCAACACCAAGACGTATCCGTTGTGCTTTATCTGCATCAATAGGAATAGAGTAATACATACCTGCCCAAGAAGTGGTGATACCCATGAATACGGGTTCGCCACCTTCTTGCTGCGCATAAAGTTTAAACATTGAGGCGTCCACATCAAGATTGTAAACAGGAGTTCCAACTTCCTTATTGTTAGGCATATTAAAAATCACTTTGGCATCAACTCCTTTATGATGGCAACCAACAGCTTTTGCTACTGTAATTTCAGGAGCGACAGGAGTAGAAGTTGTACCGCGAGTAATGGAAAATTCTCCAAGATAAAGTTCAAGATCCTGTGTATTCTTGAAGTGCAAACCAATCATCGCGATCTCTTTATTGCTGAGTGTGGTGAGAAGACCGCTGACTTTGAATGTCTTTTCAACCCAAACCTCGTCATCCGCGATTTCTGAAGTTGTTACTACGGCAAGGTTGTTTTCACGCAGAATTGTAGTTTCAGTACCTTTTGCAGATAAAATAAGGTTTATATCAGACTTACCATTTACCAATTTATAACGTACTGTAATCACATCATTCGTTTTTAATGTGAAGTCAGTTTTGAAAAGATGCAGGTATTCGTCAATTGTCGTACCGAAAATACGAAGGCAAGAACCACCTACATAAGCATCATCCCATGTAAACTGAGCATCTAACCCATCAACCTGTACATCAGCAGTTTCTCTACCCAGGAATGAGGATGCAAACCAATAACGCCATGTCGGAAGATAATCCTGTACACCTATATTATACCATTCATTGTTATTCTGACGTTCACCTTTCCAATTGAAGAAGCGGCCGTTACCTAAATTGAAGAATGTTATAAATGGCTCTTCAGACAGATCCCAACTCAAAGAACTACGTGCAGACATATATGCTGACATACCAAACCACTTCTCATTGGGGAAGTGATTGGCGGCATCATAGATATCTATTGTTTTTATCGGATTACGGTTTCCATTAGTAAAAAACATTTCAAGAACATTTTGATAAGTCGTCTGTTTAGCTAGGTCCGAACTACCCTGTTTGGAGCGACCTGCCCAAAGCATATTACGTTCGTGTGCTCCCCACAATCCGATAGACATCGGATAATCAGCAAGGGTAGTCCATGTAGAAGGGTCTCCTCCCTGCATATTAAAGCCTGCATAAATATCGAACGGATCACGTCCAGGAGCAATCTCCTGAAAGTTGGAAAGGGAACTTAGCACGTTTGCCCTCCACCAATTATAATTAAAGAAAAGTGAGGTACGTATATGTTCGCCGTCTCCAAATGTTTCTTTATTGTGACTGCCGATACCAGTATCAAAAGATATGTTGGCATTATCATTGGTACCGTCATACCACATATTTTCAGCTACACTATTACCTTTATCAGTGAGGTATTTGTGAATGAATTCATGTTGTTCACGAAGTGCCAATAGGGTCGCTTTAGATCCTCCGGAGAATTCTGAATTGTAACCTAAGCCATCCACTCCATGATAATGAAGAAATTTTGCCAATTTTTCTTTATCAAGGGCCGCTTGATCATTTAAAGCTTTAGACCATCCTGCGGTAATACTACCATAAGGAATACTTGCAACACCAGACACGGCCACACCATTTTTGTGGGCAACATCGGCAAATCCACCTGGAATCCATCCGTGAGGCGAAGTCCAATTTCCATAATGGTTTACATAAGACCATGTGCTGAATACCTCGCCATCGAACACACCATTGGGACGTACATTCGGATTACTTCCAGTGGCATTGCCTGCGGGAACCCAAAAAACAAGTTTTTTATCATTACCCTCATTTAATGTTTCATTAACCTGGGTTGCAGCATTACGGAAGCGCTCTTTCGGTTTCACACGGGAGATGTAAAAATTCTCGTCTTCAAACAAAGGAGTACCTGGAGTCCATTCAGTCACATAACCGGCCAGACCTTCACTGCTGGGCCATACCATGTAGCCTTCTTTCAATTCTTGCGCATTGGCAGAAAGAGAAAAGACTGCAATTCCGGAAAGTAAAAGTAATTTTCTTTTCATGGAACGTTTTTTTAAGTTAAAAAATTATTTATATAATTCACGAATTGTTTATTGGAGATAATCTTCTTGAGACAAGAGATTTGAAGCTGAGAGTCTCAAACCTCTTACCGACATGTTATTGAAGTCCCAAAACGTTATCCGCTTTTAACGTGAACATTTTATCGGTAGTTACTGAAACTGTAAGATCAAACGAGATCAATGCGTTCCCCTCATTATCAGAAGCTATAGTCACATATCCAGAGGTGACAGGTGCTTCCGCTTCATCAATATTGATACTTGCCGGATAGCTACTAACCTGATAAGTACCGTCATAGCTACCACCGGAATATGCATCGGTCAATGTGATGACAAGTTTCTGTCCGGATTTCCGAGTGACATATACCATAATATCTTTTCCACTTTCGGAAGGTATTACAATTGTATTCTCATGGTCTGTATCAGAAGATGTATATATCTGGTCCTGCGGTAAATCAATAACCCTAACGTCAGCTCCATCAGACTTGATACCGGCTACTTCTGCCTGAATCGTGGCAGTTCCCAGTGCCACAGCGGTAATTATACCTTTGGTATTATCCTTTCCGGCTTGTACAGCGTAAAGGATTGAAGTGTCGGACGATATCCAGTTTACCTCATAAGGGTTCATACCGTCTGAAGTAGTCCTTGCATTGATTCCCCACTGTACAGATTGACCGACAAACATAACACGTTGATTGCCTTCTTTCCACAGTACACTTTTGATACCCTCGGTAATCGTTACCGGTATTTCGAGCTGTTTGTCATTGGATGTCAATATAAGCTTGGTCTCACCGATCTCTAAACCTTTAAGGATTATCAAATTTCCATCATATTTACCAACTTCTATGATATTGGGATCTTCCGCCACGATTACCGGTTTGTGGTAAGCATAAGAAGTTATCGGATCAACTCCCGTTGTGAGCATGATAAAGCCGCCTACAGGTATCTTTACAGTTTCATGGCTCACGATTATTTCTTTTACTGGATAGCGGTTCTTGTAATCCTGAACACTGAATATCGCAACAAGCACGGTATCCGGAGTTATACAATGGAATTCCGCCTCGCCTTCTTCAATGCCAGCCTGTACTGTCAATACAGCATCAAATCCCTGATTCTCGACAAATTCCTCATATTTTTCGGATACGACGACTGCACTGCCGGATATTGTCTCCCAGCGATATGAGCCATAAGCCGCTTCGATGTCTTCAATGGCACCGCTTTCTGTATTGATGGCCACCCGTACGGTCATTTCCGAATTGATGTCCATACTCGACTCATTCATGTAAGCAAACCATTGTGGCAAAACACTCCTGTCCGGTCTGGTTTCCAAATAAGTCATCTCAGAAAATTTTTCACCATAGAAAGTCGCTAGAAGTTTCGGTGCCGATATCACTGTACAACTTGCTGTTTTTGCGGAAGATCCATCGCCAATGGAAACTGTAATCTTTCCTTCCCTGGCTGCACGTGGTGCAGAATAATGTACCGCTACCAGTCCTTTGTCTTTATATACAGTCATCGGAATTCTGAAAGCTTCAAATCCTTCAATTGTATACTGAGGTTCAAAATCCTCCAACAGTTCTTTTGGGGAAACAGCAAATAAGACTGAATCATGTACAATATTATAGCTATTCCTTGAAGAAATAACAGCTCCGCTTTCATTTATCGGAGTAATCCCATCCGGAAGATTTGTAGTGATGATAATAGAAGTAAGAGCGTACTTGCCGTTCACCAGTTCTGCTCTTAGTTTGGTCTCTTTACCCTGTGCACCTGCCACGCAGACAACCGCCGTGTCACCCAGCACTTTTGCCACTTTCTCGTCTAATACCGTCCAAGTTATAGGAGTTTCTATACGATTACCGCTTAAATTGGTAACTACCGCTGAGATTGTCACCGTATCACCCATTCTCAATGTGATATCCATAGGATTGATGGTAATATAGACCTCAGATGCACCTTCTAACGTCTCATCCTCATTACATCCCACAAATATGCCCATACATGAGACAGCAGCTATCAAAAAGAATATTATGTTTCTATATAGTTTCATTTTAAATGATATTAAAAGTTTACCGGAATTACCAGATTATATTTGTTGTCAGGGCTTTTTTCACCACGCTGTTCGGTAGGTATATCCCAAAATACCCGTGTACTCCCCAGATTGGGTGCACCAAGCGCTTCTTCAAGTGAAGTTATCTCAAGCGTATTATTGGATGTTTTCACTAAAGGTATCCGGCGGAGTTGAAGTTCCAAATCCACATCATCCATATCGCCATTGGAATAAACAGGAAACAGGCGTGGATACCCTGTACGACGGAATGTGGTCCAAGCCTCTCCGCTCATCGGAAAGTTAGCGATGTACTTCTGAGTGATGATTTTTTCCAACTTCAATTCATCAATATCCGCTTCATTCCATTTCACATCCACTTTTACACGACCCTTGATGTTATGAATTCCATTGAACGGATCTGTATAATCCACATCTTTCACCTCTGTCCGATTGATATATTCATCTATTACACTTTGGTTGGTAATTCCATTTTCCTCAAACGCCAGACGGATACCGGCTTCGTAAAAGTCTTTTGCGGTTCCGCCCATCGACCAGCCTCTAAGCGCACCTTCGGCACGGAGAAACAAGCACTCGACACGTTTCAAGAAGGGCTGATGCATGAATTTATATTTATCGGTTAATACGGCAAAAGGTCCATATCCACTCTTTCTGTCCGAGGTGTTTATCTGCTTCATGTCGATACCGGCACGTATGCCATATACATCGTTCGAAGCCATAATCCCAGTATTCTTATCCTTAATAGTATACGGGTTTGTATCGAACCATTCTGTCAACAACGGATTCTCAAAATGCTTCAGAATGTTTTCCAATGATGCATTCAAACGGAGATCATTCCAATCATTACAAATCCTCCACAAACAGCATGCTACCTCAGCGACCGGATAGTAAGCTATGTCCTTGGCGTCATATTCAGTAAGTACCCCGATCTCATCGGCTACAGCTTCTTCGGCTCTTTGCTGAGCTTTGGCTGCGTCATATTTTACAATATTCATAGCCATCCGGAGTTTAATGCTATTGGCAAACTTCACCCAACGGCGCCAATCTCCATAAGAAATGTCCTTACCATTTACATTTTCTATTTTTTCTAATTCTGTTTGCGAAGGTTGCCGTTCTTTCAAAATACCAATAGCCTCATCCAAATCATTGAAGATCTTATCATAAATATCGGCTCCCGTCTCATAAGCCAACGGCGGAACACGCTTTACATTACGCCAGTCCGTGAAAGGAGCAGCTCCATAGAAGTCGACAATTTCATGACCAGCATACGCTTGTATAATCAGGGCAACAGCACGCCATTCCGGTTTTCCAAGTTCAGTAGCATGCAAAATGGCATTTACCGACTGTGTAAAGATCTGATTACTGTTCGCACCACCCAGATAATCATTTGGATATGAATACAAAGTAGGTAACGGTCCTCCAAATGTGAAATTTCCTTTTGAGGTAGTCCAATATCCGGCATAGTTATCAATATTATTCGCACGAGCATATTGATAGTCATGAGCTTGCCAATCTCCCCCCGGTTCGTGTGAATAATTAATCATAAAAGGAATAGCCCCCCGGAGTTCTTTTTCGAGGACAGTAATGTCAGTAGCTCCCGCACCTGCCTCATTGGTATTGTCCATCTCTTCCTGTTTGCCTATCATCCACGGATATTCTTCAGGAAACTGATCACCGCAACTGATAAGTATACCTGCCGACAATAAAGATCCGGTAATAAGGCCAATCAAACATATTATTTTTTTCATTTTCATAATTTATTTAAGAAGATATACTTGGTTTAAAAGTTAAATTTTAGAGTCAATGCATAACTACGTGTAGTAGGTAATGAATAACAGTCGATACCTGAGAAGCCGTTAGCTGCTGATACAGAAATATCCGGATCTACCGGTGAATCCTTATAGATGAAAAATGCATTCTTTATGGAAAATTGCGCCGTCATTCCTCTATTTTTACCAAATAAGTTGACAAAGTTGTAACTCAAAGAGATGTCACGCACGCGGAAGTTTGTAGCATTGTAAACATAATCCTCCATAGGGTAAGCGCCAATAGTCATATAATAATTCTCAACAGAAACTTTATTACCCGATCCATCGGGGAGTTCTTTAAGGACATACTCTTTACCATTTTGTGTGACACGTTCACCATTCAGACGGTCTTGGGCCGAACGTTCTGAAAGTCCATACAAATCAAGGTCAGGTTCTGTTAGGGACATTACTTTGCCTCCAACACGTCCGTCAATAAGAAAATACAATGTAAGATTCTTCCAGGAAAAAGTATTATTCCACCCGAGAGTAACGGGAGAAGCTGTATTACCTACATACGTTTTATACTCACCAGATTCCATTTTAGGTACGGCAGTTCCATAATCATCAGCTCCACTGATTTTTATATATCCGTTTTCATCACGGGTAAATGAGTTGACATAAATGTCTCCATAGCGACCACCTTCCACATATTTGATTTTGAATGCATTGGTCCCCATTTGTACCGTATAAGGAGCCCCACTTTCCGTTTTATAAGTTTCTAATATGCGATTGTCATTCCAGGCAATATTGAATCCTGTCTGCCAACGCCAATCACGACCGATATTCCAACGATAAGCCGCAGAAAACTCGAGGCCATAGTTACGGATTTTTCCTGTATTGACAGGTTTGGACTCACCATTGGCTGTAGTGACATTAAGAAACTGATTGCGGAGAGTAGAATTATAGTACGTAATGTCGAAATTGAATTTGTTATCAAACATCCATACATCCACACCTGTCTCAAACGAAGTCGTAGTCTCAGGTTTGGGGTCGTCAAACAATGGAGGACGGGTATTTACAGTTCCATTACCGAAATCGTAACTCTGCCGAGCGAAAAGAGTATTAGGAATCGGATTACCTACCACGGACCAACTGCCTCGCCACTTCAGCTGATTGAGCCAATCCATTTTTGGCAAAAACTTGTCAATAAGAACATTGATGCCGGCTGAATAGTAGTCGAAAGAACTGTATCCGCCTCCTTGCGTAAATTGTTGAAAAGATTGTGACCAGTCTACACGATAACTGCCGTCAAGGTACACTCTGTCGAACAGCCCGATAGAAGCTGTAGCAAAAACAGCAGTGCTCCAGTCAGAATAGTTCCAACTGTCATTGGCTGAAGTTGCACTTCCATTCGGATTTGTAGGACGACTATATTTACTGTTTTGAGGAATGAATGCATTAGGTAAACCACAAGTGTCAATATTGGTAGTTATAGATGTATTACGGCTATAATGCCGAGTGAAACTGGTACCCACTGCCGCATTAACATCAATTTTATCATCAAAGCGATCATTGTAAGAAACCATGTGGTCGTTATAAATATCGCTTGTACGTGAGTCCCTGGAATAATACTTACCACCTACATAATCAAAAGCTGTACGATTCATTCCGGCATATTCTTCATTCAGATTGTTTTGAAGTACATAGTCTATACTAAGACGCGTCTGGTACTTTATATTTTTCCAGATTTTTGCATCCAAAGTAATGTTCCCCATCAAACGGTCGCGCTTCAACACATCGTTATACATATTAGCCACCCAATATGGGTTATTCAGATATTGATCATACCAGTACCAAGTTTGCACAGGCTGTCCTACTAATTTAGGATTTCCTTTTGTCGGATTACTTACAATGTCATCCGCTATCGTGCCGCTATGTTTGTAATTATGTTTAAAATAACGCATGTCAACATCTGCCGGAGTACGATACAGAGGGTAGAGTGTACTTAATGCTTTACCTACAACCGGGGCATTATTCGTTTTTTGATGTATCCAGTTAAGAGTTGTACTAATATTAACACGTTTATCAAACAAAGAGAATGCTTCTTTAAGCATCACATTGTTACGGCGAAAATCATTGTTTGGTATCTGCCCTGTTTGATATGTATTGTTGTAGGAGAAATACGTACGGGAATTTTCTGTCCCTCCACTAAGTGTTATACCATTATTTAGTGTAACACCTGAATTAAAGAAATCCTTTGCTGCATTACGGGCGGAACTCATCAGGTAAGGTGCGGATGCCAGCTCATCAGCCGATCGTGTACCGATTTCAGGCCCCCACGCAGCCCATTGGTTATTATCGCTAAGACCGAATATCTGTTGGGTCTGGGGATATGTTGCCATCGTCTCAATAGATGTACTACTGGAAATATCCACTTTAATAGAACCGGAAGCCCCCGATTTGGTTGTAATGACGATTACACCGTTATTGGCTGCACTTCCATAAAGTGCAGCAGCATTCGGTCCTTTAAGAATGGTCATGTTTTCAATATCTTCCGGATTAATGGTAGATAAAAGATCATCTCCACTGCGTCCACCCCCATAAGCTATGCCGTCTGTTACTTGGCTTCCCATACCGTCTTGCATCGGTACGCCGTCAATAACGATTAACGGTTGATTGGTTCCAAGAATGGAAGTGGAACCGCGGAGTACTATTTTGGAGGCTCCGCCACCAGCACCGGTATTGTTGGGGGTAATCGTAAGACCGGCACTCTTTCCTTGAAGCGAATTGATAAAATTCGTTTCTTTGATACGGGTTACTTCATCATTTTTGATGGTTTGAGCTGCATAAGTCAGGGTTTTCGCTTCACGGGTTATTCCCATGGCTGTTACCACAACCTCACTTAGAACTTGGGTGTCTTCTTTCAATATAATATTAAAATTGTTAGTACCCGCCACTGATAGCACTGCTTTTTGGTAGCCTATATAGCTGAACTCGAGTATGGTGTTATTATCAGGAATCTCTATAGAATAATTACCGTCGATATCAGTAATGACTCCTGTAGTGGTTCCTTTCACCAATACACTTACACCAATCAGCGGCTCTCCGAAATCATCGGAAACCAATCCTTTGATAATACGTTTATTTTGCTGGGTCACCTCTTTTACAGCACTGGTATTTTCAGAAGAATAGAGTACCAAGTGATTGTCTTTCACTGTAAATGTCGCATTTGTATTTTTTAGCAGGTCCGCCATGACGGAAGTCAATTTCCGACGGTCTGCTTTCACCGATACAATACGGTCGGGATTCACATCTTTGGTATTGTAAACAATACGTAATGAAGTCTGACGGCCGATCTCATTCAGGACTTTACTTAATGGAACATTGGAAAGGTCCAAACTTATGGCTACATCATTCTGCGCTGTAGCATGCATAAGGAATGGAACAAAAAGAAATAGGGAAAACAACAAGAGTTCGATCTTGTACTTTAGATTTTTTTTCATTTAGTATTCTTTTCCCGACTTCGGGAATGCGTCACCCAAAAAACTTTTTCAAATCAAATAATGG
>CAUEFX010000026.1 GCA_958477465.1 uncultured Bacteroides sp.
TTTAAATATTTAACCTTTTAACAAGAGTTATACTGTAAGATTGTATATAGTTACCAAATGAAGAAACTTCGGGTCAGTTTTTATACTTGGGGATTTAACATTACGTTATGCGTATAATTTAGCAAATGATCTGTCACCCGCATTGCATATTTTTATACCTTTGTCCGAAATTTGTTTCTCACTTGATCTTATTGCAAATGAATGCAATGAAAAAATATTTTCATGAAAAACATGTACGTGTCACAACAATAACAGTTTAATGAAAAAGAATTAAAAAAGTTATTTAAAAGATGAGTAAACTAATAGCTACCTGGTGGATCATTTTCTACAAAGACCAGTTATTACTTAAAAAAACAAATAACGGATTTTCAATCCCCTGTGCCGAGCAAGCTCCGGTCTCTATTTCTCCGGAAACGAACATACATGAAATATGTATTCTGGAAGGACACCCCTGTAAAGCCATCGCTATCGATCATCCGGTCATAGAATCAGATGAATACACGATGACCGGGCTGCGTGCTTCTTATGATTTTATCCCGTTAAGACAATACCGGATTGCCGGAAAGGCCGTAGAGATTCTACATTGGGACCGCAACAGCCGTTTCTGTCCTGTGTGCGGCACAGCAATGGAACAAAAAACACCTATCATGAAAAGATGTCCCCAATGTGGGAAAGAGATGTACCCTTCCATATCTACGGCAATATTAGTTCTGATCCGTAAAGAAGACAAATTATTATTGGTACATGCACGCAATTTCAAAGGTACATTCTACAGCCTTGTAGCCGGTTTTCTGGAAACCGGAGAAACTCTGGAAGAATGTGTCGTACGCGAAGTGAAAGAAGAAACCGGGCTGGATATAAAGAACATCACCTATTTTTCCAGCCAGCCTTGGCCGTATCCCAGCGGACTGATGGTAGGGTTTATCGCCGATTATGCAGGTGGAGAACTCACATTGCAGGATGAAGAGCTAAGCTCCGGAGCCTTTTATACCCGAGACAAATTACCGGAACTGCCCCAAAAACTCAGCCTGGCAAGAAAAATGATAGATTGGTGGATAGAAAACGGAAAATAGCCCAAGCAAAGGCCACGAAGTACACATAAACTACAAACGAACAACTTATGAATGAAATGAAAACAGTATTCATCCTCCAAAAGTATCAATAAACCCATGTATCTTCGTGACCTGCTTTTAAACATCCTCGCGAGTTATTCTATGACAGTGAGTTCTTTCAAATTCATGCACATAGAACAACGTTTAACACAGAATGATTAAAACCGATAGACTAAAGAAACAAAAAGAATACAAAAAAGAGAGGCAATGTATCAGAACCATAAAGATAAAAGAAAGAGCCGTATCATTACTCAATACAGAGTTTGATACGGCTCTTCTATATTTATTTAGCAGTTACAATCTGCTACTTCTCGGAGGGGCATTTCCGTAAGAGAAGTACTCAGATACCGAGTGATTTCATCACAGCTTTGATTTTTTCATCTGCAGCGGCATTGGCACCGGCAAAACAATTGCGGCAACCCATCTCCCCTTTCACTTCGATATAGAACTTAATCTTAGGTTCTGTTCCTGAAGGACGGATAGATACCTTACCGCCATCTTGAGTGAAATACTGAAGTACATTCGACTTATCCGGCATGTCGATCGGAGTCACGCGGCCGTCTTCATCAATCTGTTTCAACGTCTGGAAGTCTTTCCAAAGGATTACCTTAGAATCGGCCAGTTCACGCGGAGGATTATTACGGAAGTCAACCATCATTTGCTTGATTTCCTCTGCACCGCTCTTACCCGGTTTCACCACGCTAATACCCTTTTCTTTAGAGAAACCATATTCCACATAGATATCCAGCAACAATTGATACAATGTTTTACCATTGTCTTTCGCCCATGCAGCAATTTCAGAAATCAGACAGCAGGCAGATACGGCATCTTTATCGCGTACAAAATCTTCGGCAAGGAAACCGTAGCTTTCTTCACCACCGCCGATATAAACCTGCTTGCCTTCACGCAGACGAATCTCGCGGGCAATCCATTTAAAGCCGGTATAGCAATCGAGCATCTCGATACCGTTCTTCTCGGCTATTTTCTTGATGAGCTCGGTAGTAACAATCGTTTTTACAACAAACTCTTTCCCTGTCATCTTGCCCAGTTTCTTGTACTGGGTAATGATATAATAAAGATACATCAAGCAAGTCTGGTTACCATTGATAAGTACCCATTCGCCCTTATCGTCCTTGCAGGCAATGCCCACACGGTCGGCATCAGGATCACTCGCCATCACCAGGTCGGCATCGATTTCCTTAGCCAGATTGACAGCCATAGTCAATGCTTCGGCATTTTCGGGATTCGGAGAAACAACTGTCGGGAAGTTGCCATCCTTAATCATCTGTTCGGGAACTGTATGAACATTCTCAAAGCCCCACATTTTCAATGCGCGCGGAATAAGCATCATACCCGTACCGTGAATCGGAGTATAAACGATCTTCATGTCTTTCTGGTGAGCGATGGCCTCCGGATCGATAGAGACAGTCTTAACCTTTTCCAAATAAGGTTTGTCAATGTCTTCACCGACAATCTGAATCAAACCAGCATCAGAATCACCCCGGAATTTAATGTCGGCGGCAGAAGTGATCTTATTCACTTCATCGATAATACCTTTATCATGCGGCGCCAATACCTGCGCACCATCATCCCAATAAGCCTTATAACCGTTATATTCTTTCGGATTATGAGAAGCTGTCAGAATTATACCGCTTTGGCAACCGAGGTGACGGATGGCAAATGACATTTCCGGAGTGGGGCGCATATCTTCGAACAGATATACCTTGATACCGTTAGCTGCAAAAATATCTGCAGATATTTTTGCAAAAAGATCACTGTTGTTGCGGCAGTCGTATCCTACCACTACGGAAATTTGCGGAATATCTTTAAAATTGGCATTCAAATAGTTGGAAAGCCCTTGAGTGGCAGCCCCTACCGTATAGATGTTCATGCGATTGCTGCCTACGCCCATGATACCGCGCAGACCACCTGTACCGAATTCCAGATCTTTATAGAACGCTTCTATCAATTCGGTTTTATCTTCATTCGCCAGCATGCGTTTCACTTCAGCCTGAGTTTCGGCATCGTATGCCGGGGTAAGCCATTTTTCAGCTTTCTCAGTCACCTGCTTGATGAGTTCCTGATTTTCCATTTAGATTGTTATTTATTGGTTAATGATTCATTATCTCTATAAGTCACAAATGTAAAAGAATTAAATAAGAAATCCTAATAAATAAATGAATATTGTGCGAATGCGATAATGGCCGATACATTAATCGGCATACGGCTTTCAGCACTGTACATCCATATATCGAATAATTATTTCATGTTACAGATCGAGCAACTATTTCACTTTGTAACGTTCACCTGTTTGTTTTACATATTCTTCAAGAAAATCTTTCGGATACCCCGGACGGACTACACCGGCAGGCTGACCGATAGAATTTCGTTCGAACTTGCCGTCCTTCATCTTACGGATTACCCCGTCGGCATATTTTACTATAATAAACTCTCCCAGACGTTTCCAGGTATCAAAAGTACTCTGGGCAGTCATATTGGTATAATTAGTGAGGAAAGCCTTGGCTTCAGCCGGATTCTTCTGATAGATACGCGTAGCCATACTTTCAATGCCTTCCTGCGCTTCTTGGAAAGTACCTTCAAGCTCCTGCTGTGTGGCACGGATATCACCGATCATCAAATCATAACGCGGATATACCATATTGGACACCCAATTGAAAATCCAAAAAGAAGAATCCCAGGAGAAAGTGATATAATCGGCTCCGCCTACACGGGAATAGCATACAGGTACTTTATCCGTACAGCAGTATACCGGAGTGAATACCGTCATATTGGCATCATCCGTACCAAACCAAAGTACACCGCCCACCGGATCGGGCATACCGGCACGCATTTGCGCAACAAAGACAAAACCGGTTTGCTGAGTAGAGATAGGCCGTTCATTGAAGTATTCCTGATCACCCACCTTGAAAGACAGCGGCGAAAGACGATAGGGCGTCTTATAAGGGCCGGCGCCAAAATCATTGCTGATATCGAGAGGGGTTCCTTCATAATGGTCACGCATGGCATGCTGTACATCCTGTACGGAAATCTTACGGTTGGGTTTCACAAACAGCGGCATCGGCTCGTCTGTCTCTCCCTGTATATAAGGAAGGTATGCCTCACCCTGATCGGTAAACATATTGAAATAACTCCAGACGCGGGCTTCGCAATAACGACGGGCGCCGAAATCGAGCGGAGCATAAGCCCGTGCAAAACTGAAATCCTTGTTCACCCCATCAAAGTATCCCTTTTCGCGGGCAAAAGAAATCACGTCCGGAGAATAAAGACAATTCTCCTTGTCATTCATATCAAACTGCTGAATGCGAGACTGATTGGCATGAGCAGAGATACAATCATCGGGCACGCGTACGGCCACCCACACGGCACCACGTATACCGGGACCTTTACCGATCATCTCCATAATCCATATTTCATTGGGGTCGGCAATGGTGAAAGACTCTCCCCCGCTGTAATAGCCATATTCCTGCACGAGATCAGTCATAATCCGAATGGCCTCACGAGCTGTACGCGAACGCTGCAGACCAATATATATAAGGCTGCCGTAATCGATAATTCCGGTAGAATCCGCCAGTTCCGGACGTCCTCCAAAAGTGGTTTCTCCAATGGTGACCTGGTGTTCGTTCATATTACCTATGACATTGTAAGTCTGGCGGGCCTGCTCTATTTGTCCAAGATATTTTCCGGTATCCCACTCATAGACATCCAGCATCGTTCCTTTCTTGTAAGTAGCAGCCGGATAATGATACAACTCCCCAAACAGCCCATACGAATCGGCGGAATAGGAAACGATGGTCGAACCGTCGGCAGAAGCATTCTTTCCGACAATGAGATTGGTACAGGCGAAAGTATCCGCCACTGCCGCCGTAAGAAAGGCAGCACAAAGAATCAGTTTCTTGTTCATTGTTTCTATATACTTAAATATTATTGTATTTCTTACCATACAAAGGTATCACGCACAGTGGTTTCATTGCCGCAATCATCTACCGCAACCATTTCCACCACATGCTTTCCTCCCTTTTTCACACGTTTCGGATCAAGTTCACATATATATTGGGAACGGGTTAAATTAGGTCTTCCGAATAACGCATATTTCCCGTCAATGGTTCCACGATAAGAACGGATACCGGTGGCTTTGTCCTTAATGGTGTAGACGATTTTCCCCGTACGTCCCCAGTTCTTGGAGTTGACCGGAGTAATCACAGGAGGCACCGTATCAATGGCTACCGTGTAAGTAGCCAACTCGCGGACTGTCGTTTTCATGAACCCGTTCTCATAGGTACCGCCAGCCCCGTAAAGTCCTTTGGGAGTGACACGCGCCACATAATATTTCGTTGTATCCGCCAACGGCATACGGCGCAACCCGATACGTAACTCGCAACTGCCATGCAATGGAACAGATTTATCGTTCAACTGATATGTAAAAGCCACAGCACCGCTGTCTGCCCTCATCTGATAATTCAAGTCCACATCATCATAAAGCATCCCTTTGGGCACAATCAAAGTCAGACCCGGTTCCTGCAAAAAGTTGGTACGATCCCAAGCAAAAAAATACTTTTCATGATGTTGTAAGCGTTCGATCGGCTGTTTCTTTCCACGCACTATAAAACGACTTTGTGAGGTATTGCCAAACGCATCCGTCAATGTGTAGAGAAACCGGTAATCTCTTTCCTCATCGATCGTAACCAATCCCCGATTATCATTGCCTGCCTTCAGCATACGAAGCGTATTTCCCGGATCGATAAAGGACTTCATATACTGCCCGCAGGTCCAGGAATTTATCATCCGGTTCTCTTCCTGCGAGAAGTGGTCTACCGTGCTGCGGAATACTTCCTTCCCATCTACAGTCAAGACTACCGTATGCACGCCATAACGGTTGTGCACACCGTCCATATAATCGTACGCTTTGATACCGGCTCCGATTACACCCCATGCTTCGATAGGACGCCCATTATTATTCAGAGGAAAAGCCTGGTTCTTCTGTGTCCCTTCCACAACTCCCCTACCCGGCTGCGGAAACAGCATGATACCTTCTGCCTTGGGTGCAGTAGTATCTTTGATGTGCTTTGCAAAAAACGGCATCGGATCAATATAATCACCCGAAGAGGTCTCGAATACATCCAGATGCAAATGCGGACCAAAAGAATAGCCGGTATTCCCGCTCCAGGCAATCTGCAGACCGGCCTTTACCGGATACTCACCCGGCTCGGGAATTATTTCCACTTCATAATTTTCCTTCTCATACTGAAGATCTTCCACCCGTTTGGCTATTGCTCCTACAAATCCGCTTAGATGGCGGTTGATAGTAGAATACCCATTGTTGTAAACCACATCGAGCACATAACCCGACCCGTGTGTGACGCGAATGCGGGAGATATACCCGTCGGCCAGTGCGCGAACCGGTTTTCCGATAACGCCGCCGGTCTTAAAATCAAGTCCGCCATGAAAATGATTGGTACGTATCTCTCCAAAGTTTCCACTCAGAGTCAAAGGAAAATCGAATGGGGGAACAAAAGACGCCTTCCGTTGTTTCTCCTGAGAGAAAGACGGTATGCAATAAATAAGCAATAAGATTGTGATATATAGTTTCATGCAGTACATTGTTTCTTCAAGAGGACAAATGTACGTCATTCCGGATAAATATTAAAATAAAGGAGTAACAAATCATCTCTCGATGAAAGGAATTATTTTTCTTTTTCATTCAGTAGATGAAGCTGTCATTTATGACAATATGCTATTAAACATTTCGCATTTCGCATTAACACACAAACATTTTTCGTATATTCGTCCATGTTTAACCTTTAATACAGTAACGTTATGATTATCGGAGTACCAAAGGAAATCAAAAACAATGAAAACCGTGTAGGCATGACTCCATCCGGAGTTGCCGAAATTGTAAAACGCGGTCATACTGTTTACATACAGCATACCGCAGGTATCAACAGTGGTTTTCCCGATGAAGCCTATACAGCCGTGGGAGCACAGATTCTACCTACCATGGAAGAAGTATATGGCATTGCCGAAATGATTGTAAAAGTGAAAGAGCCGATAGCTCCGGAGTACAAGCTCATTCGAAAAGGACAATTATTATTCACCTATTTCCATTTTGCTTCCGATAAAGAACTGACACTGGCTATGCTCGAAAACGGATCGGTCTGCCTGGCATACGAAACTGTAGAAAAAGCCGACCACTCCTTACCCCTGCTAATACCGATGAGTGAAGTTGCCGGTAGGATGGCTGTCCAGGAGGGAGCCCGTTTTCTGGAACGTCCGCAAGGTGGAAAGGGAATCTTATTAGGAGGTGTACCGGGAGTCAAACCGGCCAAAGTACTGATATTGGGCGGTGGCATTGTAGGAAGCAATGCAGCACAAATGGCTGCCGGCATGGGAGCGGACGTAACCATCGCTGACATAAATTTAGCACGATTACGTTATTTGAGCGAAACGCTGCCTCCCAATGTAAAAACCCTCTACGCATCGGAATTACGTCTGAAAATGGAATTACCGACTGTAGACCTGGTGATAGGATCTGTACTCATACCGGGAGATAAAGCACCTCATCTGATCACCCGTGATATGCTGAAACTGATGCAACCGGGCACTGTATTGGTAGATGTAGCCATCGACCAGGGAGGTTGCTTCGAAACATCGCACCCGACTACCCATAGTGCCCCCACTTATATTGTAGACGGAATCGTACACTATGCTGTTGCCAATATTCCGGGTGCAGTACCTTACACATCGACTCTCGCTTTAACGAACGCTACCTTACCATACGTGAAAGCTCTTGCCGATAAAGGTTGGCAAAAAGCCTGCGAAGACGATCCGGCTCTTGCAAAGGGACTGAACATTGTAAAAGGAAAAGTGGTATACAAAGCTGTTGCAGACGTATTTGGGATTAGTGGAAAATGATAGAATAATAATGTGTCGGTATGTCACTACCAAATCTAAAAAGAGCCGTATCAAACTCTGTTTTGAGTAATGATACGGCTCTTTCCATAACCCCTTGGAAATACCATTTATTAAAACTTCTTATCTTCTTCGAGAAGTTCCTGGCTACATTGCTCCTGCGGCAGAGGAGTAAAGAGTTCTATAAGATTTTCCTCGGGATCGCGCAGGTACAGAGTACGCATTCCCCAATCGGGCATATCCATAGGTTCACTGATAAACACCACCCCTTTTGCTTTCAAGGCGGCAAAGGTTTCGTCTACATTATCTACACTGAATGAAATCATAGACTTTTCGCGCATTGCAATAGGTTGCCGCTTATCGGCATTGCCCACCGAAGGTGCCATCCAGTCGGATACAAAAAGAGCAAGGCCTTCTATTCCATCGGCTACTTTAAAACTGGCGTATCCACTATTCTCATCTCCCCAAGCCGGCTCTAATCCGAGTTGTTTGGTATAGAATTTAAAACATTTAGCGAAGTCTTTTACTAATAATCTTACATTGCTGAATTTCACTGTTTACTGATTAATGGTTTATAACTTGTTTTTTGTAATCAAGATGTAAATATAATCATTCTATTGGACGGTGTTACAGAAATCCGTATTTATCTCAAAAAAAACAGGAGTAAACTACTTTTTCCACAGAAGAGCGATAGAACAAATTCCTACATAGCAAGTGACTTATTTGCCCTTCTGTCTAAAATAAATTGATATTCAGCGTTTGTTTTTTCCTCTCATATTCCTCAAGCAAATCCTTCATTACCTCCGCCACAGACTGTTGCTGCCGAAATAAAGAAGCTACTTGCCCTATTTCCAATTCTCCTTCTTCAAGGTCACCCTCAAAAATACCTTTTTTGGCCCGTCCTCTTCCCAAAAGTTCCCGCAACTCTTCGGTAGATGCCCCACGGTTTTCTGCAGCTTCCACCGCATCCCGGAATTTGTTGGCCACCAAACGGGTAGGAGCCAGTTTCTTCAATAACAATTTAGTATCACCCTCATTCAATCGTAAGCAATATTCCTTGAATACATCACTGGCTGAACTCTCGTATGTAAGTGCAAAACGGGTTCCGATCTGTACACCTTCCGCTCCCAACACCATGGCTGCCAGAACCCCTTCACCGGTTGCAATGCCGCCGGCTGCTATCAAAGGCAGAGTAGTAACCCGACGGACAGCCGGAACAAGACAGAACGTAGTGGTTTCTTCACGTCCGTTGTGCCCTCCGGCTTCGAATCCTTCGGCCACAATTGCATCTACACCGGCTTCTTCACTCTTCACTGCAAATTTGGAAGAAGAGATGACATGCACCACGGTAATTCCATGTTCTTTCAACCATCCGGTCCATGTCTTCGGATTACCGGCAGAAGTAAAGACGATTTTCACACCTTCTTCCACTATGATATTCATCGCTTCTTCTATCTGCGGATACATCAACGGAATGTTCACCCCAAAAGGCAGATCGGTGGCAGTCCGACATTTCCGAATGTGTTGACGCAACACTTCGGGATGCATGGATCCGGCACCAATAAGCCCCAAACCTCCGGAATTACTCACTGCCGATGCCAAACGCCAACCGCTACACCATACCATACCTCCTTGAATAATAGGATAACGAATACCCAAAAGAGCAGAAATTCTATTCATAAATCAAATCTATTTTATCCCCAACTCAATATAACGAATCGTACAGCACCGCTTCTTCTGCCTTGGAAAGGAAGGGAAGCCTGCAAAATAATAGTTCGTGAACCAATGAAGAGGTCTTTCATTCTATAATTTAACAAAATCATCTTTCAAACAGTTCAATGAGTAATGAACTGCAATACGGGCTTCGGAATAAGAGCCGTAGTAGAATCACCGTACATTTTCAATACCTCTAAAGTGCGGGCGCGGCGTTCACGTCCTTTTTTATCCCAAAAATCTTTTGTGAAAACATACATAAAATCAAATCCACCGATAGCCACACCTGGCATTGAGCCATTCGCCTGCCCGAATAACGGTTTATACTGTAACTTAATAGCCTCAATCTCGGTCAGAGAAGGCTGTTGTGCCATCACCACAACCCTCAGCGGTGCCTTCGATGTATTGGTATACCCTCTGAATGTCTTAATCCGATAAAAAGGATCTCCCCGCCATGTATCCTTACCCACTTGTATCTTCTTCTGATAAACCGGATCCCAATTATAAGGAGTATTCGCCTTATAGGGATGTAGAGAAAGCATCTGCCTTTTTTCCAATGGCAAGGTATTGGACAAGGCTGAAGGAAGGGATTCGTCCGGCAACATCCAGCTCTTCTCCGTCGACATCAACGGGGTTCCCATAATATCCGAACCGAAATCAATCTGCTTCACAGCCTCCGGATTTAGTTTTATCTCGCCCTCTTCTTTTAATATGCGACTGAGATTTAACGAATCCTCCCTCGTCCATTCCTGAGAATAAGCCATCGGAACAGACAAACAGACCAATAAAAAAAACATAAAGTACTTCGTCATTCTCTAACTTTATTTATCATTCATAGGATTGAAGCATTACGCGCCTTCATCGTCACTTGCCCTCGTCATTGTCATTTGTCCTTGTTCACAGTCACTTGGCCTTGTCCATTGAACATGCAACTCCCCCACCACCGACAAAATCAGCAGCGAAATAAGAGATTGTTTTGATTTTTATAGAAATTCTCTTTGAGGGGACAGGAGCTTATTTTATCATATCCAGTTGTTCGGACTACCACCAGCGATAACCACTTCCGCAAAGCGGTTCGTCATAACAGGGATCAATCGTCCAAGCCGTCCGGGGATATTTTCTGGTTTCCCACCAACGACGATAACGGGCAGCCGCATCCAAGATTTCTTCATCGGACAAAAAGTAAATAGCTTCATAATTCTCTGCATTCGCTTCGACCATGTGACATCCCATAGAGGCCGGAATTCCGAGACGAATACTTTCGACAGTCCACAAAATACACTCACCCAAACGTATCTTTCCACTGTTACTATTGTATACGGAAGGAAATGCCGGAATAATACACAAATCCTCCGCATAAGCAAGTAATTCGGGAATATCCTCTTCCGTAAAATGAGGTACTTCAACAATTCCTTTTTCATTTTTAGTATTGTAAGTTCCGGACTTGAGCTGTTTCACAAAAAGGTCGACATCCGGATCATTATAGTCCAAAGTTTCTTTACTGCATCCCGTAAACATAAATACCATCAGAACGGTAAACAGCATTATCCATGTTTTTTTCATGACACACATTATTTATAGGTTAATAAGTCATGCGGAGCCCGCATAAAAGATTAAAATTAGTGGGACGTTTGGAACGTATCGTTTCATTTTTCGAATCCGTTTCAAAATGATGCGATACTCCCGGTTCTGCAAAAAGCGCAATCCGGTCATTTACTTTATAATTTACTCCCACTCCAGCCGTCACCGCCAGTTGTACCGGCTCGTTCTTAAAACTATTATCAGATACACCGGCTATACATTTATCAGTAACCGCCCCTATAGAAGCATATAAATCAAATTTCTTCAGATCGGCCAAATACACATTCATTTTTACCGGAATACCCAAATAATGAAGTCCCTGACCATTAGCACGGAGATTTGAATATGCCAATCCGGTCTCTATACCCCAATATTCCCCCAATCTCTTTTCGACTGTTACACCTGCCATGACAGGCATCTTATATTTCCGCTTTTCCGCAGGAAGCGCTGTACCGATAGCTGCTTTTACGGCCCAAGTACGTTTTTTTTCCACTTTAGAAACAACAGAAGTCATCTCCGATTCTTCTTCTGCCACAGCCGATGTTATACCGCTACTTCCCGAACTGGCCTTCCAGATATCCCCCCCTGCATTTCTGTCTCTTGCATAGCCGTTATCGGTAGTCGTAGCCGAAAAACTAAATGACACGGATAATGTTACAGATATCGAATCTTCACCCTCTTCATCAGCATGAGACAATAGAGCCATTTTACCCGATGCGGGTTTGTGTAATACAGGTTCGGTTTGCGAGGGTGAGAATGATTGATTCACCCTATCGCCATCCAACGTTCCCATTCCCGACACGGCAAGCTGTGTAAATGCTTCCTCCATCTCCTCTTTCGGTGAGAAAAACCAAAAAGCCGCCGATGACGCTGCCAATACAAGTAATACGGAAGCGGCGGCAGCCACTCGGAAAAACAATACCCGACGCCGTTGCTGACAGCAAGCAGTCACCTCCCCGTTCAGTTCTTCCCAGAAGTTCTCTCTCACCGTCATTTCGGCATGACCGAGACGAGAACGGAACAAGTCGGTTATTTCATCATTTTCTCTCTTCATGGTCTCTATATTCTTTAATTCTTTTTGCTAACAAATATTTGGCTCTGTGAAGTTGCGAAGTAGACGAATGTTCTTTGATATGAAGAATTTCGGCTATTTCCTTATGCGACTTCTCTTCAAACACATAAAGGTTGAATACGGTTCGACACCCATCGGGCAAATCGGCGATGAAAGCCATCAGTTGTTCTTCAGATATATCGTTCCCGCTTTCTGCTATATCCGGTATATCCGGAATCTGTTCCTCATGCACTATCACTTGCGTGATACGTTTTTGCCGCCTAAGATAGTCGAGTGCCTGAGTCACCATCACTCTCGTTATCCATGTACTCAATGACGACTCTCCACGAAACGAAAAATGAGTGAATATTTTAATAAAGCCATCATGCAATACATCGTAAGCCGCATCCACATCGCCTGTATAGCGATAACAAACCGCCAGCATCTTATTGGAATAGAGGGTATAAAGTTCCTTTCGGGCGGAATCCTTTCCTGCCCGGCAGCCCTTTATCAGTTCTATCTCGTTTTCCAATGTCAGTGCTTTTTTTACAGACACCTCTCCGTGTCGTTTGTTAGTTAGACGCAACACTCGAAAGAATGCTGCAAAAAGAATATTTAAAAGAAGTTAAAGACGGACTGCCAATAAAAAAACTTCCATCAGGCAGACAAAATTGTTTGTAAGCCAATGGAAGTTCAGTTAATAATATAGCAAGCCTTATCAACAGGCTTTAAAACTCATATCCAGTCCTTTCACTGAATGCGTCAAAGCTCCTACAGAAATAAAATCGACTCCACATTCTGCATAATCACGCAATGTGTCGAAAGTGATACCGCCGGAAGATTCGGTTTCATATTTTCCAGCTACCATATCAACCGCTTTCTTTGTCATCTCCGGTGTGAAGTTATCAAACATAATGCGATCTACTCCACCCAAATCGAGAACTTGCTGCAATTCATCAAAATTACGGACTTCAATTTCTATTTTCAGATCTTTGCCTTTTTCCTTGCAATATTCCTTGGCACGAGTGATGGCTTTGTCAATGCCACCGGCAAAATCCACATGATTGTCTTTCAGAAGAATCATATCAAAAAGTCCGATACGATGATTCATGCCACCACCGATCTTGACTGCCATCTTTTCCAGAATGCGCATTCCCGGTGTAGTCTTACGGGTATCAAGCACATGAGTATGGGTACCCACCAATTTTTGGGCATACTTACGGGTCATTGTAGCAATACCGCTCATACGTTGCATCACATTCAGCATCAAACGCTCCGTCTGCAACAACGATTGTACCTTGCCTTCTACCACCATCGCTACATCCCCCGGCTTCACTTCCGTACCGTCATTGATAAAGACTTCTACTTTCATTGTAGGGTCAAAACGATTGAAAATCTCTTTCGCCACTTCCACTCCGGCCAGCACACCGGCTTCTTTAATCAGCAGTTTGGATTTTCCCATTGCAGTGGCAGGGATACATGAGAGAGTAGTATGATCACCATCGCCTATATCTTCTGCAAAAGCAAGATCGATCAACTTGTCTATCAATTCTTTTTCTTTATTCATTGGTTTTATCAATTCTTATTTGATGAATTAAATATTTGTTCTGAACTTTTTTTAAAAAACAATTCACCCGAAAGTTTCCATTAGCAGTAGTCAAAGTACCTATAATAAAGCTCGATTCGTCACGTTTCCCCTGATGGTTTACATTGAAGCCGCTAACTTTATTATCAGCAAAAAAAGTATTCATCGTACTTTCAGCAGCCTGTTTGTCAATGTTGGTAGAACGATTCCGAATGACGAGATCAACCTTATCACCCAGGAATTTATTCAGCTCTTGAGAGCTTCCCTTCTTAAATGCCAGAACTACCCCCACCGGCACGTCTTGTGCCAAAAGTGCAGATACGGAAAAAAACAATCCGGCAATCCATAAAAGTACCCTTTTTTTCATAACTACAAGCTTTTCAGACATCAGTTTTCAGCAGAATCTGATACCTAATGATACGCAAAGGTAAGTATTTATTGCAGAAAACAATAAAAAATCCCTATTTTTGTGCGATAATCAGAACTGCATCAACATGAAAACGACTTTGCTCGTCGTAGGACGAACTGTAGAACAACACTACATCACTGCCATCAACGATTATATCCAGCGCACAAAACGCTTCATTACTTTTGACATGGAAGTAATCCCCGAGCTTAAAAACACCAAAAGCATTTCGATGGAACTGCAAAAGGAAAAGGAAGGAGAACTCATCTGCAAAGCCCTCCAACCGGGAGATGTCATCGTATTACTCGATGAACATGGAAAAGAAATGCGTTCTATAGAATTTGCGGAATGGATGAAACGCAAAATGAACACGGTCAATAAGCGGCTGGTATTCATTATCGGAGGGCCTTATGGATTCTCACAAAAAGTGTATGATGTAGCACACGAAAAAATTTCAATGTCGAAAATGACCTTTTCCCATCAAATGATACGGCTCATCTTTGTAGAACAAATATATAGGGCGATGACGATTTTAAACGGTGGTCCCTACCACCATGAATAGCGCTTATTATCTTCTTACTTATGATTCATCGTCATAAAAGATCACAAATATTTTATCAAACATTTATTATCAACCATTTACAAATTCACATTTTTCCTCTACGAGAAACAGAGCAAAACTCTACGAGAAACGATTCGTTCCTCGCAGAGAAATGGCACGCTCCTCGTAGAGAAACGACACACTAATTCAGAAGAAATAACAACATCATTAAGCCAACAAAGTCTGAAAGGGAAAAACATGTAAACATAAATAAACAAAACAAATAATACGGGTCTAATATAATCCTCCAATTGTTACAATACCCATTAGGAATGAATTTTAAGAGAAAATAAGATTACACATCAATTATTTCAAAAGCCCCATAGTACCACCTCAAAACAGATATAAAGATAAAAAAACGGCATTATTTCATAGCCACAAGCCATACAAAGAACCAATATTAGTAACAATTTGATATTATTATAATATTTGTCTCATATTTAAATTAATAATCTTACAATTTATTCATATATTTGCATGTATTCAATCGTAAACAGCACAAATTAAATATCAAGAGAACTTATGATTAGAAAAATTATGTTACTGATCGTATGCTTGCTAACAAGCATAAATATAGTAACGGCACAGACATCCAGAGTTACAGGCGTAGTCATTTCTGAGGAGGACAATTTACCTGTCGTTGGCGCTTCTGTTTTAATTGTGGGCACCAATACCGGTACCATTACCGATGCAGATGGAAATTTTATCTTATCGGGCATCCCTACTTACGCAAAAAAAATACGGATTTCATTTATCGGTATGACTACTTATGAAGGAGAAATCAAACCTAACATGAAAGTTATCATGAAGTCAGACTCGCAATTAGTCGATGAAGTTGTGATTGTGGGTTACGGTACAGGAAAGAAACTCGGTTCTGTAGTAGGTTCAGTTTCTACGGTTGACAATAAAGCATTGGAAGCCAAACCGACAATGAATTTTGCCGATGCACTTCAAGGACAGGTGGCCGGTATGCAGGTATTTACCTCCTCCGGTGAACCTTCAGCATCTTCTTCCATGCGTGTGCGCGGATACACCTCCTTAAATGCAGGGACTTCACCTTTATATATATTAGACGGCGCACCAGTATCGGGCGATGTATTCACATCACTAAATCCCAATGATATAGAAAACGTAACCGTATTGAAAGATGCATCTTCCACCTCTATTTATGGTGCACGTGCTGCCAATGGGGTTGTCTACATTACAACTAAGAAAGGAAAGACCAGCGAAAAAGCCAATATTACCATTCGTGGACAATATGGTATTTCACAATTACCCGACTTCAAAAAAGATATGATGAACGCACAAGAGTTCATTCAATTCAAATTAATGTGTGATCCTTCACTGGTCACCAATTCCCAATTTATGGCTGAAAAAGCCAAGATTGAGAAATACGGTTTAAGTATGGATTGGGCTGATTACGTGTTGAGAGACAATACCCCGACCTATTCCATAGATGCCAACATCAGCGGTGCTTCCGGATCTACAAACTATTACATCAGTGCAGGACATTTCGATCAAGAAGGAACCTCTTACCAATCGGGAGTAACCCGTGAAAACTTCAGGGTCAATCTGAACACCAAACTGAATAACTGGTTGAAATTCGGGGTTAACTCAGCTATTTCTTATCAAGACTATGCCACGACTTTGGGAGTCAGAAACAACAATGAAGGCGCCTGGGTAAACTCCCCGCTGATATTGGCACGTACAGGTAGACCTATCGACTTTCCATACGAGATTATAGAGAACGAAGACGGTACGTGGTCGCGTGGTAAAGACTTACTACTATTACCAGGAACAGGATACACCAATCCGATGAAGATTTTCCAAAACTCATCCATAAAAAACGAGCGCATCATGGGTAATTTGAATACCTATATTGAAATCACTCCGTTTAAAGGTCTTACTTTAAAAGGAGCACAAGCCTTCGAGGGATATATATATAAGTATAGAGGTGTAAATTATCCATGGGAAGACAATGAGTTTAACGGAGACGTGGCCGAACAATTTCAAAGAGGAAGTAACTGGACTTTCACCAACACGGCCGAATACAAACACACTTTCAATGGGAAACACTTTATGACGCTATTAGCCGGTCAAGAATCCATCATGCACAATTCTGACGGTTTTTCGGCATCCGGCAAAGGAATCGAAGATAATCGCCTGACTCAATTATCCACTGTTTCTTCGGCAACAGCCAAAGTGAATGGGGCACGTTCTGAATATGTTTTCAATTCTTTTTTCTTCCGCGGAGAATATAACTATGACGAAAAATACTACTTGGATGCTTCGTATCGTAGAGACGGTTCTTCGCGTTTTAGCGAAGATCATCGGTGGGCATCTTTCTATTCTATCGGTGCCATGTACAATATCAAAAACGAAGCATTTCTAAATGATACAGAATGGCTGAATGACTTACGTCTTAAGATCAGTTATGGTACCACCGGTAATTCAGAAATCGGCAATTATGCTTCTTTGGGAATGGTGGCCGGTGGCGGTTCATACAGCTATAATAATCAGAGCGGTTGGGTAATCGGTACAGTCGGTAATTCAGATCTTACTTGGGAAACGTTGAAGAATTTTTCTACCGGCATTTCGACAAAAGTATTCGACCGTCTTGACTTCAGTGTCGAATACTATCAGAAAAAGACAGTAGATATGCTTATGAATGTTCCTTTTTCTATGACTACCGGACACTCTGCCGGTATGGGTAATGTAGGAACACTACTGAACACTGGTGTAGATCTTAATATGAATCTTGAAGTTCTGAACACCAACAGTCTTCAATGGAATGTATATGCCAATTTTAATTATAACAGGACAAAAATCCAATCACTGTTCAACGGTTTAGATGAATTGGCATTTCCACAATACGGGCTGAAATATCAGGTGGGACACGATCCCAATGAATACTTCTCCGTACTGTGTGCCGGAGTTGATCCACGCGACGGTGCTTTGATGTATTATGACTTGAATGGTAACAAGACTAAAACATTCACCATGGACAACATGCAGTTTACCGGAAAGAAAATGTTTGCTCCTTGCAGTGGAGGCTTCGGTACTTCAATCAGTTGGAAAGGTTTGTCTGCAATGATTGATTTCTCGTGGATCGGAGAAAGATATCTGATCAACAATGACCGTTTCTTTACCGAGAATCCCACCAATTCGAACATGGTCAATATGAACAGAAGGATGTTGACCATGTGGCAAAAGCCGGGTGACATCACCGATGTTCCCCGTTACGGAGTAGCCAGCGAGAATTTGCTACGTACCAACTATTTCCTAGAGAATGCCGCTTTTGTACGCTTGAAAAATGTGACAATCTCTTATGAACTCCCGAAAAGTATATTGAAAAAAACAAAAATAATAGAAGGAGTCAGAATATTTACAACCGGACGGAACCTCCTGACATTCACACAATTCTCGGGTATCGACCCAGAAGTGGACTCAAACATAGCACTGGGAGATTATCCCAATCCGAGACAGTACACCTTGGGACTTGAAGTTAAATTCTAAAGAAAACAGAGACAGCTATATGAAAACATCAAAATCAATCATATCAACCCTCCTTCTCACAATCACGCTGATATCTTGTAATATGGACAAATATCCACATGACAAGATACCTTTAGAGAGTGCCATAGAATCATTTGCCGACTGTCAGAAATTACGTACGGGGATGTACAGAGATTTACGTATTATTACAACTTCCACAAGTGTGTTGGCGGCCGAAATACAAGCAGATGGATTCCTTCCCCTCTCCTATTTCGGAAATCAGTTCGGTGCATTGTATCGTTGGGAAGCAAATGCTTCGGAAAGTTCTTTCAGTACCATATGGAGCAATTGCTACGTAACCATAGCTCAATGTAATTTACTGATAGAAGGAATCAAAAAGTTACATACAGAAGGCAAGTTTTCGGACAGCGAACAGCCTACCGTTAAAAACTATTTGGGAGAAGCTCATCTGATCCGTGCCATCGCTTACTCTATCCTTGTTGACAGATTCTGTGTTGCATATGATCCGGCTACAGCAGAGAACTTTTATGGAGTGCCCATTGTAGATGAGTATTCGCCTTCTGCCGACAATACAAAATATCCGTCCCGCTCTACCTTAGCTGCAACCTACAACTTCATAAAAGATGACATCAAACAGGCTAAAGAGAACATGACAGCCACTGGTCAACAATCGTTCGAATATCTATCGACCGATGCGCTTACTGCGTTTGAAGCAAGAATCGCCTTGCTTACAAAAGATTACGATACGGCTATCGATTGTGCAGAAGGGCTTATAAAAGACGCCCGGTATCCGCTTATCAATAATGCAGCCCAAATGCAAGAGATGTGGCGAAACGATATCAGTACTGAAGTAATTTGCCAATTATTCAGTTCCAAGCAAGAGTTGGCGCCAACCATGGGAAATTACTTCTTGGATGAAACAAACCATAAGCCCGTTTTCATACCTTCACGCGACATTATCAATTCATTCCGAGAAAACGACATACGTGTCAACTGCTACTTCAAGATGGAAGAAATCTCATTTTCAACCAATGAGAAACATAGATTGGCAGTATTCACCAAATATCCAGGTAATCCGGAAATGTACGAAGGAGCCAACAATTATGTGAACAAGCCCAAAATCTTCCGCATCGCTGAGCAATATCTTATTGCCGCAGAAGCTTACTATATGAGAGGTGAAGGAGAAGACGAACTTTCCGCATACGATGTTTTATACGAATTAATGTATGCACGCGATGCTTCCATATCATTCAACCCGGTTTCCGGTTTAAGCCTCAGACACCTCATCCGCACTGAACGCGAGCGCGAACTATATGGAGAAGGGTTTCGCCTAACCGACTTGAAACGCTATGGAGAAGGACTCAAGCGTCAAAATCCCCAGTCGGCGCAATTATCTTATGCGCTTGGTATGAATCTGAATATCAAAGCAGACAATACCCGATGGTTATGGGCTATTCCTAAAGCAGAAATAGATGCCAATCCGCAGATTAAGTATCAGCAAAACCCGGGTTACTAATTTTAATCAAAAAAAGAGAAATACAACTATGAACTATCTGAAACGATTTACAATACTGCTTCTGCCTCTCATCATGATAGCTTGCAGCGATGACGACTGCCTCAATACCGGAGCAGCCACCGTAGAGTTTCAATCTGCAGAAATTGAAATCAAGGAGCTGGCCTCTTCCCTCAACCTCCCCATAGTGGTAAAAGGAGAGAATGATGGGCGTATAAAGCTCCGAATAGAGATGAAAGACAACAATACCGGTTTTGAAAATGATAAAGATATTCTCATTACCGATTACAATTTAATAATCCCCGCCGGAGTTAAAAGCGTGAATGTCGAAACACTTCTTTCCATTGCCAATGATGAAATCGAGCAGAACCGTTCTTTCTCCATAGCCATCGTCAATGCAGAAGGAGCGACAATCGGCGGCAATGCGACATGTAAAGTCAACATCCTTGAAAACAGTCCCTTGGAAGGCAAATATATGATGGAGGGCAAAAGCCAACTTCAAACACCAAACGGAGTAACCGGCTATGCCTGTACACTCACCTCCACAGACGATTCTTTCGAACAGTTATACCTCGACTTCGGACAAGGAGGAGCCGCCCTCGTTGAAGTTGAACCAACTGAAAACCTGGGAGAATACAAACTGACCATTGCCGCAAACCAGACAATCGGCACATACAATGGAGACAATGTGAAATTGGCACACAAAACCATATTGAATGGCAGGTGGATAAACACCACCGACCCGATAACGGGAACCTTCAAAAACAAAATCGTTACATTCGAAATGGGACACGCTTTGGGACTTGAAGTTCCGGCTGTCGAAGGTTGGCTCGGACTTGTAGGAAGCTATACCGATGAAAGCGGAAAATCCATCCCCCTAAAACTTATAAAACAATAGATAAAGTAATCGTGAACTAAAAAAGTGAATTTATGAAAAGACTATTACTCTTAGCAGCCATGCAATCGGCTATTTTAGCTGGAGCACAGACAAGATCTGAAGGTCACCTTTTCTATGAAGATTTTGCGACCAAAAACAATTTCTCAGTCAACTGGACTGTTACAGATGCCAACAATGACAACAAGACATGGGAGTATATCAATGAAACCTCCTCTAAGGATGCTGATGGCGGCATAGGTTTGGCAAAGTATTTATACGAAAGAAACAATGCTGCAGATGACTATCTGACAACCCGTGAACCCGTAACGCTGAAAACCGGGACTCACTGTCTTTCTTTCTATTACCGTACATCTTCCACCAGAAACAAAGAAAATGTGGAAGTTCTTTATGGCAAATCAAAAGACTTCTCTGCCATGAAAGTACTGACAACCCTGACAGACATCAGTATTAACCAATGGGAAGTCAGCATCAACGACTTCAATGTTGAAGAGGCCGGAGATTATTATTTCTCATTCCATATTATTTCTGCCAAAAACCAGGCAGGTTTCTGGCTCGACAATATTGCCATAGACGAAGGAGGATTCCAAGGCACTCCGGATATTACATTGGAAAATCTGGTACTCCCGGTTTCGGATTGCAGTTTAGGAACTGCCCCTATCGGAGTTACAGTAAAGAACATCGGTACCGGTGCCATCAATGGTTTCAGTCTCTATTATGAAATAGACGATGCCAATAAAATAACCCAAGAATTTACCGATAAAATTGCTGTAGGAGGTTCATTGGACGTAACCTTCACCACTCCTGCCGATTTCTCCGGTATGGATCAGGCATACAATGTAAAGGTAGTGGCAAATTGTAACAACCAGAAAGTGACAAGTAATGATACTATCACAGGACGCGTCGTTAATTTGTCGCCGACAAAAGTTCCGTTCAAATCCAACTTCAAAAACGCAGTCGACGTTCTTAACTGGAATCCTGTTGCTGTCAATGGTTGGGAATGGAACAGCCAGTCAGGTTGCTACAAAGCTAACACAGCCTCTGCTCTTCTGTCCAGATGTATCTATATGGAACCGGGTGAATACAGAATCATTTTCAACTACAACGCCGGAGACGAGTTGTTGATCGGTGGTCTTAAATATGATTATTTCTACGTAGCATTCGGAAAAAGCGGCAACGACATGACATCGTGGACCAAAATCAAAGAGTTCAAAGAAAACACCCAAAACGAAGTTGCCAAAAAAGAAATACAATTCACTGTAACAGAGGAAGGAAATTACGGTATTTGCTTCAATTCCACCGAATTGGCATATCTTGAGATTCATGACATTTCAGTAAGCAAAATCGCCGAACATGACGTAAAGGTAGAAGCGATAACTCCGAAAATACAACTTCCGAGAATTATTCCGCAATACCACATCAACACAGCACATCAGTTTACGGTATCTGTTGTAAACAACGGTAAGCAAGTTGAAAACGACGTCAAGCTGGAAATTAAAGGCAATAACGAGGTATTGGCAACAACTACTATCCCGACCCTGGCAGTAGGTGAAGTGAAAGAACAGACTGTGGATGTTAACTTGTCAAATGCCGTAAGTAATAAAGACGAAGTATTTTCTTTCATGGCTCTGGCAAGCATTACTAAAGATGATTATCCGGAAGACAACACTTTGGGTATCGCTACTATGGTATCCGATTCGACCTATGCATGGGACAACCCGGCTAACTTTGAATTTGGTGTAGGCGGTAAAACTGCCGGTACAGCATTCGGTACGGCATTCACCATCCTGAAAGAAGATGTATTGACTTCAATCACCCTCGGATTTATGCCTAAACCAACTCAAGTAAATGACAAACTGACCCTGAACGTATACAAGATAGATACTAGCGACTCTTCTATGGGACAACCTCTGGTCAGCAAATCTGTAGTCAGAGGAGAAGGTGGAGAAGAAATCACATACGAACTTCCTGAGCTCAATGTAGTTCCCGGAAAATACATGTTCGAAGTAAAACAGGAAAGTAAAAATAACATGGGGCTCGTATGCGACCAAACTGCAAACGGCTTGATTGCAGTCGGCAAAAACGGTTTCCTTAACGAGTTGCCCGGATATGGTTATCCTTATGTACGTCCTAACTTCAGCAAAAATGCTCCTACAGGATTACAAAGTAGCACAACGATAGAAACAACCCTGCAGCTTTACCCCAACCCTGCCAGCGAAGCGATCACTATCAAATCCATCGGAAAGAGTATTGAAAAGGTCAGCATCCACAACTTAATAGGCCAGACCGTTCTTGCCGCAGCCGGCAATGGTACGGCAGAACAGAACCTGGATATCACCACTTTGAATGCAGGTACTTATCTGGTGGTCATCAATACAGAAAACGGCACAGAGACAGTAAAACTTATCGTAAAGTAAGAATAAGACTGTAAGTATAAAAAATATGCCGGCATGTAGTGTTTATCCTACTTTGCCGGCATATTTTTTTATCTCCTTTCCCAAGAGCCTATCTCATCACTCATGATTCATCAACCGCTGCATCGCCATCTCTTCATATTTCGTTCCGGGACGACCGTAATTGGCATACGGATAAATGGAAATACCGCCACGTGGGGTAAAAATACCCGTCACCTCGATATACTTCGGGTTCATCAGCCGGATGAGATCCTTCATGATAATGTTCACGCAGTCTTCATGAAAGGCACCGTGATTACGAAAGCTGAAGAGATAGAGTTTCAAACTTTTGCTCTCCACCATCTTTACATCCGGTAAATAGCTGATGCGTATTTCCGCAAAATCGGGCTGTCCGGTAATCGGACAGAGACTGGTAAACTCGGGACAATTGAAACGTACCCAATAGTCATTTTCCGGATGCTTATTGTCGAATGCTTCCAAAACTTCGGGAGCATAATTTTGTTTATACTCAGTCTTCCTCCCTAAAAGAGAAAGCTGTTCCTCTAATTTTGCCATATCTTAAAATTTCATTTTACTTGCCAAATACTCCTCCAATCCCTGCCGCCGCAATTTACAGGCCGGACAATGCCCGCATCCGTCTCCCGGTATGCCATTGTAACAGGTAAGCGTATCATTACGGACAATATCCAGTACTCCCAATTCGTCGGCAAGCGCCCAAGTCTGTGCCTTATCTATCCACATAAGAGGGGTATGAAGAACAAACTGTTCGTCCATAGCCAGATTCAGCGTCACGTTAAGAGACTTGATAAAAGCATCCCTGCAATCCGGATAACCACTGAAATCAGTCTGCGACACTCCGGTCACAATGTGATTAATTCCTCTCTCACGGGCATATACGGCAGCAATGCTAAGAAAAAACAGATTGCGCCCCGGCACAAATGTATTCGGGAAACTGTCGGCCGGTTTTTCCTGATCCATCACCATGGTGGTATCCGTCAAAGAATTGTGCCCCAACTTTCCGATAAAGGAAACATCCATCACTTCGAACCCCACACCGGCATTACGGGCTATTTCACGCGCCAGCTCCACCTCCTTCTGATGTTTCTGGCCGTAAAGAAAGCTCAACGCACACACTTTTTTAAACTCACGTTTTGCCCAAAACAGACAGGTCGTAGAATCCTGTCCGCCACTGAAAACTACCAGAGCAGTATCTTTATTCATCATTGATCAAACTTCTTTGATTTTTAGTATATTATAAGAAATATTCTCATCGTAGACATCACTTCCGTCTATTTTCTTAATCGCATTCACCACCCGGATAGTAACCGGCAGAATAATGACTTCGTACATTGATTTCAGTACAATCTGGAGACCCATCATCACCAAAAGTTCCGGCCACGCAATGATACCCCCAAAAGCAACCGGGAAGAAAATGAGTGAATCTGCACTCTCGCCCACTATCGTAGACCAAATGGCACGGGCCGAGAAATTTTTACCTCCACTCGCCACTTTCATTTTACTCATCACATAGGCATTGAGGAATGAACCTGCCAGAAAGGCCGTCAGGCTGGCTATCACAATACGGGGAGCCATGCCAAAAACAAAATCAAAATGTTCTTCACCTTCCCAAAATGGCGCTGCGGGGATAGCTACCGCAATTAGTCCCAGTGCCACCACGAAGAAATTCATGGCAAAACCACTCCAGATAATAAGACGCGCTTTCTTGAATCCCCAAACCTCGGCTATGCAGTCGTTGATAATATACGAGATAGGAAATACGAGTAAACCGGCAGTAACGGTGATACTGCCCACCTGAATCACTTTTGTTTCAAGAAGATTGGCTGCGATCAGACATACATTAAACAATATGCCAAGCAACATGAAGGGAACTGATACTTTTTCTTTCATACTCCTGTTTTTTACGTGGTGTTCTAGAATACACGACCGCTATTCACGGCATCATACATTTATTAATTCGGGCGGTAAAGATACGGTTTCTTTTAAAAACAGGCAAATATTCCCTCATTTTTAAAAGAAACCGTATCTCACTCCTTGCTCGAAAAGACGCAACATCACTTTTTTCGATAAGTGTTTTTCATTTTTCAAAATCCTTCAAGTCTTTCTGCAACCGCTTGCGTACAAAGAACAGCCGGCTCTTTATCGTGCCGACCGGAAGACCCATTTTCTCCGCTATTTCAGTATATTTAAAGCCGGAAACATACATCAGAAAAGGTCTGCGCATCGACTCCGGTACGGCATTAATCACCTTATGAAGCTCTTTCAGATCGTAGACATATTCAAAACGGTCCGCATCTTCCGCTTCAATCATGCTCTGCTGACTGATTGTATAATTATCATCAATCATAGATGTCTCACGGATAGCACGGCGGTAATTATTAATAAACAGGTTGCGCATGATCGTATACATCCAACCTTTGAAATTCTGCGTATGAACGAATTTCTCTTTGTTATCCAATGCTTTCAGCATACATTCTTGCACTAAATCATTGGCAGAGTCCTGATTTGCAGTCAGTTTGAAAGCAAAATGCCGCAACTCCGATTCCATCTCTACTATTTTACATGTCAATTTATCCATCTTCCCTCCGTTTTCATCATTTATACTGATTACAAAGGTGGAGTTTTTCCACGCAAGATGCCATGACAATTTTTCCGCAACATTTGCCCATTTTTCCCTAAGAAGTTTCAACCTTTTCCTTTTTTAGTTGTTGTTTGCACATCCACCTAAAACTTAACTTATAATGAAAACAAAATTCAGATCAGTAGCCTTGCTACTCGGGGTGAGTATACTCCCCTTCTGTGCAAACGCACAGAAAAAAATAATCATTGAGGATAAAGAGCCGAACTCCATCATGTTTGTCTCAAGAGATAAAGCCGGAGATGAGATTATCCGAATAATGGAAGAGACCCAGCTTAAGCGTTTCCACGAGCCGAAAGCTCCGCGCTTTTTACTGACAGACCAGAAAAGCAAATTCGCCCTCGGAATCGGAGGATATGTACGTGCCACTGCAGAATATGACTTCGGAGGTATCGTGAAAGACGTAGACTTCTATCCTGCCCTTATCCCCAATAATGGTTATGTGAAAAACCAGTTCCAGATGGATGCCACTACCTCCACCCTCTTCTTGAAACTGGTAGGTCATACGAAGAATCTGGGAGACTTTGTGGTTTATACAGCCGGGAATTTCCGGGGAGACGGAAAAACATTCGAACTTCAAAATGCATACGCTTCATTCTTAGGATTCACATTGGGATACAGCTATGGTTCGTTCATGGACTTGGCTGCACTACCTGCCACCATTGACTTTGCCGGACCTAACGGTTCTGCATTTTACCGTACCACACAACTAAGTTATCTGTACAACGGACTGAAAAACTGGAAATTCGGAATAGCCGCCGAAATGCCTTCTGTAAACGGTACAACGACCGATAAAGTATCCATCAGCACCCAACGCATGCCGGATTTTGCCGCTTCCGCCCAATACAATTGGAATAAAAGCAGTCACATTCGTCTGGCAGCCATCATCCGCAGCATGACTTACTCAAGCGACATTTACCAGAAAGCCTATTCTACTACCGGTTTCGGACTACAGGCTTCGACCACTTTCACCGTCACCCCCAAATGGCAGGTATTCGGTCAGTTCAACTACGGTAAAGGCATCGGCCAGTTTCTCAATGATCTGAGCAATCTGAACGTAGACCTTGTCCCGGATCCGGAGAAAGAAGGCAGAATGCAAGCTCTCCCCATGCTGGGCTGGTATGCCGGCTTACAGTATAACATCTGTAAAAACGTATTCGTATCGGGTACTTACAGTTTATCAAGACTCTATTCGGAGCACAATTATCCCAGTGAGAATCCGGATGCTTACCGTAAAGGACAATACCTGGTAGCCAACATGTTCTGGAATGTAACCGGCAACCTGCAAGTAGGTGCCGAGTATTTAAGAGGATGGCGCACAGACTTTAACGATGCCACCCGCCATGCCAATCGAATGAACCTGTTAGTACAATATTCATTCTGAGCCGAATGATTCACCATACAGTAGTCAATAAGAGTCTGCTTAAAAGCCTGTTTAAATTTTCCCTTTAAAAGTTTTATCAACTTCTATTGAGTTTATTTTCAGTCTGTTTTCCTGTTTTTCACTCGTCAGACAGCCCGCTATTCCATTCTTAAAAACAGAAAAACATCCTCAAAAATAACTCTCAAAAGAATACTGAACAAAATTTAAACAGGTCCTGATAAGAAGTAAGGTAGAATACACGGCTCTTTCATTTAAACTCGGAACAAACTGATAACTACTGATTATGTTGATTTTACATCAACAGAGACAGATGGCATTTAGTCTATGTTGTGTCAATAGCGACGTTTGGCTGCTCCTAAATGCCTATCAGTCACAAACATTGAAATTTCAAAGCATTTTTAAATGAAAGAGCCGTGAGGTAGAATAAGAAAAAAGACTTTTCATCTCAATTAAAATGAAAAAGGAGATTTCACTGCTTTTTGCCAAAGCAAGAGTGAAATCTCCTTTATATAATCTATCTAAAATCAGTTCGCCCTATTAGAACTTATAATCAAGACTAAGACCGAAAACTTTATTTGTCCGGCTGTAAACATCTGTACCTTTCATTCCCGTACCATTATAATTATCCGAAACCTTCGTATAATCGCTGTAAGTAGTCCAAAAGTAAGCCACATTCAGCTTCAGTTTTTCCGTCAACTTCACAGCGGCACCAAAACCTAATGAATAAGAGTCGCAAGAGAAGCTTGTATCACTCTGGAAGTTGTCTGACAATCCGTAATCGGTATTCTGATAACCGCCGCTGATCGTCAAACGTTTCACTACATCCCACTCGACACCTACAAGGTATTCATTCGTACCGTGAGTCAGCGCCGTCTGCTTACCGATTGTAGTTCCGGGGATGTTTGCCATGCCGGCCTGTTCATCAAAGAACCGGTGATACTCTACGGAAGCACGAAGAGTGGGAAGAATCTCATAGCCAAGCGCCACACTCAATAATGCAGGGATATCGTTAGGTGTATTCACACCGTCTTTATAATCGGCCAAGGCTCCATTTGCCTCTGTATTTTCTTTTGTTTTATTTTCAATGTTCAGATTGGTAAGAAATTCATATTTCAATCCGAGATTCCATTTTCCCAACTTTGCATCGGCGCCAAGTATGGGAGTGATTCCCCAACCGCTTTGGTCGCAATCCAATTTAATGTTCTTCAACGTTGTGCTTGACAGTCCCAGAGCCGGAGCATAAGCAGCATACTGATCTTTCAACGTGGCATCCAAAAAGCCTTCATAACCGCTACTTACATAATTCATACGGCCACCGGCAAACACAGCGAAATAATCGTTTATCTTGTATGTCAATCCCAATTGGGTACCAAAAATATACTGTCTTCCATCCATTGCAGAATTTATATCGTACAGGTCCGAAGCTGCATTCACCCCCAATAAGGGTAATGCCTGTTGCAGACCGCTATGCAAACCGGCCATCACTACAGCATCAAACATAGGCAACCCCGTATCGAACGAAGCCTTACCTCCGCCGCCTGTTACCGCAAAACTTGCGGAAATCGTCCAGTTACCTTTTTTATAAGCCGCCTGAAAACTGGGGATGAACGGTGCGGAAGCCGTACCTTTATATTGCCTTGTCCCTTCCGGGAAAAGAGGATACGTCGCATCGATCACACGAGTCTGATAAGCACTCTGTCCCGTAAGAGAAAGATAAAATCCATCGCTCGGAAGAAAAGCCAAACCGGCCGGATTAGAATAAACCCCGTCAATATCAATAGATGCACCACGGGCAATCATTCTCAAGAAAGAAGCATGTTGATTAGTATTTGTCAGGAGACCTCCCGCAAAAGTTGGAATTGAAACGATCAGCAACACGATGCTAATCAAGGATAATTTTCTCATCTAAATCTTTTTTAAGTTATTTCGGGCGCAAAGGTACAATAATACTGCACATAAAAACTATATTTGTGCACTTATTTTCATTTTAGGAGACAAAATTGTAGAAATCACAAACTGTTTCTAATGAAACAAAATCGTCGAGCACACATTAAAGGGTGTGTTGATAATCGAAACAATACTCCTGATACAAGTGTTTATATATAAACTAAAACAGAAAATTATGGCACATACAATTGCATTTTTCGGAACGAAACCTTATGATGAAACTTCATTCAATGAGAAAAACAAAGAATTCGGATTTGAGATACGTTATTTCAAGGGACATCTGAACAAAAACAATGTGTTATTGACACAAGGCGTCGACACGGTCTGTATCTTCGTTAACGATACGGCCGATGCAGAGGTAATCCGTACGTTGGCAGCCAACGGTGTGAAACTCTTAGCATTGAGATGTGCCGGATATAATAATGTGGATGTCGATGCAGCCGCAGCCAATGGAATAACCGTTGTACGTGTACCGGCATATTCTCCTTATGCCGTGGCAGAATACACCGTGGCACTTATGCTATCCCTCAATCGCAAAATTCCACGTGCTTCGTGGCGTACACGCGACGGCAACTTCTCCCTGCACGGCCTGATGGGATTCGACATGCACGGGAAAACAGTAGGAATTATCGGTACGGGAAAAATTGCCAAGATCCTTATCCGCATTCTACGTGGATTCGGCATGAACATATTGGCATACGATGTATATCCGGACTATAATTTCGCCCGCGAGAACCAAGTGGTATACACCTCACTGGATGAGCTCTATCACAGTGCAGACATCATTTCGCTGCACTGTCCGCTCACCGAACAGACCAAATACATTATCAATGACTACTCCATCAGTAAGATGAAAGACGGAGTGATGATTATCAATACCGGACGCGGACAACTGATACACACGAATGCCCTTATCGAAGGACTGAAAAATAAAAAGATCGGTTCTGCCGGACTGGATGTGTATGAGGAAGAGAGTGAATATTTTTATGAAGACAAGTCGGATAGAATCATTGATGACGACGTACTGGCCCGCTTACTGTCATTCAACAATGTAATCGTCACTTCCCACCAGGCCTTTTTCACCAAAGAAGCATTGGAGAATATCGCCACCACCACTTTACAGAATATACGTGATTTTATAAATCATAAACCCTTGCTAAATGAAGTGAAGAAATAAAACCTTTCTCTCTCCCGGTGTGTTAACAGCATATATAACCCCATTAAACAAAGGAGAAATCATGAAAAAGGTAATACATAAAGCAGACACTCGCGGACGTACACTTCACGATTGGCTGGACAGCCGTCATACATTCAGTTTCGACGAATACTTCGATTCGAGACGTATCAATTTCGGTGCGCTCCGCGTACTGAATGACGACTGCGTCGCACCCGGAAAAGGATTCCAGACACATCCCCACAAAAACATGGAGATAGTCTCCATCCCTCTGAAAGGAATGCTGGAACATGGAGACAGTCAAAAGAACAGCCGCGTCATTACTGCGGGAGACATCCAAGTAATGAGTGCCGGAACAGGAATTTTCCACAGTGAAACAAACGGCAGTGCAACGGAGCCGGTAGAGTTTTTACAAATATGGATTATGCCACGTGAACGAAATACGCACCCTGCCTACAATGATTACAGCATTCGTGAACTGGAGCGGAAAAACGAATTGGCGTTGGTTGTTTCGCCCGATGGCAGTACGCCAGCCTCCTTACTACAAGACACCTGGTTCTCTATCGGGAAAGTGGAAACCGGCAAAAAGTTAGGTTACCATTTGCATCAGACTCATGGCGGCACATACATTTTCCTGATCGAAGGAGAAATCATGGTAGACGGCAGCGTATTGCAACGTCGTGACGGTATGGGAGTGTACGAAACAAACAGCTTTGAACTCGAGACATTAAAAGATTCCCACATCCTGTTGATAGAAGTCCCGATGTAAAGTATCACCAAGAAGGTGTGTCATAATGCCCAAATAGAAAGATTCACCCCTGCCACAAAAATATCTGTAGCAGGGGTGAATTTCTAAAAAAGGAGTTTTGACACACCTCTTTTTTATATCTCAGGTATTCTGACTTTTATACTTAAGCGAATCAGGGGAAAGTAAGCCCCGATGATTTTCTTTTGCATTCGATAACATCTTCCCCACCTGATTTCCTGTTTTTTTTCTTGTCCGTCACAGGAAGAATATGTAATATTGCATCGCAAACCATCAGCCTATGAAACTGGATTATATCTACCATAGCGGATTCGCCATCGAGACCGAAGAGGTGACCATCATCATCGATTACTACAAAGACTCATCGGAAGAGATGCGGAATCAAGGCATCGTGCACGACTACCTGCTACAAAAGCCCGGTAAGCTATACGTGCTTTCCACTCATTTCCATCCCGATCACTTCAACCGTGAAATATTGGCGTGGAGAGAGCAGCGTCCGGACATCATATATATCTTTTCAAAAGATATCCTGAAGCATCGTCGCGCCAATCGGGAAGACGGCGTATATATAAACAAAGGAGAATCCTACGAAGACGACACTTTGCGTATCGATGCCTTCGGCTCTACAGACATCGGAATTTCTTTTCTCATTCATTTACAAGGAATGAGTATATTCCATGCCGGCGATCTCAACAACTGGCATTGGAGTGAAGAATCTACCGAACAGGAAATACGCAAAGCCAACGGAGATTTTCTGGCAGAAGTCAAATACCTCAAGCAACGGATTTCCGCCATCGATCTCGTTATGTTTCCGGTAGACCGGCGAATGGGAAAAGATTACATGAAAGGTGCCGAACAATTCATCGAACAAATAAAAACCACTATATTTGTGCCCATGCACTTCAGTGAAGATTATGGAGGCGGCAATGCCTTCCGGAGTGTAGCCGAAGCGAATGGATGCCGCTTCATCAGCATTACCCATCGGGGCGAGACATTTGATATTACTAAATAAAACATAGAATTATGAACAGATTGACACAACTTTTTTTTGCATTGCTCCTTCTCTGCCTGCCGGTAAGCGTCATGGCACAGAATGACAAAGACGATGACAGCAGATATCTTGCAGGTGCAGTTCCCGAAGTGGATGGAAGAGTAGTATTCTCCAAAGAGTTCAACATTCCCGGAATGTCAAAAGAAGAAATATTCGACCGAATGATGAAATGGATGGAAGCAAGACTCAAAGAGAACAAAAATCAAGGAAGCCGGGTAGCTTATTCGGACAAAGAGAAAGGAATGATTGCGGGCATAGGCGAGGAATGGATTGTATTCAAGTCAAGCGCTCTGTCACTGGACCGTACTTGGGTCAACTATCAGATCACCGTCACCTGCCAACCGGAAAAGTGCTTCATGGAGGTGGAGAAAATACGTTTCACCTACGGCGAAAAAGAGAAGTATACAGCAGAGGAATGGATTACCGACAAATATGCACTCAATAAGGCAAAGACCAAATTAGTACGCGGACTTGCCAAATGGCGTAAAAAAACCGTTGACTTTGCCGATAATCTGTTTGCCGGTGCAGCCCAAGCATTAGGAGCCGCCAAGGTTGCAGCCGAACCGGCAACCCAACCGGGCAAGCAGGCAATCACTACCCCCGGACCGGTAGTTATCGCTCCCGCCAATCCCGTAATATCAACAGAGCCTTCCACAAACAATAATCCGGCATCTGCCAGTGTGCCCGGCTATAAAGAAATAACCCCCGACCAAATACCGGCTAATGCCATTCAAGTGGGAGCCGGAAATTTGGTTGTCACCATCGGCAAGGATGCCTTCAACATGACTATGATGACAGCCAATGCCGGAGGTTCTTTAGGAAAGATTAATGGCAAACCGGTGGTTTTCACCATATTCTCTCCGGACCAGTCTTATGAACAGATAGAAAAGACAGATACTTATTCCGTAAGGTTCTATCCTACGAATCAATCTGAACCGTCTATAATACTTGAATGCAAAAAACTCCCGTCACAAGCTCCAATGGAAGGACAACCACGTACCTACGCAGGAGAAATCGTGAAAGCTTGGGGTAAATAATTATTCAATGTGGCAATGTGCCGCATTGCCACATTATTAAATTTCACATCATGGAAATAAAAAGCAGATTTGATCATTTCAACATCAACGTCACCAATCTGGAACGTAGCATCGCTTTTTACGAAAAAGCACTCGGACTGAAAGAGCACCATCGGAAAGAAGCTCCAGACGGTTCATTCATCCTGGTATATCTGACTGATAACGAAACCGGATTTCTATTGGAACTCACTTGGCTGAAAGACCATCCAGCTCCCTATGAATTAGGAGAGAATGAAAGTCATCTATGTTTTCGCGTAGCAGGAAATTATGATGCTGTCCGCCAATACCACAAAGAGATGAACTGTGTATGCTTCGAAAACACCGCAATGGGACTATATTTCATTAACGATCCGGATGATTACTGGATCGAGATATTACCACAAAAACAGTAAACGGGCCTCTTCCCGCTCCCTCTCCCACGGAGAGGGCCGGGGAAAGGCCTATTTATGCCTATTCGCCCTCTTCTTCCTTATCTCCGCTTTCATCTTGGCAGCACCGGATCCGTGCAGACCTTTGATGTAAGTTGCTTTTTTCGCTTTCGTCTTCACTTTCTTCTCATCCTGTTTCGGACCGTCTTTCTTACCCTTAAAAACGATTCCCCCCATCATTGCATCTTCTATGCTCATAATCTAACTTCTTTATTTCACAATTTTCTGTGCACAAAGATAGTCCTTTTCTACGAATTATCTATCTTTGTCCATTCAACAACCAATAATAACCTGATGGAAACAACCTTGCTAACGGCCGATAAGGACCCGATGGGTGCCGCCATAGCCGATTATTTCAATCATCACAAAGCCGACCGCTTACGTGTTTTTTCTTCACAGTTTGACGAAGACGAAATACCTGTCAGACAACTTTTCCGTAGTATAAAAACGATGCCGATGCTCGAGCGTACGGCCCTACAGTTGGCTACAGGAAAGATTTTGGATGTAGGAGCCGGAAGCGGTTGCCATGCACTGGCACTTCAGGAAATGAATAAAGAGGTATGTGCCATCGATATTTCTCCACTGTCGGTAGAAGTCATGAAGCAGCGCGGAGTCAATGATGCCCGCTTGGTCAATCTGTTTGATGAACAATTTACCGAACAGTTCGACACCATTTTAATGTTGATGAACGGTTCCGGCATCATCGGCAGACTGGAAAACATACCTGTTTTCTTTAAAAAGATGAAACAGCTGCTCCGCCCGGGAGGATGTATCCTGATGGACTCGAGCGACCTGCGTTATCTATTCGAAGACGAAGACGGGAGTTTCGAAATAGATCTTGCCGGAGATTATTACGGAGAAATAGATTTTCAAATGCAATATAAAGAGATTAAAGGTACGCCGTTCGACTGGCTGTATGTAGATTTTCAAACGCTCAGCCTTTATGCTGCCGAATGCGGATTTAAAGCAGAAATCATAAAGGAAGGGAAACATTATGATTATCTGGCGAAACTTTATTAGGAGAGAATAAGGGTATGTCAAAATGCACAAAACTTAGAAATCACCCCTACCGCAGAATCTTGTAGCAAAGGCAACTCCTTTGAAAAGGACATTTTGACATACCCTCCTTTTAAAAAGGAAACAGCAACGGCAATGCAAATACCATCACGACTCCCATTATCACCTGCAACGGCAATCCTACTTTTATATAATCCATAAATGTATATTGTCCGGCCGGCATTACCAGTGCATTGGGTGGAGTAGAGAAAGGTGAAGCAAAACACATGCTGGCAGCCACCGTAACGGCAAACAAGAACGGGACCGGACTGACTCCTATCTGCAACGCACTCTGCAATGCAATAGGTGCCATCAAAACGGCAGTTACCGTATTACTGATAAACATGGTCATCAATGAAGTGGTAAAATAAATACCCGCCAGCAAAACAATCGGACCATAGTTTCCCAATCCGGCAACAAGTCCATTGGATATATATTCCGAAGCTCCCGTCTTCTCCAAAGCAAGAGACATCGGGAGCATACCGGCAAACAGGACGATCGTTTCCCAGTTAATCGTTTTATAAGCAGCCTCCACATTGCGGAAACAACCGGTAATCACCATCAATACGCCGGCTATCATCACAGCCGTGACGGGAGCAACCGGAATAAAATCGAATACCATCATGGCTACCATCAGCACCATGATAGCAGCAGCCACCGGTGCTTTGTAGTCCAGCGTCACTTTGGCTGCCTCATCCAAAGGCTGTCCCAACACCACCCAATCGACATCCTCTTTGCTAAGCCGCGCTATGTTCTGCCAGGTTCCCTGTACCAGCAACACATCGCCACTATGCATTTTCTCATCACCCAGATTCTGCAAAATATACTCGCTTTTGCGCCGGATACCCAATACATTCACATTAAACTTCCCACGCAAGTCTGCATCCTTCACCGTACGATTGGCTAAATTGGACGAAGGCATCAATACGATTTCCGCTATACCGATATCATAAAAATCCAATGAGTTATTGGCTTTTGTCGCCTCTTCGGTTGCATGTCCGTCCAGCATTTTCAACAGATAATCTTCTGCAAAACGCTCTACATTCTCCACCTCTCCGGTCACATAAAGAACATCCTGTTCCTGCATCACCGTATTGGGTTCGGCCAGTTTTTGTGTAATCGTTTTCAGAAAACGGTTTTGAGAGACATCGCCACGGCGTACTTCCAATATATTCAACCCGTATTTGCGCCGCACATCAAGGTCGATGATTGTTTTACCGACCAACAATGAGGAGGTATCGGCACGAAGACGAAACAGATTGCTGGATAAGCCATACTCTTTCACCAACTGGTTCAGAGATTTCCCGGAAGCATCCACCTCCTGCTTTTTCCCCTTTTGGGAAAGGAACCATTTAGTGAGGGGCATCAATACGAGTGTGCCCACAGCCACACAGATAAGACCCACGGGCAAGAAAGAGAAAAAAGACAAAGGTTCAAATCCCGCACTGGTCAGCGCATTCTGAATGACAAGATTCGGGGGTGTACCGATCAGAGTCATCATACCTCCCATGCTGCTTGCAAACGCCAAAGGCATAAGCAACCGGCCGGGATTCATTCCGGCACTGACCGCCAGACTGACCACGATAGGAAGCATCAATGCCACCGTACCGGTATTACTGACAAAAGCACCGATAGCGGAAGTCACAAGCATCACCAACAAAAAAAGCCGCGACTCACTCTTGCCTGCGAGCTTCAATATTTTACTGCTTATCATCTTCGCCAATCCTGTCTGGAAGATGGCCCCGCCAACGACAAACAGCCCGACCATCATAATCACCACCGAATTGGAAAAACCGGAAAGCGCCTCTTCCGGTGTTAATATCTGAAAAATAAGAAGAGAAATCAAGGCGCAGAGAGCCACTAAGTCGGAGCGTACCTTGCCACTCATGAAGAAAGCGGCAGACAGTACCAAAATAATAAGAGTTATAACCATAAAATAAGAGGGAATTGATAATAACAGATATTGAAAATTCTCACATAAACAGAACAAAAAGCAAAAAGTCGGTATTATCTTACCGACCTCTTACATACAAATCACTTTTTCAGCATTCCGTCGATTTGCCGAACCAATGAAGCAAATTCTTCTTCATTGTACAGACGGGTCAGCTTTACGATTTTTCCTTCACGGTCTATCAGCACATTACGTGTTATCCCGGAACTACGCAAGGCATATTTGGCGAAGATGTCGGCGCCGGGATCCAACCCCAAAGGATAAGTGACTCCGGTAGATTCAGCAAAAGCGAGCACTTTATCCAAAGGTTCGTCACGGTCGATACCGACCAATACGAAATCAGGATTGTTCTTATGTTTCAGCCAGATGTCTTTTTCGATAAAAGGCATCTCTTTACGGCAGACTCCACACCAACTGGCAGTGAACTGCAGCATTACCACCTTTCCGCGAAGTTCCGGAAGGCTTACTGTTTTTCCATCTGTCAATGTCACGGTAAAGTCGGGCGCCATATCCCCCACCTTTACAATATATCCCGTACTGTCAGCCGGCAAGACTGCTTCATTCTCCATAACCGCTGCCACACTATCAGTTGCAGCAGCCTCCCCTTTATTTGTTTTTCCTTGTCCGGCACAAGCGATATTGGCCGCCGTCAATAATGTCAGACAACAAATTCTAAAAAAAATCTTCCTCATTGCTTTTCTATATAATATATTGATTTGCAAAAGTAAACAAATCATGCGACTTATCAAAGCTGCCTGCTCAAAGTATTTTTTCAAATTCCACTTTTGGGAAATTCAAAAGAATTGCTACCTTTGCACCCGAAAATTCAAAACGCCTCTTTAGCTCAGTTGGCCAGAGCACGTGATTTGTAATCTCGGGGTCGTTGGTTCGAATCCGACAAGAGGCTCTTCAATGATCTGCAAATATCACCACAGAGTACACAGAGGAACACAGAGTAATATTTTGCCGGAATTCTTTTTGTTCAGAGTTGCTAAATTATACGCATAACGTAATGTTAAATCCCCCAAGTATAAAAACTGAGCCTATATTTTACCAATAAACAAAATCAGAAAACTTATTATTCTTAAGTAATAACCTGCTGTCAACGTAAAATTATGTAGATTTCCCCATTCGTCAATCTCTGTCTTCGGGCAAAAAACTAAAAGAACACTCAATGCAAGAGTGATACAATTCCATAATATAAAATGTTTTCTATTCTTCTTTATCAGACACCTTATAGCGACAATGTATGTTATGTTTGAAAACCATGCCAAAGAATAGATTTTCAGGAATATTTCAGGAAACACGAAACTTATCCAACCTAAAAATAAGCAAAACAAACCATCACCATAACAAAGATCTGTCGCTTCATCATAATAGTATGGCCAAAACATACATGCATAAAGATAGCACAAAAGACTAAGTGTTATGATAAATTTCCTCCCGATGAGAATATTATAGATTTTCATACACAAATCAATTATTCTTGTAAGTGTTGCTGCATTTCGAACTGATGATATTCCGTGGTCGATTTCTTAGAAAGAAACGTAAAGTCAATGATTTTATTGCCATGGTTGTATTCGGACCAATTTCTTTCCTCGTTGCACAGTACTCACACCTTTGCCGCTCAACTTCTTCACATCACTTATAGTATATCCTTGCGGAGTAGACTTATGACTTCTTTATATCCGGTTTTCATTAGAACATTCTCGTAGAACTCATTGCAGACAGAGAAATAATGGGACAGTCATTATACCGTGCCAAAGATGGATACAATTACGGAAAGAAAGTCCAATGCGCAGACTTCATCCGAAGAATAGAAGTGTGTTTTACAATATGTCAATATGTTATTTCAAATTATGCAGAATCCTCTTATTAAAGCAAGGGATAGGACTGATAGCAAAAAGCCTCTACATTTTCAGATTGAATATTTCAAAAAGCTATCAATACGAACGATTGACTACTGCTAAGATTATTATTATCTCCTTTTGCCTACAAATTATCTCGAAAAACACATACACATCATGCTTTATTCTATTTCAAAACAGTTTGAGTTCTGTTAGCTGTTAGCGTAAAAAGTAAATTTTTGGAGGAAAAATTGTTTTTCTCGTAGAGACTCTTATAGTTTCTCGTAGAGGAACGAGTCGTTCCTCTACGAGAAACTGAAGCTTTCCACCGGAGAAAAGTACATTAATCTGTCGGGTAAAACTGCATATTCATCCTCTTTTTCATAGAAATATGCAGAAATAAGTACATATTATTCATCTTTTTATGCACTTTTTTCTCTATTTGCTGCTTTTGAGTCAAAGTGCATGTTAGCAGAATTTGCAATATGAAGAATTTGTGTCAGACTATTTGTATTTTTGGTAACTTTTGTCTACCCCGTGCCGAATTAAAAACAATATGTTCAACAATTCATTTGTTATTAAAATAACATCCTATGTAAGATGGTAATACATATTCAATGTCTTACGATGGATTACCACGATAAAATGTTATTTTTGTAGCATGAAAATAAGATTAAAACATCATTTATTTGTGCTTTTAACGATAATGGTAATATCGTTTACGTTCTTATCTTGCTCTAACCACCCAGTCTGTGTAGATTCCCGATTGGATGGCTATTGGAATATGGTTCTTGACAGTCTTGTTATAAATAGGAGTACAAAAAATGAGTTTAGTAGCATAAACTTCAATTTTTCTGCCAAAAATATTGAACTTCCTTTAGTCCAAACTCCACATGTAGATCTTAAAAGTAAAACATTGTTGGATGCAGACATAGACGAAGATTCTCTTAAAAAAGATTGGGATAATTATCAAAAGGTAATAAAAGAATCTAATGGAACATGGGAATTGTATAGTTTAAAGGATTCTATAAAAATCCAAGCTCCGTCACACCCTTTTAACGGACAATATAAAATAACCTTCTACAAGGTAAAGTCCTTTGGAAAAGAGCGTTATCTCATGCGAATGTCAAATGATTCGACTTATATTGTCTGCGAGAAATTCTTCTCTGGATTTGTAGATTTTGATATGCTTAAAGAATGGGATAAATGAAAAGAAGTGAATTTAGAAAAATGAGTGATAACATAAGACGAAATGAACTTAAAGCCAAAGGGTACTGTTGTCTATTTCATGATTTTGCTTCTGATATGGACAGTTATGATTTCATATTAAAATGATGTGAAGATTAAAGATTTATGAAAGAACAAAAGATAAAAGAAGGCGATTGGTTTTGTGCCATTGAGGGCTTAGCCATAGCAGATAAGATCTATGATTTCTATTTTGAGGAATTTGACAAGATTCCCCAAAATAAGAAAGTGGGAGATTATAAGATGTCGGTTATTCTATATCGCCTATTCTGTGATTTTGACGGAAATCCTATAAAACGAAATCGGTTTAAAATATACAACACTGAATATGTCAGCCCCATAACTCCTAAGTATGATAGGATTTTGAAGAAAAGCATCAAGGAAAATCCCAAAGAATATGCTTCTTTTGTTAAGTTTTTAAAGACTCCCAAAGAAGTGAAAGGACATGTGGCCATAAATTATGCTTTGACAGAGAATAATAAAGAAGAGGCTATCCAAAATCTAAATGCAATTCGGGGAAAGTTACATTCCAAGTTTACTTTTATAGACTTAGTAAAAGTCGCCAAAGACAGCAAATGCGTAATCAACATGAACGAGTTATTAGACAATACTTACGATACTCTATTATACATCCGTATATTTCTTGTTTATCAATTTGGGGCCAGCATTGGAAAGAGAATTCTATTCAATGATATAGATTTTGAAATTAAAGGAAAATAATATAAATGAGAATAAACAAATGGATTCCAATAGTTTTGGTAACAAATATAGCGATGCTATGCTTAGCCATAAACGCTTCGTGACATACCGGCACCGAAATGAGATAGTCAAATCCGAACAACCTATAACTGCCGGTGCTGACTTCCGAACATGAATGATTCATTTCCTGCAATCTTGCTGATTATGTTTATATTTTGTCTAAATTATAGTTGAATGCTACAAATATTCCACCGTTTCACAAGATTATCACAATAAAACGTTATTTTTATAGCCATAAAAACGATAAAAAGATGAAGCTAAATTGTATAAGAACAGTTTCAGAGGACAAAGGGATAAGCCAGACATGACCATATCGGTAGTTCCACATAGTGGTGGCGATTATAAGGGTTGGTTTGTACAACTGGAAGAAGCGTTCTATAACCATCTTCCAAAAGTATTATGTGCAACTAATGGCTATACCGTTCATTGAGGAATTAGAGAAAAGGTTGAAAGAGAGTATTGAACATGAAAAAAGTAAATAAGAAAAAAAAGACAAATAAAAAGAAAGTTCCAAAGAATATAATAGGAATAATCTACTTCAGCATTTGCATTGTTTTTTTTACTTATACAGTTATCGGTATTCCTATACTATTAAACATACTAAAGAAGCATGGGACCCAAACAGAAGCAGTCATAACATCTACCACTATGGGGGGACCTCGCTATACTACACCCTGTTACGTGTATGAGTTTTACGTCGGTGATAAAACTTACGAGGGAAATTCCCTTGTGGAGGAACGTGACGCAAGCAAAATAGGAACAAAAGTTCAAATACTATACCTTGATTGGTTACCTTCTTTCAACAGACCTGTATATTATTGGGATGATTAAAAGCAACAGAATGATTATGGGCAGAAAAACAGCCATAGCTTTGATAAACATTGCCGTTGGGCTTTTGACAGCATATTCATTTTTGGTATCTGATAGAGAAACAAAAATCTCAGCGACACAAAGCAGCATCGCTTGTGAGATAATAAAATTGCATTTAGAGCATAGCTCAAGACAGCATCCTATAGCGGATATCGTTTATCAGAACAAGGAATATTCCACAAGCATCAGAATTAGCGATAATTTGCAAATTGGATTTAATGATAGTACGTTCTTTTATGACGACTTGCTTGATAGGGTCTTTTGCCGTAATTCGGGGATAGAAAGAGGAAAGTATTTAGTTCTCATCATATTTTTCTTGTCTTTTCTGCTTTGGTTAGAGCCAAATACCGATACCAACAAAAAGAGAAACAAACATTCACTTTCTGCAAATTGCAAATCCGCAAAGACTAATGATTAAAGAACAATAGAATGAGAATAAACAAACGGATTCCAATAGTTTTGGCAATAAACATAGCGATGCTATGCTTAGCCATAAACGCTTCGATGACATACCAGCACCGAAATGAGATAGTCAAATCCGAACAACCGATTACAGACTATTCCATTTTGGAAGTAAATTGCAGCAGTGGTTACAGAGGCGGTTCAACTATAAGAATTGAATACGCTGGTAAAGATTATTATGTTGGTGTAAGTAGGAAGCAATGTAAAGGAATAATGAGTACAACGTTTTACTATGATAGGCAGCATGACACGGTATTTGAAAAAGACGAGTCAAGCAAGGGAAACGTCGTGTTTTTCTTCACCATATTTGCATACTCTTTACTGTTATGGACTTATCCAGAGGTGAGGAAAAAGAATGTGAGAAAGCCATAAAGTAAATATTTAGCTATAGCATAAAACTGAAAAAATGGAACTGTTCAAAATCTCCATATTTGAAAAGGAATTTAGTAAGAAGTTTCCTGTGTTCAAGACATTATCAATCGAAATGAGCAAAGCCTTCATTGAGAAACTTTCACAACTTTACCGTTTGAATATATCTAACTTTAGGGAAGTTCAAGAAGTGGGACAAACTGTTGTAAAGATGGATGCTACGGCCAAAGAGTTCTCTCCTTCAGCACTATTTTCTCCCTTACAACAGCCCAATCATATTATCGTCATTTGGAGCCATGAATGCCCGATGGACGTTTTTCATTATCAGGATTTTTGTGACTATTTCGAGTATATTTGGTATCCGTCATCAGATGACATTCTAATAACCAATGAATTCTTGGATAAACTATTTCTGATCCGGCACGATGGAATAATATATCAACTTAGCCTCCCAAAAGGATCGTTTCAGAATAATTCATAGTTCATCTTCTGTAGATTACAAATCTGTAGGGGTAAAAATGCTAAAATGACAGAATCATGAATTTTACAACAATAATGTTAGGGAATAGGAAAAGGCAAGTTAGGCTTCAGGCAGAAGTAGCCTATGACCCTTTCCTAATTTTCCCTAATTTGCAACACGTAAAAGATAACAATATCTTCCATATTGATGAAGGAGATGTGTTTTATGACTTCATAGGTGACCAAGGACCATTAAGATTTATTTCTGACAAATTTAAGAACTTGTTAGAGAATAATGAAGTAAAAGGGGTATCTTTTATCCCTATAAAAATAAATGGTTCAAGGTTGCAATACTATGCTCTTGTAGAAACACAAATAGATTCTATATGTGAATATGATTCTGATGGAGACCGTATTTACGGGACATTCCAAATAGATTTCACCTCATGGAACGGTGAAGAACTCTTTTATTTGAAAGATAGTGGTGCTATGGTTTGTTCTTTACGGGTGAAAGAACTTATTGTAAGAAACAATATTTCAAATGTTTCTTTTGAAAACTTAGACAAATATTAAGAATAAGAAACGATGAAAAAAAACATGATTAATGAATACTTCCTTCCATTTTTCTTGAGTTAAAAAATAGAGGACATTAGAAAACTACAAATTATGTACTATCAGATAACATTTACTTTGGATAAGAAAATCAGAGGCAGATATGAAATGCCACATACTGTAGAAATAGAGTCTGAGGATTTTCTGAATTATATGCTCGAAAAGAATCGAAATATCTTAATGTATTTTGAGAATAAGCGTGACATATATACCAATATGCCCAAAGAAATTGTGGGAAAGATTATTAAAAGGAAAGACTATGTAGATTTTATGGATTTTTCACCAGCTTGTCTGAGTTTGAAAGCAATCGTCAGCGCAAAAGTAAAAAACGCATTTGAAAAAATAAACGTTCATAAATCAGAATATATTTTGAAGCAAATAAGGATTCACAATATTGCATCTGACTTTTATCTGTTATTTGTACCCATTATAAGAGATACAGAGTTTGTATATCCCAAGTGTAAGTTTGTTGACATGTATGACGAAAACATAAAAGTATTCCAAAATAGACAAGAGTTTTATGACGACAAAGAAATTTACTTTCCACAAAAAATCACATTAACTTCCAAATATCAAGGATATGACTTATTGTACCCCCAAGGTGCGGATGTTTTTTTCTCGGATAGGATTCTTGATACTTTTGCAAATGATGGTATTGTTGGATATGATATTATTAAGGGTGGGTGTTTTTATTGTACGATAGAAGTAGCATGTTCATAAGGGAAAAATATAAAATAGTAATAGAAAATCCATATAGCAAAAAGGCGTTAAATGGATTTGGCTTGGTTATGTATTGTGAATGGAATGATTCTTTTGTAAGAGTTATACAAGATAACAACGTAAAGCATTTGTTCCTGAACTATACGTTGGGATGGAAATGCTCTGACTATACATTCTTAAAAAATGTACAACCGTTGGAAACTTTGGACATTATAGACACTCATTCTAACGGAATCAAAAGCGTTGAGTTACAATATGACCTAACTACATTAAGTTTAAATATGCCAAATGTCTATGATATTGATTATCGTGTTTTTCGGCATCTGAAGAATGTTTTTTGCTATGGTGTTCGACGAAATAACTCTCTGTTTTCTTGTACAAGTATAGAAAGGTTATACATTGATGATTTGAAAATCGGGGACAACCATAGAATTGGCGACCTGAAGAATCTTAAGGATTTGACCATCGCCAATTCTAATATAACATCATTGGCGTTTATAAGGAATCTTATGCTTCTTGAAAATTTAGTTATCGTAAACTGCAAAAAGATACAATCTTTTTCTGATATTTCGTTTCTTCGGAATTTGATAAGATTAGAGATTAGAGGTGTAAAAGGTTTGCACGATATTAGCTTTTTGTCAACCCTACGAAACATTGAGGTCATCATAATGGAGACTGATGTATTGGCTTCGATTAAACCATTGGAAAAATTAAGCGATATAAAAGCACTTGCCTTATTTGGGAAGAATTTCATCATTGAAGATATGGATTTTTCGCCTATAAACAAATTGGGAAAGCTTTCTATGTTAGATATTCCAAACAGAAAATGTTATTCGGTAAAGATTAACAACCATTGGAATTGGGATGATTTTGGAAATCATCATAGTGGCAATTGGTTAACAGAAAAATGACTGCTGGTAATATGAAATCATCAGAACTAAATAAGATAATGAGAATGCTTACTCTCCCTGATAGATTTAAGAAAAAGGGACGATTGGCATATTATACATTGACTCACAGAACAGGAGCAATGGTGTTAGTCGGTTTTTATTTGGACAATTCGATTGATCCTAATTCGTTTTTTGTCAACTATTTCGCCCAATGCCTTTATGTGCCGTTTACTACCTATAACTTTAGCTTAGGAGACAGGATCGGCTCTTATTGGGACATCCATAGCATGCCAAAACTCCAAGAAAGGATGGACGAATTTGATGTATTCAACGAACTGAATACATTTGATGACTTTCTATCCTTACTAAACAACCATCCGTATTATGGTGCAAAGACAGGACGTGATGTATATTTGGCCCTAACTTATTACATATTGAGTAAATATAGCAAATCGTTATATTTCTTAGATAAAATTATCTCATTAAGAAAGAAGGACAATCACTATCTTTTTTCTCATGAGATAGAGAATGCTCGATTGATGAAAGATTGTATTGTAAATGGCGATTACGATAAAGGTATTAGCCAAATCCTACAATGGCAAGAGCAAACTATTAAAGAAATTGGATTAAAGATAAAATGACAGTAAGACATTAATATTCACTTTCTACGGATTTCAAATCCGCAGGGACGAAAGGTAAACGAAGTAAAGATTAAAGACGTATGAAAGAAAAGGATATACTACAACTCAATAAATTCAAAATCGAGAGAGAGAACACGATACAGTTTCTCCTCAAAAACTTACTGAAAGATTCTATAAGCGAATGGCTTTTGGCTGGCATCCAAGATAGGAATATGAAGCTATGGAAAGAACTGAGCCTCATTTCAAAAGTAAACTGCAAGGATGACATAAGGAGACTAAAGAGCTTCTTAAGGGATAACAAAAGCAACTTAGGCTCCACGCTTTATGATGATTTGAAATCTGAAATAAACGAAATCAAGGAAGATTTTGACTGGGTACGTAGCAAAGACGGACAAATAATTATGGAGATTGAGGATTGGATAGAAAATGCAAGATTACGCCTCAGCAAAGAATATCCCGATGCTCTCATATACATAGGACGTGGTTGGGTGAATCCCACAGAACTAATCATTGGAGGTGTCGTCAATGATGATGACACTCCAAAGTTTTTTGAAAACTATTTCAACAACCAAAATCCACCTGTTCCTATTCACTTCAAATTTTCAGTTTCTGCGGATTTATAAATCCCCTCCAAAAAAGTACAGTTTTTATAACGACATCATTAAGGAATATATGTCACAATTGGGAATCGATGTGAATACGATAGATGCCAAAATAATGAAAGACATTGTATGTATTCGCAAAAAATGGTAATCTTTATATACCCGACTGATTTTAAGCATAAGCCTAAGAGCAATCGGTTTATTTGTCAGTTGCAGGAGAAGGTATGATGCAGCATTACCGTTCTCCACTTCTTCCGGCTCTATTAAAAGAGTTTTTAAATGAAGCCGGGCTGCTACCTCACAAAAAACTCTCCGCTTATCTTTAAATATAAAAAAAATGAGTAATTTTGCACGCCATAAAACAAAGAAATATTATGGCTATTTATGTAGAAGAAGTTTCCAGAACTTTTGGTGAATATTTACTTATTCCCGGTCTTACTACCAAACAGTGTGCACCTTCTAATGTTTCGTTACGAACACCATTGGTAAAGTACAATCTCGGTACGCAATCAGCAATTGAACTGAACATTCCTTTCGTTTCGGCAATCATGCAATCAGTATCAGGCCCCGAATTGGCCATCGAACTGGCACGCAACGGAGGTCTCTCTTTCATTTTCGGTTCACAACCCATCGCCAGCCAGGCTGAAATGGTCCGGAAAGTCAAGAAGTTCAAAGCCGGTTTTGTAACCAGTGACTCCAACCTAACCCCGGAACACACACTGGACGATGTACTCCGCCTACTCGCACAGACCAGTCATTCTACTATCGGAATTACTCATGACGGAACTCCGAATGGCAAATTGCTCGGACTCGTCACCAGCCGCGATTACCGTATTTCAAGAGATGCCCGCGACAAAAAGATCAAAGATTTCATGACTCCTTTCGAGAAGTTGATCGTAGGAGAAGTGGGCCTGACACTCAGCGAAGCCAATCAGATTATCTGGGACCATAAACTTAACACCCTCCCTATAATTGATAAAGATCAAAACTTAGCTTATTTCGTATTCCGGAAAGACTATGACAGCCATAAGGAAAATCCGAACGAAGTATCCAGTCCGGACAAAAAATTATTAGTCGGTGCCGGCATCAACACCCGCGACTACAAAGAACGGGTACCCGCATTGATTGAAGCCGGAGCGGATGTGCTTTGCATCGACTCTTCCGATGGATATTCGGAATGGCAATACGAGACACTGACATGGATAAAAAAAGAGTATGGCAATAAAGTGCTGGTCGGTGCCGGAAATGTTGTCGACAAAGAAGGATTCCAATACCTGGTGGATGCAGGCGCCGATTTCGTCAAAGTCGGTATCGGAGGAGGCTCTATCTGCATCACCCGTGAGCAGAAAGGCATCGGCCGCGGACAGGCTACCGCCCTGCAGGATGTAGCCAAAGCCCGTGACGAATACAAAGCCCGTACAGGTATATATGTACCTATCTGCAGCGATGGCGGTTTGGTACAGGATTATCACATGGTACTTGCTTTGGCAATGGGAGCCGATTTCCTGATGATGGGACGCTATTTTGCCCGTTTCGATGAATCACCTACTAAGAAACTTTGTATCAAGAACAATTATGTGAAGGAATATTGGGGCGAGGGTTCCAACCGTGCACAAAACTGGCAGCGATACGACATGGGAGGTACGGAATCATTGAAATTTGAAGAGGGAGTAGACAGTTACGTACCTTATGCCGGTAAAATGAAGGATAACCTTGCGGTAACATTAGGCAAGATTAAAGCAACGATGTGCAGTTGCGGCGCCATCAATATCCCCGAGTTGCAGAAAAATGCTAAAATCACAATGGTTTCTTCAACAAGTATCGTTGAGGGCGGTGCCCATGATGTGATCTTAAAGGAAAAAGCATAATCGTTTTCCGTTCAACGAAGACAATCATAAAGGGTGTCAAAAGTCCGGCTTTTGACACCCTTTCCTCTTCTATTCAAGACTTTACAGAAATCTTGCTTAGTATCAGCAACAGCTTTTCCTAAAAGCTACAAGATGATTCTTATAATGTACTTTCCGCAAATTCGTGCCTTTCTTTTGTGCATTTCACAATTGAGAAACGAGCGTCGCACAATCATGAGACGAGCATCGCACAGTTGTGAAAAGCGCGTCTCACAACTGTGAAACAGAAAAAACTCTTAGAAAGTTTTCAGAGTTAGTAGAGTTGTATCAGAAGTTGTTTGGAGTTATCTTTCACTTACACTCCTCGTTATCAATATGCTTAATCACCCTGCACGGATTACCGACTGCAACACAATTAGCTGGAATGGAGCGTGTTACAACACTTCCTGCCCCGATAACACTATTTTCTCCAATGGTAACACCCGGCAAAATGATTGCCCCTCCACCAATCCAAACTCCATTCTCAATTTTTACAGGAAGTGCGTAGGTCTTGCAAATTTCCTTTCCTTCCTCCCAGTTTTGCACAATCCTTTCATTCACTTTGGTAGAATGAGTGGCAGTGTATATCTGTACATTCGATGCTATCAGAACATTGTCGCCTATCTCGATAATATTGTTGTCCACAAATGTACAATTCATATTAATTATCACTTTATCCCCGATTAATATGTGTTTCCCATATTCACAATGGAAATCAATATCCACATGAACATTTTCACTGACCCGGCCGAATAATTTCCGCAAGATACTTTTTCTTTGCCTGACGTCTTCGTAATCCAAAGCATTCAGCTCTTTCAGCAATCTCTTTGCGTTTAATGTCATTTCCACCAGTTCCTTATCACTCCCATCGAACAGTTCTCCGTTCAAACATTTTTCCAACTCAGTTTTCATTATGTGCTCTTTTAATTATTATGCTTATTCGGATCGATCAAATCTGATGCGATGTGGTACTTATACCCGTAAAGATGTAACGTCTAAGTTTGCAAATTATTTTTTTGAGCAAGCTATAAAAGCAATGGACTATGCAATTCGGCATTACTTATAAATGACTGATGAACGGCACTTTTTTGTAACTTTGTGTTGCATAACTAAAAACGAATATAAGACTGAAAGATAAAATTCTGTGGATTACAGTGACGATTCTCCTTATGGCAGGTGTCTGCGCGCTTAACCATTTTATCATCGAAGATGAACTGCTGCTATATGCCATGATGTTTCTGACATTCGTTCTTATTCTTATACTCAAGATGAAGGCAAGAACAAGGATATGGAATTTTGTAGTTTATGCGGGATATAATATCCCTCTACTTTATTGTCTGTATCGCAAAGGCGACTATGGCACTTCTTTGTATTGGTGGACATTCTCATTGCTTTCTAATATAGCTCACCTATTGGCTCTTATCCTGTTTTCTGCAATTAACCAGCTGAAGAAAAGATAAATATATTAGTATCATTAGAATATTTACAGTTCCACTACTGTAAATATTCTGTTTAAATCGTTTATTAATAGTCACAGAAATGTAGGAATAAACTCAATTCCCAAAGCACGAGCAATACGAAAGAAGCTCGAAATCTGTATATCAGTCTCTCCTTTTTCCACACGAGCAATATAACTTCTTGCCGTGCCAACCTTTTCGGCTAACTCTTGTTGAGTTATCTTTAGTTCTTTCCGGCGATCACGCAATATCTCGCCATAATACCACGCTATTGACTTCTCATGGAAAGCAGTACGAGAGTCAGTACCCACTTCTCCATATTTATTGTCCAGTAGCTCACCCGCTGTATGTAACTTAGCTAACTTATGTTCATCCAACTTTCTCATAACTCAAAGTCTTTTAATATCCGTTCAGCAATCTTTATTTGTTTACTATAGTCTTTTGTGGATTTCTTCAGAAAACCATTCAAAAGTAATATCTTCTTTGAAAGAATGATGTTCTCATTATCAACAGCAAAAAGAATCGTTCTATATTCATTCGTATTAACAGAAACCCTCATTTCATACAAGTCCGTATGCTCCAGGTGTTTCACGAACTTCGTACTAAGTACATATTCTGTTCTGATAATATCCATAGTATGTTCAAACTTAGCTTTTACTTTATCTTGCAACATACTGTAGAACTCTACAAACTCATCTGAGAAATACAGTTCACGTATATCATTATCCTTCTTATCTGTTGCTTTCATGATGCAAATGTAACTAATCAGATACAATTGAACAAATATAATATAGACTCTTTAAAGTATTTAACACAAATCACTTCAGGTTCTTATTCTTATCCTTTAGAAATTAGATATCTACTAAAAGCATTTTTCTCCGATCTGCTACCGGTCTACACCTGCACGATTCTTTTCCAAAGCCACAAGGTAGTTTACTTTTTGAACATCAATAAATAACAAAAGCTCCGACCATTTCAGTTCGGAGCTTTTTACGGGTCAGTCCGAAACCCCTGTGGGTATGTTATGTTAAAATGCGAAAGTGAACT
>CAUEFX010000027.1 GCA_958477465.1 uncultured Bacteroides sp.
ATGGCATCCCAAGGCTTGGTTATTTCTAACAACACGGAGTTGCCCGATCGTTTACTTTAGTCTCACTATCTGTGACAATACCTGTAATTGTTGCATTTTGGGCTACTAAATTTCCTCCTACATATAGGAATAGTAATAAGATAAGCAATCTTGTCTTCATAAGCATATAAAAATTTAATGGTTATATTGCAAATTTAGAGGTTAATTAGTTGAGAGATGTTGAAAATAGAAGCAATATATATCTATTGATGTCCTTTTATTAGCAAAAATATCTGGAATTTGCTCAGAAAATGTAGAATATTGAGTCAATCGTGTATCTTAAAGTATTCAAAGCTCTCTTTTTCTATATATTATTCCGTATATGAAACTTTAAGTATACGTATGGAAAGGATGTCTGAATTTTATGATGAACAATAGTGGCAATTATCTACATTTGGCTATCCCAAAAAGAGGGGAAGTGCATGTCCACCCTCTGAAATTTCTGATTTTGGGCATGGTTGGCTTGAGAGTGATACATAAAAACAGTGCATTTATTTTATCTGATTAGCTTTCCAAACCGGTTGATGTGTTTTAAATATCATTACATCAATCCGTGCCGGATAGCATGCGGATAAAATAAATGCGCTGTTTAGTAATTATCTGTGGAATTCTCTTTCTCTACCTGATTATACCAGATGGCCGATCCAGTCTTCGCGTTCTCCCGGCAGGAGGTCGATTACCGGTATCTCTACCATGGTGTAGCATCCCGGCTGCTGACGCATGGAAGCACGTGCCACAGAAACCAATACCTGTGCGGTTAATGCAGGGTTGTTGATGCGCATGTTGAATTCAAACAGTTGGTTTTGGGTTTTGCCGGATACTCCTTTGCGGGTAAGGTTGACGCCATGACCCATGTCGAGCAATGCGTCCACGCTGTCCACTTGTTTTACGTGGGTTTCGTCGTTTGCGAAATAAGCATCGGATTTGATGGCAGCAGCCACTTCATTGAAATTGTAACCGTCTTTCAGTTCGATGTACACCATGCGTCGATGGATGCCTGTGCCGACCGGAATAGTCATTGATAAGGCGGCTTTCACCCCGTCGATGGCCTTTACGGCTACCGTGTGTCCCATGCTCATGCCGGGGCCGAAGTTGGTATAAGTGATTCCTTTGGGCGCAATGGCTTCCAATAGGGTACGTACGATCGAATCGCTTCCCGGATCCCAGCCGGCCGAAATGATGGATACGGCTCCGTGTGCTTTGGCGCAAGCGCCGAGCTCACGACGGAGAGCGGTGATACCCGTATGAATATCGAAGCTGTCTACCGTATTGATACCTAATGCCAGAATCTCTTTAGCGTAGGATTCCACGCTGCGGGTAGGAGTACATAGAATGGCTACATCGACTCCTTGCAACTCTTTAATGTCTTTCACAACGGCATAATCGTTCAGTTCGGCCGGCTTGTTTTCGGCTCCTGCACGACGGACTACGCCTGCTATCTCGAAATCGGGGGCTGCCTGGAGTGCTTCCAGTACATAGTGACCAATATTGCCATATCCAACGATGGCTGCTCTTACTTTTTTCATTTCTTTATCGGTTTTGTTTAACATATTTCTTTATTTATGCCGCAAAAATAATCATTTTTTTCTGCTCATACCCTTAAAACGGTTGTTAAAGTTAGTTTTTGTTGCTCAAGGTCGGTAAAACACAATATTTCTCGTGCGCGTGCGTTATAAGGGTATTATGATAGAATACGTCAAAGGCGAGATTGCCGAGCTGAGTCCGGCAACAGCGATAATCGATTGTAACGGTTTGGGGTATGCCGTAAATATTTCATTAAATACATACTCTGCAATTCAAGGGAAAAACACTTGTAAACTCTATATTTATGAAGCCATTCGTGAAGATGCGTATGTGCTTTACGGCTTTGCAGACAAACAGGAACGTGAGCTGTTCCTGCTGTTGATTTCCGTATCCGGCATCGGCGGCAATACGGCACGGATGATTTTATCGGCGCTCTCTCCGGCCGAGTTGGTGAATGTGATCGGTACGGGAAATGCCAATATGCTGAAAACGGTGAAGGGCATCGGATTGAAAACGGCACAACGCATCATTGTCGACTTGAAGGATAAGATACAAACTTCCGTACCCGCAGGCGGAGACGGACAGATCGGATTGCTGCCTGCCATGAATACCGAGATACAGGAAGAAGCGGTGGCGGCACTTACGATGCTTGGCTTTGCAGCCGCTCCTTCACAAAAAGTGGTACTTGCCATTTTGAAGGAAGAGCCCGATGCGGCTGTAGAGAAAGTTATTAAACTCGCTTTGAAAAGACTATGAAAGTAATATGCCATTTTTTTAATGTCTCAATCTACCGATGTGCTGTGCAGATATGCCGCAAGGGTATCGGTATGTCGACACATTACTTTATTGGCATCGTGTTTTTGCTTTTAGGTAGTTTGCCGGCTGTGGCCCAGATACTTCAACCCATGCCTATTGTTGAAGAGAAGGTAGAGTATGACGCATTGACCAACCGCTATCTGATCCGTACCATCATAGGGGGACAGGAGATGGAAGTTCCCATTATAATGACTCCTGCCGAATATCTGGACTGGAGCATGAAACGTTCCATGCAGAACTATTATCGCCAGCGCAATGACTCGGTATTTACCAAGGAAAAAGAGGATTTCGACTTTACGAACATGAAGTTCAATCTCGGTCCGGCGGAGAAGATATTCGGCCCGGGTGGGGTTCAGATCAGAACTCAGGGAAGCGCCGAACTGAGCATGGGAATGAAGTATAACAATGTTCAGAATCCGACCCTTCCCGAAAACATGCGTAAGACCTGGGGATTTGATTTTGATGAAAAGATCAACATCAATGTCAACGGTAAGGTGGGGGATAAGGTGAACCTCGACATGAATTACAATACGGATGCTACTTTTGACTTCGATAGCAAAAAGCTGAAGTTGAAGTATGAAGGTAAGGAAGATGAGATCATCAAGCTGCTGGAAGCCGGTAATGTGAGTATGAGCACCGGCAACTCGCTGATACGGGGAGCTACTTCGCTGTTTGGTGTACGTGCCGATCTTCAGTTTGGAAAACTGAAGTTGCAGACGGTTATCAGCCAGCAGGAAAGCGAATCGAAAACGGTGAGCAGTAAGGGTGGGGCACAAACGATCCCCTTTGATTTCTCGGCGGCCGACTATGATGAGAACCGGCACTTCTTCCTGGCGCATTACTTCCGTGACAGGTACGATGAGAATATGGCACAATTGCCGAACATCCTTTCCGGAGTCACGATCAACCGTATTGAAGTGTGGGTGACCAACAAGCGGGGAAATTATGACAACCCTCGTAATATCGTGGCGCTGACGGACTTGGGAGAATCCAATCTCCCTGCCGGATCACCGTGGATCTCCGAGGCGGGTACCAACAAAGTTCCGAGGAACAGCGCCAACAATCTGTACAGCCAGATGGTGAACGCCTATTCTGCCGCACGCGATATCAGTTCGGTAAATGCCGTAATGGAGAGCATTCCCGGTATGGAGAGCGGAATGGATTATGAGAAGATAGAAAGTGCCCGTTTGCTTACTTCTTCGGAATATACGCTGAATGCCACCTTGGGATATATCTCCGTGAAACAGACTTTGCAACCCGATGAGGTGCTTGCCGTTGCATTTGAATACAACATCGGTGGAAAGACCTATCAGGTGGGCGAATTCTCTTCCGATATAAAGGAGACTTCGAACTGCCTTTATGTGAAGTTGCTGAAAAACACCTCCAATTCTCCGAACTCCAATTGCTGGGATCTGATGATGAAAAACGTCTATTCATTGAATGCTTATCAGGTGCAATCGGAGAAGTTCACATTGAACATTACCTATTTGAGCGATACTACGGGTGTGTATCTGCGATACATTCCGGAAGGGAAAATCAATAAGATACCTTTGCTTAAGGTGATGAATCTGGACCGCTTGAACAGCAAGAACCAGGTGGGAAGTGACGGATTTTTCGATTTCGTCGAAGGGTATACGGTCAACGCACAGAACGGGCGTATCTTCTTTCCGGTGGTGGAACCCTTCGGTAAGTATCTGGCCGATAAACTCGGGGATAAGGAACTGGCCGATAAATATGCATATACGGAGCTGTACGACTCTACATTGACGGTGGCCAAGCAGTTGGCGGAGAAAGATAAATTCCGGTTGCAGGGAGAATACCGCGCTTCGTCTGCCAATGAGATACGGCTTGGCTCGATGAATGTTCCCCGGGGATCGGTGCGCGTTACGGCCGGCGGACGGACGCTGACGGAAAACTCCGATTACTCGGTTGATTATACCATGGGGGTGGTTACCATCCTGAATCAAAGTATCATCGATGCCGGTACGGCGATCAATGTGGAGCTTGAGAGCAACACGACCTACAACATGCAGCGAAAGACGATGTTGGGATTGAACTTCACGTATGATTTCTCGCCGGATTTCCAGTTGGGAGGTACCATTATGCATCTGGGCGAAAAGCCGATGACCACCAAGGTGGCTATGGGAGACGAACCTATTTCGAATACTCTGTGGGGACTGAATGCGTCGTGGAAGCGGGAGAGCCAGTGGCTGACCAATATGGTGGATAAATTGCCTTTTGTAGAGGCTACCGCCCCGTCGAATATAAACATGGGATTGGAATTCGCACAACTTATCCCTGGGCATAGCGGAGGATTGCAGGACAACTCTTCTTATATCGATGATTTTGAAAGTTCCCAAAGCGGAATCGACTTGCGCCAGCCGCTGAATTGGCAGCTCTCTTCTATCCCTTATAACGCAAAGGGACCGTTGAACGGAGGAAGCGGCGAACAGATATTATTTCCGGAGGCCAGTATGACCAATCTTTCCGATAGTACGGCTATCGGTAAAAATCGTGCTTTGCTGGCTTGGTATCATATCGATGGACTGTTTACCCGCCGTAATTCCTCATTGACTCCGACTCATATTAAAAATGACCTGGACCAGCTTTCCAATCATTATGTCCGTGAGGTTTATGAACCGGAGCTGTTTCCCGGCAAAGATTACAACAATACGGAAAACTCCACGATGTCGGTGCTGAATGTGGCCTATTATCCGCAGGAACGCGGACCTTACAACTTGGACAGGGATCTGGATGAAAACGGAAATCTGCTGGATCCGGCAAAGCGCTGGGGAGGAATGATGCGTAAGATAGAGACCAGTGACTTTGAAAAGAACAACATCGAGTATTTGGAGTTCTGGCTGCTTGATCCCTTTATCTATGCCGATGGAGACGAACCGGGCACTTTGAGAAAGAATGCCCGCAGTACGAACGAAGGCGGATATCTGTATTTCAACTTGGGAGATATTTCTGAGGATATCCTGAAAGATGGAAAGAAGTTTTTCGAGAACGGTCTGCCTATCGACGACGACCCGTCGCGGGTGGATTATACGGTTTGGGGGCGTGTACCCAAAGACCGTAGCCTGGTATATGCTTTCGACAATACGGCAGGAGCCCGCAAGAAGCAGGATGTCGGATTCAACGGACTTTCGGTGGAAGACGAACGGAACTATCCTACATACGCCAAGTATCTTGAAGACATACGGCCGAAATTGACTGCCGAGGCTTTTCAGAAGTTCTATGACTCACCGGCCGGTGATAAGTTTCATTACTATCGCGGATCGGACTATGATGCCGAGGAGAAAAGTATTCTCGAACGTTACAAGTATTTTAATAATACGGAGGGTAACTCTGTGGCCAAGGAAGATTCTCCCGAAAGCTATCCGACGGCCGCCAAAGACAGTCCCGATATTGAAGATATCAATCAGGACAATACCCTCTCGGAGACGGAAAGATATTTTCAGTATAGAATTCACCTGACTCCTTCCGAACTGGAAGTGGGGCAGAATTACATTACGGATAAGCGTGTGACGAAAGTGAGACTGCGCAACGGCAAGTCGGAGGAGGTTACCTGGTATCAGTTCAAGGTTCCTGTACGTAGCGGAACGCCTATCGGTAATATCAAAGACTTTAAATCGATACGTTTCATGCGTATGTTCCTTACCCAGTTTGAGAAGCCCGTTATTCTGCGTTTTGCTACCTTGGAACTGGTGCGTGGAGAATGGCGTACGTATTCGGATCCTCTGTACAACCTTCAGAATCCGGCTCCTACCGTGACCGGTACGCTGGATGTGTCTACTGTCAATATTGAGGAGAATGGTGATAAAACGCCGGTAAACTATATAATGCCTCCGGGCATCACCCGTGTCGTAGATCCGGGACAGCCGCAATTGCGTCAGCAGAATGAGCAGGCCATGAGCTTGAAACTGGAAGACCTGGCGCCGGGCGATGCACGTGCCGTGTATAAGAACTCTACAATCGACATGCGTCAGTACCGTCGCTTGAAGATGTTTACTCATGCAGCAGCGTTGACCGACAATGTTACCGATCCGCAGGATGGGCAGTTGTCCGTATTCATCCGTTTGGGTTCCGATTACCGCTCTAATTTCTATGAATACGAGATTCCGTTGAAATTGACTCCTGCCGGATATTATAACGGGGATTCGGAGGCCGACCAGTTCATTGTATGGCCCAAGGATAATATGCTGGACATTGCTCTTTCTGTCTTCACCGATTTGAAGAAGAGACGTAACCAGGCGAAGAACAATACGCTGAGCGGTGTCAGCTACGGAAAACTTTATTCCGAATATGACTCGGAACAGCCAGCCAACAAGATCAGTATTATCGGTAACCCGTCATTGGCGGAAGTGAAGACGATGATGATCGGTGTGCGCAATAACTCACGTTCCAAAAAGTCGGTAGAGGTTTGGGTGAACGAGTTACGTCTGTCCGACTTCGATGAGGACGGCGGTTGGGCTGCACAGGGAAATATGAATGTGCAGCTTTCCGACCTCGGTAGTGTAAGTATGGCCGGGCATGTAGAGACCGCGGGATTTGGCGGATTGGAACAGAGCGTCGGCGAACGTCGCTTGGACGATTATTATCAGTATCAGTTCACCACCACTTTTGAATTGGGACGTTTCTTCCCGAAAGCAGTGAAGTTGAGTGCACCGGTCTACTACTCTTATTCCCGCGAGAAAACTTCGCCCAAGTATAATCCGCTGGATAAGGATATGCTGCTGAAAGATGCACTCGATGCTTTGGCTAATGGTAGCGAACGGGACTCTTTGCGGAACCTTGCCAATGAGATAACGACGTACAAGAACTTCAGCTTGAGTAATATGCGGGTAGGGGTCACCAGTAAAAATCCGATGCCTTATGATCCGGGTAACATTACCATGAGCTATAGCCGTACGAAACGGCATAACCAGGGGAGCACCACTGTCTATGAAAATGAAACGGACTGGCGCGGGGCATTGTCTTATAATTATGCTCCCGTATACAAAGCCTGGGAACCTTTCAAGGGGCTGAAGAGCAAATCCAAATGGATGAAATTCGTGAAAGAACTGAACTTGAGCTACCTGCCACAGAATATCTCTTTCAATACGGATATGAGCCGCCACTACTACGAGCTCCAACTGCGTGATATGGACAACCTGAGCGATCCGGCCGATATTCCCGTAAGCGTAGCGAAAGATTTTCTTTGGAACCGTGACTTTGCCTTGCGTTGGGATTTGACGAAGAATCTTCGTATGAACTTCACCTCCGCCACTCATGCCGAAATAGAAGAACCTTACGGAGTGCTGAACAAAACACTCGATCAGGATGAATATGAGGCGAAGAAGGATACGATACGCCGTAGCCTGTTGAGCTTCGGACGGCCGATCGATTATCAGCAGACATTCAATGCTTCGTATAAATTGCCATTCGACCGGATTCCTGTCACCGACTGGATTACGGCGGATGCCCGGTTCAACTCTTCTTATAATTGGGACCGTGGGGTGTCTCTTTCAGACGGATTCGAAATGGGAAACACCATTTCGAACCAACGCAGCATTGATGTGAACGGACGCTTGAATTTGGAGACCCTATATAATAAGGTGCCTTTCCTGAAAGCTACCAACCGCCGTTTCTCTTCTAACTCCTCGGCGCGCCGCACGGATACACGTAAGAAGGAGAAACCGAAACGGTATGAGAAGGAGATACAACTGAAGAAAGATACCACGGTGACCGTCCGTCATAACTTGGGATCGAAGAGGCCGAAAGTCTCGGCACTGACGGTGGACGGTAACCGCTATCCGATCCGCTATAAGGTGATGGATGCCAATACCATCCGTATCGATACAAGAGACAGTGTCCGGATAAAACTGACAGCTATACAGGGTCCGAAACCCGAAGATAACCGATGGTACAAGATAGCACAGTCGGCAGCACGTGTCGCCATGATGGTACGCAACGTAAGCGTCACCTATAAAAACACCTATGCAATGTCCGTATCCGGTTTCCGGCCGGAAATAGGGGATATGCTCGGGCAGACAAAAGGAGCGGCCGGTTTTGCTCCGGGGCTTGATTTTGCTTTCGGTATGACGAACGACAGTTATATCTATAAAGCGCTGGATAACGGCTGGCTGGTTTCCGACTCAGTAGTGAGTCCGGCAACAACGAATGCCCAGGAAGATCTGCAGATACGTATGATGCTGGAGCCTGTCCGTGATCTGAAGATTGATTTGAATGCCGGACGCACCCGTAATAGATCCAATCAGATTCAGTTTATGTATGAAGGCATGCCTCAGATACAGAGCGGTAACTTCAATATGACAGTGATTACAATCGGCAGTGCATTCGAGCGCCGCAGTGCTTCCAACGGGTACTCGTCCTCTTCTTTCAATCGTTTCCTGGGGAATCTGGATATTATAAAGAGCCGGATAGAATCCATGTATGCCGGAGTTCCTTATCAGGGGCAGAACGGTCAGACGCAGCAGCCGTTGTATCAGGTGAATAAATATAGTTCCGATGTGATGATCCCTGCCTTTCTGGCTGCTTACACCGGACGCAGTGCAAGCAGCAGCGCTCTTGAGTTGTTCCCGGGTATCCTGTCTATGATGCCCAACTGGCGCGTGACTTACAGCGGGCTTAGCAAACTCGAATTCTTCAAGAAATACTTTAAGAGCGTTACGTTGAATCATGCTTATCGCAGCACGTATAGCATAGGCAGTTACAGTACGTTCCAGAATTTCCACAGTTATATGGGAGATTGGGGATTTGTAGACGATGTACAGACCGGCATACCCGTTCCGTCTTCCATGTATGATGTTTCTGCCGTGTCCATCAATGAGCAGTTCTCTCCTTTGCTGGGTGTGGATGTTACTTTTAAAAACGGTCTTACAACTAAGGTAGAGTACAAGACCACCCGTATCCTTAATCTCAGTCTTGCCGCCAATCAGATTGTAGAGAGCAGCACGAAAGATTTCGTGTTGGGCATGGGATATAAGATTATGGGTCTCGAACTTTTCCCGGGGCGCAATACGAAAGACTCGAAGAATAAAATAAGTAATGACCTTGCGTTGCGTATGGATGTGTCCTTCCGCAATCAGTCTGCTCTTGCCAGGGATATCCAGCAGGTGACTACGCAGGCCACCAGTGGTAACAAGGCACTTAAGATCTCTTTCTCTGCCGACTATACGCTGAGCCGCTTGCTCAGTGTCAGTCTCTATTACGACCGTCAGAGAAATACGCCGCTTGTATCAGCCAGCTCTTATCCGGTGACCAGTGCGGATTTCGGAATGAGAATGAAATTCTCGCTTACGAGATGATGCTTCCGGCTTTCGTGATTAGATAAAATATTCTCGTGATTACATGAAATACTCTCGTGATATGGAACGAAATAGAAAGATATTTATGCAGTCGTGGCTCCGGCCTCATTCTCGTGCAAAGTCGGTTTCTACGGATCAATGGTATCTGGACTTTGCTAACCGGCTTTTCCTGTTGCTCGGCTCTTCGAGGCCCTATATGGGAAAAAGAACGGAGGAGATACAGCGAGCTGCCATTATGCTGACTCTATACCTGGAAGACTGTATAGCGAATGTAGGTGGATGGCGGCGTTTCTGCGACCTGTGCCGGCGGCTGTATGGCAGTTGGCTTCCTTTTTATGAGTTGTCGGAAGATTATGTCCCGGATGAGATAAACGAAGCCGACATCGCCTTTGTCTTGTGGAAACTCGGTTCGGACGATGGCTTTTCGGCAACCGTTGCCAACCCCTTTGACAAAGAGAAGTTACAATTGGCAGGAGATGTTTACCGGTTGATGGATGATGTGTTTGAGCAGGCACCTATCACGGAAGTTCCTTCCGGCGATTGGGTATTACCGTCCGAACAACTGTTAGTGGAGCGGACTTCCCTCCCCGAAATAACGCCGGATGTTCAATTGCCGAAAAGTGTAAAGCTCTTTCTGGAGGCTTCGCATGGTGAGCAGTTGATGTATTTTCCGCTTTACGAGCAGATGGCGGATTTCTGTGTGGAGCATCTGCATTGGAATCGGGCGGATATCCCCGATAAACCGGATGAGGGCAGTGACAACACCGTTCTCTTTGCCAATCCCAAAGGCATTCTGATGGCACCGGATGTTGCACAATTCTTTTGTGATAAACGAAATGAAACGGCCTACAATGAAGCGGCGGCTGTGGCGGAAGGGTATAGGATGTTTACCGATAAGGGACGTTGTCCGTTCGATTTGCTAAAGTATGGCGTGGAACGGAATTTGTTCCCCGCAGCACGGCTTCCCTTTGAGAATGGAAAAGAAATACTGAAGAAAAACTGGGATTTCATTGCCCGTTATTTCTTGGGTGAATATTATGAAGGAAGATAATTATGAGTAGTGTAAGAAGAAATACTTTTTCGGGTAATTCGCGTTCTAAAAATAACGGAAAGCCCAAACCTACCGGAAAACGGATCGGGAAGTCAAAACCTGCCAAGGCAAATAATCAGTTGAACAGGCGGGTGAAATAATATCTCCTGCACATATCTCCTGCACAGGAGGGGGTGTCAAAATGAGCAAAACTTAGAATTCATCCTTGCCACAAATACTTGTAGCAGAGGTGAATTCTTTGAAAAGGACATTTTGATACACCCTCTGCTCAAGATTCTCCGAAAAGGCAGTTTGTATGGACAGAGCAGGTGTATGCAGGGGTAGTCACTCTTTACTCGGCCTTTTCATTCTGTTGTTTTTGTTCTATCTTTTTGGTGACAAACTGTATTTTCAAGTTCGCTTCTTCCTGCTCCTTCTTTATCTGTTCGATAGATGACAGCAGTTGCGACAACTCGTAAATACCGGCAAGTGCCTGTCTGTCGGCGGGAGTCATGGTGGTGGTATACTTACGTTCTCCGATGTATTCCACTTTGATGTTTTTGTCCCGGTTCAGATAGAGGAAGCCTATTACGTTTCCGTCAGCTCCCATTTTATAATCGGCTTTTTCTATTTTCTCTCCCAAGTCTGCCGTTTCGTAGCTGTCTTTGGATGCCGGTGTCTCGGCAAAACTGCCGTCCGGTGCAGTTACTTTTACGGCAAAATGATGGATGTTGCTTCCTCCGCAATAGATGGAAGTCATGCTCATCACTCCCTGTTCGCTTACCTGAAAGCGTAAGAAAGAGCGGTGCAGATTCTTCTCAACCGTTTGTGTCGGCCAAAAGTAATTGCCTATCTGCTGATATTCAGCATCTTTTTCCAGTACATATTTATTTTTGATCTTTTCCAGTTCCTGCTGTTTGGTCTGCATAATGCTATCCAGGTAGACCAAAGTCTGCTGCTGCTCTTTCAGTTCCACTTGTTGCATTAGTCTGATACCCTCTCTTCGGGTATCGAAGGCTTTCGGGTATAGAATTTTAATGCTGTCTATCTGTAGTTTGGCTTCGTTGTAGTCTCCTTGTGCAAAAGCGTTGCGGGCGGCATCCAGTCTTTCATTTGCTTTCTTTTCCACATCATTGCCGCATGAAGCCAGTAATAAGGTAACACAGAGTCCTGCAATCAGTTTCTTCATTTTTTTTATTCTTTATGTTTATTGCTGGCAAAAATACGAATTTAGTGTGAAGAGTGAAATGTAAAGAATGAAAAGTTGTACCTTTGCACTCCAAAAGTGTCAATGGGTGGTATGAGGTCTCTTCCGGTCATTGATTTTTAATTTCTAAATATCCATTATGATAGAGTTGACTCAAGAAGAACTGAAACAACGCTTTAGCGATAAAATATTCGGGCAAATTTCGGAAACGGCCGATGCTCTCGGTTTGGAATGTTATGTGGTAGGTGGTTACGTTCGTGACATTTTTCTGGAACGCCCTTCTAAAGATATAGATGTGGTGGTGGTAGGAAGCGGCATCGAAATGGCCCAGGCATTGGGGAAACATTTAGGCAAGGGAGCACATGTCTCCGTATTCAAGAATTTCGGTACGGCGCAGGTGAAGTATCACGGACAGGAGGTGGAATTCGTAGGTGCACGCAAAGAGTCTTATCAGCATGATTCTCGCAAGCCGATAGTGGAAGACGGTACTTTGGAGGACGATCAGAACCGACGGGACTTTACGATTAATGCGCTTGCGGTTTGTTTGAACAAAGGCCGTTTCGGAGAGTTGGTCGATCCGTTCGGTGGCATGAATGATCTGAAAGAGAAAACGATACGCACCCCTCTTGATCCGGATATCACATTCAGCGATGATCCGTTGAGGATGATGCGTTGTATCCGTTTTGCCACCCAGCTCGGTTTTTATATAGATGACGAGACGTTTGAATCTCTTTGCCGTAATCGGGAGCGGATTGAAATCATTTCCCGTGAACGGATAGCGGATGAGCTGAATAAGATTATCCTCTCACCGATACCTTCAAAGGGATTCATTGACCTGGACCGTAGCGGATTGCTGGCTCTTATTTTTCCCGAGTTGGTAGAACTCCAAGGAGTGGAGACCCGCAACGGCCGGGCGCATAAGGATAATTTTTATCACACACTCGAAGTACTCGATAATATCAGCAGGCATACGGATAACCTTTGGCTACGTTGGGCTGCCTTGCTGCATGACATAGCCAAACCGGCCACCAAACGTTGGGAGCCCAAAGTAGGATGGACTTTTCACAATCATAATTTCATTGGTGAGAAAATGATTCCGAATATCTTCCGGAAAATGAAGCTGCCGATGAATGAAAAGATGAAATATGTACAGAAGATGGTGAGTCTGCACATGCGTCCCATCGTCATTGCCGATGATATTGTGACGGATTCTGCCGTGCGACGTTTACTTTTCGAGGCGGGCGACGATATTGACGATCTGATGACGCTGTGCGAAGCCGATATTACTTCCAAAAATATGGAACGCAAACAACGCTTTCTGAATAACTTCGCGTTGGTGCGTCGGAAACTGAAAGACTTGGAAGAGAAAGACCGTATTCGGAATTTCCAGCCTCCGGTGAGTGGTGAAGAAATTATGGAGATATTCGGACTTACTCCCTGTAAAGAGGTGGGGGCGTTGAAAAGTGCTATAAAAGATGCTATTCTGGATGGTGTAATTCCGAATGAGTATGAGGCGGCCCGTGCCTATTTATTCCAAAAAGCGAATAAAATGGGACTTGTTCCTGTAAAGTAGAATTGGGTATTTGGTAGAAGAGGTTGTGCCGATGTTTTGACACAACCTCCGATTGTGGTAGTTTTCAAGATACGGTAGTTCGGAAACTGTCGTACCGAATTTTATTTCAATTCGATAATCTCTTCGTTGCAGATGGTCAGTTTTTCAACTCCTTCGTTGGTTACCGCCCATGAGTTTTCGATACCTACAGGGCCTATGCCCGGTAATACGATTTTCGGTTCGAGTGCAAATACCATACCCGGCTCCAATTCCTGTTTCATGCGTGGTGCCAGCACCGGCATTTCGTTTATTTCCAACCCGATACCATGACCGATGAAGCGTGCCTGTTGGCTGATGCCCATGAAGTATTCTGCAAATCCGGCTTTGGTAACCATGTCGATAGCCGTGTTGTATAGATCTTCGCATACAGCCCCCGGTTTAGCTAATGAAGCAACTTCGTTCTGTATATCCAGACAAACCTGATGTGCAGTGTAAGCTTTCTCGTTGAGTTTACCAATAGAGAATACGCGGCTCATATCTCCCATATATCCGTTGAAGTTTCCTCCTAAATCAACCATTACGCTTTGTCCTTCTTTTAAAAGAGTGTTGTTGACACCGCCGGGCAGGGCCGGGTCGAGCCCTTCACCACCTAAGGCAAAGTCGTATGGGGAAGGAGTGGCAGCGTTATCACCGGTCAGTACGCTTCCCATGAAAATTTCCATGCTCTGACCGAATACCCGAAAGATTCCCAGGGAGCCTTCCAAGCGCATCAGGCGCTCGATTTCAATGGATAGTTCACGGTCGGTCATTCCCGGACGATAGACAGTGGGAATTCGGTCGTACGCCTTGGCATGTGCAATGCCTGAACGGCGGAACATTTCAATTTCAATGGCTGTCTTGGTACTGCGTGCCTGGCGGATAACCGGCGTTCCATTGACGACTTCCGCATCTGGAAATAAAGCGGCCAGCCGTAGATATTCCGTGTAAGGCAGCTCGTCACCTTCCAGCATCAGTTTGGTAGGCAGGGGCAATTTCTCTTCAATCAGAATGCCCGGAATCTGTTCCGGTTTACGGACGGGGAAAATGTGTTCTCCCGAAATGGTGTTCGGACGTTTGATAAACAGGCGGGCGGGGGCATTAAGTGGCAGGTATAAATATCCACTGACAACCCGACCATACGTATAGAGCAGATTTACATTACAAGTGATCAGTGCGGCATCGATTCCTTGCTGGGCCATAAGCCGGCGAATCTTATCGCGGCGTAATTTTAATTCCGGTTGTAACATTTCAATAGTATGTTTTTGATTTCAATTTCATGGCGCAAAGTTAGGCTAATTTAATTGAAAATGAAACCTTCGGAAAAAAAAGTACGCTACCTACGTCCTGTCACAGGAGGTAAGTAGCGTAAACCACAAATACAAATACAACTAAACAAAGTTTTATTACATGGTTAGATAATTCCTTGTCCCATCATTGCATGGGCCACTTTCATGAATCCTGCAATGTTGGCACCTTTCATATAATTTATATAACCGTTATTTTCAGTTCCATATTTTACGCACTGGGAATGGATGTTACTCATGATTTGGTGGAGATGCTTGTCTACTTCTTCTGCACTCCAGGAAATGTGCATTGCGTTCTGAGTCATTTCCAAACCTGAGGTTGCTACACCACCTGCATTGACTGCCTTACCCGGGCCGTACATGATTTTTGCAGCAAGGAAAGTGTCGATTGCTTCAGGACGGCATCCCATATTCGATACTTCACCCACGCACATAACTCCGTTGGCAACCAGTTGTTTGGCATCTTTCTCGTCTACTTCATTCTGAGTGGCGCAAGGCATGGCGATATCCACTTTCTGTTCCCAAGGTTTCTTGCCGGCATAGAATGTAGCGTTCGGATATTGTTCTGCATAAGGTGCTACAATGTCATTGCCGCTGGCACGAAGCTCAAGCATATAATCGATCTTTTCACCGGAGATGCCATCCGGGTCGTAGATGTAACCGTCTGGACCGGAGATGGTAACTACTTTCGCTCCCAATTCTGTTGCCTTGGTTGCTGCTCCCCATGCTACGTTGCCAAAGCCTGAGATTGCTACTGTCTTACCTTCAAAACTGGTTCCTTTATCTTTCAACATTTGCTGAACAAAGTAGCAGGCACCGAAGCCGGTAGCTTCCGGACGAATGAGCGAGCCTCCGAATTCCATTCCTTTACCGGTAAAGGTTCCGGTGTGTTCGCGTGTCAACTTCTTGTACATACCGAACATATAGCCTACTTCACGGCCACCTACGCCTATATCACCGGCAGGTACATCCATATCCGGTCCTATATGACGCCATAGTTCGAGCATGAAAGCCTGACAGAAACGCATGATTTCCGCATCGCTTTTGCCACGAGGAGAAAAATCGGAACCGCCTTTACCGCCACCCATCGGAAGAGTAGTCAGCGCGTTTTTGAACGTCTGTTCGAAACCTAAGAATTTCAGAATGGAAAGTGTCACTGAGGCATGGAAACGGACACCGCCTTTGTACGGGCCGATTGCATTATTGAATTGTACACGATAACCTAAATTGGTCTGTACTTCACCTTTGTCGTCTACCCATGTCACGCGGAATGTAAAGATACGATCCGGTTCTACGAGTCTTTCGATTATTTTAGCCTTTTCAAATTCCGGATGTTGATTGTATATATCTTCAATAGAGAGAAGTACTTCTTTGACTGCTTGGAGGTACTCAGATTCACCGGGATGCTTTGCCTCAAGAGAGGACATAATTTTCTGAATATTCATAATACTATGTTTTAAAAGGTTGTTTCTGATAAAATGTCAACTACTGACACTGCAAATATAGGAAAACTTTTCAATATGCGTATATTTTATGAATATATTTTCGCTAAATAATGATAAAATGATAGTTAAGAATAAGAAAGTCAAGGGGGTGTGTCAAAACTGAATTTTAGGAAAAGAAAACTTTCAATCTAAAAATTGACGCTCTATTCAACCATAAAAAGAGCCATATCATTACTCAAATATAGAGTTGATATGGCTCTTTTATATCTATTGGTTACAATCTGTAACTTGTCAGAGTGGACATTTTAGTTTTGATACACCCTCTTGGATCGTCTAATCGTAAATTTTAAAATGTTGGTTTCATATTCAAGTTATACATGATAAATCCATAGATATCGGCTTGTTCTTCCAGCACTTTGGCCATCGGTTTACCCGCTCCGTGTCCGGCTTTGCTGTCGATGCGGATAATGGTCGGATTGGTACCGTCGTTACATTCCTGTAAGGTAGCTGCAAATTTGAATGAATGTGCAGGAACCACACGGTCGTCATGGTCGGCTGTGGTAACCATCGTTGCCGGATATTTGGTCCCGGGCTTCAGGTTGTGCAGCGGAGAGTATCCCTTCAGGTATTCGAACATCTCTTGGCTGTCTTCGCTTGTGCCGTAGTCGCTTGCCCAGTTCCAGCCGATTGTGAATTTGTGATAACGGAGCATATCCATTACACCTACCTGCGGAATGGCTACCTTGAACAGGTCGGGGCGTTGAGTCATGCACGCACCTACCAGCAGACCGCCGTTCGAGCCACCTACGATGGCAATTTTTTCCGGATGGGTGTATTTGTTGTTGATAAGGTATTCGGCTGCCGAGATGAAGTCATCGAATACATTCTGCTTTTGCATTTTGGTGCCGGCTATGTGCCACTCTTCGCCGTATTCGCTGCCACCGCGCAGGTTGACTTGTGCATAGATACCTCCGTTCTCGAGGAATGGAATGCGGGACGTTGTAAAACCGGGATTGAGGCTGATGCCGAAACCGCCGTAACCATAGAGGAATACCGGATTGTTTCCGTCTCTTACCAGATCTTTTTTATAAGTAAGGAACATTGGAATCTGAGTACCGTCTTTGCTGGAGAAGAATGCCTGCTCCGTTACAAAGTCGTCAGAGTTGAATTTTACTTCCGGAGCACGGTAAAGTTCATAGGAATTCTTATCCATGTCATATTTGTAAATAGCGCCCGGAATGGTGAAAGAGGTGAACATGAAGAAGCACTCTTTGTCGTCTTTCGTGCCGCTGAAACTGACGGAGCCTAATGACGGAAGCTTGATTTCGTGCATGCGTTTCCCTTCCAGGCTGTAAACGTAAGCATGATTGGAGGCATCCTTGTCGTATGTCAGAAACAGTTTTCCACCGATGACCTCTGCACTCGACAGAACAGATTCCGTTTCGGGTACGAGCTCTTTCCAGTTTTCGAGCTTCGGGCTGTTGATGTCGGCTACCATAATCCGGTTTTTCGGCGCACCGTAATTGGTAAACAGATAGATGTTGTTACCGATAACTTCAATCGGAGAATATTGATAATCAAAGTCCGTAGTCAGCTGTGTAAAGGGAGCATTGGCTCTCTTCAAGTCCTTAATGAACAGATTATTGCCTCTCCCGGCTCCGGATTCATATACAAAGAGAATCCGCTCATCTTCGCTTGTGCCGGCATAGTAGAAACGTTTCGGATATGCCGGATTCTGATAAATCAATTTATCCTCTGTCTGGGGAGTACCTATCTTATGATAATATATTTTGTGGTTTTCATTTACGTTGGAGAACTCTTTGCCTTTTACCGGAGCGTCATAAGCGCTATAGTAGAAGCCTTCTCCCTGCCAGGATGCTCCTGTGAACTTTGCCCATTCGATGTGGTCGTCGAGCAACTGACCGGTAGCGGCATCCAGCACGTATATTTCCGTCCAGTCCGATCCGCTGCGTGAAATGGTGTAAGCGGCATATTTCCCGTTATTGGAAAAAGAGAGTCCTGTCAATGCTACCGTGCCGTCATCCGACAATTTATTCGGATCGAGGAATACGCGCGGTTCTCCTTCGAGAGAATCCTGCACGTAGAGTACACTTTGGTTCTGAAGTCCGTCATTTTTGTAAAAGTAATATTTTCCGTGTTTCTTGAATGGCGCACCTATTTTTTCGTAGTTGGCAAGGTTGGTCAATCGCTCCAATAACTGTTTCCTGAAAGGAATTTGAGCCAGATATTCATTGGTTACCTTGTTCTCTGCTTCTACCCAGGCAGCTGTAGCTGCACTCGTATCATTTTCCAGCCAGCGATAAGGGTCGGCTACTTCTGTTCCGAAGTATACGTCTACAGTGTCTACTTTCTCCGTATTGGGATAAGTCAACTTTTTCTGTTGGGGTGTGCATGACATAACCATGATTCCACTAAGTAATAGGATTTCTTTTTTCATTATAAATAAGTTATTTGTACTTAAAGCACAAATATAGAGAGAAGTAATGAATTTAGCACCTTTGTTGTCTAAAAAAGTCATTTCTCTCCTCTCTTCATTTGCATTTCACGATAAAAGAAGCGAACTTTGTCTGTCGATATTTAACCACAGGAAAATCCATGCTCAGTAAGTACAAATTAAACCAGCTTTATTTCAAAGATACGCAGTTTGCCAATTTGATGACACGGCGTATATTCAATGTTCTGTTGATCGCCAATCCGTATGATGCATTCATGCTTGAGGATGACGGGCGTATCGATGAAAAGATTTTCAATGAATATACCTCTCTTTCTCTTCGTTATCCTCCTCGCTTTTCGCAGGTTTCTACAGAAGAGGAAGCATTGGCATTGCTTGAGAATATGACATTCGATCTCGTTATCTGCATGCCGGGTACGGGCGATAATGACAGCTTTGATATCGGAAGGCATATCAAGAGTTTGTACGAGCATATTCCTATCGTGATTCTTACCCCGTTCAGTCACGGCATTACGGCACGTATTGCCGATGAGGATCTGAGTGCGTTCGACTACGTGTTCTGCTGGCTGGGCAATACGGATTTGCTGGTATCCATCATCAAGCTGATAGAAGACAAGATGAATCTGGAGCATGATGTGGCGGAAGTGGGAGTGCAGTTGATTCTGTTGGTTGAAGACGGTATCCGCTTTTATTCTTCCGTACTTCCCAATCTGTATAAGTTCGTATTGAAGCAGAGCCAGGAATTTTCTACGGAGGCTTTGAATGCCCACCAGCGGACGTTGCGCATGCGCGGACGTCCTAAAATAGTGCTGGCGCGTACCTATGAAGAGGCTATCACGATATACGAGAAATATAAGAACAATATATTGGGAGTGATCACCGATGTCCGTTTCCCTCGTGTGGAGCGTGGCGAGAAAGACGGGTTGGCAGGTATCAAACTTTGTGCCGCTATCCGGAAGGAGGACCCGTTTGTGCCTCTCATCATTCAATCTTCTGAGTCGGAAAATGCTTTGTATGCGGCAAAGTATGGCGCCAGCTTCATCGACAAGAACTCCAAAAAGATGGACGTGGATTTGCGCCGTATCGTATCCGATAATTTCGGTTTTGGCGATTTTGTTTTCCGTAATCCCGAAACGGGGGAGGAGATTGCCCGTGTACGGAACCTGAAGGAGCTGCAGAATATTCTGTTTGCCGTGCCTGCCGAATCGTTCTTGTATCATATCTCCCGCAATCACGTATCCCGTTGGCTGTATTCGCGTGCCATGTTTCCGGTTGCCGAATTCCTTAAGCCGATTACCTGGAACAGCCTTCAGGACGTGGACGCTCATCGGCGGATTATCTTTGAGGCCATTGTGAAATACCGCAAGATGAAGAATCAGGGAGTGGTTGCCGTTTTCAAGCGCGACCGTTTCGACCGTTATTCCAATTTTGCCCGTATCGGTGACGGCTCTTTGGGGGGAAAAGGCCGTGGTCTGGCTTTCATAGACAACATGGTGAAGCGGTATCCGGAATTCGAAGAGTTTGAGAATGCCCGCGTCGCCATTCCGAAGACAGTGGTACTCTGCACCGATGTCTTTGATGAGTTTATGGATAGCAACAATCTCTATCAGGTGGCTCTTTCGGATGCCAATGATGATGTCATACTGCGTTATTTCCTGAAAGCGAAGCTGCCCGACCGTCTGGTGGAGGATTTCTTCACGTTCTTTGATGTGGTGAAGTCGCCCATAGCCATCCGTTCGTCTTCGCTTCTTGAGGATTCGCACTACCAGCCGTTTGCCGGTATCTATAATACTTATATGATACCTTATCTGGATGACAAGTATGAGATGCTCCGGATGCTTTCCGATGCAATCAAAGGGGTATATGCTTCGGTTTATTTCAAGGATAGCAAGGCGTATATGCAGGCAACGTCCAACGTCATCGATCAGGAAAAGATGGCCGTTATCCTGCAGGAGGTGGTCGGCAATCAATATGGTGACCGTTATTATCCGTCTATGTCGGGGGTGGCCCGGTCGCTTAATTATTACCCTCTCGGAGACGAGAAGGCGGAAGAGGGTACGGTGAATCTGGCTCTCGGCCTTGGAAAGTATATCGTGGATGGAGGGGTGACGCTTCGTTTCTCTCCTTATCATCCCAATCAGATATTGCAGACCAGTGAGATGGAGATTGCATTGAAAGAGACGCAGACCCGTTTCTATGCATTGGATTTGAAGAATGTCGGTGAAGATTTCTCTATTGACGATGGATTTAACCTGCTGAAACTTCATGTCAAAGAGGCCGAGAAAGACGGTTCGTTGCGTTATATCGCTTCTACGTATGACCCTTATGACCAGATCATCCGGGACGGACTTTATCCGGGTGGCCGTAAGGTGATTACTTTTGCCAATATCTTGCAGCACGATGTGTTCCCGTTGGCGCGTATTCTGCAATTGGTACTGAAGTACGGTGAACATGAGATGCGCCGTCCTGTAGAGATTGAGTTTGCAGCGACCATGAGCCGCGAACAGGATAAGACCGGTACTTTTTATCTTTTGCAGATACGCCCGATAGTCGATACGAAAGAGATGCTCGATGAAGATCTCACCGCCATTCCGGACGAGGATGTCATTTTGCGTTCCAATAATTCGCTGGGGCATGGTGTAATGAATGAGATTTACGACATTGTTTACGTCAAAACCGATGGATACAGCGCTTCCAATAACCAGGCCATTGCTTGGGAAATAGAAAAAATGAATCAGCAGTTCCTCGATGAAGGAAAGAATTATGTGTTGGTTGGACCCGGAAGATGGGGAAGCAGTGATACCTGGTTGGGGATTCCTGTGAAATGGCCGCATATCTCGGCAGCTCGTGTTATTGTGGAGGCCGGATTAACCAATTATCGGGTAGATCCGAGTCAGGGTACTCATTTTTTCCAGAATCTGACTTCGTTCGGGGTAGGATATTTCACCATCAATGCTTTTATGAACGATGGGGTCTATAATCAAGACTTTCTGAATGCACAGCCGGCTGTTGAAGAGACAACGTTTTTGCGGCATGTGCGTTTTGAGAAGCCGATAGTCGTAAAAATGGATGGCAAAAAGAAACTGGGAGTGGTGATGATGCCGGAAATTTGAGTTACTCCGTTGTCCGCAGTTGCCATATACTCCAGATATCTGTGAACTTTTACCACAGAGTACATAGAGTAACACTTTTGCCAGTATGTTTTTGGAATCATCTGTTTGGGAGCTTGAACCGAATCCCCAAGAATAAAAACTGAACCCTTTCATACTCTCCCTTTAGGGTGGAGACAAAGTAAAGAGAAGCCGTTTCCGATGATCGGGAACGGCTTCTCTTTACTTATAAATGACTATAGCTTTTGAAAACGGGCCTGCTGATTATAATATACCCTGAGCCATCATCGCTTTGGCTACTTTCATGAATCCGGCAATGTTAGCACCTTTCACGTAGTTGATATAACCATCGGCTTCAGTACCATATTGTACACAAGCTTCGTGGATATTCTTCATGATGCTCTTCAATTTTTCGTCTACCTCTTCAGCGCTCCAACTCAGTTTGATAGAGTTCTGTGTCATTTCCAGACCGGATACTGATACACCACCGGCATTGGCAGCTTTACCCGGAGCGTACAGGATTTTAGCATCCTGGAATACCTTGATGGCTTCCGGTGTAGAAGGCATGTTGGCACCTTCGGATACGGCCATTACACCATTGGCAACTAATTTGCGTGCATCATCGCCATTGATTTCGTTCTGAGTGGCAGAAGGCAAGGCAATGTCACCTTTCTCACCCCAAGGACGGGCTCCTGCTACATATTTACAACCGTATGTCTCTGCATATTCGCGGATACGGCCACGGTAGAGGTTCTTCAATTCCATGATGTAATCCAGTTTTACACGGTCGATACCGTCCGGATCATAGATATAACCGTCTGAATCGGACATGGTAACTACCTTACCACCCAATTCAATTACTTTTTCTGCTGTATATTGGGCTACATTACCGGAACCGGAGATCAGGCAGACCTTACCTTTCAAGTCTGTGTTCTTTCTCTTCAACATTTCCATCAGGAAGTAGATGTTACCGTAACCGGTAGCTTCCGGACGGATCAGTGAACCGCCGAATTCGCGGCCTTTTCCGGTGAATGTTCCTGTAAATTCGCGAGTCAGCTTCTTGTACATACCGAACATGAAGCCCACTTCACGGCCACCTACACCGATATCACCTGCCGGTACGTCGGTTTCAGGACCGATGTGACGCCACAACTCTAACATGAATGCCTGTACGAAACGCATTACTTCTGCGTTTGACTTGCCACGTGGAGAGAAGTCGGAACCACCTTTACCACCACCCATCGGCAGTGTGGTCAGTGAATTTTTGAATGTTTGCTCGAAGGCAAGGAATTTAAGGATGCTGAGGTTTACAGAAGCATGGAAGCGGACACCGCCTTTGTACGGGCCGATAGCGTTGTTGTGCTGAACACGGTAGCCCATGTTGGTCTGTACGTTACCTTTGTCGTCTACCCAAGTTACGCGGAACTGATATATTCTGTCTGGAATGCAAAGGCGTTCTACCAGATTGGCTTTGTCGAATTCGGGATGTTTGTTGTATTCTTCTTCAATGGTAGAAAGTACTTCCTCTACTGCCTGATGATACTCCGGTTCATTGGGGAACCTTCTCTTTAAATCTTCTAATACCTTAGCTGCATTCATAATTATTACCTTTTATAAGTTGAGTTTATAAGTTTGCAAATATTGTTCTCTCTTTTGGTTGCAAAAGTAAATATAAAAATCGAACTTGCAAACATTTTATAAAGAAAAACGGGATAAAGTATCAAAAATGATATTTTATCCCGTAAAAATAGAATAAAAAGATATTATTTATTCTTTTTGAGTGATTTGTAAACCGGAATGAATACTAATGCTGCCGAAATGATAAGCATTAGTATCATCGGACCGTCGATACGTTCGGCATACACCAGTACTATGTAGCAAAGCGCCACCCAAAGCAGGATGATGCAAACTATTTGTGATCTGGATAACGGACGTCTCATTTACCTGCTTTTTTCTTGTCTACAATCGCATCGATAACAGCTACTGCCGTAATGTTTACGATGTCGCGTACGGAACTTTCGATGTCGGTAAAGTGAATCGGTTTGTTCAGTCCCATCTGTATCGGTCCGATGAATTCCGTGTCCGGATCCATTGCCTGCAATAACTGATACCCTGCATTGGCTGAGTTCAGGTTCGGGAATACCAATGTATTGACATCCTTGCCGTAGAGGCGGGTAAACGGATATTTTGAGTCACGAAGTGTGCGGTTCATGGCAAAGTTCACCTGCATTTCACCGTCGATGGCCAAATCCGGATATTCTTTCTGCATGTATGCCACTGCTTCGTGTACTTTAAGCGGACTGCCTTCCTGATCGGAACCGAAATTGGAGTAACTCAGCATGGCAATGGCTGGTGTATGGTTGAAGAACCGTACAGTCTGGTCTGCCAGTTTGGCTATATCTATTAATGTGGAAGTATCCGGATGACGGTTGATCAAAGTATCTGCCAGGAAGTAAGTTCCTTTTTTGGAATTCAGAATGTGCATGGTTCCGAAATGATTGTATTCCGGGCGGATGCCGATTACCTCTTTGGCAACCTTGATGGTGTTGCTGTATTTGGTGTACAGCCCGGTGATGAATGCATCGGCATCTCCTGTTTCCACCATCATCATACCGAAGTAGTTGCGTTCGAACATCTTGTCGTTGGCTTCATCGTAGGTAGCTCCTTCGCGGGCGCGTTTCTGCGAGAGGATACGTGCGTAACGTTCGCGGCGTTCGGCCTCGCGGTCATGGCGCAGATTGACGATTTCGATACCTTCCAAGCTCAGGTCGAGCTCTTTTGCCAGTTTTTCGATGCGCTCTTCGTTACCTAATATAATAGGATGGCAGATGCCTTCCGCTTTTGCTTCTACGGCAGCTTTCAGCATGTTCGGGTGACCGCCTTCGGCGAATACGACGCGTTGCGGGTGGCGGCGTGCCGTGTCATAGAGCTGACGGGTAAGTTGTGATTCTTGTCCCATGAGTTCGCGGAGATGGGTCTTGTATTCATCCCAGTCTTCGATATTCTTACGGGCCACGCCACTCTCCATAGCGGCACGAGCTACGGCGATGGAAACTTCCGTTATCAGACGCGGATCGACCGGTTTCGGTATGAAGTATTCCGGACCGAATGTGAAGTTGTTTACATGATAGGCTTCATTTACCACATCGGGCACAGGCTGCTTGGCAAGATTGGCAATAGCGCGTACGGCGGCTATCTTCATCTCTTCATTGATTGCTTTTGCCTGTGTATCCAAAGCGCCGCGGAAGATATACGGGAAACCGATTACGTTGTTGATCTGATTCGGATAATCGGAACGGCCGGTAGCCATCAGCACGTCCGGACGGGCAGCCATGGCATCTTCATAAGAGATTTCCGGGGTCGGGTTGGCCAAAGCGAACACGATAGGAGAAGGAGCCATACTGCGTATCATGTCTTGCGACAGTACGTTTCCTCTGGACAGACCCAAGAAGACATCTGCTCCCTTGATGGCTTCTGCCAAGGTATGGATATCCGTACGGTCGGTGGCGAAGTAACGCTTTTGTTCATTCAGGTCGGTACGTGTTTTGTTGATTACACCTTTACTGTCGAGCATGACGATGTTTTCGAGGCGTGCACCGAGTGATACGTATAGTTTGGTACACGATACGGCAGAGGCGCCGGCACCGTTTACTACAATTTTTACATCTTCAATCTTTTTACCGGCTACTTGCAAGGCGTTTACCAGTCCGGCGCTCGAGATGATAGCCGTTCCGTGCTGGTCATCGTGCATCACGGGGATGTCGAGTTCCTCTTTCAAGCGGCGTTCTATCTCAAAACATTCCGGAGCTTTGATGTCTTCGAGGTTGATACCTCCGAAAGTGGGCGCAATGGCTTTGACAGCTTCGATAAATTTGTCCGGATCTTTTTCATCGACTTCGATGTCGAATACGTCGATACCGGCATAGATTTTAAACAGAAGACCTTTTCCTTCCATTACCGGCTTGCCGCTCAGTGCACCTATATCTCCCAAACCGAGGACGGCTGTTCCATTGGAAATAACAGCTACCAAATTGCCTTTGGCTGTATATTTATAAGCATCCTGCGGGTTCTTTTCAATTTCAAGACATGGTTCGGCCACACCGGGAGAGTAAGCAAGCGATAAGTCGGTTTGCGTACTGTAGGGTTTGGTTGGAACTACTTCAATTTTACCGGGTTTGCCCTGTGAGTGATAGAGCAAAGCGGCTTCTTTCGTTATTTTTGCCATGATAGTGCGTTTAAATAAAAGTTATCATTTGCCTGCAAATGTAGGAATAAAAGTTAGAAACCGTAGTCTGTTTGTTGTAATTTCTATTAAACTAATAGCATAAAGGCACGAAAAGGGGAGTTATACCTCTTCTTTTTGTACCTTTATTGCATATTTATAACAAAGCTACTGTTATTTATAACAAAGTTACCGTATGAATGTTTCCGGTCCGAGGATGTCGTATAGGTCGCTTACATTCCGAGTGCGCAGTATCTCTCCGTTGGGAGCATAAAAGAGCTGGTATTTGATGTCTATGTTCGGTTGTCCCACTTTGATGACGATGACCGGTTCCCATTTCGGAAACTCCACGTAAGTTACATCCAGAACTTCCCAGGCAGCATAGTTGCTGGCTGCAAAGGCATTATACACAGGAGGGGTCAGGCGGTCCGCATTTATCAGTTCGGTCTGTATCATCACCCATTGTGCCTGTGTGTTGAACCAGACATTTTTTTCAAGACCATTCATCATGAAGTCGGCACAATAATAACCGTCATCCTGTGACCAGGCTATGTCCTTGGCATCGGGATACATCTTTTGGAGTGCAGCCTGTACGGCAGCCGGTGAATATCCGGCAAAAGCGGTGGTGGTAATTGCCAGCATGGCCAGCAATATACCGGATTTTAATCTTATCATAGTTTAAGCTGTTTTGAGGTAGATGACCTTTATCGGTTAGAACAGCTGTCTGTGAGAAATTGTTTTCTATATTACCGTCGTTTTTATGCAGTCTCAACCTCTTCCATGCGTTCGAGTTCACAGCCGCGGAACTGCATCACGATACAATGCAGTTGGGTGGTGTTTATCAATTGTCTGACTCGTGGAGCGGCGGCGTAGCCTTTTATCTGTTCTATGGCTTCTTGCCATTGGGCAGCCGCTTTCGATTCCGAATCTTTGGCGGAGAGGTATTTCAGTTCTATAATGTAGCTGTGTGCTACTTCATAACGAAGTCGGTCGGGCATCAGGAAGAGGTCACAGAAACCGTGGTTCAGTTCCATTTCGGGAGCAAGCAGATAGTAAGCGTTCACGCTCAGATAGGCGGTGAAGAAGCCTTGAAGATTCCGTTCGCCCTCGATGGCGCTACGAACGGAGGAATTTTCTTTATAGGCATGGGCGATGAATTCCAGCGATGCACGCCAATGTCCCTCATAAGCCATATCGTAAAAGAGATCCTGTAGGTGATCGAGATTGATATATCGTTTTTCCTGATACTCTTCAAGCATGAATTCATAGTATTGTTTGCGTACATTATTATTGGGGATACTCAATACCAGACGTTGTCCGCGCGTGGCAGTAATAGTCAGCATACCGTAATAGAATAGCAGGCTGGGGAATATCTCCGGGTTGGTAATTTCTGTGGCCGGAAAAGTGGTAGTCAGGCCGGTGACTATCTGTCCCTCCTCGGTGATTTTGCGTAACACCCCCTTACGGTCGCCGTCCAGGTGATCCAACTGGATGAGCTTCTTCATCTTGTTGTAATCCGTACGGGTATTGGGGTCTATCATTTCCTTGGGAGATTTGTTCAAGGTAATATAGTGCCGCAGGTAGTAAAGCACCATGTCGCAATTGAACATTTTCGGATCACGGTCCAAACTCTCTTCTGCAAAACAGTAATTATCATACCATGGTTTCATCTCTGTTATCAGGGCATCGATGTCTCCTTTCAGTTGTCCTTTTTCCTTGTAGTATTGCAACATTTCACGCACATCCTTTTCACTGAAACCCAGCATCATGTTGAACTGAGAATCCGTACTGATGTTCCAGCCGATGTTAAAGCCGCTGGTCAGATCATCTAAGGTGACGGGACTGACACCGGTCATGAAAATACGTTCGAACATGCCTTTGAACTTCTTGAATACTTCACGGTAAAATCCGCTGGCATGGGTTAGGGCATGATACATCTCGTTACCTTGTTCGTTAAGGACTACATTGGTGAAATTATCGTATTCGTCAATGATGAGGTAAAGCCAAGCACCGGTGTTGTGCGCTTGCCAATTCAGGAAGTTCAGTTTATTGGTAGAACCGGACTGCTCTTTCATCTCCTTTTCGAACCCCGGATAGTAGTATGGTTCATAAATAGAAGCGAAGTTATTCAAGGCTCCGCAGCAGTAGTCATCAAAATTCCGGTCCAATGTTGCCATACCGCCCACGCGTGAGAAGTCGAGAAAAAGCACTTGGAACTTTCCCTGTAATGGGGTGGGCTGGTTGCCTATCCATAAATTACCGAAACGTTTTTGAAACTTTTCTTTTTGGGCAATGTCATAGTAAGCCCGCAACATGCTCAGAAAAATGCTTTTCCCGAAACGACGGGGGCGGATGAAGAACAAATTATTGGGCTGATTCTCCAATAAGGGCAGATACATTGTTTTGTCCACATAATATTGGTTTTGTTCCATCACTTCTACAAAGTTGGATACACCATAAGGTATTCTTTTTACATCTTCTCCCATATCTGTTCTTATTTAGCTCATTCTGATAATGATAAAACAAAAGTAGCTTATTCCTGCTGAAGGAACAAAAAATGCACTGGAAAGTTTTTAGATTTCCGCCGGGCCGGTCTGTTGTCATGTGCCTATCGCTTTCCGGTAATCTCCCGGTGACATTCCTTCGTATCGTTTGAAGTAGCGTCCTAAGTAAGATTGGTCGGGAAACCCTAGGCGATCGGCTATTTCCTGCATGCTTAATTCGGTGGATTGCAGTAAGACTTTTATTTCAAGAATCACATGTTTGTCGATGACCTGTTTGGCCGAGACGCCATTGGTAATGCTACGGCAGATTCCGGTGAGGTATTTGGTGGATATGCAGAGACGGTCGGCATAAAAAGATACTTCACGTTCTTTGAGGCAATATTCGTGAATGAGTGCGATGAACTTTTTGAAAAGCTCGTCCTGACGGTTGTGACCTTCCATGTCGTCGTGGGTGAAGTAACGATGAACCTTGTCATACACATCGAACAGAAAGCTTTGCAGGTGATTACGTGCGATCTGGTAACGGAAGCTATGGTCTTTATCGGCATAAAGGGCAATAGTGGTTTCCAACAGCCGGTTGATGTTTGCTGTAAATTCATCAGGTAGTGTGAAGCATGGCTTCTCTTTGAGAAAATGAAAAAAAGAGGGTTCGAGACGCAGGCAGGCTTCGCGAAACATATCACCATGGACTGCGAAATAAGAAATTCGAAAATCGTCACTTTGTCCGATAAGGCTAATGACAGTACCAGGGAGAAGAATCACTTGAGTATTTCGTATTATTTCGTGTCGTTCGAGATCGATAAGTACCTGCCCCCAGCCACTGTGGCAGAAAAGGATAATCATGCAGTCGAGCTTATAAAGCCGACGGTGAAAAACGGCCAGATTGCTTGTTCCGGCTACGAACGGGCGCTCCTTGGAAAGGACGAGAGGGTTTCTATGTTCCATAAACAGTTCTTTATTTCACCTGCAAAAGTAGAGTTTTTTAGGGAATTTACGCTAAATTGTTCCAAAAATGAACAAAACTGTAAACAGTCTGAATAGTTTTCATCCGGAGAAAGCCATTACCTTTGCGCCGATCAAAAAAGGTAGAAAATGGAGAATAGAAAATATAATTCAAAAGGTTTTGTCCTTGTATTTGCGGCATTGCTGTCGGCATTCGGTCCGTTTATGACCGATTTGTACCTGCCGGCTTTTCCGGAATTGATGGAGTATTTCGGTACGAGTACTTCCCTGATACAGCTCAGTTTGACTTTTGGCGTGATCGGTCTGGCTGCCGGGCAGTTGATTATCGGTCCGTTGAGTGATAAGTACGGCCGTCGTCGTCCGTTGATTTTGTCTTTGACAGTGTTTGTCGTATCCACACTTATCTGCCTGTTATGTCGGGATGTGGTGACATTCATCTGTTTCCGTCTTTTGCAGGGCATTGCAGCTGCCGGAGGAGTGGTGATTTCTCGTTCGATAGCTGTCGACTTATACGAAGGAAAAGAATTCACCCGTTTTTTTGCCATGCTGAGTGCCGTGCAGGGTTTGGCGCCGATTGTAGCTCCCATTGCCGGTGGATTATTGTTAGGGATAACAGATTGGAGGGGTGTTTTTGCTGTACTTCTTTTAATTGGTGTGGCAATACTGGCGGCTGCTTTTCGTTTCTGCGAGTCATTGCCTGAGGAGCGCAGGCAGACAGGGAGCATACTGGCCGCTTTTGCAAATTTCCGTTCGGTGCTGGGCAATAAGCATTTTGTGTGTTACATGCTGATACAGTCATTCGCTATGGGAGTATTGTTTGCATATATTTCCTCATCCCCGTTCATCTTTCAGACGAAATATGGACTGACTCCGGTGATGTACAGCATTTGTTTTGCTTTCAACGGGTTGGCTATTATGACGGGAAATTTGATAGTACCGAAGTTTGGAAGCGAAGAACGGGCATTGGGGATAGGAGCTTGTTGCTTGCTGATAGCTTCGCTTGTCTTGGCTGTTTGTCTGGCAGGCGGCTGGTCTGTTATTGCGATTGAAATCGGATTTCTGGCATTGCTCTTTTGTGTGGGTATGGTGTTGCCCACCTCTACCTCGCTGGCATTGGCATTAGAGAGAAAGAACTCGGGGAATGCTTCGGCGATGTTGGGATTTTTTCAATTTACTTTCGCAGGTCTGGTAGCTCCGTTAGTGGGACTGGGTGAAGTCTCGGTCGCTGCAAGTTGGGTCATTGTCATAGCCAGTTGTGTGACATGCGGATTGGTCGTTTTTTTATTAATGGCTACTTCTCATACTTTTTTTCAGAATACATCATATAAATAGTTTTTTTTTAATAATCAGAACATGAAGAATCAGGTAAACAGATTGTTGCAAGCGGCATTGACCGTTTGTTGTTTGGTAGTGGCAAGTTGCCAGCAGGCACCTCCCGCTCAGGCAGAGGCAGAATACGAAGTAATGACCATCGCTCCGGCAGACAGAACGCTGACAAGTGTCTATACTGCCACGATTCGTGGGCGGCAAGACATTGAGATCTATCCACAGGTATCCGGTTTCCTTACGAAGGTATGTGTCACCGAAGGAGAACACGTACGTCAGGGACAGCCTCTTTTTATCATTGATCAAGTGGCCTACGAAGCTGCTTTACAGACAGCACAAGCCAATGTGGAGGCTGCTGAAGCTTCACTTGCTACGGCGCAGTTGACTTATGACAGCAAGCAGGAACTTTTCCGTCAGAATGTGGTTTCGGAATTCGATCTTAGTACGGCACATAATTCATTACTGACAGCTAAAGCCCAATTGGCACAGATGAAGGCGCAGGAGGTAAGTGCCCGTAACAATTTGTCGTATACGGTTGTGAAAAGCCCGTCGAACGGGGTAGTGGGCACATTGCCTTACCGGGTAGGAGCGTTGGTAAGTGCCGGTCTTCCGGAGCCATTGACTACCGTTTCGGATAATTCCGACATGTATGTGTACTTTTCCATGACGGAAAATCAACTGCTTAATCTTATCCGGCGTTATGGCTCCAAAGAGGAAGCGTTGAAGCAGATGGCTGAGATCGATCTGATATTGAATGACAATTCGACTTATTCGCAAAAGGGAAAAATTGAGACGATCAGCGGGGTGATAGACCGTTCGACAGGGACTGTGAGTCTGCGTGCCGTATTTCCCAACAAAGAAGGACTATTGCATAGCGGTGGTGCAGGTAATGTTGTTATCCCTGTTCAGAAAAACGGTGCGATCGTTATTCCGCAGGCCGCAACATACGAAATACAGGACAAGGTTTATGTCTATAAAGTGGTAGATGGAAAAGCACAGTCAGCTCCTGTACAGGTAACCCGTGTGAACGGCGGTAAAGAATTTATTGTTGATGAAGGGCTTACAGCCGGTGAGGTTATTGTGACCGAAGGTGTAGGATTGCTCCGTGAGGGAACACCGATCAAGGCAAAGAATAATAAATAATGTGTCAATTGAAGAATAATAAATAATGTGCCAATATACCAATGTGTCAATGTGCCGGTTGAAGAGTGAAATAATGAATCGATATGTGTGGAGGGATGAATGTGCTGAGGAATGGACTATGGGATAATGTGGTAATTGAGATAATGTGCTAAATAATAATTTAGATAGAACGATAATATGAATTTAAGAACTTTTATTGAGCGGCCGGTATTATCCGCCGTCATCTCTATAACGATTGTCGTTGTCGGCATCATCGGATTGTTCTCCTTACCCGTAGAACAATATCCGGACATTGCTCCGCCAACTATCATGGTCTCTACCAGCTATTTCGGTGCCAGTGCAGAGACTTTGCAGAAAAGTGTGATTGCTCCGTTGGAAGAGGCCATTAACGGTGTGGAAGATATGACTTATATGACCTCTTCCGCTACGAATGCGGGAACGGTTTCCATCACGGTCTATTTCAAACAGGGTACTGATCCCGATATGGCGGCGGTGAACGTGCAGAACCGTGTCTCTAAGGCTACCGGACAACTTCCGGCAGAGGTAACCCAAGTGGGTGTTACCACCAGCAAGCGTCAGACGAGTATTCTTCAGATGTTCTCTCTGTATAGTCCGGATGACTCTTATGATGAGGCGTTTCTTGCCAACTATATCAGTATCAACCTAAAACCGGAGATACTCCGTATCAGCGGTGTGGGCGATATGATGATTATGGGTGGCGACTATAGTTTGCGTATCTGGATGAAGCCGGATGTGATGGCGCAGTATAAGCTGATTCCTTCGGATGTCACTGCCGTGCTGGCCGAGCAGAATATCGAGTCGGCTACCGGTTCGTTCGGTGAGAATTCGGATGAGACTTATCAGTACACCATGAAGTTTAAAGGACGTTGGGTTACGCCGGAAGAATTCGGTGAAATCGTAATCCGCTCTACTGACAACGGTGAAGTGTTGAAACTGAAAGATATTGCCGAGATAGAGCTGGGGCAGGAGAGTTATGCTTACAAGGGCACTACGGACGGACACAACGGTGTGTCCTGTATGATTTTCCAGACGGCCGGCTCCAATGCTACAGAGGTGAACAATACGATTGATGAATTTCTGGAAGAGGCACGGAAGGATTTGCCGAAGGGGGTAGAGTTGACACAATTGATGTCATCCAATGACTTCCTTTATGCATCTATTCATGAAGTGGTTAAAACACTGATCGAGGCTATTATTCTAGTTATCCTGGTGGTGTATGTGTTCTTGCAGGATATTCGTTCTACGCTTATCCCGTTGGTAGGAATCGTTGTTTCGCTTGTCGGTACGTTTGCTTTCATGGCATTGGCCGGCTTCAGTATCAACCTGATAACCTTGTTTGCTCTTGTGCTGGTGATCGGTACGGTGGTGGATGATGCCATTGTCGTCGTCGAGGCCGTGCAGGCGCGGTTCGATGTAGGCTACAAATCTTCTTATATGGCCAGTATCGATGCCATGAAGGGGATCAGCAATGCAGTTATCACCTCCTCACTGGTGTTTATGGCGGTATTTATTCCGGTATCGTTTATGAGTGGTACTTCCGGAACCTTCTATACTCAGTTCGGATTGACAATGGCGGTGGCCGTAGGTATCTCGGCAGTGAACGCCTTGACTTTGAGTCCGGCGCTTTGTGCATTGTTGCTGAAACCTTATATCAATGAAGACGGAACACAGAAGAATAACTTCGCCGCCCGTTTCCGTAAGGCGTTCAATGCTGCCTTTGACGTGGTGGTAGAGAAATATAAGAATGTTGTATTGTTCTTTATCAAACGCAGATGGCTGACATGGTCACTGTTGGTATGTTCCATTGTCTTGCTGGCGTTCCTGATGAATACGACTAAAACCAGTCTTGTGCCCGATGAAGACCAAGGGGTTGTCTTTGTCAATGTAAGTACGGCTGCCGGTAGTTCGTTGAAAACGACCGATGATGTAATTACACGTATCGAAAAGCGTCTGGAAGCGATTCCGCAAGTGAAACATGTACAGAAGGTGACCGGCTACGGATTGTTGTCCGGGCAGGGTAGCTCGTTCGGTATGCTGATTCTGAAACTGAAGCCTTGGGACGAGCGTCCGGAGAAGGAGGACAACGTACAAGCGGTTATAGGACAGGTATATGGAAGTACGATGGATATTAAGGATGCTACCGTATTTGCCATTTCTCCGGGTATGATTCCGGGATACGGTATGGGTAACGCTTTGGAAATGCATGTACAGGATAAACAGGGAGGTGATGTGACTACTTTCTTCCAGACTACACAGCAATATTTGGGCGTTTTGAACCAGCGTCCGGAGATCTCCATGGCTTACTCCACATTCGATGTGCGTTATCCGCAATGGTTGGTAGAGGTAGAGCCTTCCAAGTGTAAACGTGCGGGTATCACTGCCGATCAGGTACTCAGTACTTTGTCCGGATATTACGGCGGACAGTATGTATCCAACTTCAACCGTTTCTCAAAGGTTTATAAAGTGATGATTCAGTCCGATCCCAAGTATCGTCTGGATGAAACGTCGTTGGACAATACTTTTGTACGCATGTCCAATGGAGAGATGGCACCGCTCAGTCAGTTCGTGACGTTAACCCGTGTGTATGGTGCCGAGACGTTGAGCCGTTTCAACATGTATAACTCCATTGCCGTGAATGCCATGCCTGCCGAGGGATACAGTACGGGTGATGCCATGCGAGCCGTGCAGGAGACAGCCGAAACTGCCTTGCCTAAGGGGTATGGTTATGATTATGGAGGCATTACCCGTGAGGAAAATCAGCAGAGCGGTACTACCGTTATCATCTTTGCCATCTGCTTCCTGATGATTTATCTCATTCTGAGTGCTCTTTATGAGAGTTTCATCATTCCGTTTGCCGTATTGCTCAGTGTGCCGTGCGGTCTGATGGGCAGTTTCCTTTTTGCCCGTATATTCGGATTGGAAAACAACATCTATTTGCAAACAGGACTTATCATGTTGATCGGTTTGCTTGCCAAAACCGCTATTTTGTTGACAGAGTATGCAACCGAACGCCGTAAGGCTGGTATGGGGCTGATCGCTTCTGCCGTGAGTGCAGCCAAGGCCCGTTTCCGTCCTATTCTGATGACGGTGCTGACCATGATATTCGGTCTTTTCCCTCTGGTGGTATCCAATGGTGTAGGAGCCAACGGTAACCGTTCGTTGGGAACCGGTGTCGTAGGCGGTATGTTTGTCGGTACGCTGGCATTGCTTTTCATCGTGCCTTCGCTTTTCATCGCTTTCCAATGGCTTCAGGAGAAATTGCGCCCTGTGCAGATCGAACCGATTCAGGATTGGCAGATTGCAGAAGAAAAGCAGGAAAGTGACCGGGAGAAAAGAGAAGCCGGAAAAGAATAATAAATAGAGCTAATTATGAAGATACGAAATATGAGAAAACAAATTTTATTGTTTGCAGCCGTTACTTTTTCATTAAGCAGTTGCGGCATCTATTCCAAATATAAACCTGTTTCGGAAGTTCCGGACGGACTGTATGGCAGCACCGATGAGGGTGTTGTCCAGACAGCCGATACTGCCAACTTTGGCAATATGGCGTGGCGTGAAGTCTTTTCCGATCCTTTCTTGCAGACATTGATCGATTCGGCATTGGTTCGTAATACAGATTTGCAGACGGCCCAATTGCGGGTGAAAGAGGCGGAAGCCGCCTTGATGACTTCCAAGCTCTCTTATCTGCCGTCTCTGTTTTTGGCACCGGAAGGTTCTATCAGCAGTTTCGATGGATCAAAGGCCACCAAGACTTATTCATTGCCTGTCACTGCTTCGTGGGAGATCGACCTTTTCGGGCGTCTGACCAATGCCAAACGGAGTGCGAAGGCTGCGCTTCTGCAAAGCCGGGAATATGAACAGGCGGTACAGACACAATTGGTGGCATCGGTGGCCAATACGTATTACACGTTGCTGATGCTCGATGCCCAATACGAAATTGCAACAGCTACCGAAAAAGCCTGGAAAGAGAGTGTGGCTGCTACCCGTGCCATGAAAGCCGCCGGTATGGTGACAGAAGCCGGATTGGCACAAACCGAGGCTACCTATTATAATATATGTACTACCGTACTCGATTTGAAAGAACAGATCAATCAGACGCAAAACAGTTTGTCATTGATCTTGGCCGAGGTTCCCCATGATATTCAGCGTGGCAAGCTCATCGGACAGCAGTTGCCGGAGACTTTTGCTACGGGAGTTCCTTTGCAGATGCTATCCAACCGTCCCGATGTGCGGAGTGCCGAACTGTCACTGGCACAGGCCTTTTATTCTACGAATGCCGCCCGTTCGGCTTTCTACCCTTCCATTACATTGGGAGGCAGTGCTGGCTGGACCAACAGTGCCGGTTCGATGATTGTGAATCCCGGTAAACTGTTAGCTTCGGCATTCGGATCGTTGACGCAACCCTTGTTCAATAAAGGAGCCAATATAGCCCAACTGAAGATAGCGAAGGCACGTCAGGAAGAAGCAAGTTTAGCGTTTCAGCAAGCCTTGCTTGCTGCCGGAAGTGAAGTGAATGATGCGTTGACGCAAGTACAGACTGCACGCAACAAATCCATTTACTACGACAAGCAGGTGGCTTCATTGGAAAATGCTGCCCGTAGCACCCGCTTGCTGATGCAACATGGCAACACCACCTATCTGGAGGTCTTGACAGCCCAGCAGACATTGCTCAATGCACAGCTCTCTCAGGTAGCCAACCGGTTTGCTGAGATTCAAGGGATTATCACCCTATATCAGGCACTTGGTGGCGGACGAATGTAAAACAGATAGGAGGAGGTATTATGATGAAAGCCGAAACAACCCGTCGGCTTGTTGTTGATCATACGAAGCGTGAGATGGTTCGTCAAGGCGTCAGCCGTCTGACAATGGATATCATTGCTCAAGGATTAGGGATGTCGAAACGGACTCTTTACCAACTCTTTCCCAGCAAAGTCTGCCTTGTACAGATTTGTCTGGCAGACATTGCCGGGGAAAGAAAGCGAACTCTGTTGCTCCGGACGGACAATGACCGCTCGTGTGTGAAAGCGCTGTTCGATATTGTTGGCGGGTATGTCGATCTGATGCATTCTATGGGAAGTGTGCTGTTGACTGATTTGGCACAGGAACCGGATTACCAATCGTTCTCGAAGCGGGAAGAATATTTCTGGTTACAGCAATTTGTAGATATACTGAATCGTTGTAAAGCCTGTGGATATCTGCTTCCCGATGTCAATCCCGATCGTTTTGCGAATGATTTGCTTGTTCTTCTTTATGAGGACAGTTTGCGTGGCACGCGTTATACTACACAATGGCTGTTCTGTCAGGCGTTGTTGCGTGGTATATTCCGGACAGATGCCATTCCGTTGATTGATAAATATATGGTCAAGCATGATCTTGCAGTACATGCTTGATCTCTAACAAATTTACTCTCTTCAATAAAGATGTAGTGACTTTACCAAAAAGGATACTACATCTTTATTTTGTTTATATTTGATGGTTGTATCTTATGAAATCAATAATAAGAGAGCAGCCAATAACCACATTATCACATTACTGCATTAATCACATTGTCCAATTATACTTCATTCCCCCATTATTCTTTATTGGCATGTTGGTACATTGTCACATTATTTATTCCTTATCTATCCGTTTTCAGTTCTTTCAGTACACTGCATGTCAGTGGTATGGCCAACAGAAAAGAGAGTAAGTCCGCCATTGCCTGACACATTTCCACCCCTTGGAGTCCGAAAATACGGGGTAACAGGAAGATGAGCGGAATGAAAAACAGTCCTTGACGTGCCGAAGAGAGCAATGAGGCGCGTACCGGTTTACGGATCGTTTGCAACATCATGTTACTCATAATGATCCATGAACCGAGTGGCAAGGTGATAAGTTGCCATTTCAAGGCTGCCGAACCGATTGCTATTACCTCAGCATCTCCTTTACGGAATAATTCCACCACATCCGGTGCAAAGGCCATGCCTGTTATCGTGGCGATCAGCAGAAAAACAAAGCCTACTTTGACACAAAACCAGAATCCTTCCCGTACACGGCTGTTCAGTCCTGCTCCGTAATTGAATCCGCATACGGGCTGGAAGCCTTGTCCGAATCCGATAAGGAAAGAGTTGATAAACATACAGACCCGTGTGACGATAGACATTCCGGCAATAGCGGCATCTCCGTAGTTGCCGGCTGTCACATTCAGCAAGATGGTAGATCCCGATGCCAGTCCCTGGCGAAAGATGGAAGGGGTTCCTCCATCGATAATCTCTCTGAAAAATCCCCAGGTGGGGGTGAAGTTTTTGTATCGGATGATGATATTATTTCCCCGGCGTGCCATATACAGTAGTAGTGTGAAACTGCATATCTGGCTGATGATGGTAGCTAATGCCGCTCCCGATATACCCATTCCGAAAGTAAAAATCAGTAACGGGTCCAACGCGATGTTCACTACCGCACCGATGACGATACCCACCATGGCATAGGCGGCGTTTCCTTGAAAACGCATCTGATTGTTCAGCACCAATGAAGCTGTCATGAAAGGTGTGCCGATCAGGATGATGCCCAGATATTTTTCTGTGTAAGGTAGAATGGTAGGAGTGGACCCTAATGCGATGGAGAGCGGTGTCAGCAGCAGTAACCCGACAACGGCAATGACAACCCCCATGAACAAGGCGGAGAAAAATCCCGTGGCCGCCATCTTTTCGGCATTGTCTGTCTCCTGTGCTCCCAACTTTCGTGAGATGTAGTTACCCGAACCGTGTCCGAAGAAAAAGCCAACAGCTTGAATGAAAGACATGACGGAGAAAACGATGCCGACCGCTGCCGTTGACTGTGTGTTGATCTTCCCGACGAAATAGGTATCTGCTATATTATAAAAAGAGGTGACCAGCATACTGATAATTGTCGGTACAGCCAGTTTTCCTATTAATCCCGGAATGGGAGCGGTAGTCATCTGTGTAAAATTATCTTTCTTCATCATTGTAGAGCGGCACTTCCGTGTCTTTATCGCTTTGTAAGTTCGTGCAAAGATACGCATCCCTGCGGATATTCCGTGAAAGGTAACAACGAACTTAAAGACTGTTTTGATTTTTGAGCATCAATTATATAATAGTTGAAAAAATCCGCTTCGTCTGATAAAAACGTTAAAAATAATCCTCTCTTTTTATGATTAACTAAAGTTTCCCACCCTTCTTCAAGCTATTTAGTGAGGGTGGGTAACTTTAGTGATTAATTTCATTTCACCGGAACGGTAGTGGTGACTTTCCTTTGAAACTCTTATGCGTTCAGCGCCTGCTCTATGTCGGCAATGATATCTTCTGCATTTTCGATACCTACACTGAGACGGATGAGGTCGGGACGGACTCCGGCTTCAATCAGTTGTTCGTCTGTCAACTGTCGATGAGTATGGCTGGCAGGATGCAGCACACAGGTGCGTGCATCGGCTACATGCGTAACGATGGCAGCCAGTTTCAGTGAATCCATGAATTTGATGGATACATCGCGTCCGCCTTTCAGCCCGAAGGAGATGACACCGCAGGAACCGTTCGGGAGGTATTTCTGAGCCAGCTCATAATATTTATTACCGGGGAGACCGCAATAGTTTACCCATGCCACCCGGTCGTTTTTCGACAGGTATTCGGCTACTTTCTGTGCATTACGGCAGTGTTGAGGCATGCGAAGGTGAAGTGTCTCCAGTCCTAAATTGAGCAAGAAAGCATTTTGCGGGCTTTGTATACTTCCGAGGTCACGCATCAGTTGGGCCGTTGCTTTGGTGATATAGGCCATTTTTCCGAATGCCTTGGTGTAGGTCAGTCCATGATAAGACTCATCCGGAGTACACAATCCGGGGAATTTATCGGCATGGGCATCCCAGTCGAAATTACCGCTGTCGACAATACAGCCGCCTACACTCGTGGCGTGTCCGTCCATGTATTTGGTGGTGGAATGTACCACGATGTCAGCTCCCCATTCAAAAGGACGACAGTTGATCGGGGTAGGGAAGGTGTTGTCTATGATCAGAGGTACACCGTGACTGTGAGCGATGCGGGCAAACTTTTCAATGTCGAGCACTTCAAGAGAAGGATTCGAGATGGTTTCACCGAACAGGGCTTTCGTGTTCGGACGGAAAGCTGCCGAGATCTCTTCTTCACTTGCATCCGGATTGATGAAAGTGACATCGATACCGAGTTTTTTCAGTGTCACGCCGAAGAGGTTGAACGTGCCGCCATAGATGGCTGAAGAGCATACGAAGTGATCGCCTGCCTGGCAGATATTGAATATGGCGTAGAAATTAGCCGCTTGGCCGCTGGACGTCAACATGGCTCCTACACCTTCTTCAAGAGCGGCTATCTTGGCAGCCACTGCATCGTTGGTAGGATTTTGCAAACGGGTATAAAAATATCCGCTGTCTTCGAGGTCGAAAAGACGGGCCATCTGCTCACTGGTATCGTATTTGAAAGTTGTGCTCTGGTAAATGGGCAACACACGTGGTTCCCCCTTTTTAGGTGTCCACCCTGCTTGTACGCACAAGGTTTCAGGTTTGAATTGCTTTGCCATAATTGTTATTGTTGTTACTGTTTTATTACTTTAAAAAGTTATATCCACGCAAAAGTAAAGAAAATAATTGGTTTAAAACATTATCTTTGTGAGCGAAATGAAGAATAATATGCCAATGTGTCAATGTGCCAATGAAGAATAATGTGTCAATATGCTAATGTGTTAATTAGATAATGTGCTAATGTGGCAAGTTGAGAATGGTGACAAGTGAATAATAATGTGGAATTTTGAATAATATGGCACTGAAGAGTATATAGATCATTTGGCGTAGTTGATAGCTACATTGGTGATATTCTTTAATTAGTGTATTTGCCTATTAGTACATTGATTCATTGTTTATTATTTAATTTTTTAGTTGGCACATTGGTACATTATTCTTCATTAGCACATTATTTAGCCCCATTATTATGAATAGATATTGTATTTTTCTTTTTTTCTGTTTTTTGCTCCCTGTCTCTGCTTTGTGGGGGCAACAGAAGGCTACTCCGAAACCCGGTGAGGGAATTTCTACTTTTCTGTTGCGGCACAACCGTGCACCGAAGAAGTATTATGATGATTTTATCAAACTGAATGAAGCTAAATTGGGAAAGGGGCAGTCATTGAAGTTAGGAGTGACTTACCTGATTCCTCCTGTGAAAAAAACGGTTCCGGAGGTTGCTCCCGTAACGGCTTCTGCAACGGCTGGCGGAAGTGCTTCTGGAAGTGTTGCCAAGAAAGAAAATACAGAAAAGAAACAACTGGCACGGAAGACAGAACGAAATGAACCGCTTTTTGGAAAACTTCTGGCAAATGTGAAGGTGACTTCCAACCGGCTGGCGGGTGCATGCTTTTATGTAGTCAGCGGGCATGGCGGTCCCGATCCCGGAGCTATCGGAAGAGTAGGAAAACACGAACTGCACGAAGATGAATATGCTTATGACATAGCCTTGAGATTGGCACGTAACCTGATGCAGGAAGGGGCGGAAGTGCATATCATTATTCAGGATGCAAAGGATGGAATTCGTGATGATGCCTATCTGCCGAACAGTAAACGCGAGACTTGTATGGGAGATCCCATTCCTTTGAATCAGGTACAGCGTCTTCAGCAACGTTGCGATAAAATCAATGCCCAGTATCGCAATGACCGCAAAAAGTATAAATATTGCCGGGCTATTTTTATCCACGTCGATAGCCGTAGTAAGGGCAAACAGACCGATGTGTTCTTTTATCACTCCAACCGCAGGGCAGAAAGTAAGAAACTGGCAAACCGCATGAAAGATACCTTTGAGTCAAAGTATGGCAAGCATCAGCCCAACCGAGGCTTTGCGGGTACAGTGAGCGGACGGAATCTATATGTCCTGACACATGCTACCCCTGTATCCGTGTTTGTGGAACTGGGAAATATTCAAAATTCACTCGATCAAAAAAGACTGGTAATACCTTCCAACCGGCAGGCTCTTGCAAATTGGTTGATGGAGGGCTTTCTGAAAGATTATAAAGGGATGTGAATGTGACAAGAACGGATAACCGTACTGTGAGAATAAGTTCTATTATTTGTCTCTTTGGTCGATACGTATCAGATTCCGATGTTTGGCATCAGACATAGATCATAGAACAATGTGCCAATTGCCTCGCAAAATACTTGCGCAGCACATTGGCACATTGGTATATTGGCACATTGGCATATTATTAAAGCGGCATATTACCGTGCTTTTTCGGCGGATTGGTCTGCATCTTATTTTCCGTCATGTCCAATGCCTGAATCAGGCGTTTACGGGTCTGTTTCGGCAAGATGATTTCATCGATAAAGCCGAGTTCGGCAGCTTGATACGGAGTAGCGAATTTCTCTTTGTATGCTTCCAGTTCTTTGGCTTTGGTCTCTGCATCTGCTTTGCGGAATAGGATGTTTATGGCACCTTCGGCTCCCATCACGGCAATTTCTGCATTGGGGTAGGCGAAGTTCGCATCGGCTCCGGTCTGCTTGGAGTTCATGACGATATAAGCACCGCCGTAGGCTTTGCGGGTGATTACTGTGATTTTGGGCACAGTGGCTTCTGCAAATGCATATACGATTTTTGCTCCGTGGCGGATGATACCGTTGTTCTCCTGAGTATATCCCGGCAGGAAACCCGGAACATCTTCAAATGTAATCAGTGGTATGTTGAAACAGTCGCAGAAACGGATAAAACGGCTTGCCTTGTCGCTGGCATCTATATCGAGTACTCCTGCCAGATAAGCCGGCTGGTTGGCTACGATACCTACCGAGCGTCCGCCCAGACGGGCGAATCCGATAATGATGTTTTTGGCAAAGTAGGGCATTACCTCAAAGAAGTATCCGTTGTCTACCACGCGCTCGATGATCTCTTTCATGTCATAGGGAACATTCGGATCGGTAGGAACGATGGTATTCAGAGATTCGTCTTCGCGGTTGATTTCATCTGTACAGGGCTGCTTGCGCGCCTCGTCCATATTGTTTTGTGGCAGGAAGGAGAGCAGCTCGCGAATAGACATCAGCAACTCTTCTTCACTATTGGCCATGAAGTGGGTTACACCGCTTTTACTGCTATGCGTCATGGCACCACCCAATTCTTCCTTGCTTACTTCTTCATGGATAACGGTTTTCACGACATCCGGTCCGGTAACGAACATGTGGCTTTTTTCTTTTACCATAAAGATGAAGTCCGTCAGTGCCGGAGAGTAGCAGGCACCTCCTGCACAAGGACCGAGGATGGCGGAGATTTGCGGAATTACTCCGCTTGCAATCGTATTCTGGTAGAAGATGTCGGCATAACCCGAAAGGCTTTCGATACCTTCCTGGATACGTGCGCCGCCCGAATCGTTCAGGGCAATGATCGGGGCACCGTTCTTGAGAGCCAACTGCTGCACCTTTACGATTTTCTTGGCGTTGGATGCCGAAAGAGAGCCGCCGTATACGGTGAAATCGTATGCATATACGAACACCTGGCGCCCGTCTATTTTTCCGTAACCCGAAACAACACCGTCTCCCGGAATCTTGTTCTTGTCCATGTTGTAGTTGGTACAACGATGCATCATCAGTTTGTCCAGTTCCACAAACGTGCCTTTGTCCAGCAGCATGTCAATCCGTTCACGGGCGGTCATTTTTCCGCTTTCGTGCTGTTTCTCTATCTTGTCGATGCCTCCACCGAGGGAAGCCATGCGGTCACGCTCTTCGAACGTGGCGTATGCTTTATTCGTTTCTTCCATTATTCTATTGTTTCAAGGGTTATCAATGTCTGGTCACCGGTGATGTTGTCACCCTCTTGTACCAGAATTTCTTTGATGCGGCAGTCTGAAGTCACTTTGTAATTGCTTTGCATTTTCATGGCTTCGATGACGATGGCTGTTTCGCCTGCTTTCATTTCCTGTCCTACTGTAACGGGAATTTTCACCACCTTCCCCGGCATTGGCGAGGTGATGCGGTCGTTTTGTCCCTCTTCTCCTTTTTTACGCATGCGCAGGTATTTGGCTTGGCTGTCTACGATGTCGACGTTGAAGCTGCTGTAGTGTGTGTTCACTTTGTAGCTTTTTCCGTTATCGCTGCGAATCAGTTGGGCATTGGAGCTGTGACCATCCATAAGAATGTTGCAGGTTCCGTTTTCCGCCATGACGACATCGGCTTCAAACGTTTTCCCATCGATGGTGAGTACCACCTTGTTATCTTGTTTGCTGACCAGTTCTATTTCGGCCACGCGGTTTCCTATATGAATTTCCATAATTGATGTTGTTTATATTCTGAGCACCCCTTTATGCAATCCGAATTCTTTCCACTTGCTGATCGGGCGGTTGTCGGTTGCCAGTCCGCTCTTGTTCTCTTCAAGGTTCATCAGATAGTCCATGTAGGCGGCGATCATGGCAATGTTTTCAGCGCGTTCGCTGGTATGCTTGATGATCTGTTGCAGTTGTTCTCCGTTTTTGGCGATGAATCCTGTGTCGTAGTGGCCTTCCACAAAGTCCGGGGTATCCATGATGGCGCGCAGGTAGCTGATGTTGTTTTTTACGCCGGTCAGTTTGTATTCGTGAAGCACGCGGCGCATACGCTCGATGGCATACTCGCGTGTCGTAGCCCATACAATCAGTTTGCCGATCATCGGGTCGTAATATATCGGAATCTCATAGCCTTCGTATACGTAACTGTCGATACGTACACCGATGCCGTTCGGCTCGGTAATCTGCTTGATGACACCCGGGCTGGGCATGAAATTCATTTCCGTGTCTTCTGCACAGATACGGCATTCGATGGCGTGTCCGCGTTGTCTGATATCCTCCTGCTTTAGCTGCATCACCTGTCCGTCCGCCACTTTAATCTGCTCTTTCACGAGGTCTACACCAACCACTTCTTCGGTAATCGGGTGTTCCACCTGCAGACGGGTATTCATTTCCAGAAAATAATAATTGCGGTGTTTGTCGACAAGAAACTCAATGGTGCCTGCACCGATGTAGTTTACGGCCTTGGCGGCAGCCACTGCTTTTTCGCCCATATCCTTACGGAGTTCCGGGGTGATGAACACCGAGGGACTCTCTTCCACTATCTTCTGATTACGGCGCTGAACCGAACACTCGCGTTCGCAGAGGTGGATGACATTACCGTGCTTGTCTCCCAATATCTGGAACTCGATATGATGCGGTTCTTCTACGAATTTCTCCAGATATACCGTATCGTCTCCGAATGAAGAAAGCGATTCGCTTTTTGCCGTGGTATAGGCTTCTTCCACCTCGCCGGCGTTATGAATGAGCCGCATGCCTTTGCCGCCTCCACCCATCGATGCTTTCAGCATTACCGGATAACCGATTTTGTTGCACAGCTCTATGGCTTCTTCCACGCTCTTCAGATTCTCTTGTGTTCCCGGCACGACCGGTACGCCGGCCTCTATCATTTTAATGCGGGCAGATATCTTGTCTCCCATCGCTTCCATGGTTTCCGGGTCGGGACCGATGAAGATAATACCTTCTTCGCGGCAGCGACGGGCGAATGTCGCATTCTCGGAAAGGAAGCCGTATCCGGGATGGATGGCGTCTGCATGGCATGATTTTGCCACTTCGATGATTTTTTCTATATTCAGATAACTCTCCTTGGATGAGGCCGGACCGATGCAGTAAGCTTCATCTGCATAGAGCACATGCTTAGCGGTGCGGTCTGCCTCTGAGAAAACAGCGATACTCGTTATTTCCATCTCCCGGCAGGAGCGCATTACCCTCACGGCAATTTCTCCGCGATTAGCAACTAAGATTCTTTTTATCATATTCGTATCTCGATTAAATACATAATTAGTGCTTTCTCACCCTGCGGACACACTCCACCCGATGAAACACAGTATTTTTAAGATTTGGGGCTTAACAGTGATACTTTCCTTTCTAACCCACGAGGCGGGAAAATACATATCCGAATGGCAGGTCTTCTGACTGACTCTCATCTTACAAGCCTTCCCGATGGGTTTTTAACCTCCGTCAGTGGCATGAATCCTGTTAATTTGTAAGATGTTCGCAGAGCTTCACAGCAGCGGGACTGTCCGGGATTTACACCCGATTCCCTTTTAATCTTCCTCCGTTGGCCACGGATTTCAAACCAATTCGGGGGCAAATATAGAGAATTATTGAATAAAGTGAATCATTTTTGCACGAAAGTTTGCTTTTTGTGCAATTCTGCCTACGCCACTCGCGGTATCGGTAATAACAACTGTTTTATACTCAGAACTGTTCATTTGGAATGTTTTTTGTGTGTTAAACAATGTTGATTAGCGGAAATAGGCTCTAAATGTGACGGAAGCAATGAAATGTGAACGATAGTGTTAAATGTTAACGCTTTGAATCCTAAATGTTAATGGAGGAAACCATAGCACTAAATCATGTTATAAGTTGGTCTGTATGAGCTCTTAAATTTGCTAATGATAGGAAAGTCAGTATCTTTGTACTGTATTTTTTTTCATAAGTATTAGATTTAAGGTTAACAAGGATTGGTTGCGCGTGATGCGTAGCCATTTTTTGTCTATAAGCCTGTACAAAAATCACCCCAGAGTACACAGAGTAACACTTTTGCCGGTATGTTTTTGAAATCATATAATGTTTGGGGACTTGAACCAAATCCCCAAGAATAAAAACTGAGCCTCCAATGGCTGTTTTATTCTTTGATCATCGTCAGTAGCATTTTAAACCTTTCGACAGCTGTCAATGCATGTGGAGCATTGGCCGGAAATACGATGCTTTCTCCTGCTTTTACAATAAATGTTTGTCCGTCGACAGTGATCTCTGCGCTGCCTTCCAGTATTTGTACAAGGGCATCGAAGGGTGCACGGTGTTCGCTGAGGCCTTCGTTCTTGTCGAAAGAGAACAGGGTGATGTTTCCTGTCGGCTTTTTGATCAATTGCTTGCTGATGATTCCTCCTTCGGCGTATTCTACTAAAGAGGTTAATTGGAGTACTTTTCCTTTTTCAAATGACTGTTCCATGAGTTTCATTTTTTTTTAATTGATACTGTATTTTTGAATATTTGTTGGTTCTATACTACAAAAAACACCTGTGATCGGTGATTGTTTACTGTTTGTCAGAATTTGTATCCCAGCCCGATCCTGAATGCCGGGTATATCCCTGAATATCCGTTGGATGCACCGATGTAGCCGGCTCCACCCGCCAGTTCGAACAGAAAATGTTTCCACACCCGGCGGAACCCCCAATATGGAATGATGCTGTATATATGTGCGGCTTCCCATCCGCTTGTAATTGCTATTGGAAAGGAATAGCCCAAGTTTACGGACAAATATCCTCCGGAGTTGCCCAATGTACGTTTGTCTTTCCGATGTCTTTTGGACAGGTTGTAATAGAAACGCGGCTCGACAGATATATTCCCGCTTATCAGGTGGTAATCTTGGGTGGTGATATAGATTTCGTTGAGAGAGTTTACGTCCAAGCCTAACATCCATCCGTAGGTATACGAACTTCCGGCGCTGAATAGTATTGTTCCGCGGGGAGAGAAAGCATGCTCATAGCTATATGCCAATCCGATACCGTTTAGTTCGATGCTATGACCGGATATGGTCCGGCTTTGGATGGCTTTGTCGTTGGTCTTTTCGTCGGACGTTTCCGCATACGTGGAGTGGACGGCCGGCAAGAGCAGTAAGATGCAGAAAGATATTCTGTAAAATACCTGAAGGCGATAGGGGAGAACGTTGATTCTTTTCATATACTTCCGTTTATGGGTTAAATGTTTTGTTTATAAAGACCGTTTTTACCGGAGAAGTCCCTATTCGGCTATTGGCTGTTTATCGGAATTTCACGGATATTTTCTGATTTATCAAAGAATATGGAAAGCAAAAAGCAATTTATATTGTTATTAGTGCGATGTCGGTTTGCTTTTGGCTGCCTATTTACAAATTTATAAAAAAGAAAGAATATGAGAAAGATTTTATTGTGTTTTGTAGCGCTGGCAAGTGCTTTTTGGTTTACTTCCTGCTCCGGAGGTAGTAAGAATAAGTCTGTTTCTGCCACGACAACGGTAGATATTGAAAATGCTGCTGAAGTAATTCAGTATTATAATATTTCGCTCAATGTTTTGGGTAGCATGGTGAAAGAGAAGGATGTGAATGCTGTTTTGGGATATATGGAACAAAAAGGGAAGGCGCCCACGGTGCTTGCCATTGCCCCGCCTGCTGTTTCGGAAAAAGATACTCTCGCCTTGCTGAACCCGGGCAATTGCTTTAACGAAGCGACCCGGCAGAATCTGAGGCAGAGTTATGTCGGGCTGTTCGATGCACGGGCGAAGTTTTATGCGAATTTCGATAGGTATCTGTCTTATCTGAAGGCAAAGGAGTATGTTAAAGCTGATAAGCTTTTGGATGTTAACTATCGGTTGAGTAAGGAGATGGCTGAGTACAAGCAGAATGTCTTTGATATCTTGAGCCCTTTTACCGAACAGGCCGAGCAGGTGATTTTGGCTGATAATCCGCTGAAAGATCAGATTATGGCGATTCGCAAGATGTCTTCTACGATGCAGAGTATAATTAACTTGTATGCCCGCAAGCCTGTCTTCGAAGGCGCCCGTATCGATCATAAATTGATTGAGTTGAAAAAACAGTTGGAGGCTGCTAAGAAACTCCCGGCTATCACCGGAAATGAGAGTGTGATGAAATCTTATCAGGCTTTTCTGAATCAGGTTGAGATTTTTATCGGCAAAGTGCAGAAAGTGAGCGAAAAGGCGGAATATACGGATGCCGATTATGAGATGTTGACCAGCGCATACGAAACATCTATCATTTAAGTCCTGAAAAGTTGTATCTTTGTACCAGTTTTTATACTTTAATAGATTAAGATTATGAGTAAAGTGATTATTAATTCGTATGCGGATTTTGAAAAACTGGTAGGTCAACAGATTGGAATTTCTGATTATTTGGAAATTCCTCAGGAACGTATTAATCTTTTTGCAGATGCAACATTGGATCACCAATGGATTCATGTGGATACAGAGCGTGCTAAGACGGACAGCCCGTACCACAGTACGATTGTGCATGGTTATCTTACCTTATCGCTTCTTCCATATTTGTGGAATCAGATTATAGAGGTGAATAATCTGAAAATGATGATTAATTATGGAATGGATAAGATGAAATTTGGACAAGCTGTATTGGCCGGACAAAGTGTTCGCTTGGTCGCAAATCTTCATTCGTTGACTAATCTCCGCGGTGTGGCTAAGGCTGAGATTAAGTTTGCTATTGAAATCAAGGACCAACCCAAGAAAGCGCTTGAGGGAATTGCTGTATTCTTGTATTACTTCAATTAACGGAATGTGGATGAATCTTTCTGCAAAGTGGATGAATTGTATTAATGAGACTCTATTGGGCAAAAACAGGATTCCGGCTTAATGCTTGAATCCTGTTTTTGCTTCTTCTTTTCCTTTTCCCTGTTTTCACTCGTCAGATAGTACGCCACCCTTCTCCTAAAAACAGAAAAACATCCTAATATGTACTGCCATCATCCACAACCTTGGAGTCTATATAGTCATGAAACATACTATATCTTTTTTTTAAGGACGCTACATCTTTTTTAAAAACATACTACATCTTTTTTAAAAACATACTACATCTTTTCTTGAAACATGTTATGTCTTTTTTTGAAAGACTTAAGTCTTTTTCCCAAGCCTGCCGCACCTCTTGATGTGTACTGGATTTGGTTGGCAGTTTCGATTGTTATGAGTATATTAGTTTACTCTACCTCTTTTATTCCGTAACTTGCAACCCTTTACCGACATGTCCCGGAAACGGATTCGGCCTTTGTTCTGATCAGCTTTAACCGCAACTTGCCATGACCATCCTTCCGTGCAGCTTCTTCTTCTTTTGTCAAAGCAGGAGTGCTTTGACAAAATGTCAATATGATATTTAAGTTTGTTCAGAATCTCTTTTTAAAAGCAATGGATAGGGATGATACCGAAAATCTCCTCCATTCCCATATTGGAAAATCCCAAAAGACATCAACGCGTCCGATTGCCTGTCGTAAAGACCTATGTTTTCGTATTCTGCTTGCATATTATTCGAAGAATATGCATGCACTGTTCTTTATTCTATTTCAAAGCGGTCTGATTTTCTTCTTCTGTTAGCGTAGGAAGCGCCCCCGCCAAGACGGAATGTGTCTTTCCCGTAGAGACTCTTATGGTTTCTCGTAGAGGAACGAGTCGTTCCTCTACGAGAA
>CAUEFX010000028.1 GCA_958477465.1 uncultured Bacteroides sp.
ATTATTTGATTTGAAAAAGTTTTTTGGGTGACGCATTCCCGAAGTCGGGAAAACATGCGACGTTGTAGCCTTTTTATGATAACTTTTTACCAGCTATGACCTCTTTTAATTTCTCTTTGCACAAATAGCGTTCGGCGAGTTCCCCGATTTCTTTCGGTGTAACTTCTTTGACGGCCTGCAGCGAACGGGTGAAATAATCATCATCCAGTCCGGAGGTATAGATAAACATCCAGGCATCTGCCAATGAGAAAGGCGATTCGTAGTTGCGGCACATATCTCCGAGCATATAGTTGCGCACCATCGACAGCTCGGTCTCTGTCACCGGTTCGGTATGCAGTTTGTCTATTTCATGGTAAATTTCACGAATCAGAGGTTCGACGTATTCATTCTCCGTTTCCGTGCTGATGAGTAAGATACCGCTGTCGGGATAGAACATGGTACCGGCCGAAATGCCGTAGGTGTATCCCTTGTCTTCCCGTATATTAGACATCAGACGACTGCCGAAATATCCACCGAAGAGAGTCATCAATACCCGTAGTTTCAGGTAATCGGGATGCTGTCGGGGAATGGTGACGGTTCCCAGTTTGACGGAACTTTGCAGGGCATCGTCCTGCTCTGTAAACACCCGCTTTTCTGCAGAAGTGGAGATGGTGTACTCTCTTTTAACCACGGCATGCCGCCGGTTGCCAAAAGGAGCATCGAAGGCCGATTCTACCCGTCGGATGATTTCATCCGTTATTTTTCCGGATAAGAAAATGGCGCAATTATCCGAGTGGTAATATTCGTCATAAAATTCGCGGAGGATACCGGGAGTTATCGAGCGGTAATCCTTCTCTTCGATCAGTTGTCCGCAGGGGTGTCCGGTGCCGTACAGTGTTTTCAGCAGGCTTCTTTGAGCCAGAAAGTCCACTTTAGACGAATTGACGAGGAACTGCTGGATATTGGCATCCAGCACGGTGTTCAACTCTTTTTCCGGAAAGGTGGGCTCCTTAAGAATCGATTCTATTATTTCGAGGGTTTCCGCGAAATATTTGTTCAGGGAATACAAGGTGATGTATGCGTGCTCGGAAGAACTCGACAACTCCAGCCACGCCCCATAATAATCCAGTTTTTCCGCAATATCGGCGGTGGTGTACTTCCGCGATCCTTCGCGAAGCATCCGGTTGGTGAAAAGGGCTTGCAGCTTTTGTGTCTGTTGCCATCTGCCGCCGGCAAAAAGAATATCCATGCGAACCACATCCTGTTCTCCGGCATCAATAACGGCAAGGGGGATGCCGTTGGAGAGTGTGGTTCGCCGGGGAAACGGGACTATCAGATTTTCCAGGTTTTTTATTTCAGGTTGCAGTGTTCTGTTTATCATTGGTTTATAAGGTTATGGTTTTACCCGTAGGACTATTTCCCGGTTTTCAGGAATTCTTCTGCGCGTGCCAGGTCTTCGGGAGTATCGATACCGATTGTTTCCACTTCGCTGATACCTACTTTGATGGTATAGCCATTCTCCAGCCAGCGGAGTTGCTCCAGAGATTCTGCCAGTTCCAAGGAAGATTGTGGAAGAGAAGTGATTTCTTTCAATACCTCCATTCGGTAGGCATAAAGCCCGATGTGCTTATAGAAGATATGACGGTGAAGCCACTCCGATTTATCTACACCGCGTAGGTAAGGTATGACAGAACGGCTGAAATACAGGGCATTCCGATTGGCGCTGATTACCACTTTCGGCGAGTTTGCATTTTCCAGAGCCTCCAGCGGAGTGTCTGCGCTGAATGGTTTTACCAAGGTGGCGATCTGCGTGGTGTCATCGTCAAAGCAGCCTTTTATGGCATGCAGTTGCGACGGTTGGATAAAAGGTTCGTCTCCCTGTATGTTGACTATGACATCGAAGTCCTGTCCTATTTTCATCGCTGCCTCATAGCAACGGTCTGTTCCGCTTTTGTGGTGTACGGAGGTCATCACTGCTTTTCCGCCGAATGCTTTTACGGCGGCTTCGATGCGTTCATCGTCTGTTGCCACGTATGCATCATCGAGCACACCGGCCACCTGCTCGTACACGCGTTGTATCACGGTTTTCCCTCCTAACATCGCCAAAGGCTTTGCCGGAAAACGCGTAGAAGCATAACGGGCAGGGATAATTCCTAAAAATTTCATATCTTTATGTTATTTAGTCGTCAAGAGAGTCTTCTGTTTTATAGTCCGAAGCATTTTTAATTCCTCCACTCCTTTCCGGATATACGTTCGTTCCATGTCTTTCGGTTTCAGAATTTCATTGCCGTACACCAGCAGGTCTATGTCCAGAGGAACTTTTTCCGCTGCCTTATCTTCGGGGCGTCGTCCGGCTTTTATTTCGATTCTTTTCAGGGCATTCACGATGGCCTCTTTCTCCATTTCGGTGACAAACATGGCCACTTGGTTAGAGAAAAGCGCGGTGTTCCGTATATGTAGCGGCTCTGTCTCCATCTCGCTGGCAAAGCAGATGGAGGGAAACAGGGTTTGCAGGTCCTGACGCGCCAGAAGGAGGTTTTCTTTCCGGCGGTAATTGCTTCCGATACATATAAGACAAGTATTCAAACCGCAGAATCAATTGAAAAGATCGTCAAGTCCCGTATCTCCGGAATCCTCATAACCCACTTCCGAACCGGCACAAGGATCGAAACCCTCGGGCAGTTGGAACTCCTCTTTCGGGTCGTATCCCAAATTAGGATCGGCGAAAACCTTATTCATGTATTTGGCCCAGATCGGCAAGGCCAGAGAGGCACCCTGTCCGTAAGCCATTGTGTCGAAATGAATATCGCGTTCCTCACCTCCTACCCAGCAGCCGGATACCAGTGAGGGGATGAATCCCATAAACCATCCGTCGGAATTGGAGTTGGTGGTTCCTGTCTTACCGGCCATATCGGCTGTGATGCCGTATCGGCTGCGTACACGTCCGCCGGTTCCTTCGTTGATGACGGCACGAAGCATCACCAACATTTTGTATGCGCTCGATGCACTGATTACTTCATCCATTTGCGGAGAGAAAGTAGCGAGTACATTGCCTTCACTGTCTTCAATGCGGGTAACGAACAGAGGTGCCACGCGGATACCTTTGTTGGCAAATGCGGTGTACGCGCTCACCATCTCCCCTACTGAAATTTCGCAGGGCCCGAGAGCAAGTGAGACAGTCGGCATGATCTCTTTATTGCGGACACCGAAGCTGTGGATCAGACGGACCATTGCATACGGATTCAGCTTGCTCATCAGGTAAGCCGATACCCAGTTGCTGGAATTGGCCAGTCCCCATTTCAGTGTGACGAGCTCGCCGTAGCGCTTCTTGGTACTGTTACGCGGTGTCCAGGGAATACCGTTTTCGTCCAGCAAGGTCTGTTCCACATGGCGGGTTTCATCGCAGGGCGAGAAGCCGTTTTCCATGGCGTATGCATAAAGATACGGCTTGATTGTGGAACCCACCTGACGGCGACCCACCATGGCCATGTCATATTGGAAGTAGGTATAGTTGGGACCACCGACGTAGGCTTTCACGTGTCCGTTGAACGGATTCATCGACATGAAACCGGCACGTAGGAAGTGTTTGTAATATTTAATGGAATCCATTGGAGTCATCACGGTATCTTTCTCACCGGTCCAGCTGAATACGGACATCTCTTCGGGCGTATCGAATGCCTTTTTGATTTCCGCTTCCGAGGCTCCCGCCTTTTTCATCAGACGGTAACGGTCGGTCTGTTTCAAAGTCCTTTGCAGGATTTCGTCTACCTGCGCTTGTGTCAGGTTATTGCTGTAGGGCGCTTTCGAACGTCCTTTTTTCTCTTTGAAGAATTGCGCCTGCAACTCTTTCAAGTGTTCTTCTACGGCATCCTCCGCATACTTCTGCATGCGTGAATCGATGGTTGTGTAAATTTTCAGACCGTCTGTATAGATGTTGTAGTTCGATCCGTCTTTCTTCCGGTTCTTGGCGCACCATCCGTATAGAGGATTGGTTTCCCAATCGAGCGAATCTTCATAGAATTTCTGCATCTGCCATCCCCGGTAGTTGTCTTTGTCCGGTTTGTTGGCGGTCATCACTCCACGCAGGTATTCGCGGAAGTAAGTGGCGAGCCCCTCTTTGTGGTCCACCCGATTGTAAGTCAGTTTCAATGGCAACGCCTGCAATGAGTCACGCTCTGCGGCAGTGATGAATCCGGCCTTTTCTATCTGGCCGAGTACTACGTTCCGGCGTCCCAGCGCATTTTTGCGTATCTTTTCGTTCCGGGATACCGGGTTGTACAGAGACGGGTTCTGACACATGCCCACCAGCATGGCGGCCTCTTCGATCTTCAGGTCTTTCGGCTCGCAGCCGAAATAAGTCTGGGCAGCAGTCTTGATACCTACCGCATTGTTCAGGAAGTCGAACTTATTGAGGTACATGGTCAGGATTTCCTCTTTGGTGTAGTAACGTTCCAATTTTACGGCAATGACCCATTCGATCGGTTTTTGAAGAAGACGCTGAAGGGTGTTGCTTGCCACTTTCTCGGTGAACAACTGCTTGGCGAGCTGTTGTGAGAGTGTGCTTCCGCCTCCGGCGCTTTTCTGCATCAGCAGACCACGCTTTACCAGTGCACGGAAAAGTGCCTTGGCATCAATTCCCGAATGTTCGGTGAAACGTACATCTTCGGTAGCGATCAGCGCATGGATGATGGCCGGTGACAGGTCGGCGTAACTGCTGTAAACACGGTTGTTTTTTTGCAATGAAAATGTGCCGAGCACTTTCCCGTCTTCCGAAAATATTTCGGCTGCGAATTTATAATCCGGGTTCTCAAGTTCTTCTACGGGAGGCATATAGCCGATCCAGCCGTTGGAGATAGAGATGAAAACACCCACACAAAGCAAAACTGTTATTGCAAGAAGAATCCAAAGGAATTTTATTATCTTTCTTATCATTATGTCCGATTACGAATTTATCTGGTTATTGAATGTGCAAAGTTAGTCATAATTTAGTGAATGCACAAAAAAAAGTGATGCTTCCGCACGGAGAAATCACGGCTCTTTCATTTAAAAAAGCTTTGGAATTTCAATGTTTGTGGCTGATAAGCATTTAGGAGCAGCCAAACGTCGCTATTGACACAACATAGACTAAATGCCATCTGTCTCTGTTGATGTAAAATCAACATAATCAGTAGTTATCAGTTTGTTCCGAGTTTAAATGAAAGAGCCGTTGTTTCTATACCGTTTCACTATCATGAGACGACCGTCTCTCAATTGTGTAACGAGCGTCTCTCAATCGTGAAATGTGCGTCTCATAACCGTGAAACGTAAATTTCGCTTAGGTGTTTTCATTCCACCGGAACTATGGCTGCAATTTCTGAGAAAAAACACCGGATAAAGATAGAGTGTGGCTACGGCTCTTTCATTTAACCTTACTTGGGCATGTATACCCCACCCATGCAAGTCGTGCATGGGTGGGGGCTTTATACACACAATCAAACAAAATTAAATGAAAGGGCCGTGACGGAGAAATATAACAGAGAACTATATAAATATATAGGATAAAAGAGGCGCTTTCCGTGCAGGAAAATATAAGTACGGTTTGTATGGCTCTTAAGCACGGTGCACAGAAACTGTAAGCATGGTGCGTAGAAACTGTAAGCACGGTGCGTAGAAGCTGTAAGGACAGTACATATCGGCTTTAATGACGGTGCATATTATCTTATAAAAAAGCGTAACTTTGCTTTTTATTTTGTTGCGGATGCCGCATTTTATCTCTATCTTTACAGTCTGAAAACAAGTTCTATCAATATTAAAGATAACAGAATGGAAAACAGAAGTTTAGTAACCATTGCCGAACATTCGAAAGAGAAAATTCTCTATATGCTCGAAATGGCGAAGCAATTTGAACAACGCCCCAACCGCCGGTTGCTCGAGGGCAAAGTAGTGGCAACCCTGTTCTTCGAACCCTCCACCCGTACCCGTCTGAGCTTCGAAACTGCCGCAAACCGGCTCGGTGCACGTGTTATCGGCTTCACTGATCCCAAAGCCACCAGCTCATCCAAAGGAGAAACTTTGAAAGACACCATCAAAATGGTGAGTAATTATGCCGATATCATCGTGATGCGGCACTATCTGGAAGGAGCGGCACGATATGCCAGCGAAGTGACGACAATCCCCATTGTAAATGCCGGTGACGGCGCCAATCAGCACCCTTCGCAGACAATGCTCGACCTCTACTCCATTTACAAAACGCAGGGGACGCTCGAGAATCTGAACATTTATTTGGTGGGCGACCTCAAGTACGGACGTACCGTCCATTCCCTGCTGATGGCCATGCGCCACTTCAACCCGACTTTCCATTTTATCGCTCCCGATGAACTGAAAATGCCAGAGGAGTACAAGATTTATTGCAAAGAGCATGATATAAAATATGTGGAGCATACCGACTTTACGGAAGAGACGATTGCCGAAGCGGACATCCTGTATATGACCCGTGTACAACGCGAGCGATTCACCGATCTTATGGAATACGAACGGGTGAAAAATGTGTATATCCTGCGTGCCCGGATGCTTAAAAACACACGGCCGAACCTGCGTATCCTGCACCCGCTGCCACGTGTCAACGAGATTGCATACGATGTGGACGAAAGTCCCAAAGCATACTACTTCCAACAGGCACAAAACGGGCTGTATGCACGTGAAGCCATTCTCTGCGACGTGCTGGGCATTACGCTGGAAGAGGTGATGAATAGTGATAAGTAGTGATGAATGACGATAAGTGATTAGTGAGAAAAGAAATATAGATTATGAACGAAAATAAACAGGCCCTGCAAGTGGCTGCCCTTAGAGACGGGACAGTTATCGACCATATCCCCAGTGAAAAGCTGTTTACGATAGTACGGTTGCTCGGATTGGAACACATGAAGAACAATATCACAATCGGCTTTAATCTTGAAAGTAAGAAACTGGGAAGAAAAGGAATCATAAAAATTGCCGACAAGTTTTTCTGTGATGAAGAAATCAACCGTATTTCGGTAGTGGCTCCGCATGTGAAACTGAACATCATCCGCGACTACGAAGTAGTGGAAAAGAAAGAAGTGCAAATGCCGGATGATCTGAAGGGGATTATCAAATGTGCAAATCCGAAATGTATCACCAATAATGAGCCGATGCATACCCTTTTCCATGTAGTGGATAAGGACAACTGTATCGTGAAATGCCATTATTGCGAGAAAGAACAGAAAAGAGAAGAGTTTACAATCATTTAGGGGATTTACGGTTGGACGATTTACGAATTACGATTGATAAATCTTGGGGATTTACGATTGGATAATTTGTGCATGATTGCTGGATCATGTCTTTACCGGTTGGCGTGAATGATAAAAAAGGTAATCCCAATCGTAATTCGTAAATCGTGCAATCGTAAATTTCATTATTGTAATCCCATTTAATTTATGCGTGTTGACTGGAAACCGGGAACAATGATTTATCCGCTGCCTGCCGTTATGGTGAGTTGTGGAAATGATGAGAGTGAATACAATATTATTACAGTGGCATGGACGGGAACGATTTGCACCAACCCGCCCATGTGTTATATCTCCGTACGTCCGGAACGCCACTCTCATTCTATTATAAAGAAGAACATGGAGTTTGTCATTAATCTGACAACAGCGGATATGGCTTTCCCTACCGATTGGTGCGGAGTACGCTCCGGACGTGATTATCATAAGTTTGAAGAGATGGGGCTGACACCGGGTAAATCGACTGTGGTGGGAGCGCCGCTCATCGAAGAATCACCGCTTTGCATTGAGTGCCGGGTGAAAGAAATCATCTCTTTAGGTTCGCATGATATGTTTATAGCCGATGTGGTGAATGTACGTGCAGACGAAAAATATCTGAATGCTGAAACCGGCAAGCTCGAACTGGCGGAAGCCAACCCGCTGGTGTATGTTCATGGCGGATATTACGAACTGGGAGCAAAGATAGGAAAGTTTGGTTGGAGCGTACAAAAAAAGAAGAAGTGATTGATAAAACCGGACAATGGAATCGGATAATAAAACCGGATAACCAAGTCGAATAATAGAACCGAATAACCCTACCGATATGCCGATCAGAAGAAGAGAGAACCATAAAGGATACATACGTCAGAAGCGATGTCGGGCTTTGCATCTTTGCAGAGTGGTGGCAGTATGGATATGCGGCATTATCGGCGCATGCCCCGTCCTGGCGCAAAAAAGCACGCAGGATATCATTGATCGCCCCAACAACAGCAGATTCAATATCGGGGTGAAAGCCGGCTTCAACGCTTCCATGTTTCTGGTGTCGGATTTCAAGATTCAAGATGTCACGATCAATGAAATTCAGAACAACTACAGAGTCGGCTATTTCGGTGCACTTTTCATGCGCATCAACATGAAGAAGCATTTCGTGCAGCCCGAAGTATCCTATAACGTCAGTAAATGTGAAATAATGTTTGATAAACTGGGATCGCACCACCCGGATATAGAGCCCGATTATGCATCGGTTTTCTCGGTGATACACAGCGTTGACTTTCCGGTGCTGTACGGTTATAACGTGGTGAAAAACGGACCATACGGCATGTCTGTTTTTGCAGGTCCCAAGCTGCGCTACATCTGGGGAAAGAAAAACGAGATTACTTTTGAGAACTTCGACCAGAAAGGAATCGACGAACGGCTTTATCCTTTCAATCTGAGTGCGGTGATCGGTGTGGGAGTCAGCATCTCGCGTATCTTTTTTGATTTCCGGTATGAGCAAGGGGTACACAACATCTCCAAGTTGGTGACCTATGACAGCATCAATTCCGACGAAAGCACAGGAGTAAGCAATATCATCTTCCGGAGACGCGATCAGGTACTCAGTTTCTCGTTCGGGGTGATATTTTAATAGATAAATCTGAATATTTTTGTCGGATTATCATTCTTTTTCCATAAATTTGTGCGCTTAATAAAGAATCTCGCATTAAAAACTTATTTTTTATTATAAACCAGAATGAAAAGAGACGATTTAATTTTCGATATTATCGAAAAAGAGCATCAACGTCAGCTCAAAGGCATCGAGCTGATCGCATCGGAAAACTTTGTGAGTGACCAGGTAATGGAGGCAATGGGATCCTGCCTTACCAATAAATATGCCGAGGGCTATCCCGGCAAACGTTATTACGGCGGTTGTGAGGTGGTAGACCAGAGTGAACAGATTGCCATCGACCGGTTGAAACAGATCTTTGGCGCCGAATGGGCCAATGTACAGCCACACTCCGGTGCACAGGCCAATGCAGCGGTATTTCTCGCTGTTTTGAATCCGGGAGATAAATTCATGGGATTGAACTTGGCACACGGCGGACACCTTTCACACGGTTCGCTGGTGAATACCTCCGGAATCATCTATACTCCGTGCGAATACAACCTCAATCAGGAAACCGACCGTGTAGACTACGATCAGATGGAAGAGATCGCCCTGCGCGAACATCCGAAAATGATTATCGGCGGCGGTTCGGCATACTCCCGTGAATGGGACTACAAACGCATGCGTGAAATTGCAGACAAAGTAGGCGCCATCCTGATGATCGACATGGCGCATCCGGCGGGGTTGATTGCTGCCGGACTGCTCGACAATCCGGTTAAATATGCACACATCGTCACATCAACCACACATAAAACTCTTCGCGGTCCTCGTGGCGGCGTTATCATGATGGGGAAAGACTTCCCCAACCCATGGGGAAAGAAAACTCCGAAAGGAGAGATCAAGATGATGTCTCAGTTGCTTGACTCTGCCGTATTCCCCGGTATTCAGGGTGGTCCGTTGGAACACGTCATTGCTGCCAAAGCCGTGGCTTTCGGCGAATGTCTGCAACCGGAATACAAGGAATATCAGAAACAGGTAAAGAAGAATGCCGCCGTATTGGCACAGGCATTGATCGACCGTGGCTTTACAATCGTTTCCGGTGGTACGGACAATCACTCCATGTTGGTAGACCTTCGTTCCAAATATCCTGATCTGACAGGTAAAGTGGCAGAAAAAGCATTGGTATCTGCTGACATTACGGTGAACAAAAACATGGTTCCGTTCGACAGCCGTTCGGCATTCCAGACTTCAGGTATCCGTCTGGGCACTCCCGCCATCACAACCCGTGGTGCAAAAGAAGATCTGATGCTCGAAATTGCCGAGATGATCGAAACGGTACTTTCCAATGTGGATAATGAGGAAGTGATTGCACAGGTACGTGCACGCGTCAATAAGACAATGGAGAAATACCCGATTTTCGCATACTGAAAAATAAAATGATAGCAAGGAAGTACCTTGCAAATGTCCCGCGTATCTTTTCCGGTTACGCGGGATTTTTTTATCCGCCTGTGAACCTTCTGTCTGAAAATCCGTTCTTACTACAGAAAATGAGAAAAACAATAAACCGATACTTAATTATGAAACTGAAAAATGTATTATTGACAGGCGTTATGCTGATTGCAACCAGCAGCATAGCAATGGCTCAGGAAAATTGTACTTTCTTTTTCCCGAATCAGGAAGGAGAGCAGGTAACGCGAAATTGCTATGCGGCAAATGGTAAACTACTGAATATACTTGTTTACCGCGTAGACCAAGTGTACAGTTACCCTTCCGGTACAGAAGTGATTGCCAACTACACATTCTCCAATGCTACCGGAAAAACAATCAATTCCGGCCAGATGGTGGCCCGTTGCAATGACGGTGATTTCTCTATGAGCATGAGTGGTGTCATGACCTTTCCTGCCGCCATGGATATGATGAATGCGGATGTGTACATGACGGGTGATTTGATGAACTATCCGGATGCTTTGTCCGATCCGATGGACCCAGGAGATGATGACGAATTTGATGATGCTACCGTGCGGCTGTATCAGAAAGGCAATAAAAACAACCGTGCAGAGGTTACACTTTCCGACCGCCGGTTTGTGGCCACGGAAAGCGTCGATACACCTGCCGGTCCGTTCTACTGCACAAAGATTAAATACGATATCGATATATGGACTCCGAAAGGGAAAATAGAAGGTTACGGATACGAATGGTATGCACCTAATATCGGTATTGTCCGTTCCGAGCAATACAACCGGAAAAACGAACTGCAATCTTACAGTGTGCTCGAGAAAATCAGAAAATAGCACACTGGACTCTATATATATATCCCTTTCTCCTTGTAAGGAGGGGCTCCCAAGTACTCCCGGACTTTCTCCGGGGGTAAACTTTTTTATTGACAGAATCCCCCTTGTCACTGATAACTGTGACAAGGGGGATTCCTGTGTCTCAGATGTTTTAATATGCTTTCTTACAGTCTTAGGGGCTTAATCCCGTCCTTTGACAGGTAAAATAAGATGCCTCTCCTTTCTCGAAAACGGTATCCCCTCCTCCGGAGGTAGAACCCTAACTCAACCCGTCTATCTGTCCGTCCACAATATCTATATGTTTGGCCTGCGGCTCTTTGGGAAGTCCCGGCATGCGCATGATTTCTCCTGCGATGGCCACAATCATTTCGGCACCGTTGTTCAGCACGATATCTTTTATATGGAACTCAAAATTATTGACTGCACCGTAAATTTTCGGGTCGGCAGAGAAAGAGTATTGTGTCTTTGCTATGCAGATCGGGTAATGGGTGATTCCCATCTCTTCCGCCAACTTGATTTTCTTACGGGCTATCGTGCTGTAAGTGATGACGCTGGCACCATAAATGTTCGTAGCTACTTTTTCTATTTTCTGTTCGATGCTGTCGTCATCCTTATAGGTGAACGACAAAGGAGCGGACGGCTTTTTCTCGATGGTTTCCACCACAAGATTTGCCAGTTCTATAGCTCCCTCTCCTCCTTCGCTGAAAGCATTGTTGATGGCAAATCCTACTCCTAATTCTTCGCAATGTTGCCGCAGAAGTTCCATTTCCTCATCCGTATCACTGGCATACTTATTGAATGCCACGATTACCGTCTGCCCGAAAGAGTGCAGGTTGCGCACGTGTTTGTCGAGGTTCCGCAGTCCTTCTTTCAGTCCTTCCATATCAGGCTCCTTGATACGGTCAAGACTGACTCCTCCGTGCATTTTCAGTCCTTGTGCAGTAGCAACAATCACAGTCAGACGTGGCTGGATACCGCTTTTGCGACATTTGATATTGTAGAATTTCTCTGCTCCGAGATCGGCGCCGAATCCGGCTTCCGTTACTACATAGTCTCCGAAGGTCATTGCCATTTTTGTGGCAAGTATGGAGTTGCATCCGTGTGCGATATTCGCAAACGGACCACCATGCACGAAGGCGGCCGTGTTTTCCGTTGTCTGCACCAGATTGGGATGGATGGCATCTTTCAGCAACACGGTGATGGCACCCGCCACGCCAAGATCTTTTACCGTAAACGGCTTGCCTTCATAGGTGAATCCGAGGAGAATGTTTTCGATGCGTCGGCGGAGGTCTTCCACATCACAGGCAAGGCAGAGGATAGCCATGATTTCCGAAGCGGGCGTGATATCGAATCCCGACTGCATGGTGATGCCGTCCGTCTTGGCTCCCAGTCCGGTGACAATATTACGCAACGAACGGTCATTTACATCGAGAACTCGACGCCAGAGAATTTCTTTCAACCCAAAACCGTTTGCCTGGTTCTGGTACAGGTAGTTGTCAAGCAAAGCGGAAATCATGTTGTGTGCCGAGGTGATTGCGTGAAAATCACCCGTGAAGTGGAGGTTGATTTTATCCATAGGCAGCACCTGGGCATATCCTCCTCCGGCAGCTCCTCCTTTCATTCCGAAGCAAGGGCCCAGAGAGGGTTCGCGCAAAGCCACAATCGCTTTCTTGCCAATTCTGTTGAGCCCCAGCGCAAGACCGATAGAAACGGTGGTTTTACCGATTCCGGCTTTAGTGGCGGTGATAGCGGTGACGAGTATCAGGTTGCTTTGCTTCACTTTCTCTTCATCAATCAGCTGTTCGGGGATTTTGGCGATGTAGCGGCCGTAGTTTTCTACTTCTTCACGAGGGATGCCAATGCTTTCGGCTACTTGTTTTATCTTCTTAAGCTCCGTACTGCGGGCTATTTCTATGTCTGATTTCATACAAGGTTATTATTGATTACTTTACGAAACGGTTACTTTATAAAAACAATTACTTTATATAAATCGGTTATCTTAGAAATTGATTGTTCCTTTAAAACGGTTACTTTATAAAGGGTACAAATTTAACAATTAACTTTGGATTAAAATTGCATAGATATAAAAAAACTTTTCACGCCGGCACGACTCTTTCCTTTAAAACGTTTTTGATGGAGTAAGTAGGTATATTGAATTTATCAGAGATTTTCGGTTATGATTCTACTAAAATAAAACAATCTATCCCGTCCGGTGACATTATTGAAAAGCTACAATAAATACGAATAGGCTGACATAATTCTTCTATACCTCGGTTTTTACTAACAGACGCTTTGACTAAAAGGTGGCAAATAGAGAAAAAAGTGCATAAATGAATGAATAAAATACACTTTTTCCTGCATATTTCTATGAAAAAGAGAATGAATATGCAGTTTTGACCGGTATGTTAATGTACTTTTCCCCGGGGAAAAGCTTCAGTTTCTCGTAGAGGAACGACTCGTTCCTCTACGAGAAACTATAAGAGTCTCTACGGGAAAAACATTTTTCTCTTGTCGGGGAGTGCTTTTTCCGCTAACAACCAGCAAAGTTTAAAGCATCTTGAAATAGAATAAAGAATCGTATATATGCATTTTGAAGAAAAATGGCAAGTGAAATACGTAAACTGTAATCTTGATAATAGCTAATCATTCATAACGGTGGCTTTTTGAAATATCCAATATGGAAATGCAGAAGATTTTTGCTACCAACTCTATCTCTTACTTTAATAAAGGAATTCTGCATGAACTAAAATATCATATTGACATTTTGTAAAAAGGCGTTCTTGTTTTTTCAGGTAAAGTCTGTTCATTAAACTGCTTTTCTTCACGAAGTGATTATCTGCAAATATTTTCCATCTTTCCACTAAGAAAACGTTAAGACCATACCATAAAGATAGAGGCGGACTTGATATTTTCTTATCACACTGGTATATAAATCGAGATTTATATATTAAATTTGCGCTTGTAAAATCTACGGATATGAAGAAGCTGATATTGTCTTTTTCCTTGCTATTGCTAACGGTTGCAGCGTCCGCACAATCGGAACTGCCATCGGACAGTATACCGCGCTCTCCCAATGAGAACTACAAGGAGTTCGGTGGTTTTCTGCTTGACATGGGATTGATGAGTGTCATGCCCCTTCAATTGCCCAAATTGAATTTCGATATATCCGATACCGGTAAAGACTACAATCAATTGTTCCGGCTCAATCCGGATATTACTTACTCTCAAGGATTGTCGAATGTGTTTTCAACCGCTTATTCCGGATTCGGATGGTCGGGTTTCGGTTCGTCACAAAATCTGCAAATGGGCTCGTTTAAGTTGAAAAACGGTATGCATATCAATACGTACGGAGAATATAATGCCGATGGATATAAGGTACCTGCCCGAAGTGCATTGCCGTGGGAGAAAAATACGTTTAAAGGTGCTTTCGAACTGAAATCGGGTAATGGAGCCTTTGGCATCCGCATAGAGGTACAACAGGGGAGGAATCCTTATTATCCTTGAGATACTCTATATTATTCTTGAACAACCTATTATTCCTAAAATAAGAAGATGAATATATTGATTATTGGAGCCAACGGTTTTACGGGGCGCCGGATTCTGGATGATTTTGTGGCGCATGATAAATACAGCAACATAACCGCCTGCTCGCTGCGTGATGACATAGCGCCGGGAGACGGTTATCGGTTTATTCGCGCAGACATACGCCGTGAACCGGAAGTGCAGTCTCTTTTCAAGGAGGTCTGTCCGGATGTGGTTATCAATGCCTCCGCTCTGTCTGTGCCCGATTTCTGTGAAACGCACCACAGTGAGGCCCGTGCAACTAATGTGACAGCCATAGAGCATCTGGCACATACCTGCGAGCAGTATGGAAGCCGGTTCATCCATCTTTCCACCGATTTTGTTTTTGACGGTAGAGGCGAACGTTTGTATACCGAAGAAGATGCTCCTAATCCGGTCAACTATTACGGTGTTACCAAACTGGAAGGTGAGCAATGCGTTAGCGAATATTGCAGCAACCATGCCATTGTCCGTGTAGCAGTAGTGTATGGAAAGGCATTGCCCGGACAACACGGTAACATCCTGCAATTGGTTGCCGATAAACTTCGTAGAGGTGAAACGATCCGTGTTGTTTCCGATCAATGGCGCACTCCTACTTTTGTCGGTGATATATCCGAAGGTGTGGAGCGCCTTGTGCACCATCCCCGCAACGGTATATATCACATCTGCGGAAGCAATTGTGTCTCCATAGCCGAAATTGCTTATCAGGTGGCAGATGCATTGGGGCTGGACAACTCTCTCATTCAACCCGTCACCACGGAAGAAATGAATGAGGCCACTCCCCGACCCCGTTTCAGCGGATTGGACATATCGAAAGCCAAACGTGAGATAAACTACCTTCCTCATACTTTGGAAGAAGGCATCAAAGAGATGTTTTCATAACCAGAGAGAGGTTTCATAAAAGGTAATTATATCGTTTTTCAACACAGGGCTTTGCAAACACGGAAACGGAGTTTGTCATTGCTCTGTAGATAGGTCTCAAGACCGGTTATTACGGGCTACACTGATTATTATGATGCAAAGTCAGATAAAGAAAGGTGTAAAACCGGGCAAAAAAAAGCAAACGCAAATAAAATGAACAGTAGTTAGTCATAATAGATGAATAACCATTTGAGTATAATAAATAAGCACAAAATATAATAAGTGACTGATAATAGGCACAACAAGCAAGCAGTAATTAAGGTATAATAATAAGTAAATTGTATACAAAAACTTTGGTTTCTCCTGACTATTTTTGCAACATGAAATAATAGACAGATCATGAAATCATCCAAACAAAGACGAAAGTATATAGTTATGTGGACAATATCAATAATATCAGTAATAGTACTTGTTCCGGTTATCATTGGAATTCTTTTTATCAATCAGCCGAGTTTCGGCAGGATGCCGCGTGGAGAGCGGTTGGAGAGGATTAAAAAGTCACCGCACTATAAAGACGGAGAATTTAAGAATATACACGAAACGGTTTTAATGACCTCTGACAGCAACCGTTTCAAAGGAATCTGGGATTTTCTTTTTAAAAAGATCGACGGACTGCGTCCTGAAGAAGAGATGCCGGTCATCAAGACCGATCTTCATAAAATCAAGACTTACAGAGATGTATTGGTATGGTTCGGCCACTCGTCTTATTTCATCCAGATAGATGGCAAACGGATGCTGGTCGATCCGGTCTTTTGCATGGCTGCACCGGTTTCGTTTGTCAACAAACCCTTTCCGGCAACATACAATTACCGGCCGGACGATATGCCGGATATCGATTATCTGGTAATCACTCACGACCATTGGGATCACCTGGATTACCATACCGTCATGCAATTGAAGAATCGCATTGGAAAAGTGATCTGTCCATTAGGAGTTGGCGAGCATTTTGAGTCGTGGGGATTCGATGAGGAGCGGTTGATAGAGCTCGACTGGTATGAAGATGCTTCTTTGGATGCAGCAGGCTTCTCTGTTCATTGCCTTCCGGCACGTCATTTTTCAGGGCGTGGTCTTACTGCCAATCAAACTCTTTGGGCTTCATACCTCATTGAGACCCCCTCACTGAAAATCTACATGGGAGGTGATGGCGGATACGATACTCATTTCAAAGAGATTGGCGATCGGTTCCCGGGAATAGATCTGGCGATTTTAGAGAACGGACAGTACAATGAAGATTGGAAATATATCCATACGATGCCGGAATATTTGAGCAGAGCTGCCAAAGATTTGAATGCCGGGCAGATATTGACCGTACATCATTCAAAATATGCCTTGGCCAGACATCGTTGGGATGAACCGTTGATGAATGCGCAGAAAATGGCTCAGGTGGATTCTCTTAATGTGTTATTGCCGGTTATCGGTGAAGTGGTGAATCTGGAGAAAATGAAGAAGAGAGAATGAAGAAAGGAAAATGAAGTAGAGAAAGCGAAGTTGAGAAAGTGAAATCGGGAAAGCGAACCGGAAAGAGTATGAAGCAGAGTTACGAAAAAAGGGAAAATTTACCGGAATATGAATATCTGTAATTCGGGTTGCTTTTTCAGTAATTAATCTACGGTGAATTAGTATACGACATGCTATTTTTGTACCGTAATAAATAAAATCAATTATGGCGAAAAGAATTCTGATAATTTCATCCAGTCCGCGTCGGAAAGGAAACTCCGATACGCTGTGTGATGAGTTTATGCGTGGTGCCGTGGAAGCTGGCCACGAAGTGGAGAAGATATTTTTACGTGATAAAAAAATCGGGTATTGCACCGGTTGCAGTACATGCAGTATGTATAACAAACCCTGTCCACAGAAAGATGATGCTGCCGAAGTAGCAGATAAAATGATAGCGGCAGATGTCATTGTCATGGCTACTCCGGTTTATTTCTACACAATGAGTGCACAGATGAAGACATTGATAGACCGTTGTTGCAGCCATTACACAAAGATGAACAATAAAGATTTCTATTTTATTGCCACTGCTGCCGAAGAAGACAAGAAGCTGATGGACCGTACGATCGATACATTCCAGGGATTCCTCGATTGTCTGGAAAATCCGACGGTAAAAGGCGTAGTGTTGGGTGCAGGCGTATGGCATGTAGGCGAAATCAAAGGCAATCCTGCCATGACAGAAGCCTATGAGATGGGAAAAAGTATACGATAACTGAGCACAAACGGGTTATCACTATCAAGGTAGTCCACCGAGGCTGCTTTGATACTGATAACCCATTTATTTTATGTGTGACATCTGTGCTTTCACTTGGTTACCTGTATGTGTGAAAAAACATTCAAGTCAGTTTTGCGAAAGCCGGTATTCATTCGGTGCAATACCTGTCAGTTTCTTGAATAGCCGGCTGAAATCCTGTACATTGGAAAAACCTAACCGATCGGCCACTATCGTGGCTGTGTTCTTTTTGTCCGACAACATCTTTTTCGATATTTCCAATCGTTTCAATTGGATGTATTCATAGATATTTTTCCCTCTCTCGAATTTCAGCAGATCAGCAAAATAAGAAGAAGACAGGTGGAGAATATTGGCAAAATATTCGTTGGAAGGCAGTGCATTCTCTTTCAACCGGCCGGACAGGATATAGTCGTCCAGCAGCAGATCTGTCTTTCTCAATATCGCCTTATGAATTTCGTCCCGGGTGATGAACTGCCGCTCGTAAAAACGGGAGCAATAATCCAACAACAACTCTATGTAACGGGATATGAGAACCTTACTGTAACAGTCTATTGCATGCCGCAGTTCTTCCTCTATATTATCGAGGCATTCTTCAATCTTATTTTTTTCGCGTAGTGACAGATGCAAGGCTTCATTGATATGATAGAAAAAGAAGGTGTAATTCGCTATGCTATCTCCCAGGGAAGTACGATGGATCAAATCCGGATGGAACGCCAATAACCTGCCTTTCTGAAAAAGCATTTCGTTCTGATCCGTCCGGAGAGATTGCCCCGGAGAGAGAAACACGGCAGTGGCATTGGAGTAATCATAGTACTTTCGTCCGCACATGGATTCTTGAGCCTGCCCTTCTATCAGCAGAATGGTATAAAAATCGAATTTAACAGCATACTGTTTCCAGTTGTTTTCCGACAAATCGATGACACTCACCAATGGATGCAATGTTTTCTTTCCCATGCAACAATTACATTGGTGTACAGTCTCTATGTTCAATATGTCTTTCTTCATAAACAGGTTCAGATATTTTGTAGCCGATATTCGTTCGGTGTACACCCTACCCTCTTTTTAAACAGCCGGCTGAGATGCTGCGGATACTGGAATCCCAATGCGTATGAGATTTCACTCACTGTGTCGTTGGTTCCGATGATACGTTCTTTAGCCATTTCTATGATTTTTTCCTGGATATGTTCCTGCGGTGTTTTGCCGGTGTCTTTCTTTATCATATCGCCAAAGTAATTGGGTGAAAGATGAATCTTGTCCGCAAAGTATTTCACAGACGGCAAACCGTTCTGTACAGGAAGCTGACCCTCAAAATAATCATCCAGCAACTGTTCGAATGCAGTGAGAGCATCTTTGTTTACGTTGTTACGGGTGATGAACTGGCGTTCATAAAAGCGCATACAGTAGTTGAGCAACAGGTCGATATTCATTGCAATCAGTTCTTTGCTGTGTTTGTCGATGGCATGCTCCAGTTCTATCTGTATCTTTTTCAGACAGTCCATCACAATCTCTTTTTCCTGATCGGACAGGTGCAGCGCCTCACTGACGGCATAAGAGAAATATGTGTATTTCTTTATGTTCTTTCCCAAGGAGGTGCCACGAATCAGGTCGGGGTGGAAAACAACACCGAATACCCGTGGCTGGACTTCGCTTTCGATCATTTCTACACGGGCAGATTGACCGGGAGCAAAGCAGACAATCGTCCCTTCCTGATAATCGTAATACTTACGCCCGTACTTGATATCACAACTCTTTGTCTCTTTCAAGAAGAGTGCATAAAGGCCATAATTCACTTGAATGTGATTGATCGACTTTGTCGCCTTGGTCAAATCTACAACACTCACCAACGGATGCAAGGTTTCAAGTCCGTACAAACTATTGTATTGATCGACACTATCCAGTTTGATTATCTGATTCATAAGCAGTGTTTTTTTTATAACTGCATCAAAGGTACGAATTAAAAACATACCTTGTACAGGCTGATAAGGCGAACCCGTAATCCAGGTTATCATATCCGTAATTTGTATACAAAAGATGTCTCTTCCCTCTTGCCGCCTTATAGCGTGACCGAATAATGAAACGGGAGAAGTTATGAATAAGAAACAATCCTATTGGGGTGCATATACTCAAAAAAAACTGTAATTTGGGTAATAATAATAGTAATTTGTCTACAAGTTGAAAGGGAGAAACTCTCTATTTTTGCAAAGTGAAAAGTCGGGATTGAAAAAGCGGATGACAATCTTCCGGAGAATCCCCCTTGAAGCCTGTTTCTCCGGATAAGCCGGTGAGAATCTTAAAAAGAAAAAAATGAAACAAACTCTTTATATAATCAAAAACACCCAAACTGTTTAAAATGGAAAGAAAGAAAAAGAAGCCGATGGCTTTATTGATTTGTATGCTTTTAGGTTCGGCCTTATCCGGTTATTCACAAAATGACACCATCAATACTGCTGGAAATTATAGGATAGACGAGGTGGTAGTGACAGGAACACGCAACGAAACGGATATTCGTCATTTGCCGATGACGGTTTCTGTCGTGGACCGCAAACAGATAGAAAATAGCTATCAACCCTCTTTGTTACCCACATTGGTGCAGCAGGTGCCGGGATTATTCATTACCGCCAGAGGAGTAATGGGATACGGTGTATCGGGTGGCGCTGCCGGAAGCATGAACCTGCGTGGTATCGGAGGGTCGGCAGGTATGCTGATTCTTATTGACGGACATCCGCAGTACATGGGACTGATGGGGCATCCGATTGCAGACGCGTATCAGTCTATGCTGGCCGAGCGGGTGGAAGTATTGCGTGGTCCGGCTTCCGTACTTTATGGCTCGAATGCGATGGGCGGTGTTGTCAACATCGTTACCCGGAAGATGCAGCAGGATGGAGTGAGAAACAGTCTCCGGGTCGGCTACGGCTCTTACAACACGCTTCAGAGTGAATATTCGAACTTTGTGAAAAAAGGACGTTTCAGCAGTGTGGTCACCGGGTCGTATAACCGTACGGACGGACATCGGGATAATATGGAGTTCGAGCAATATGGCGGTTATGCCAAGTTAGGGTATGAATTCAATGATTTCTGGAATGTGTATGGTGATGTGAACATCACCCACTTCAATGCCTCCAATCCGGGGAAGATAACCGAGCCGATGTTTGACAATGATTCCCGCATTACGCGAGGAATGACTTCGTTTGCTTTGCAAAACAGATATGAAAATACTTCCGGAGCATTGAGCTTCTTCTACAACTGGGGGCGGCATAAAATAAACGACGGATACACTGTAGGAGAAGAGCCGGCCGATGACCGTTTTAATTCCAAGGACCGGATGATGGGGCTGTCATGGTATCAGAGTGCGACTCTTTTCACTGGAAACCGATTGACTCTCGGTTTCGACTATCTTCATTTTGGCGGTCATGCATGGAGTCATTATTTAAGTGATGGCCACAATGAAGACATTGCCGATAAGAATATGGATGAATTGGCCGGATACATCGACTTTCGTCAAGCCATCGGCAATTGGCTGACTCTGGATGCCGGTATACGCGTGGATCATCATACACATGTGGGTACGGAGTGGGTACCACAAGGTGGTTTGTCTTTTCATCTGCCCGAAAATGCTGTGCTGAAAGCAATGGTCAGTAAAGGCTATCGTAATCCTACCATCCGCGAAATGTTTATGTTCCCTCCTCAAAACCCGGACTTAAGACCGGAAAAACTGATGAACTACGAACTGTCATATTCGCAGCATTTGTGGAACGGTGCATTGGCTTACGGTGCGAATCTCTATTATATAAATGGTGATAATGTGATTATTACCGACCGCTCCACCCGTCCGCCTCGTAACATCAACTCCGGCAAGATTGAGAATTGGGGGATAGAAGCGAACGTTGCTTACCGGATCAACTCTTTGTGGAGCGTTTCTGCCAATTATAGCTGGCTACACATGGAGCATCCGGTACTTGCCGCTCCTGAGCACAAACTCTATGCCGGCATCAGTTTCTCAAAAGGCAGATGGAGTGCATCTACTGATTTTCAGTACATAAAGGGACTATATACTTCAGTCAGTACCGGAAGTGAAAAGCAGGAGGATTTTGTATTATGGAATCTGACCGGAAGTTATAGACTCTGCAAAATTGCCAGTCTGTTTGTTAAAGGCGAAAACCTGCTGGCACAGCGGTATCAGATAAACGATGGATACCCTATGCCGAAAGCAACTTTCATGGGTGGTGTGAATGTTAATTTCTAAGATCGGCTTGGGGCAGTAGAAGAAATTAGTGGGTATTTTTTTACTCAAACCTCTATCCATCGTAGATGTAAGGAGAAGACACGGTCGGGACTGTCCTTAAGAATTGTAAGCACGGTCCTGACCGGCCTTTAGCACACTTGTTACCGGATGTGGGTACGGTGCATAGCAGAACTCCCCCTGAACCGCAGCTGACAGGAACGTATACGAATCACCACAGAGTACACAGAGTAACACTTCTATCAGTATGTTTTTGAAATCACCTGTTTGTGGACTTGAACAGAATCCCTAAGAATAAAAACTGAACCACTAATTCCCCCAAGTTTTCAAACTGAGCCGTTTTTTGCCGAAGCGAAGAAAAAGAAAAAGCTCTGAAATCTTTGAATTTCAGAGCTTTACTTTTAAAGCTTTTATTTGCTTTCGCGGTGCGTACGGGACTCGAACCCGTGACCCCATGCGTGACAGGCATGTATTCTAACCAACTGAACTAACGCACCAATATTTATTTTAATTAGTCATCTCTCTCGATTGCGGATGCAAAGGTAGGTATTTTTTTTATATTTGCAATAGTTTGAAAGAAAAAAGAGAATAATTTTGTTGGGATTGCAGCTGTTCCATTGTGTCTTGTTGAGTGCATACGTTAGCGCTTTTACAATGAAAGAGACTGGTTTAGGACAACTCTCGGAAGAAAAAGATTCTGCGGATAAATTAATTCTTTATCTTTGCGTCGAAGAAACATATTATGTATATAAAAAGGAAAGGCATGAAAAATACACCTATCGAACGACATTTGATCGATGAAACGATTGAAGAATTTCATATTGCGGATTTCTCAAAAGCTACCATTCGCGAAGTGAAAGCCATTGCAGCCAAAGCAGAAGCAGAATCCGGAGTAGAGTTTATCAAAATGGAGATGGGGGTACCCGGTCTCCCACCCTCGGCTGTCGGTGTGAAGGCAGAAGTAGAAGCACTGCAAAGAGGCATTGCAAGCTTATATCCGGATATCAACGGACTGCCGGAGCTTAAACAGGAGGCTTCACGCTTTGTCAAAGCATTTATCGATGTGGACTTGAAACCGGAAGGATGTGTTCCTGTGACGGGGTCCATGCAGGGCACTTTTGCATCATTCCTTACCTGCAGCCAGTGCAATGAAGAAAAAGATACGATACTCTTCATCGACCCGGGATTTCCGGTGCAGAAACAGCAACTGGTGGTGATGGGGCAAAAATATGAAACATTCGATGTATACGATTTCCGCGGAGACAAGCTAAAAGAGAAACTGGAAAGTTATTTGAAAAAAGGAAATATATCTGCCATCATCTATTCTAATCCGAACAACCCAAGCTGGATCTGCCTGAGCGACAAGGAACTCCGGATCATAGGTGAGCTGGCAACGCGGTATGACGTCATCGTTTTGGAAGATCTGGCATATTTCGCAATGGATTTCCGTAAAGATCTCAGTACTCCGTTCCAAGCACCTTATCAGCCGTCTGTGGCTCATTACACTGATAATTATATTTTGTTGATTTCCGGTTCCAAGGCATTCAGCTATGCCGGACAGCGTATTGGCGTCAGCTGTATCTCCGACAAATTATATCATCGCAGCTATCCCGGATTGACGAAGCGTTACGGTGGCGGCACATTCGGAACGGTATTCATCCATCGCATTCTTTATGCCCTCTCTTCCGGAACCAGCCATTCGGCACAGTTTGCCATGGCTGCAATGCTGAAAGCGGCCAATGAAGGAAAATACAATTTCCTTGACGAAGTAAAGGTATACGGAGAACGGGCACGGAAACTGAAAGAGATTTTCCTGCGCCATGGTTTTTATCTTGTTTATGATAAAGATCTGGGTGAACCTATTGCCGACGGCTTCTATTTCACAATCGGATATCCGGGCATGACAAGTGGCGAACTGGCAAAAGAACTGATGTATTATGGAGTGAGCGCCATCTCGCTTGTCACCACTGGAAGCCATCAGCAAGGACTGCGTGCATGTACTTCTTTCATCAAAGATCATCAATATGCACAATTGGATGAAAGAATGAAAATATTTAAAGAAAATCATCCCATATCATAAAAAAGTACACGAAAAAGTAAAAAAGAGGAGAAGAAAGTTTGTTTTTGTGAAAAGAATATTTATATTTATCGCATGAACAATATCAACGCCGACATATTTAAGATACAATCGAATAATGTATTGCCGTCACAGGGAAAGATTCTGATCTCGGAACCTTTCCTTTGTGATGCTACATTCGGACGTTCGGTAGTGTTGCTTGTCGATCATACCAGTGAAGGCAGCATGGGGCTGATAATGAACAAGCGACTCCCATTGTTGGTCAATGATGTCGTTAAGGAGTTTAAATATCTGGAAGACATTCCTTTATATAAAGGTGGACCGATAGGAACCGACACTCTGTTTTATCTGCATACTTTATCCCAACTTCCCGGGGCACTTCCGGTAAGCAACGGATTATATCTGAATGGAGATTTTGATGCACTGAAGAAACACATTCTGCAAGGTAATGAAATCAACGGAAAAGTAAGATTCTTTCTGGGATACTCCGGTTGGGAATGCGAACAGTTGATACAAGAGGTCAAAGAGAATACTTGGATTATAGCCAAGGAAAAGCCTTCTTATTTGCTTGATGGAGAGGTGAAAGATATGTGGAAAAACGCATTGGGCAAACTGGGTAACAAATATGAAGCCTGGTCGCGTTTCCCACAAGTACCTTCACTGAATTGACTCAACACTCAGAACCGGCCTTAAACTCAAAGCCGGTTTAATTTTTACTCAGCGTTGTTTGATGCGTTGCATCAAAGCGGCATCTTTGTATCCTTCCGATGTCAGGAGCCAGTCTTTCAGCAGTCCGCATTGTGTAAAGCCACAGGATACGAAGAGTTTCATGCTGGCTTCATTCTCCACAGCCACATGAGCATAGAGTTGATGGAGCTGCAGAAAATCAAAAGCATAATCGCATAACAGATTTAAGGCGTCGGAAGCATATCCGGCACCGCGGCAATCTGCATGCAAGGCTATTCCTACGGCACCGTGAGAATGCAAGGGGACAAAGTCGGTTATATCGATCGTGCCGATCGTCCGGTTGTCTTCCCGACGGATAATCATAAGACGCAGTTGCTTATCGGCGAACATATCGCTTTGAGAGCCTTCGATATACTGGCGCAGCACATAGCGGGAATAAGGTACGGTAAAACTACTGATGTCCCACATGGAGGGATCGTTTTCCATTTCGTACATTACGTCAATATCTTCCGGTTCGACCGCGCGGAGATAAATGCGGTCGTTTATTAAATAAGATTGTTTCATGTTTTAATTAATACGCTTATATTTTGCATAGAAGTAGCACAATGCACAAAAGTGCTTCCATGCCAGACGGGAAAATAGTTTTTTATTCGTGGCGCGTCGCCAGTGATGTATTATCGTATATTGCGGAAGATACACGACTTTCCATCCGTGGGCCACAATACGCAGACAGTAGTCGGCATCTTCGGGTCCATAGAAAATCCTCTCATCCAACAGCCCGATACAGTCGACTACCTCACGGCGAATCATCTGGCAGGCCCCTATCACATAAACCGGTTCAAAGGGAGAGGCGGGTACCTGCAAATCGGACACATGACCGGTTATTCTCAGCACATTCTTCACCTTCAGCCATAAGCCGGGAAAAGGCTTGAAGCTATCTTGTATCCGGTTGTTGCCATCTACCAGCCTGCAAGCACAAAGCCCCACTTGCGGATGCTCATCCAGATAGGCCTCCAATCCTGAAACCGCGTTTTCATTGGCAACGGTATCATTGTCCAAAAAGAGTATCTTTTGGCCCTTCGACAGTTCCAGTCCTCTGTTTCGGGCATAAGCCACCCCCCTGTTGCAAGCATTTACGTGCAGGCGCACTTGCGGATAGTTACGGGCGAGGTATTGATCCGTACCATCATTCGAACCATTGTCCACGATGATGACCTCCACATCCTCCCGTCTCATGACAGGATGTAGTGAGCGCAGGCATTCTTGCAGATAAGAAAGCTGGTTCCAAGTGATGATAATAATAGACAACCGTATCATTTTCTCAACCGAACAGTTTAATCTTCAGAGCTTTCAGTGCATGTGTAAACTCGCTCCAACTGGAGAAACGTTTTAACTGTGTCACAATGAAATGCGGAGAGAGGAAATAGCTGATATTATTATAGAATAAAATACGCTCCATGTCTTTGGAGGTCAATGAAGGGTATTTCAATATCGATTCGCGCTGCACATCGGTAGGAATATAATCCTTGGTAGACAGCCAGCCGTTTTCTTTGGCCATCGTATAGAATTCCGTACCGGGAAATGGAGAGACGATATTAAACATGACCTGGTCTACTTTCAATGCTTTGGCTTCGCGTAGCGTATGTTTCAAAGTCTCCTTCGTCTCCAACGGACTACTTCCTATCAGGATATTCAGCTTGACAGGAACATGGTACTTCTTCAACCAATTGATGGCTGTGTAAATCTGTTCACTGGTAATGCCCTTTTTGATAAACGCCAGAATTTCATCGTTGAATGATTCGACTCCCAAGTCGACGTATCGGCAACCGGAGTCTCCCAACATCCGTGCAATTTCTTCTGTTATCGCATCTACACGTGCCTGACAACCCCAGATAATCCCATATTTTTTCATGATACGGCAAATCTCTCCGGTACGCTTTTCATTCCAGATGAAATTGTCATCCATAAAGCCTATCGCCTTATATCCCTCTCTGCTTATTTGCGCCACTTCAGCTTCTATACTCTCTATGGAACGGAAAGAGATGAAAGGCTTTTTGCCATGCTCTTTCCGGTATTCTATTTCTCGGGCGAAAGTAAGCGAACTCGGCACACAATAAATGCAATGGAACGGGCAATTGCGGGAGGTAACCATTGTGGTATAAGGTCCGATCTTCAATTTGGGATTGAAGTATCTTCTATCTTGTATAAAATGACGTGCGGGGAAAGGCAATTCGTCCAGCTCTTTCATCAAAGGACGGGAAGGGTTGTTTTTTACTTTCCCATCTTTCAGGTAGGAGATGCCGGCAATGGAGCTCCAGTCAGCATTTTCTGTAATTGCTTTGGTGAGTTCCAAGACGGTCTGTTCCGGTTCTCCGCGTACGACAATGTCTTTCTCTCCGACCAGGCATTTGGAAATGAAATATGTCGGGCCGGGGCCCATGAATACGACATAAGCTTTCGGGTTATGTTGCCTGATCAACTCCAAAGCCAGCAAATCATTCTCAATGGAAAGATTAACGGCCCAAATATAATAAATGTCGCTATTGTCTTTTTTCAGGAAGTCGGAAAAGGCTTCACGAGACTCGCGTTTATAAACAAAATCGCGATAATTGATATCATTGAATCCCTCTTTCTCCAAAAGGGCGACAACGGTCAGCTCGTAAATGTTAGGCGCAAGATATACCACACGGGTACAACCGGCGGTACGTTCTGCCGGATTTTTTTGGTCGAGTACAGGGGGGATTAAAAAAGTAAGTTTCATGCCTTCTTCTTTATTTGATTTCAAATCGAATCTTCCTTATTTATATGTAGCTCTTCGCGCAACCGCTTTTCGCCCGGTACGCAAAATAAGGAAGCTGTCAAAACTATTAACGCACAAAGCAGCCCTGTATTGCTCAAAGTAAGATAATATGTGAGAATATTAATGAGAAGTGCAACTTCCAATATCAACAGACGGATGCTGCTCCAGCTGGAGTACAGTTTCAACGCTTCCGGAAAAGAAACCACGTCTATCTTTTTGAGCAGAACCCATGAAAACAACTTTAATGCCAGAGGAACGCAAGAGGCGGCTGCCAGAATGCCGACTGTTTCACTGATGTAAGACACCCGCACATTGTCGGCATAAAGCCCGGCCCACTCCATATCGCACTCACCTAAAATAATGATAAGAATGGGAAGTGCCCAGAATAGAGCATATTCTATTTTAAGTCTAAAGAGAGTCTTTTGTATAAGTTCTTCCATGATATAAATTCTTTATTATACGGTCCGGTAAATCATTCTATACAGTTCCGGTAAATACCGTCCGGTTAACAATACTCCTGCCCAATGTCACCTCATCAGTATATTCCAGCTCATCACCTATGGAAACTCCACGTGCCAATACACTGAGCTTGACACCCATCTTCTCCAGCTTGCGGTAAATGTAGAAGTTGGTCGTATCGCCTTCCATTGTGGTACTTAGGGCCAGTATCACCTCTTTTATTCCACCTTCAGCTACCCGTTGCACCAAACTGTCTATCTGTAGGTCGCTCGGCCCTACCCCATCCATCGGAGAAATGACACCGCCCAACACGTGATACAACCCGCGGAACTGCTGGGTGGCTTCCACTGCCATCACGTCGCGGATGTTTTCTACTATGCAAACCGTAGAAGCGTCGCGAGCGGGATTCGCACAGATCTGACAGGTGTCGGTATCGGATATATTGTGACATATACGGCAATATTTCACTTCGCGTTTCAGGGTGATAATCGAATTTCCAAAGGCTTCGACCGTAGCGTTGTCCTGCCGTAACAGGTGCAGTACCAGTCGCATAGCGGTTTTTCGTCCGATTCCGGGAAGTTTGGAGAATTCTCCGACTGCCTTTTCAAGCAGAACGGATGGATATTGTTGGTTCATATATATAACTCGGTTCTGTAATTCAGCGCAAATATACTCATTGATTTACAGATAGAAAATAATTTGCAAAATAAATCGTATCTTTGCGCCCGTTATGAGGATATTGGTTACTATTATCTGCTATTTTGCAGCACTGCTTTTGATTGCCCGGCTCACCGGTAGAGGAAAGAAAAGCAGTTCGGATGCTGCATTTTTCCGGGGAGAGAACCGGTCGCCATGGTACATCGTTTCTTTTGGAATGATTGGTGCCAGTATATCGGGAGTGACATTTGTCTCCGTGCCCGGAATGGTGCGAAGTATGGATATGACTTATATGCAAACGGTCTTCGGATTCTTCTTCGGCTATTTGGTAGTGGCGCATGTCTTGCTTCCGATGTATTACCGGCTCAATCTGACAAGTATTTACAGTTATCTCAGCACTCGGATCGGTGTGCGGACTTACCGTACAGGCGCTTTCTTTTTCCTGCTTTCGCGTATGCTCGGTACGGCTGCCAAGCTCTATCTGGTTTGCCTTATTCTCCACACGTACGTATTCGGCCACATGGGAGTACCTTTTTGGGCGATTGCTGCCGGTTCGGTGGCGCTGGTATGGATTTACACCCATAAAAGTGGTATTAAGACCATTGTCTGGACAGATACGCTACAAACATTCTGTCTGATAGCGACACTGATTTCCATTATTTTCTTTACGATACAGAAGTTGGATATGGGAGACGGAGGAATTATGACGATGATAACCGATAGTCCGCACAGCCGCATATTCGTATTTGACGACTGGATGTCGAAACAGAATTTCTTCAAGCAATTCTTAAGCGGTATTTTCATCGTAATCGTGATGACGGGGTTGGATCAGGACATGATGCAGAAGAATCTTTCTTGCAAGAATCTACGTGAGGCGCAGAAGAACATGTATTGTTACGGATTCTCTTTCATCCCGCTGAATTTTCTGTTTCTGTGTCTGGGCATACTGTTGCTGGCGTTGGCCGGACAAATGAATCTGACGCTTCCCGAAGTGAACGATGATATTCTTCCTATGTTTGCCACCCAAGGCTATCTGGGGCAAACCGTACTCGTATTGTTCACCATCGGTATCATTGCCGCGGCATTCAGCAACTCCGATTCTGCACTGACGGCCATGACTACCAGCGTATGTGTGGACTTGCTCGGAACAGACAGGGATGTGGAAGAGGTGGCGCTTCGCCGTCGTGGGAAAGTGCATATTATGCTATCCGTCATACTCGTTATTTTCATCTGTCTGGTAGAATCGCTGAAGAGTAAAAGTGTGCTTGATGCCATCTATATAATAGCATCTTACACTTATGGCCCGTTGTTGGGTATGTTTGCTTTCGGCCTGTTTACCCGGCGCAGAACGCGAGATCGCTGGGTGCCGTTCATAGCTGTGGCTTCTCCGCTGATATGCTATGCACTCGACCGTTTTGTGATGCAGTGCTATGGATATAAGTTCGGCTATGAGTTGCTTATGCTAAACGGAATGCTTACTTTTGCAGGGATGTACGCATTATCGTCAAAAAAAACAAAAAACAAAGAACATGGAAATATCAAATGCTGAATTTATCATCAGTAACACGGACGTGAAGAAATGTCCTGCGGGACATCTTCCCGAATATGCTTTTATCGGCCGTTCCAATGTGGGCAAATCCAGCCTTATCAATATGCTGACCGGTCGTAAAGGACTTGCCATGACATCGGCTACTCCCGGAAAGACAATGCTAATCAATCATTTTCTTATCAACAACAGTTGGTACATCGTCGATCTTCCGGGTTATGGCTATGCCCGCCGCGGCATGAAAGGCCAGGAACAGATACGTACCATCATCGAAGATTATATTCTGGAACGGGAACAGATGACCAACCTGTTTCTTTTGATAGACTCTCGGCTGGAACCGCAAAAGATCGACTTGGAATTTATGGAATGGCTGGGTGAAAACGGAATACCTTTTTCAATCATATTCACAAAGGCCGACAAGCTGAAAGGCGGACGGTTGAAAATGAACATCAATGCCTATCTGAGAGAACTGCGCAAGCAGTGGGAAGAACTCCCCCCCTATTTTGTTTCGTCATCGGAAGACCGGACAGGACGTAATGAAATATTGGATTATATCGAGAGTATCAATAAAGAAGTTAATTCAAAATAAAAAAAAGAACAATGAAGAAGTATGTTTTATCGCTGACAATCATGTCGGCTTTATTGCTCGTGACGACAAACATTCAAGCACAATCATGGGCCGATTTATTTAAAAAGGAAAATATAGAGAAAATAGTAAGTGCCGTAACCGGCAACAACACGATAGATATGACCGGTACATGGACCTACTCGGGTTCGGCCATAGAGTTTGAATCGGACAATCTCCTTCAAAAAGCCGGTGGTGCGGCTGCTGCCGCCGTTGCCGAGAACAAACTGAACGAACAGCTTGCCAAAGTCGGAATCAAAGACGGACAGGTAAGTTTCACCTTCAATGCAGACAGTACTTTCACGAGTACCGTAGGTAAACGTACGATGAACGGGACGTATTCCTATAATACTTCTGCCAAGACAGTGCAGCTGAAGTATTTCAGATTGTTGAATCTGAATGCTAAAGTAAACTGTACGAGCAGCAGCATGGAGCTATTGTTCAATTCGGATAAGTTGCTGAAACTGATTTCCTTCATATCCAGCAAAAGCAGCAACACGACTCTGAATGCCATCAGTTCATTGGCTGACAGCTATGATGGAATGATGGTAGGATTCGAATTGAAGAAATAGAGATATTCTTTACATTCATAACTCTATTGCATGTCTCTTTTTTAATACTATTTCGCAATCGTACCGTATTATTTCTAAAAAAAAGCTTTACCTTTGTCTTCTGTAAACAATAAAAAAGAAAATGAGAATGAAAAAGATATTGTTTTTCGCAGTAATGTTAGTGATGGGAATTTGCTATGCATCTGCTCAGAAAGCTCAAATCAAGTTTGACAAGACAACTCATGACTTCGGGACATTTTCAGAAAACAGCCCGGTTGTAACTTGTGTATTTACTTTCACCAATATCGGCGACGCTCCTTTGGTGATTCATCAGGCGGTGGCATCCTGCGGATGTACGGTGCCCGATTATACAAAAGAACCGATTCTTCCGGGAAAGACCGGTACCATTAAGGTAACGTACAACGGAACAGGCAAATATCCGGGACACTTCAAGAAATCGATTACCATTCGCACGAACGCCCAAACAGAGATGATGCGTTTGTACATCGAAGGCAATATGAAAGCTAAAGATGCCGAATAATAAAAAATAGACAATAAGAGTTAAGGAGAATCTTTCGATTCTCCTTTTTTTTTGCTTTCTTTGATGCTTATTTACAAAAAACACAATAACACATTTAAAATTTTATATGTAAAGTATGAAACAAGAAGAAGACAAATTCACCGGTTTGCCCGAGAATGCGTTCAGGGAATTGAAGCCGGGCGAAGTGTACAACCCACTGATGGGACCCGGGAAAAATTATCCGGAAGTAAATGTATGGTCGGTAACCTGGGGTATTACCATGGCCATTCTCTTTTCGGCGGCAGCAGCCTATTTAGGCTTGAAAGTCGGTCAGGTATTCGAGGCTGCCATTCCTATCGCCATTATAGCGGTAGGTGTTTCGGGAGCGGCCAAGCGTAAAAGTGCGTTGGGAGAGAACGTGATCATCCAGTCTATCGGGGCCTGCTCAGGAGTGATTGTAGCCGGAGCTATCTTTACCCTTCCCGCCCTGTACATCCTGCAGGCCAAATATCCGGAGATGACCGTTACTTTTATGCAGGTATTTATCAGTTCTCTTTTGGGAGGCGTTCTGGGTATCCTGTTTCTTATTCCTTTCCGGAAATATTTCGTGAGTGATATGCACGGTAAATATCCTTTCCCGGAGGCTACGGCAACAACACAGGTGCTTATCTCCGGAGAGAAAGGCGGCAGCCAGGCGAAACCGTTGCTCATGGCTGGTATAATCGGTGGTTTGTACGACTTTATCGTTGCCACTTTCGGCTGGTGGAACGAGAACTTTACCACCCGTGTATGCAGTGCCGGCGAGATGCTGGCGGAAAAAGCCAAATTGGTATTTAAAGTGAATACAGGGGCTGCCGTACTGGGCTTGGGGTATATTGTCGGATTGAAATATGCTTCCATCATTTGTGCCGGTTCATTGGCTGTATGGTGGATTATCGTTCCGGGAATGTCCATGTTCTGGGGAGACAGCGTGCTGAATGCATGGAATCCCGAAATCACGAGTACCGTAGGTATGATGAGCCCTGAAGAGATCTTTAAATATTATGCGAAAAGTATCGGTATCGGCGGTATTGCAATGGCCGGTGTGATCGGGATTATCAAGTCATGGAGTATCATTAAGAGTGCCGTAGGGCTGGCTGCCAAAGAGATGGGCGGCAAAGGGAACGTAGAGAAAAACATGCTCCGCACGCAACGCGACCTCTCCATGAAGATTATCGCTATCGGTTCCATCATCACATTGGTGCTGATATTCCTTTTCTTCTATTTCGATGTAATGCAGGGCAACTTGCTACATACTTTGGTGGCTATCGTTCTGGTAGCGGGTATTTCGTTCCTCTTTACCACTGTGGCCGCCAATGCCATCGCTATTGTCGGCACCAACCCGGTATCGGGCATGACGCTGATGACATTGATTTTAGCTTCCGTTGTGATGGTAGCTGTCGGGCTGAAAGGTCCTTCGGGCATGGTAGCGGCGTTGGTTATGGGCGGCGTGGTTTGTACAGCGTTATCCATGGCCGGCGGTTTTATCACGGATTTGAAAATCGGGTATTGGCTGGGCAGTACTCCTGTCAAACAGGAAGCGTGGAAATTTCTTGGAACAATCGTTTCTGCGGCTACCGTAGGCGGAGTAATGATTATCCTCAATAAAACATACGGTTTCACCAGTGGAGCATTGGCAGCACCGCAGGCCAATGCAATGGCTGCCGTTATTGAGCCGTTGATGAGTGGTGTAGGCGCACCGTGGTTGCTTTATGGCATCGGCGCTATACTGGCCATCGTACTGACTTACTTCAAAGTTCCGGCACTCGCCTTTGCATTGGGTATGTTCATTCCCCTTGAACTGAATGTTCCTTTGGTAGTAGGTGGAGCTGTCAACTGGTACGTGACAAGCCGTAGCAAAGATGCTTCATTAAATACCGAACGCGGTGAAAAAGGTACCTTGCTTGCTTCCGGTTTCATTGCCGGCGGTGCTTTGATGGGAGTGGTCAGTGCAGCCATGCGTTTCGGAGGAGTCAATCTTGTAAACGATGCTTGGTTGAACAATACCTGGTCGCAGGTGTTGGCCCTCGGTGCCTACGCTTTGCTGATTCTTTACTTTATCAAGGCTTCGATGAAGGTAAAATAATAAATAATAGAGTAATGTGTCTATATGCCAATCGGCCGATCGGCTGCACATCCTGCCGGACGGCAATCCTGTATTGGTATATGGACACATCAATCATTATTCGAACTTAATAAAATCCATTTTCATGAAAAACCTATTAACGGTTGCATGTCTTGTAATGCTCCCTCTGACCTCCATCGCTCAGGAGGAGCGTTATAAACAGATAACCGATCCCCGACTGACAAGTATACGCAAAGAAGCGCCCCGCAGCAGCTTTACATCGTATACGAACGAAAAAGATGCTGCCGTAAACAACCGGAAAGACGGTACTTTCCGCCTCTCGTTGAACGGCAAATGGAAATTCAACTATGTAGACAGTTTCTCAACCCGCCCGACGGACTTTATGCTTCCGGAAAAGAGTGTAAGCGACTGGGCGGATATCCAAGTACCCGGTAACTGGGAACGGCAAGGCTTCGGAATTCCTATCTACGTGAATACATCTTATGAATTCTGCTCACCGGGATATGCTCCGTATTGGGATCGGCCCAATCCTCCGTATGTACCCGAAGAATGGAATCCGACAGGAACCTACCGGCGCGATTTCACATTGCCTGCCGATTGGAATGGGAAAGAAATCTTTCTTAGCGCCGACGGAACCAAAGGAGCCGCATTCTTTTATCTGAACGGACAGTTTGTAGGAATGAGCAAAGATGCCAAGACCCCTGCCCGATTCAACGTCACCTCATTCGTAAAACCGGGCAAAAACGTGATTGCCGTGCAAATCCATCGTTTCTCAGATGCCAACTATCTGGAATGTCAGGACTTCTGGCGTTTGAGCGGATTCGAAAGGGATGTTTATCTCTATGCACAGCCCAAACTGCGGATTGCAGATTTCAAAGTAGAGAGTCCGCTGGATGCCGCTTATAAAGACGGCATACTGAAACTGAAAGTGAAAGTGTCCGATAGCGGCAAGCCGGCAACTGCTTCTTACGTCCTTTCTTACACACTTCTCGACAAAGACGGGAAACAGGTGGCAGCTTCGGATTATGCCGTGAAAGCAGTGCCGGGTTCCACTCTCTCTCAAAGCATGAATGAATTTGCTTTTGACGATAATGTCATCCGGAATCCGAAACAATGGACTGCCGAGACTCCTTATTTATACACTCTCATCATCAGCCTGAAAGAACCTGTGAACGGGGAAGTACTCGAGGCCACCAGCGTAAAAGTGGGATTCCGCACCGTAGAGATGAAGAATCACCAGCTATGTGTCAATGGCAAACCGATTCTGGTAAAAGGTGTCAACATACATGAGCACAATGAATATACCGGACATTATGTTACGGAAGAGCTGATGCTGAAAGATTTCGAACTGTGGAAGAAATACAATGTAAATACCGTGCGCACTTGTCACTACCCACAGCAGGAACGCTTTTATGAGTTATGTGATGAATACGGCATGTACGTGATTGATGAAGCCAATATCGAATCTCATGGAATGGGATACAACCGTGAGGTGGGTGGCACACTTGCCAATAATCCGCTATTCATGGATGCACACGTGGCACGTACCGTCAACATGTACGAGCGCGACAAGAATCACCCTTCCGTCATCGTATGGTCATTGGGAAATGAGGCCGGAAACGGAGTGAACTTCTATAAGACCTACAGCATATTGAAGGAGTCGGACAGCCGCCCCGTGCAGTACGAACGGGCGCAACTGGAGTGGAACACGGATATTTATTGTCCGATGTACTCCCGCCCCGCCGACATCGAGAAGTATGCAAAGAATCCCAAACATACCCGCCCGCTCATTCTGTGTGAATATGCACATGCGATGGGAAACAGCTTGGGCAATTTCCAGGACTACTGGAATATTATCGAGAAATATCCGTTGCTGCAAGGTGGCTGCATCTGGGATTGGGTAGATCAGGGATTGGCCGAAAAGACATCGGATGGCCGCAAATATTGGGCGTATGGCGGCGATTACGGTGCAAACGGCACTCCATCCGACGGTGATTTCTGTATCAACGGCGTTGTCTATCCCGACCGTTCGGTAAAACCGCAAACTACGGAGATGGGCAAGGTATATCAGAACATCAAGTTCATCAATTTCAAGAAAGAAGCCGGAACGGTGGATGTGCGCAATGATTTTAGTTTTACCGATCTGGATAAATACGATTACCACTACATTATCCGCGATCATGGAAAGGAAATCTATGCCGACAAGTTCCGGGTAAGCGGTGTTCCGGGTGCAACCGTCACGGTGCCGCTGAAAGGTATTCCGCAGGAGCAGACAAACACCGGAGATGTGCGTATCGAGTTCTACGCTACCGTACGTACACCCGAACCGTTCCTTCCGGCCGGCACTGTGATAGCCCGCGAACAGGATTACATCTACACTTTCCATAAAGACAATGCAGCTTTGCAGGAAGCTGCCTCTATGAAGGAAACAGAGACGCAAGTCGTCTATGCAGGTAGAAACTTCAAGGCGGTGTTCGATAAGAAGAGTGGTATGCTGGTTTCTTACAAGTATAACGGAATGGAATATATACTCAACGGACAGGGCTTGCATCCCAACTTCTGGCGTGCACCGATCGACAATGATTATGGTGCCGGATTACCGCATAAATTGGGAGTGTGGAAAGAAGTCAGTTACGAAGAAGTGACGGCTGCTGCCTTCAATGCCCGAAACGGTGAGGTGACCTGCTCGTATAAATTCCCGAAGGCAGATGCAAGTTGGGACATCACCTACAAGATATATGCCGACGGAGTGATTAAAGTAAACAACCGTTTTGTGGCTGCAAATGAAAATACTCCGATGATACCGCGTATCGGCTTGCGTATGCAAATGCCGGAAACATTCACAACGCTGACCTATTACGGACGCGGACCGGAAGAGAACTACCGCGACCGCCGCACGTCTCAATTCATCGGGGAATATACTCTGCCAATTAAAGATATGTATGAACCTTACATCCGTCCGCAGGAAAACAATCACCGGACGGACATCTATTGGTGCGCCTTCACCAACAAATCCGGTGCCGGACTGTTGCTTGTTGCTGACCGTACATTCGAATTGAATGCTTCGAACCATCCGCTCGAAACTCTCGACAGTGGAGAAAGCTTGCACAATGCAGCACCGCGTACGGCCGAAACGGATCATCGCCACCTCACCGATTCTAAACCGGAGAAGATGGTTGACGTGTTTGTAGACTACCGGATGATGGGCGTTGGCGGAGACAATAGTTGGGGTGCTCTGCCGCACGAACCTTATCTGATACGTACCGGAACCGGAAATGCCGTAGAGTATGGCTTTGCACTGGTTCCATTTGGACGTAAGGTTGATTTTAGAAACTTGATTTACCGGTATTGATAATGAAAACAATCCCGACTTTTTTGCTGGCTGCCTGCCTGATGGGCAGCCAGGCAAAAGCTCAACAGGAAGCAAATCCGATGTTGGCCAATGCTCAAACCTTCATAGATGTTCCTTACGTAGCCAATACTCTGGAGACGGATGGTGAAGAATATTTAGTCATCAATTGCGATGAAGTGGATTGTACGACTTTCGTAGAATATGTTCTTGCACTGTCTCTTCCTTCGGCATCGGGAAACAAGATGAGTGAGAGTGACTTTGCTGCCAATCTGCAACGTATCCGTTATCGCGGAGGGATAATAGATGGGTATACTTCCCGTCTGCACTATATTTCCGATTGGATCAATAACGGGATACGCGGCGGATTCATGGAAGATGTGACAGCTGCCAATAGTCCGTACACCCGGAAACTGTCGCTTTCGTACATGTCTACCCACCCGGAACGATACAAACATCTGAGCAATTCTCCGGAAAATGTGGCGAAAATGGCAGCGTACGAGAAAGCATTTTCGGGGCAGGAAATACATTGGTTACCCAAAGACAAACTGCCTGTAAACGGACTTCCGTGGATAAAGAGCGGAGACATCATCGTTTTGACCACAGACATACCGGGATTGGATACAGCACATATTGGGATTGCCATTTACGTGGAAGGCACTTTGTGTCTTCTTCACGCCTCTTCTTCAAGAGGAAAAGTATTAGTAGACAAACTTGCATTAAGCCGCCTGCTCGACCGTAACAAAAAATGGACGGGAATACGGGTAATAAGAATGAAAAAGTGAATGAAGAAAAGAATTAATGAAGGAAAATGAAAACGACAAAAAAATGAAAAAGACAAAAGTAACGAAAACCATTTATCTTCTATTTATCGGTCTGTTCTTGTTGGCCGGTAATCTGCCCGCACAGGATTGGGCCAATTTAAAAGAATTCCAGAAAGAAAACGCAGCACTGGGCGCTCCGGCCAAAGGAGAAAAGCGCGTGGTATTTATGGGCAATTCCATCACCATCGGATGGTTGCACAACTGCCCGGAGTTTTTCAAGGATCGTCCCTACATCAACCGTGGCATCAGCGGACAGACAACTCCACAGATGTTGCTGCGTTTCCGTCAGGATGTAATCGACCTGCAACCCAAAGCAGTAGTGATTCTTGCCGGCACCAACGACATTGCCGGAAATACCGGTCCTTCTACGCTTGAAATGATAGAAGACAATTTGGCATCCATGGCACAGTTGGCAAAAGCAAACGGCATCAAAGTAATCCTTTGCTCGGTGCTGCCGGCCTTTGACTACCCGTGGCGACCGGGCTTGAACCCCGACGTCAAGATCCCGGAGCTGAACAAATGGATCAAAGCTTATGCCGAAAAGAATAAGTTCATTTATGTGGATTATTTCTCGGCAATGGCCGATGACAGGAACGGACTTCCCTCCGATCTGTCACAAGACGGAGTGCATCCCAACAAAAAGGGATACGAAGTCATGCAGCCGATGGTTGAAAAAGCCATTGCAAAAGCATTGAAATAATCAGTTTAATCGAATTCAGCTTATTTTTCCCGTAAGCAACCGGCTTAATTCAAGTGCGAGGCGTTGCTTCACTTCAGACATCGGGAGGTCGCCTCCCAGTTCCTGACGCAGTGAAGTGACGCCTTTGTCTATAAATCCGCAAGGATGAATGTAACTGAAATAACGTAAATCGGTATTTACATTCAAGGCAAGACCGTGCATCGTGACATAATGGCTGCTCCTTACCCCGATTGCACAAATCTTGCGTGCACGGGCTGTATCTCCTTCCAACCACACACCGGTGGCTTTCTCCACTCTTCCCGTCTCGATTCCATAAGAAGCACACACGCGGATAACCGCCTCTTCCAGCAGATGCACATACTCCTTCAGGCCGAGACCGAACTCTTCAAGATTGAGAATGGGATAACAGACCAACTGCCCGGGGCCGTGATAGGTAATGTCTCCTCCCCGATCGATGTGATAAAGCGTTGCCCCTATTTTCTCCAACTGTGCTCCACTCAGCAACATGTTATTCTCCTTTCCGCTACGTCCCAACGTATATACATGCGGATGTTCGCAAAAGATGATATGATTTTCATATTCTTCGTTATTCTGCTTGGCTTGAATCAGAGAATCAAACCACTCAGTCTGTCGTTGCCAGGCTTCGGCATACGGGATAAGTCCCCAATCGGATAGGATCATTTGAATGATGATTTATGAATTACGGTTTATGTCCGGCAATAATTGTGAGAGCACAATAGCCGATGATTCTGCAACCGCTGATTAATAATTATGTTAGTAAAGGGCTTACAACTTTTGTTCCAAAGATTCCCCAATCCAATCTGGCAGTTTCGAGAACTTCTATTTTCATTTGGAAAGGATTCATTTCTACTGGATATTTCTCTTTGACACCTTTCTTGTCTACAAATATACTCAATATTCAGCTAAGGGAAGATAAAAAAGATAAGAAACAGAAAATTTCACTTTGATTTTACTTTAAAGTGAAATATCCTTCGTACTTTTGTCACATTAACAGCAACAAAATATGAGCGGGTTAGAACTACTATTGGTTAACGAGGCAAATAATTGCACGATCTATAGTATTGCCTGCGGTTGTCAGACCAAATTCTCATACTTGGCAATGGTGGTGTGAAAGCCACCAAAAACTATAATGAAGATGATACACTGAAAGGGTATGTACTGACTCTTCAAAAATTTGAAAAACTGATTAAAGAATGTACAAGAGACGGCACTGTATCCATCACTGAGAATAGAATAAAAACTGATAATACATTTGACTTATGAGAACGATTCAGAACAAATTCAAAGAAATGGTTGCTCAGGTTCCTGTAAATGTAAAAAATGAAGTTGATTTATCCTTCGCTATTGCAGATAAACTTGACGCCATGATGAAAGAGAAAGGTTTGTCTAAGAAAGAATTTGCCGATGCAATTGGCAAGCGTCCAAGCGAGGTAACCAAATGGTTGAGCGGACAGCATAATTTTACTATCCGCACACTTAGCATGCTTTCTACTTTTTTCGGAAAGCCTTTGGTTGAAATAAAATGAGGATCAAAACTCAATTTTATCAAGGATGAACTTCCTGTTTGAAACTTGGACATCCCTAAAAGGTAAGGAAAAGAACCGTATCATTACTCAAAACAGAGCTTGATACGGTTCTTTTAGATTTGAGCCACTCTCACTTTCTTCTTCCTAAACTAAGCGAGTTCAGCACAACACTTACACTCGAAAATGCCATGGCCGCACTTGCCAGCATAGGGTTCAAGAGTAGTCCGTTCAGTGGAAAGAGTATGCCTGCTGCAATGGGAATTCCTATAAGATTATAGATAAACGCCCAGAAAAGGTTTTGACGGATGAGTTTCACGGTCTGCCTTGACAGCTCGAATGCTTTCGGCAGCAATAGAAGATCGGAAGTCATCAGCGTAACCATAGCCACATCCATGGCAATATCGGTACCTTTCCCCATGGCGATACTGACATCGGCCAGTGCCAATGCCTGCGAGTCGTTGATGCCATCCCCCACCATTGCTACGGTTTTACCCTGCAACTGCAATTCGCGGATAAAATCTTCTTTGTCATCCGGCAGCGCATCGGCCACAAAACGGTCGATACCCAATTTCCCTGCCACAGCCAATGCGGTACGTTGCCCGTCGCCCGTCAGCATACAGATGTCGATGCCTTGCCGTTTCAGCTCTTTCACGGCTTCGGCAGAGGTGGACTTTACAGGATCGGTAACAGTAATAATGGCCAACAGTTGATTCCGGCGGCCAAAGTAAATGATACCGTTTCCTTCGGATTCATATTGCACCAGCATCTCGGCCATGACGTCCGTTACGACGGCATTGAAATCCTTCAACAACTTGTGGCTGCCCACCCAGAACAAATCACCTTTGTAGACAACCTTGATTCCTTTTCCGGTGATGCTCTCGAAACTATCGAGCGATGCCGGCACTACTTTTTCTTCATCTTTCAGAGAGGCAACGATTGCCCCGGCAAGAGGATGCTCTGATTTCAACTCGGCAGCGAGAAGCACATTCTTGAAGCACTCTTCCTGAGTTTGCGCCCACAGCCAACCACTGACGGTAGGATGCCCTTCGGTCAGTGTTCCGGTTTTGTCGAGCACCACGACATTTACTTTCCGCATCTGCTCCAAGGCAACGGCATCTTTGATCAGGATATGCTGACTGGCTGCTTTGCCGATACCTACCATCAGTGCAGTAGGCGTAGCCAGTCCTAAAGCACACGGGCAGGCAATCACCAGTACGGAAACCGCAGACAACATGGCATACGAAAAGTATTCCGTTCCGCCTATCACCATCCAAAGCACAAAAGTCAGTACGGCAATGCCGAGAACCACCGGAACGAAGATTCCCGTCACACGGTCGACAATACGTTGTACGGGGGCTTTGCTTCCCTGTGCTTCCTGCACCATACGGATGATGCGGGCAAGAACCGTCTCACTACCTACCTGTGATGCCTTGATAATGAACGAACCGCGTTGATTGATGGTGCCGGCAAGCACTTTATCTCCCTTCTTCTTCTCTACCGGAATCGGTTCGCCGCTGATCATGCTCTCATCCACAAAAGAATCTCCTTCGGCAAGGAGTCCATCTACCGGAATCTGCTCGCCGGGACGGACTACTACCAGATCACCTACCTGCAATTGGTCGATTAAGACCTCTTCCTCGATTCCATTGCGCAATATGCGTGCTATCTTCGGTTGCAGCCCCATGAGTCTTTTTATTGCGGCAGTCGTATTCCCTTTTGCACGCTCCTCCATCAGTTTTCCGGTCAGTACGAAAGCGATGATAACCACGGAAGCCTCGTAATAGACATGCGGTTCCAAGCCTCGATCATACCAGAATTCCGGAAAGAAAGTGTTGAATGCACTGAACAGAAACGCAATGGAAGTGCTGAGAGCTACCAGCGTATCCATGTTGCTATGCCCTAACTTTGCCTGCTTCCAGGCACCCGTATAAAACGAACCGCCGAAAAGGATCATCACGGCAAGGGTCAGCAACAGTTGTATTCCGTTGGAATAGGGCACGTGCATAAAGACCATGGACAAAAGCAGCATCGGAACAGCAAATATCCAAGCGCCGATGACCTGCATTTTCAGTTTATGATAGTGCTGGTGTTGTACCTCCTCGCGCCGTTCCTCTTTCAGGTTTTCTTCCTCTATGATCAGATCGTACCCTCCGGAAAGCACCGCCGCCCGAATCTCTCCGGGAGTCAGTTTGTCGGCTTCATACGAAACGGAGAGAGTATTGGTGGCAAGATTGACCGAAGCATCTACAATGCCCGGCAACTTGCGGACTGATTTTTCGACATTATTGGCACATCCCGCACAGTGCATGTTCAATACGGGAAATGCTTTCTTTGTAATAGTACCCATAATTTATTTAGTGATTAGTGGTTAGTGATGAGCGATAGCAGTTAACGGCCGTTAACTGCTATCCGCCCATTACTGAATAAACAACTTTTACGGGCCGTTTGTTCAATTACTTCTTTTCCGCCTGCTTTGTTTCTTTCACAAATTCCGCTTCGTAATTGAATTTCTTGAAACCGGCCTTTAGTTTCTCTACATTTGTCTTCTCAGCGTCGTAGGTGATGGACACCGTCTTTGTTTTCAAGTCCGTAGAAAACTCCTTTACTCCTTTCTCGAACTTGATGTTATTCTTCACTTTCCGTTCGCAATTTTCACAATGCATCTGCGATACTTTGAATACTGCCGTACGGATGTCTTTGGCCATAACGGCCGTCACGCTCAATAATGCTACCACCAAGGCAGCCAACATTCTTCTTGTTTTCATATTTTTCCTCCCATTTATAATTAATAATATTATTTTTCAGTACTTGCTTGAGTTTTCTTCTGTACCCTTTCATGAGTTGTTTTTGGGGAAAATTCAAACAGGCTTTTAGTCTCATTCACTGTTTCTTGCCAGATTGAATCTGATGCCGATATAGGCTTTGGCTCCATGCATCGGTCCCCATATCATGGTAGAGTCAAAATTCTCTCCCCAGGGATTTGCCGCATCTATAATCGGATTCTTCTGTTTGAAATTTGTAAGGTTCTCTCCTCCTACATAGATGGACCAACGGCGGAAATAGCGGGTCACCTGCGCACTCAATTGTTCAAAGCTGCCATACCGCTTCTCCCATGACAGTTCGCCATCTGCCAGCGTATACGGATTCGGCATTCTTCCACTGCCATTCAACTGGAGTGTTACATCAAACTGCCATAATCCTAACGGAGTCTGATAAGACGCTGTCAGAAGCCCTTTGTACTTTCCGGTCAGAGGCTTCTCCAGCAATTCTCCGTTGTAAGTGGTCTTTGCATCCGTCAGGCGGTAAGCGGCAGTCAGAGTAAGGCCCTTGAAGAGCGGATAATTCGCCTCTACCTGCAATACTTGTGAATAAGAACGCCCATTCAGATTATAAAACGACACTTCATGAGGATTCGTATCCATATCTACCACCACTTGTTTCTGAAAATCAGTATAATAATACTCCGCGTTGATATTCAGCGTCTTACCGAAGAGGGGAATGTAAGTTGAAACACTTGCTCCATAGTTCCAGGCTTCTTCCTGATCGAGATGGGCAGCTATTTTCACTTTACGGCTACTGGCGAGCAGGTAATTGTTTTCTGCGAGTACATGATTGGTACGGTAACCTTTTCCCGCCGAAAGGCGCATGTGCAGGTATTCATTCGGATTGAACTTGATATGTGCACGGGGGGTAACAAAGAATCCGTGCTCACTGCTGTGATCGCCACGTATTCCTCCCATCAGCATCAGCTTGTCGTTCAAGTTGAAAGTATATTGGATGTATGCTCCCGGAACAGACTCTTTCACGAATGCTTTGGTCAGCCCCGACTCCGTAGCGTTGGTCAGGCGGTAATGCTGGTCGTATCCGTCGTAGTTGAAACTCAATCCGGTAGAAAGGCTGTGCTGCTTGCTGAATTCGGTTTCAAACAATAGAGATGCGTACACATTTGTCTGATCCACATCATAAATCTTATGCCCGTATACGGCATCCTGGTTATGGATCGTCCCTTGCAGGATGAGGGCAAGATTGGTATTTTTCTCCTTATTGAATATATAAGCATTCTTGGTGAAGGCCTCGTAACGGTTGGTTTTGATACCTATCTCATAGAGATCGTGTGCCGGTTGGCCATTGTGTTCGGCCTGTCCGCTGTTACGCTGCTCCGACATCCCTTTGATGCCTGCCTGAAACACATAATGGTCGCCCATATATGCCCAACGGTTCCACAAATTATACTGCTCCACACGGGGAATATCGACAAAACCATCGTTGTTGCTGTCATGCGTTTTGTTCTCATTTTCGTAGTGTGCAAGCAATGAAGTGCTCCATCGTCTGGAGAGTTTCACCGTAGCGTCGGCATTTGCTTCATAACGGGCGGTGCTGCTGGCAAAAAGGTTGACCGATACCCAGTCGGCATCCGGAAGCTGAGGTTTCTTGAACTCTACGTTTATCTGTCCTGTGATTGATTCATAGCCATTCTTGACCGATGAACTGCCTTTGCTGACCTGTATACTTTGCATCCAAGGTCCCGGTACATATCCGAGGCCATACGGGGCTGCCGCTCCCCTGTAATTAGGGATGTTTTCCGTCATCATCTGCACATAGGTGCCCGAAAGGCCCAGCAATTTAATCTGCTTGGCTCCCGTTGCCGCATCGGAATAGCTGACGTCTACCGAGGGGTTGGTAACGAAGCTCTCGCCAAGATTACAGCAGGCGGCACGGGTAAGTTCGGCACTGCTGATGATGTCTTCATTCATGACACTGTTCCGCAATTTCATCGTTCCGAGTTTTCTGCTTACGACATTGACCTCATTCAGTACCACACCCTCACGGAGCACGATATCAAGTTCCTGATTTTTATCGCTGACGTGGATTGTATCGTTCTCGAAACCGATAAAGCTGACCACAAGTATATGGCTTTTTGCCGGTTTGGGTATCGAGAAGTGGCCGTCTTCGGTGGTTGTTACTCCATTCGTGGTATTCATCCAAAACACGTTGGCACCGGGGATAGGCTCTCCGGTATTGTCTTTTACGACTCCTTTTACTTGTGCCTGTGCAGCATGAAAAGTAAAGAGAGTAAGAAATAAGAATATATATTTCATATACATAAATCGTTTCATGGTGTAAAATTACACAATAACCCGTGCAACAGAGTTGCACAATGATATATTATTTATCAATGGATTAATATTGCTCTTCATATCTTCGGATATTGGCATCCCTGGTTTGGAGTACTGGCATCCCGACTCATCAATGCATAAAGTACAATCGGAAGAGACGGGGTTACCTTCATGTTCAATATCCGGATGTCTTGTACAACGCAGGGAGATGTACAGCATGGAGTATATCATGGGAATATACATCATGGGGATATCCTTAATGAAAACAAGGACAGACATCTTGAATCTCAAGATATGAAGAAACGACTATCGGAGATGATGAAACCGGTATCGTCAGGTGGTCGGATACCATTCTCATACATTCCTGTTTTCAGAATGTCCGGAGTCTAAATAAGCAGGACGGAATACAAAGCCAGATAATGTCGCGAACTGACAGGAGGTGGAGGGACGTTGTAGGATGTCTCCTGCCATTCTCCTGTATACAGTATGCTGCGAAGTTGAGGTAACAGCCCACAGAATAATTGTATGACAGGTGCGGTGACGGAATCCTCACACGAATGCTTCATCAGATCCACCTTATAGATTGTGGCTGTGCATCCCTCTTCGTTGCATGATTTATCTGGCTGTTGATGAGACTTACGGCATTTGGGGCAGCCGTTACTGCAACAGTTTTGTGCGGTTTCGCAGGCTGCGCAGCAATAATGAACAACAGAGACTCCTGCCCCGACGTATATGATTGTCAGGGAAAGTATTACAGCAAATATGTAACGGAATCTCTTCATATCGGGTGCAAAGATAGAAATAAAAGATGAAATATGAATCAGAACAGGATGAGTAATTATCCTCATTTCTTTCAAATTCTTTACCAAGTATTTGGTGTGGAGCTGAAAATCAGTTATTTTTGTACGTATTATATAACATATATGGTCTATTTCTTAATGTGTGATATAAAGTTTATGAATATTAGAAAAGGAAAAACAGTATTATATTATATTTCACGCATTAGAGAAATTTACTTCTCTGTAGTAGATGCGCCACTATCCGGATGTGCGTTAACGCACTTTTTCTCAATCCATCGGAGAAGATTTGGGATGGTCTATTTGCAAGGATGTCGCATCTTACTTAACGGAGGTGCGATATGAAGATAGATATCTATATGTTTATTACCCTTATCTCAGCGATAGCTTTGACTATTTTAGGACTTCAGCTATGTGCCGTTCACATCCCTCACAAGGAAGAGACACGCCGGTTGCGTACGGCGCGTGTCATTCTGGCCGCCTCCTATTTTATACTCGCCGTGCCTGCCTACACAGAACTTTTTACGGGAGGAGAATACAACCGGAAGGTGGTTGCAGTCTTTACGATCGCCACTGCTACTTACCAATCGCTACTGTTTACGGCTACACTGCTCACCTTTATCAGCCCACAGTTTGTTACACGCAGGAGGATATTGATACAGACCGGTATGGTAACGGCAGCGGTAACCCTGTTCGTTCCTGTGGCACTGATGAGTGGTGCCCGTTGGATATTCTTTGTTGCATTGACAGCTTATGTAGCTCAGTTGGCATATTATACGGTAGTATTCCGTCGCAGGTATGCCGAAAGCCTTACACGATTGGAAGAGTATTACGATGACGACCTGCATGGACGGCTCCGATGGGTGAAGTTCGGATTCTATGCTGCTCTTGGCGTGGGAGGAGCCGCATGTATTTCATCAGGAATGCCACCGGCGGCCTTCAATGTCTTTACGATAGCCTACATCGTTTTCTATACCTGGTTTGCGAACCGTTTTGTCAACTATGTGGCAAAGCTCAATTATTACCTGCCTATCGTGGCGAATCAACCGGAGAAGATGCAGCCCCGCACTGCGAAACCAACGGACGTTTTCAGCAGGGATGTTCCAATCGGGAATATTTCCTCCGGAGAAAATCCGGTATGGGAAACTCCCGGCCAGGATGTTTCGGCGGCAACGAAACCCTCCACCGTAACCGGGCTTTCTGCCAAAGCCGGATTTCTTTCGGAAGAGATACAAGAGAAGACGGAGCAGTTGCGCATTGCTCTCGAGCACTGGGTGACCGATAAAGGGTATACCCGCCAAGAGGAAGGGCGTGAGCAGATTGTCCGTGAGTTGGGAACAGACGAAGAGTTCCTGCGTTGGTATTTCAGTACGCAGATGCCTCAGGACTTCCGGTCGTGGCGCGTCGGTTTGCGCATCGAATATGCCAAAGAACTGTTGGCGGAGAATCCCGGTATTTCAATGAATACGCTCGCATGGGAAGTGGGTTTCTGTACCCGAAGTAATTTTTACGGCCACTTCAAGCGAATCACGGGCAAAACTCCGGCCGAATACCAGCAACATATTACGTCCGAACGCAGAAGTCGGGAGTGAATTCCGGTCGGCAGACAACATCGCCATCAGTAACCCGAGCAATCATCTTTTCAGTTTATAGTGGTCAGCTTCGTTTAAACACGAGGCCGAAGTGGTCTATTTCGTGTTCTGAAACGAAATAGACCACTTCGGCCCTTGCCGGATTCATGCGTAACCGTTTCCTTTGCTTTCATTGAGAATCAATATATTAAAATTAGTATTGTATGAAAGTAGCTAAACTTATCACCACCGCCTTGCTTGCCACGCTTGCACTTGCGGCTTGTAACAAAGAGGACGATGCCCCGGAAAGCAGTCAAGTGGATATCCGCACTACCATTTGCGCCAGCAAAGATATTGCCAGTGCAGACATCGGTACCCGTGCCAACATTGCTCCCGATGGGAGCGGCACATTCTCATCGGGTGATGAACTCGGGCTCTATGCTTATGCAGATTCCAGAGCCTGCCTGACCAACAGCAGCTATAAAGTGGGCACAACCACCCTCTTCTGGGACGAGCTGAGTACGACCGAAGCCATCACCTTCTCCGCTTACTATCCCAAAATGGCTGATATTGCCGATGCTACGGCATACACTTTCAATGTCGCCACTGCCATTACCCCCGACCTGCTCGTAGCGACACCCGTCACGGCAAGTGAAGGCGAGACGGTGGCTCTCGATTTCCATCATGCTATGCACCGACTCAGGGTGCAGGTCACCACCAATGTGCATCATGAAAAATGGCTCGAAGGTC
>CAUEFX010000029.1 GCA_958477465.1 uncultured Bacteroides sp.
GATTTTGAACCTTTTTTTCTTTTTCTTTCTTCTCTATACTTTCTCTTTTCACAATTCTCCTTTTTTCAATGCTTCCATGATATTTGCCGGTGGGCGTTGATTCATCAGTTCCTTTTTCATGAAGTCCATATACGGGGCTACGTGCTTGAAGAATTGATAATAACCTTTGCATAGATAATTCAATCCGGGTTCTCCGTCGGATGTTCGTATAAAGCGGTTCTTGGGGCATTCTCCATTGCATGCAAACAAGAATTCGCACTCCTTACATTGTGCCGGTAGAGAGCTCTGTTTCATTAGCCCGAAAGCATTCTGCTTCTCGCTATACATCATTTCCACAAGAGTCTTGTTGTGGATGTTGCCTAATTTATATTCCGGAAATACGAAATGGTCACAGGAATACACATCCCCGTTGAATTCCATGACACCGGCATGGCCGCAGGTCTTGGCCATGGAACATACTCCCGGTTGTTCACCGATCCAGTTGGCAAGTGTGGAGTCGAATAACTGTATGTAGTATTTGCCTACGTCTTCTTTCACCCATTCGTCGAACAACGTGCAAAGAAAGTTTCCCCATTGTTCCGGAGTGATTGAGAAATCAGCGAGCTTTCCGTCTTCCCGTTCGGCAAGCGAAGCCAGGTGGCGTCCGTCGGTATGTTCGAAAATGCGTTCTACGATGGGGGCAAATTGTATATAGTGGCAATCGAGTTCTTTAAAGAAGTGATAAAAGTCTAATGGATAATCGGCGTTATAGTCGTTGACTACCGCCATTGCATTCCACTGCACATCATGTTTCTTGAGTAATTTGATACCCTGCATTACTTTCACGAAAGACGGTTTCCCTTGCTTGTTCTTCCGGTATTCATCGTGAAATTCTTGCGGCCCGTCGATAGACACGCCCACCAGCCAATTGTTTTCGCGAAAGAATTCACACCATTCATCCGTCAGCATAGTGCCGTTGGTCTGTATGCAATTGTCGATTGTGCGTCCCCGGCTGTATTTCTTTTGTAGCTCCATCGCCTTTTTATAGAAAGAAAGCGGGCGCATCAATGTCTCTCCACCATGCCATGTGAAGAGTACTTGCGGCATGGTTTGCGAATTGATGTATTGCTCTATGAACTTTTCAAGGAGCTCTTCACTCATTACATGTTTCGGGTTTTCTCTATATAATTTGGATTTTTCTAAATAGTAACAATAATCGCATGCGAGATTGCATACGGCCCCAACAGGTTTTAGCATCACATAGAGCGGTTTGGCAAAAGGAGCATAGGTTGACATGCAGTCTATTAGTTTACAAGTTATAAAATTATGAACAATGAAGCCTTACTATTGACTATTTGTCAAGTTATAGCCTGCAAATTTAGGTAAACTAAATGAAAAAACATACCAAAAACGGATGTTTATAAGGATTATTAAAGAAAAGAGTCTTACAAATTTTAAATATTGATAAAATGTTTCATTCAAATCTGAATCCGTTGTACCTTTGCGGCATGAAAATCTATAAACGGATACGTGTGAATAATTTTTTGCCTTTATTGCTTTTTCTTGTGATTTTTACTTCCTGTAGCCGTAAGTATAAGATCGAAGGGGAGTCATCGGTGAGCAGCCTTGACGGTAGAATGCTGTTTATAAAAACATTGGAAGACGGGAAGTGGGTGAAAATAGACTCTGCGGAGGTGATTCATGGCTTGTTTACGATGAAAGGTGCGGCGGACTCCATTATGATGGCTACTCTTTATATGGATAACGAAGCCATTATGCCTTTGGTCATTGAGAAAGGTAACATTAAAATAACGATAACCAATACCGAATTATTGGCAAAAGGTACTCCGCTCAATGAGGCTCTTTATGATTTTATCGATAAGAAAAATGCGATGGACGTAAAGATTGAAGAACTCGAACGGAAAGAGGCGCGTATGGTGATGGATGGGGCCGATCTGGCTGATATCCACGAACAGCTGACCAGAGAAGGAGAGGCGTTGGTCAATGACATGAATCAGTACGTGAAAAAGTTTATTTCCGATAATTATGAAACAGTCTTAGGACCGAGCGTCTTTATGATGTTATGCAGCAATCTTCCTTATCCGATAATGACTCCCCAGATAGAAGATATAATGAAAGATGCTCCCTATTCATTCAAAATGAACAGAATGGTGAAAGAATTCGTCTCTAAGGCAAAAGAAAACATGCAGCTTATCGAAGAACATCAACGTTTGGAACAAAGCGCTGCTGTCGGTAACTGAGTAAATGAGAATCAGCGGTCCTGATCCTCATTCTTTACCATTCCTTTATATTTTTCCGGCAATGCACTTTCTACGGCAGCGTATGCTTCCGCCATTGTCTCTTTTATGTTTTCCGGTCCTTTTCCTTTAGGCGGAATCGGGTCGTGGATGGTCAGAATCATGCGGTGGCGGTGAATCCATTTTCCGGTACGGGGAAGAATTTCGAACGATCCGTCTATTGTGATCGGGACAACGGCCAGCTGTAAGTCGTCTGCCAGTTGAAAAGCTCCTTTCTTGAAGTATCCCATGTGGCCGGTGAATGAGCGCGCTCCTTCGGGGAACACGACCAATGACACACCGTCTTTCAGTGAATTTTTGGCCTGCTGTATGGTTTCGAGTACTTTCTTGGGGCCGGAACGGTCTACAAATATATGTCCCGCACTTTCACACGCTTTTCCTACAAAAGGAAGTTTGCGGAGACTCTTCTTCATCATCCATTTGAAGTTACGCCCTAAGAAACCATAAATGAGGAATATATCGAACGAACCTTGGTGGTTAGGAACGAATATGTAAGAGGTATGTTTATGTATTTTTTCATGGCCGTACACCTTTACCGGTATAAGCAGGAAAAGGCAAATCAATTGCGACCATATCTTGCCGGGATAGTAACCCCAGAAATGTGCTCCCCCTATCAGTGAACCGACGATGGTTACGATAGCTGTGAGAATAGTCAATACTAACAATATCGGCAATGCAATACAAATCTGATAAATGTAATATAGTATTTTCATGAGCGTTAGGCTTTTCGAAGGACAAAGATACAGAATCTCTTTTTATTGTCATACTTCGAAACGGATAAAAAATCAGGGAATATCCGGAATACTCACAATAATTAGTGTTTGGCGCAGGAGGGGGAATGCGTGCTCTTTCACTATACCTGTTCATGAGGTTGTCGAAGTCTATAAACTTGTTGTAGATAAAAGATACGGGGAACGAGAATAGGCTGACATAATTCTTATATATCGCTATTTTTGCTAACATGTACTTCTGTCTAAAAGCAGCAAATAGAGAAAAAAGCGCATAAAATAATGGATAAAATACACTTTTTCTGTATATTTTTAGGTAAAAGAGGATGAATATGCACTTTTACCCGGCAGGTTAATGCACTTTTCCCCGGTTGAAAAGTTCAGTTCCTCGTAGAGGAACGAGTTGTTCCTCTACGAGAAACTATAAGAGTCTCTACGGGGAAAACATATTTTGCCTTGTCGGGGACTCTTTTTACGCTAACAGTGGACAGAATTCAGACTGTTTTGAAATAGAATAAAGAGCGATATATATATGTTTTTGAGATAATTTGCAAACAAGATACGAAAATGGAAGTCTTTACGATAGATAATCGGTTGCTTAGGTGTCTTTTTTGAATATTCAATATGAAAATGCAGGAGAATTTTAGTATAGGTCTTGTCCTCTACTTTAATAAAGAGATTCTGCATTAATTAAAATGTCATATTGACATTTTGTAAAAGTACTCCTGCTTTTCAGAGAACTCTGATCTTGTACTTCTTAGCAGAGTGCTCATCTCTATCACAATCCAACGACTCTTATTACATTATAATCATACGGCCATTATTACAATCATACATACGGCATTTCATTTTTTTCTGCGATGAGTTCTTTCCCTCAGTAAATATGCGCGTACGCTATACATTTACTGTTTTTCTTGTTACTTTCGGTCATTTAGTGTGTGAGTCTGACATTTTTTATGTAGATTTGTCGGTCATTTGTAGAAACAATGCAAACAAAACACACACTTTAAACTGTCTGATGGGAAAGCTACTGAAATATCTGCTTTTGGGCTTCTGTATTTTGTTTTTGACGGGCAATGTAATTGCAGCTACCGATACTGACGATCGGGTCGGTGAGAATATCACTTTGCAGGAGAAAATCATACAATCTTTTTGTAACAGCCTCGGCTTTAATGTACTGGAGGAAAGAGACAGTACTTTAGCCTATGCCGATAGCCTGCTGAATGTACTCGAATTGCATAAACAATATGTTCCCTATTTTAAGTTGTCCCGAATAATGATAAAATCTCAAATACTCAGAGGAAAGGTGGGAGTGGCGATTGCTCATAGCGACAGAATGTATTCTAAAGCCAAGGTGTTGCAAGATGCTTTAGGTATGGCTCTTTCTCTCAACGCTATCGGTGAGATTTATGCTGCTATTGGAAGAGAGAAGGAGGCAGGGGATGCTTATGAACGTTCATTGGCTCTTTTTGAAGAACATGGCGGAGGCGAAGCGATGAAAAAAATATTGCTGGTAGAACTGGTCGAATACCATTTACGTATGAAGAACATTGCAAAGATGGGGCAATATGTGAAGCTGTTGAATCGGTATATTACCGATTCCCGGTCTGAGTTGGAACAGATCGTGATGTGTATTTTTAATGCGTATTATAAGATTCATTCCGGAGCGTTGGAAGAGGCCGGTGAATATTTGGAAGAAGTGCGGAAACAACAGGATAAGCTAATTCCCGGGCTTTTGGAATATTTCCTGGTGGCAGAGGTTTTCTATTTGGAACAGAACGATGAACCGGAAAAGGCTTTGGAAGTATATGATTACTTTTTCAGCTTGGAACATGCCGGAAGCAATTACGAATTGTATGTCAGCATGATGAAGAAGAAAGCGGATCTGTTAGAGAAGATAGGACGTAAGAAGGAGGCCTTTGCTTTATATAATACTATTTATTCTTATATAAATTCTAAATTCAAGGCGAATTATCCGAAAGAGATCGACCAGCTTAGTGCCCGCTTCGAGGCGGATCAGCTTACTTATCAGATAGAACAGGACCGTAACCGTTCGCTCCGTTATTATACGATCGCAATCGGAGGATGTGTTCTGTTGCTGGTGTTGTTTATACTGCTCAGTTGGCGAAAGATATTCCGTCTGAAACAGTCGAAGCAAAAACTGGAAGAGATGAACCGAAAAGCGGAAAATGCCATTCGTAAAAAGAATCTCTTCCTTTCTAATATGAGCCATGAAGTACGTACGCCGTTGAATGCGATTGTGGGATTTTCTACGTTAATAGCTTCGGAAGAGATGGAGGTGGACGAGGCTTCCCGAAAAGAGTTTTGTGAAATAATCAGGATAAATTCATATCAATTGCTGAAGCTGATAAATGATATTATTGATTTCTCGGATCTGGATGAAGATAATATCAGTATGGTTATCAAGGAGCAGGATGCGGTGAAAATCTGCCGTGAAGTTGTTGAGACGGTGACAGCCTCTTATAAATTGCAGGTAGAATTGCGCTTTGACACTTCATTGACCTCTTTAATGATAGACACCGATGACTCTCGTCTGCGGCAGGTATTGATCAATCTGTTGGTCAATGCCACTAAGTTCACCACTCAAGGGTCTATTGTCTTGCGGTTGGAGAGAAGTGCTGATGATGCTGATATGGCCTTTTTCTCCGTGACAGATACCGGATGCGGCATTCCTGTCGATAAACAGAAACTTATTTTTGAACGGTTTGAGAAACTGAATGACTTTGTACAGGGTACCGGACTGGGTCTGTCTATCTGTCTGCAGATTATGAAAAGACTGAAAGGGAAGATTTGGATCGATGACAAGTATACGGAGGGTGCGCGTTTTTGTTTCCTACATCCGATAAAGAGTGAATCCAAACAAATATAACGGCTGCTTTTATGAAAAAAATAATCCTGTGTTTGATCTATATTATTTTTCTGCCCGTTAGCCTGCTGGCTGAGAAAAATGAAGAAACAGCTTATCGCGACAGTATTTTGGCTCTGGCGGAAGGGATGCCTTCGGATACAGCCCGATTGGCTTACCTTCAAAATGTGGCTTACCGGCATCAGTATTTTCCTTATAACAGATACTTTGCTACCGCCCTTTATGAAGAAGCAAAACGGCAGAGGAATATTTATTATGAAAATGAGGGAGCCTATTATTTGGCAGGTTATTACGATAAGAAACATGATCCGGACAGTCTGACTTATTGGGTGGAACAACTGAAAGAACTGGCACCCAAGGTGGAAACTTATGATTACTATTTGGAACGGAAGGCGGCTGTCGGTCGGGCATTGGCTTCCAAAAGATTGATAGAGAAAGCTGTATATGTCACTAAGGAGGCGTTGGAAGAGGCCACGGCTCATAATAGCAATAATGGGAAGATTGCCGCGTACAATAGCTTGGGATGTGCTTACTCCGTATCCAGCCGTAAGGAAGAGGCTCTTAAGGTTTTGATGAAGGCATATCATGAATTCGAACCCGGAACAAAGCCATTCTTGAAGGTTGATGTTCTTTCACGGATCGCTCAGATTTATGGAGGCGAAGGAGATGAAAATTCAAAGATGTCTTATCTGTATGAAATGGAGAAGACCTTGCGGGAAGTGATGGCTGATGAACCGGAGGCTAAAAACAACTGGACCAACCAGGCGGTAGACTGTGAAGTGACATACGTATTGCATTATTTGAATGTAAAAAAGTATGAACAGGCTTTGGAGCATATTGAACGTGCGCAGGCCCTGCTTGCACCTCATGTCGATCCGGTATTCTGGTTGAATGTCCAACTGGTACGTCTGCAGTATTTTACGCGTACCAAAGAGTATGACAAGAGTATTGCTTTTATTGATGAGGTGACTCCCATCGTATTGAAAGATTATGTATTCGTATTCGGGAAACTGATAAACTACAAGGCGACTACTTTATTTGAAAAGGGAGATATTGATGCGGCGATTGACACCCGTCGTTATCTGGTAAGGACACAGGACTCTTTAAACAATGTTTTTTCGGCCGACCAGCTGAATCAGATGAAGGAGATTTATCACATTGATGAGTTGTTGCTCGAAAAGCAGAAGATCAGGAATACGAATTATTGGCGGGTCTTTGTCATATTACTGATTCTTTCTGTTTTGGCTTTTCTGTTTTACGTTTATACACATTATCTCTCCAAGAAGACAACGTTGGCAGAACGTGCGGCGGCAGAGGCGGCGTTGCATTCCGAAGAGGATAACATGGCCAAGGAAAGGCTGAAGATGGAGATCAGTCATGATGTACGCACTCCGTTGAATGCGGTTGTCGGTTTTGCGGAATTACTGGCTGAGTCGGATGACTTGGATCAGGAAAGTAAACTGGGGTACGGAAAAATCATACAGGAAAATGCCGAACAACTGTTGGACTATGTAAATAACATATTGGAACTTTCGCGTTTGGAATCCGGGAAGATACAGTATGAACAGACAGAAGTAGAGGCAATTGCACTTTGCCGCGAAATAGTAGGTTTTGTCAACGGGCAAATGGGAAATGAAAATGTGAAGGTGGTTTTGAAGACTACCGTGGAGTCTCAGAATATACGTACCGACAAGAAATGGCTGATGTCTTTGTTGCGCGGATTACTTGTTTCGGGAGAAGAAAAAGAAGGTCCTGTAACGCTTTACATAGAAAAGGACGAGGCTGATTCGATGTTGGTTTTTCGGGTGGTTGGCACACTGTTTGCGCAAGAAAACGCAAAAGATAAAAAGATATTGATCCGTAACGAAATTAATAGCCATTTTATTCGTTATTTCGGTGGCTCCTATACGGTAAATGTAGAGACAGATGATGGACCTACAGTCATTTTTACCTGTCTTTGGGCTGATTCTTGAATAAATGTTTTTGATATAGATATTTCGAATGATACGTATCTTGCATACTGCCGACTGGCATTTGGGACAGACTTTTTTCGGTTACGACCGTGTGGAAGAGCATGCGCACTTTCTGGATTGGCTGGCCCGTGAACTGAAAGAAAATGAAATTGATGTGTTGCTCATTGCCGGTGATGTCTTTGATGTCTCCAATCCGTCTGCTGCATCCCAACGCATGTTTTACCGCTTTATCAGAAGAGTGACAACCGAAAATCCGCAATTACAATTGGTGGTTGTGGCGGGTAATCATGACTCTGCTGCACGCCTCGAGGCTCCTTTACCGCTATTGCAGGAAATGCGTACCGATATCAAAGGAATAGTCCGGAGACGTGACGGAGAGATCGATTATGATGATTTGATTGTAGAATTGAAGAATCGTAGTGGAGAAGTGGAAGCACTCTGTCTAGCTGTACCTTTCTTGAGGCAAGGGGATTATCCGGTGGTAGCGACTGATGGAAATCCGTATGCAGAGGGGGTGAGAGAACTTTATATGCGTCTGCAAAACAGAGCAGTGGAGCGTAGAAAAGAGGGGCAGGCAATAGTTGCTATGGGTCATCTGCAAGCTACGGGGTCGGAGATTGCGGAACGCGATTTTAGCGAACGAACCATTATCGGAGGATTGGAATGTGTCTCACCCGATACTTTTACCGGTCAGGTTGCTTATACGGCTTTGGGGCATATTCATAAATCACAGCGTGTATCGGGGCGCGAGAATGTCCGTTATGCCGGTAGTCCGCTGCCGATGTCGTTTGCGGAAAAAGATTATCATCATGGTGTAGTAGTGGTGACTCTTGCCGAAGGACGGACGGTGGAGATAGAAAAGCGGGTATATACTCCATTGGTCCGTTTGCTGAGTGTACCGAAAGGGAAGGCTGCCGCTCCGGAAGAAGTACTGGATGAACTTGCCCGATTGCCGTTGCAGACGGAGGAGGATGAAGGAATATCTCATTACCCTTATCTGGAAGTAAAAGTGTTGCTGGCAGAACCGGAACCGATGCTCCGGCAACAGATAGAAGAAATGCTGTCTGATAAAGCGGTTCGCCTGGCACGTATTGTTTCGGTATATCGACAGACTAAGACAGGCGTACAGGAAGAGGAAACATTGGAGTCTGCCGGATTACAGGATATGAATCCTTTACAAGTTCTTAAGATGACTTTCGAGAATACTTACCAGACAGAAATGCCGGAAGAACTGGAACGGTTGTTTAAGGAGGTAGTGAGAGAAGAGGAATAGCCGATTGGTATATTGAATTATTGCTCCATTATTTATTATGAAGATATTGACAATACGATTAAAGAACCTGGCTTCTATCGAAGGGAGTTTTGAAGTGGATTTTACCGCTGAACCTCTTCGCTCGGCCGGTATATTTACTATTTCCGGTCCTACGGGAGCTGGAAAATCAACGATATTGGATGCTTTGTGTCTGGCACTTTATGATAAGACACCCCGTTTTGCTGCATCGGGAGAGAATCTTTATCTGTCTGATGTCGGTGAAAATCAGGTGAATCAGTCGGATGTGAAGAACATTCTCCGCAGAGGAACGGGAGAGGGATTTGCCGAGGTGGATTTTATTGGGGTAACCGGAAGACGGTACCGTTCCCGTTGGTCGGTCCGGCGTGCCCGTAGCAAAGCTACCGGCTCTTTGCAGCCTCAAGTCATTCAGGTTACCGACTTGGATAAGGAAGAAGAACTGCAAGGTACCAAAACGGAACTGTTGAATCAATTGGTGGCTCTGGTAGGACTCACTTACGAACAGTTTACACGCACGGTATTGCTTGCCCAGAATGATTTTGCCACATTTCTGAAGTCCCGTGAAGCTGCGAAGGCGGAATTATTGGAGAAACTTACCGGTACGGAGATTTATTCGCGTATCTCCCGGGAGATTTATGCCCGTAGCAAGGCGGCTGATGAAGCGATGAACCTTCTCAAAAACACAATCTGTCTCATCGAACTTATGCCGGAGGAGGAACTCTTGTCACTACAAAAAGAGCAAGAGCGTCTTGCCGGACTTCGTGTTGCCGGAACGAAGCGTCTTACGGAACTGAATGCCCAACTGAACATTGTGCAATCTCTCAAAGTACGGCAAAAGCAGTTGCACGAAAAACAGCAGGAGGAATCGGCCGGCATTGAAGAACTGAAAAAACTTCAGACCAATCTTACGGAACAGATGGACTATCTGGCTCGCTTTCGGGAACAATGGGAGGCCTTACAGCCGGAATTGCGTAAGGCGCGCGAATTGGATGTCCGTCTACAGAGCCTACGAACCCTGTATCGACAATCGGAACAGGCCTTACTGCTTGCCCGGAAACAGACAGCAGAGATTGAAAAGAAATACCGTGCCGGTAAAGAGGCGCTCTGCGGGTCGCAAAACTCCATAAACAGATTGCTGAAAGGCAAAGATTCCTTTGCTCTACCCGTTGATTTGCAACAGATAGAACAACTTTTACTTCACGAAGAACAGCAGTTGACAGCTCTTCAGCAGGAAAATGATAATCGAGTGTCTCGCCTTAATGCTTTTGGTATCCAGTCTGTCAGTGAAGAGCAGAATAAACTTCTGAAGCAACAGACACAGATGCAGCGTGCTGCTCAGGCCGGCCGGCTACTTGCCCAATTATGTGCAAAGCAGGAAGAAACGTCTGCTGAACTGACTGTTTTGATGCGGCAACTGGCTGTAAAGCAAGAACAAGTGGCCTCTCTGCAAAGACTTTATGACAATGCCCGTATGGCAATCAGTAAAGATGTGGTGGCTCTACGCCGTGATTTGCATGACGGGGAAGCGTGTCCGGTATGTGGCAGCCAATCGCATCCCTACCGGCAGGATAATGAGGTGGCCGATACTCTTTATCATTCGATCGAGAAGGAGTATAAATCTGCCTCCGACATTTATAACCAATTGAATAATCGTGTCATTGCCCTTCAACGGGATATAAAAAACTACGCTGTTCATCAGAAAGCCCAGGAAGAGGTTCTGGCGGAATATCCGGTCGCTGAGCGTACACCGGAGTATCTGGATGCGCGTTTGACTGAGTTGCAGCAGGCTCTTTGTGCTTTGGAGGAGAAGATGAAACAGTATCAGCTTCTCTATGCCGAATGGCAACAACAGGACAAAAGGTTAAAACAACTGCGCACACATTATGATGCTTTTCGGGAGGAGGTGAACCGGCTTCGGCTGTTGAGCCAGCAATCGACTGCCATTGCAGAACAATTGTCTATGGCCAAGCAGGCGGAAGCTACCGAGCTGTTGCGTTTTCAAACAACGGATAAGGAGCTGGGAGAGTTACAGCAGTTGCGTGCCGGACTTTTGAAAGGAAAAACGGCGGATGAGGCTGAAGCGGTGGTACACCGGCGGGAAAAAGAGTTGAATGAGGCATTGGAACTTGCCCGTAAAAACATGGAATCGGTTCATGTTCGTATTTTGGGAATACAAGGAGAGATCAAACAGCTTTCGCAAGTTGTTATAGAACTGTCCGACCAACAGAAGAAAATAGAGAATCCGGAACATTTGCCAGAAGAGATTGTTGCCTGTCAGTCGGCAAACCGGGAGACTGAACGTTCGCTTTCCGTTGTTGAGGCACGTTTGTTGCAGCAAGAGCAGAATAAGAAGCGGCTGATGGAAATAGAATCGGAATGGAAAGAAAAACAGGCGGTTGCCGGACAATGGGCCAAACTGAATAAGCTGGTCGGAAGTGCCGACGGAACAAAGTTCAAAGTGATTGCCCAAAGCTATACCTTGAACCTGTTGCTGTTGCATGCCAATAAACATTTGGCTTATCTTTCCAAACGTTATAGACTTCAGCAGGTGCCCGGTACATTGGCTCTGCAAGTTATTGATTGTGATATGTGCGATGAAGTGCGTACTGTTTATTCGTTGTCCGGCGGAGAGTCTTTCTTGATATCTCTGGCACTCGCCTTGGGGCTTTCATCCTTGTCGAGCAATAATCTGAAAGTGGAATCTCTTTTTATTGACGAAGGTTTCGGTTCCTTGGATGCCGACAGTTTGCGTACCGCTATGGAGGCATTGGAACAGTTGCAGATGCAAGGGCGCAAGATCGGGGTGATTTCACATGTGCAGGAGATGAGTGAACGTATCTCCGTACAGGTGCAGTTACATAAATCAGTGAATGGAAGGAGTGAGATAACAATCGTATAAAGTCTTCTCCGCTATGCTCAGTGTATAGACAGAGAAGACTTTGTTTTGTTAGAGAGAAGAGTTTTAATATGATTCGTTATATAGAACTGATGTTAATCGTTTTCTTTTAATTCTTTCAATTCCCCGAGATTTTTCTTTATCTCGCGGAGGCGTCCTATGTTTTTACGGTATATCGAAAGTGGAATGACAATGCCTATTGCCCATATCACGAAGAAGAGAATAATCATTCCGGTGCCGTGTTGCCATACTTCCCGGTAGAAAAAGAAGAATACAGCCATAAACAATATGAAACCGATGCCGATGATCCGTTCGCGGATTATCCAGCGGTGCATACGGTTGAAGCGGGAAATGACGGTAACAAGCGGCTGGTCGTCTATCTTTGTATTGCTGAGATAACGGGAACTGAATATATCCCATCCTAAGGCCGGTATCAGAGCTATAAGGATAATCTGATAGTAGATATCCGGAAATACACCGTCGTATAGAAGTGCCAGTATAAACAATGCAATGATGGTCAGAGAGATGATGCGTAATCTTTTGTTCAAGCGGCTGATTGCATTGATATTCTTTGTGGCATGGTTGATGAGCTGGGATATGTCTTCGTCTTTGACCAGCTTTTTGTCTTTCAAATGTTCATCCAATGCGTTCCATGATCTTTTAAGTTCATCCAGTTCCATATCTTTTATTCCTCCTTCTTCATTTTTTTTAATTTGTCTTTAATACGGCTAAGTTTGGTCGCTACGTTCGTTACGGTCAGACCGGTAATTTCTGAGATTTCATCATAACTTTTTTCTTCGAGATAAAGCAGTATGATGGATTTGTCGAGTTGTCCCAATTGGTTGATCATCCGGTAAAGTTGGCGGAGCATTTCCTGAAGCGGATCGTTTTCTTCGGTTATCCAGTCTCCCTCCCGGTTTAGTGTAACAAACTCCGGCACATTTTTCTCTTTACGGATAAAACTGATACAGGTATTCAGTACGATACGATAGATCCATGTTGATATTTTACATTCCCTACGGAATTTAGGAAAGGCTTTCCATAGGTTGAGTACCACGTCTTGGTATAGATCGTTAAGGGTGGCCGTCGGGGTGGTGTACAGATAGCACACTTTGTATATCACCCGCTCGTATTCCCGGATAACGGATAAAAATTCCTGCTCTATGCTTTCGGTGGCTTGTGTGACTCTTGAGTCCATTGGCTTTATTCGATTGCTTTTTGTGTTATTGGTCGTTAGGGAATAAAAAAAATCACAGTGAGAGTTGGCAAAGATAAAGAAAATGGTGGATTAATTTCTGTCTCTTGATTATAATTCAGCGTATTAGGTGTATTTTAAGAGGTGGCTTTTGAAAAAAATATGTAATATAGTTGTTGTTTTTTGCATGATAGACGCTAAATTTATCTGTTTAATCGCTTTTGACTAGAATACCATTTTTATACTTTTTCAAAAGTTTCTATCTTTACCTGTTCTAATATAATTGTGGATTTTGAAAATTTCAGACATATGAAAGCAAGACTACTTTTTTCTATTTTGTTGCTTTTGTCGGGTGTGGAACTTAATGCTCAAACCCATTTTGGCAACTGGTTGAAACGCCATGAGACTAACCGCAAAGAACAGATTGCGAAGTCGACACTAAATCAGGATTTTACAAAGTCTGATCCGGAAAGGTTCGGAAGTCTTTTGACGGGAAGTGTTTCGGGAAATAAATATTATCCGCCGAAAGTGAACCGGGAATATACTTATTACAATGATGACGGAACGGTTTCCCGTAAAGATTATTATTATCTGGAGTTTGATTCTTTGGGAAATATGCTGCTGGAGGAACAGAACGATGCCTATCGGAAAATATGCAGTTATGGTGGAGTACAGGGAAAGATGAAGTTAAGTGAGATTACTTATCAATGGAATGGAAAAGAGTGGGTGGAGTCTTATACTGATTCGTCTTTTACTACTATCTTGAACGGAAATGGTATCCGTACCGGAATCGAGAGGTCGATTGTGCTGAAAGCCACTTTTAATGAAAAAGGATATTTGACTTGGATTTACGAGTCGAACGGCGGGGATGAAACTAAAGTAAAAATCAGTTGGAAAGATGATTTTCCCTCTGATTTTTATATCGTATCTCAGGGAGACAGCCTGTCACTGAAGAATATTGTCCCTGTGTACGAAATGGAAAAGCTGAATCCTTATTTGTGCTTCTCGGAAGAGTGGGATGAATATTTTTTTGGCAATGATGGGGACAATTTTTCTCTTTTCAATGCTGATATAACCATAGAAAACAAAAATGATGATGGTACGGTTGTACTTATGAGAGGACGTGTGGTATCCGAATATGAGGCTGAAAAAAATCAATATACCCGTACGGTAAGCGTGATTGCGGAGGATGATGATATGGAAATTCCCATGCTTGTTGAAACAAAGACATACTTGGATGAGAACGGCAGCTTTTCGTATACTTATACCAATGTATTGGATAATGGAAGTTCTACGACTACGAAAATGTTCAATGAAAAAGGGGATATAATCAGATATGAAACGGAAGAGGTTGATGGCGGCTATACTTATTCGAATTTATACACGTACGATCGTACATACGATGAAAACGGACTTCCGTTGAATACTGTTTTTGAACGGAGAGATGCAAAAGGAGTCTTGCAAGAATCGTATGTGGAAACATACGGTGATAAAACCGATACGTCTTCTTTCAAGATAGAGGTGGACATGCCGGGAACATTGCGTAAAAATATAGAGGCTTTGTCTGTGGATTTTGATAAAATCACCAATTTGACGGTAAGCGGTCCGTTGAATGACGAGGATCTTCGATTTATAAATAGTAACCTGTGGAAGCTGGAGACACTGAATCTGAAACATGCCGATTTTACTTATATTTCTAACAACTTGTTCGGTTGGAATGATCATCTGCTCTCAGTCGTTTTGCCGGAAGGATTAAAATGTATATTCGATGACGCTTTTGCATACTGTACCAGTTTGGAGAAAATCGAATTACCGGCTTCTTTAAATTACTTGTCATACAGTGCATTCAACGGATGTACTCAGCTGAAGCAGATTACTTGCCATATACCGGCTCCCTTGGAGCTGGAAAACGATCCTTTCAGAAGCTTGGATAAGAGTGTGTGCAGCCTGAGAGTGCCTGATTTTTCAGTACGTGATTACACCGGGCATGCTTATTGGGGCGATTTTCAGAAAGTGGAACCTTTGGAGGGAGAGATACAGACATCAATGACGCTTAACGGTTCCTTGCATGTGAATGGAAGCCAACTTGAATCGGTTACTGATTTAACTTTGGGATACGGAAGTTCTTTGACATTGGATGGCAGTGGTGCCTTCTCTTTGAATTCGTTGGTGATGCAGCATGGTGACAAGGACTTGCGTGAATGGTTCTATGATTCATATTATGGATACCGTTTCGAGGGGCGGTCGTTTGCTCCGTCTACCATTGTGGCTAATTGTGATGCAACGGTCGCTGATGTAAAAATAAGATACGCATGTAGGGCCGGTAATTGGTATTTCTTGTCTTTCCCCTTTGATGTGGATCTGTCTGCTGTCACGGTTGAAAAGAGGGATTCTACTTCAGTGGGGCCTGTCGGTTATGTATTCCGTTATTATGACGGTGCAGAACGTGCTTTGAACGGAGTGGGGCAAAGTTGGAAAGATGTGACGGATGGTGTGTTGCATGCCGGACAAGGCTATATTTTTCAAGCGAGTATGGAGGTGTATCTGACCGTGAAAGGAAATGCGGCTAACGGAACACAGATGTTGACCTCTGCTTCGAAAGAAATACCTGTCAGTGAGAATGTATCTGATAACTCCTCTCATCAGGGCTGGAATCTGATCGGCAATCCGTATCCTTGCTATTATGATATGAACGGTCTTGATTTTAAGGCCCCTATTACGGTATGGAATAGGGATTCATGGACCTACGATGCTTATTCGATATTGGATGCGGATGAATATGTTTTTGCGCCGATGGAAGCTTTCTTTGTGCAAGTTCCTTCAGGAACAAAGAGCATTCGTTTCGCTTCGGAGCAGCGTCTTGCCAAGGTTGGGTCGACCGATGAAGAACAGACTACGCGTTCAATGAGGAGTGCTTCCGGCCTCCGTAGGTTGGTTAATCTGCGTTTGACTGATGGGGTACATGCCGATAAAACCCGTATTGCATTCGCTTCGGGTGCTTCTGTTGGATACGATATGAAGGAGGATGCTGCTAAGTTCATGAGCCCTGTGGCAACAGTACCGCAGCTTTATACATTGGACAATGTACATTTGCAATATGCCATTAATGCCCGACCTTTTATCGGAGGTGAGTCAGTTCGGTTAGGTTATTATGCCGGTAAAACCGGGGAATATACTCTTTGTGTGGATAAAGCCGATGTCGATGCTTGGTTGTATGATGCCGTGACCGATCGGACAGTAGAATTGTCAGCCGAAGGGTATCGTTTTGTTTCTGAAGTCGGTACTTTTGACAATCGTTTTGTCTTGTATTTCGGTACAGCTCCGACGTCGGTGAAAGAAGAACGGGCGGCTGTCGCTTGCGAAGTGACATCTGTTGACGGAGGTATCCTTGTGAAAGGGCAAGCCGGAGAGAAGGTGGACGTTTATACGGTGGCGGGAGTGAAAACAGCCGGAATCCAAATTGAAGAAGCGGGTACGTTCATTCCGTTGGCGAAGGGCGTTTATGTGATAAAAGCTGGTGATTCTATCAGTAAATCAGTGGTCTATTAATAAAATGAAGCATTATGAAACGACTGAAATATATCCTCCTTGTGGGGTTACTGCTGAGTAACCTCACCGCTTGGGGAGGGGACAATCTTTCCGAATCTTCCGAACCGGCAGAAAGTTTGCGAATTTCTTTGGTGGCTGAACCGGCAGAATCCGGAAGCTTCAACTATGATAAGGAAGTAACGGCATCCGAAGGGGAGTCTTATTATTTGTCGGCTTATCCCGAAAACGGCTATCGTTTTGTGGCATGGGAACAGGACGGTAAGATCATTTCCACTTCATCCGGCTTTTATTATCTTATGGGAAGTAGGGATGTTACTTTAACGGCACGTTTTGTCTATAGCCCGGAGAACCCTCCCGAACCGGTTATCCGGCATCAACTCTTTTTAGAGTCTGATCCGGTAGGAGCCGGTAGCTTTAATTGGAGTAGCGGCACAGCATTTGCCGAAGGTGAACAGGTGGTTCTGTCGGCCTATGGGAATAATGGATATGAGTTGGCATATTGGTATCATATGGAAGGCAATGATACGGTGAAGCTTTCCACGGACAACTATTTCTTCTTCACCATGGAGAAAAAGAATGTGACATTAAAAGCCAAATACGTATTTAACCCTTCCAATCCGAGCGAACCCACTACGCCGGAGAGTAAATATTATTATATGCAAGGATATTCCAACTCTGTAGAGCAGGGGGGAACGGTTGATTTTCAGGTTTATCTGAATAATTCCGGAAATGTATCCGGGATAGCTTTTGATTGGGTATCGGATGCTAATATTACGATTGATAAAAAAAAGGTGACGTTAGGTGACCGTTGTAATTCGCATACGTTGCAAATTTCCGAAAATGATGGGGAGACATCTTCTCGTTTCGTTATCTCCGGTGACCAGAGTATGCAAGGCAGTTCGGGGATGATACTTAATATTCCCCTGACGGCTTCTTCGGAGATGGCTCCGGGATATTATACCATACTGTTTGATAATGTAGTGGTAACATTGCCCAATGGAGTTGAAAAGAAATTGGGGACATTTGATGCCCAGCTGAATGTAATCCCGGCACCCAAGAAAATGGGGGCGGAGGATTATGCCGCCTTGTGCGATATGTATCACAGAATGAATGGGGCCGGATGGTATCAGTCCTGGAATATCGACAGCGACATGATTGATGGTAATAACTGGCAAGGGGTTACTTTTACCGGTTCGCATGTGTCGGAGATTAATTTGGACGGAAGAGGGGCCAGCGGACTTATTTCTCCTCTTATTCTGGCTCTTCCTACTCTGCAAAGACTCAATTTGAGTAATAATTCCCTTGATTGGGATGTACAGGATTTGGCCGATACACTTGCCAAGTATAATGTTAAGCCGGTTGTATCCGGTTTGGACCTGAATGCGAACCGGTTGAAAGGAGATGTATCTGTTTTGGCTGCTGCATTTCCGGAACTGACGACATTGAACCTGAGTGACAACTGTTTTTCTGAAGTCTCCCGTCCTTTATCGGATATGATAAAGACATTGAATCTGAATTATCAGCGGATTCCTGTGAAGGATGTACAGCACAGGCGGCTGGCTGTGAAACAGGAACTGGAATTACCGACAATTTTTACATACTCTCATGCAAATAAGGCTTATCGGCCGGTATCTTCTTTGGATTTGTATCAAGAGACTTCGAATTACCATACTACAGCTTCATTGTGGTATGATTCGGGCAGCTATACTATGACCTGGTATGACTGGCAGGCACCGTCCGGCAGCCGGTTCCTTTTGAGATCGGGTGACAGTGATGGATATGGAAGTACGATCCCGTTGATTTTCTCATTCGATAAAGGAGATGTGAATGTGGATTCGATAATTGACATATTGGATGTGCAGAGTACATTGAATTACATTGTGAGTAGCAGTTCTTACCCGTTTGTTTATGCAGCCGCAGATGTTTATGAAGACTCTAACCTGACCGTTCAGGACATTGTATTGATTGTCGATCTTGTGTTGCAGGGGACTGTTCCCGATACGCTTTCGACGGTGAAAGCATCACCGTTAACCCGTTCGCAGATGGTTTCTCCTGTGCGTATTTGCATAGAAGACGGAAAGTTGGTGATGTATAGCGATGTGGAAGTTGCCGCAGCCGACATCGTGTTGAGTGGTTGCCGGCAGTCTCAGTTGCGTATGTTGCTGAATGCGAACCGGTATCAAACGGCAATGAAAGAGAATGGTGACGCTGTGCGCTTGGTTGTATTTTCCACAGCAGGAGAAACGATACCGTCGGGACGTACGGTTCTTGCCGAGCTCTCATCGAAAGAGGCGGTTGTCGCGTATGCCGATTTGGCGGATAAGGATGCCCGACGTGTTTCGATAATAGTTGCGCCGACAGGTGTTTATGCCGATGTCGCTGAAACAGTTTCAATATACAATGCAGACAATCAGGTGCTTGTTACATTGCCTGTTGATTTTGAGCGTGTTGTCGCAGACGTAATCGGTATGGATGGTTGCCGGGTCGATAAGAAGATATTCGAGACCCCTTCTGCCGGAACTTTGCAGGTGGCATCGGATTTGGTTCCCGGGATCTATCTGGTGAGATTGCGGTTGGAAACAAGCCGGGGTGTGGTATATAAAAGTCAAAAAGTAGTCATTTCAAAATAAGGTGAGTTATGAAGCGTAAAATGGTTCTCATGCTGCTGTGGGGAGTGTTGATCTCCTCTTTGCCAATGGTTGCACAGCAGGTGACAAATAAAATATATATCCCGGAAGTGGAGTGCGGACGGGGGAAAACGGTCAATGTCCCGGTAGCAATAAGTAACGACAGCGAGATTGTCGCCCTACAATTCGATGTGCAGTTGCCGGTGGGAAGCACCATCGACGGTTCTTCTTGGAGTCTGACCGACCGTAAGGCGGATCATAGTCTGTCTGTACGAAGGATAAGCAGCACCCATTATCTGTTCGTCGTTTATTCTCCTACGAACATGCCTATAAGAGGAAACTCCGGAAATCTGATAAACTTTTCATTACTGGTTCCGGAAAGTTGGGAGGTCGGTGGCAAATATCCTTTTGTGATAGAAAATCCCATACTGAGTGCTCGTGACGGTGTTAACGTATGGACATCGTCCGAGGCCGGCGCCTTGATCGTGATAGCCGATCCGCGTCCGGACGTGGCTGTCTCTGCAGTTAAGACCGATAAGGCATCTTATGTTCCCGGTGATAAAATTTCGGTTTCCTGGTTGGTAACCAATGAGGGCGACAAGGAGACGGGCGACGGTTGGAGCGAACAGGTCTCTTTGGTGGCGGATAACGGTGAAGAAGTATATTTGGATAAGGTCTATTACGAGTCCGTTTTGGGAGTCGGCGGAACGGTGAACCGGCAGGCGGAATTTGTCTTGCCGGATTTATTGGGAGTCGATGGAATGGTAAAAGCCAAAGTCAAATTAGTACCCGGAGCCGGTTTGGGTGAACTGGCTGCTGCCATAGGCAATAATACGGCTTATGCCGAAACGGGTTGTACAATTGCCCGAAAATTACAGGTGGAACTTCCTGCAACAGCTATCAAAGAGAATGACGCCTCTTTGATTCGTTGTAAATTGTATCGGAGTGGCAGTTGGGCGAATGAGCAGGTTTTCACGCTTCGTGCGGATAAACCGGAGCGTTTGGACGTGCCGCAGTCGGTAACCATTCAGAAAGGGCAATCCGGCGGTGCTTTCTACATCCATGCGGTAGACAATGAGGTGCAGAATACCGACTCGGTGGTAACGATTACCATTGAAGGAAATGGATATGAGGCCATAACGGGGGAAGTTTGTATCGCGGATGACGAACTGCCTGCTTTGACTCTGACTCCCTCCAAAACAGAACTGACGGAAGGAGATGTCTTTACGCTCACTGTTGAGCGTGAGAGTAAAAGTGATACTCCATTGACTGTATATTTGTCGACCAGCCATAAAAGTCGTTTTAAACTTCCGACTCAGGCAGTGATTCCGGCGGGTGAGAAGAGTGTAGAGGTAGAGGTGACGGCCATAGATGATAACATTCCGGATGTAACGGCTGATGTCGATTTCACGGTATCGGCAGAGAGATATAGCAGTGGAAAATGTATCATTCTGCTGAATGACAATGATGTTTCGCAGATACAGTTAGTATTTTCTACGGAAGAGGTCAATGAGTCGGCAGGAGGTTCTGCCATCATCGGACGGGTGACCCGTACTACGAATCTGGACAGTAAGATAACGGTGAAGCTGGCGGTCAGTTCTCCGGATGCGTACCTCTCTTATGAAACATTGGTCTTTTCTGCGGGAGTTCGTTCGCAGGAGTTTTCGATAGGAGTGGTCGACAATGCTTTGATGGACGGTGATCGTGAGGTGTTGGTTACCGCATCGGTTTATCTCCCCTCGTGCAACTGTTCTGCGACGGCAACAAGCGGTGGGCATGTCACGAAATCTTTTAAGATACTTGATGATGACGGACCGTCATTGTCGTTAACCGCTTCGCAACCTACGATATTGGAGGGGGCGGCCGAAGGCATCGTGTTGAGGGTGACCAGAAACAACACGGACAATACCGATATAACCGTGACGCTGGCAAGTGATAATGAAACCGATTTGGTTTTCGACAAAACGGTCATCATACCGGCAGGCGTATCTTTTGTCGATGTCAAGGTATATGCTAAGGCGAATGAAATATCCGAAGGCGACCGGACAAGTACGATTGTTGCTACTTCGGAAGGATATACGAAAGGTATTTGTTGGGTCATGATAACGGATCAGACACTGCCTGATGCGGCAATCGGTTATCTGGCACTTTCAAAGAAAGAAGCATTGGCAGGTGATACGCTTACGGTGAGTGCGAAAGTTGTCAATAAAGGTGCGGCAGAATTACCGGCAAAGACGAAAGTCATGGTATACCTGACGTCTGACCAAAAATATAGCAGTTCCTCTAAGAAGACCTTCCTGACCACTCTGTATACACAAAAAACGTTGATGGCAGGTGAAGAGGAACTCGTTTCGAGAAATTTCGCATTACCGGATGTAACCGGAAAATACAGCATTGTGGCAATCGTCAATGAAGATCACTCGGTTAAGGAACTGACCTCTGTAAACAATGTTTCGGATATGCTTCCTTTAACCATGAGTCCTAAGTTTTCTGTAACGGCATCGGTCGGGAAGAAATGCTATCAGCCCGGAGAAGAGGTTGTTATTTCCGGAAAAGTCTCCGGCGTGGATGTTGCCAATGCCCAATTGGAGGTTTACATCCTCAGTGATGGAGCCCGGGAGGTTCTGCAAGCACAGGCAGACTCGGATGGAAATTATACATTAAACTTCAAACCGGCTTCCAGACAGATGGGGCATTTTGCAGTGGGCGCTTGTTATCCGGGTGAAGGGTTGAAGACCGAAATGGCTTCGTTCGATATTTATGGCATCCGGCGTACGTCCGATTCTTGGATCACTTGGGACGTTACGACCGATGAACCTTATACCGGAAAAATCGCCGTATTTAATCCGTGTAGCGTGCCTTTAACAAATGTCAAAGCCGAATTGGCTTCCTTGGCGGACGGATGTCAGGTTGAGTTCGATGCCCTATCATCCATACCGGCCAATAGCATGGGAGAGATAACTTATATGGTGACCGGCAATAAGCAGACTGATCTTTTAGATTATGAACGGATGCCTTTGACGATAACGACAGCCGAAGGTGCTTCTTTGTCTACTACTGTTTTCTATTATTGCAAATCACAGAAGCCGGTATTACAGGCAAATGTATCGTCTGTCCAAACAACGGTGACGAAGGGTACTGTCCGCGACTATTCGGTTATCCTGACCAATACCGGTAAAGGGGAAACAGGAGTTGTTTCTGTGGTATTACCTGCTGATCAAAAGTGGATGACTTCCGTTACTCCTCTCGAAATGCCTTCTATTGCCGGCGGGGATAGTGCAGTGGTCGTATTGCGGTTTGCCACAACAGACGAAATGCAATTGAATGTTCCGGTGACCGGAACGATTGGGATCAATTGCCGCAATGGAAATGGTATCCCGTTGTCATACAGTATCGAACCGGTATCGGAGACTAAAGGGATACTGGTAGTCGATGTGAAAGACGAATACACTTACTTTACCGATGATGCTCCTCATGTGGAGGGGGCGAAGGTAGTCATTATGCATCCGGTGTCCCGGAAGGTCATGTATGAGGGTGTTACCGGTGCCGATGGGTTGTTTACGGTGACCGATATTCCCGAAGGGTATTATGCGATAACAGTGACAGCCGAAAAGCATGACAGTTATTCGAACAATTTGTTGGTAGACCCCGGAAGGACCATTAAAGTAGATGTGGATCTGACATTCCAGGCCATTACGTATGATTGGAATGTGGTCGAAACGGAAGTACAGGATGAGTATGAAGTAGAGACGGTGGTGAAATACGAGACCAATGTTCCGGTACCGGTAGTTGTGACTACTTATCCCGATGAGATTTACTGTAAAAACTACATCTTCAATTTGACTCTGACCAACAAGGGATTGATTACTGCCCAGAACGTAACAATCGATGTACCCGAAGTATCAGGACTGAAGTTTGAACTGTTGAGTGAGAATCCTATCGCCCAGTTGCGGGCACAGGAGTCGATCGTTGTTCCCGTACGTGTAACGGCAGAGGTGGAGTATGATGATGTGGTCTTTACACATTCCAGAATAACGAGCACGGCTTCCGGCGCCGATGCCGATGATCCGTCCCAGATTGTATCTTATCGCACGAAATTTAAATCTGCGGAAGCGAGAGACGGATGGGGAACCAAATGCCTGGACTTCAGATGGAAAAAGTATTGGGAATATTATTGTGCCGGAAAGTATAAGACGGCATCGGATTATTACGACTATTTCTATGGCCCGAATGGATTGTGTAACAAACCGGGAAGCGGTTCCGGTGCTACAGGAGGTTCCGGTGGCTCCGGTGGTGGTTTTCCGTCATTAGGTGGCGGTGGAAAATCCTCGTACGGCTCTTCTGCATCGGGGAGCAAAGTTTCGATAGAGATTTGTTCAAAGAAAAATAACAGTGGTGATGGTGATGGCGATGATGAAGCAGAAGAACAGCCCGAGGAGCAATCTTGTGAAAAAGAGCCGGTTTTAAAGTATATATTAGCGGCAGAAAAGGGCAGCACTTCCGGTAAACCGGTAAAAGGGGTTGCTGCCGATGGGGAAAGTAAAGTGAGAATTATGCTGGATACTGCCGTTTCGAAAATACCGTCAGCAGATTGTGGCTATGAGGTGCACTGGTCTTTGTCGGAAGAACTCGGACATTTGGAAAATACCGATTCATGGACGAATATTGTATATGTTGCGCCGGACAATTTCCCGGACGGAGAGAAGGAAGCCGTGCATAAAATAACGGCGACTATGCATTATTCAAGTGAATACAATTCCGGTTCGGCAAGTGTGGATATTGAAATTATCCGTGTCCCTGTGCTGATGGTTCATGGCTTGAATTCGGATGCCATGTGTTTCTGGGAGTTACAGCGTTATCTTGAACAGTCCGGGCAATATCAGAGTTTCCAACTGTTTAGAGCGGATTATGAACCTACTAATTGCTCTCATTTCAGAGTGAACGAAGGGGTTGTGAAGAGGGGTATATCCATATTGAAAAGAGCGTGTGCTTTTAATGGGTATATGATTGGTAAAGTCGATCTGGTAGGTCATAGTATGGGAGGTATTTTGTCGCGGTTGCATGTTCAATACGTTGATAATACCAATGTACATAAGGTAATAACATTGAACACTCCTCACACAGGTAGTCCTTTGGGAGCTTTGGCGGTTGTGATCCCTAATGAGATTCCCGAGGTTTTAAGGGGAATACTGATGGGTTTCAAAGGGGATGATGCCATAAAAGACCTGGCGATAGGATCAGATGCGATGAATAACTATTTGAATGATGGAAATGCCATGCAGAGGATGAAAGGTATTCCTGTACATGCATTGACTACTACTGTTTTGGATGAGGCATTTGGTGATTTGGATAAAGGTCTGCTTACGGCTGACCCTCTGTTAAGGTTGTCTATAGTAGGGCAAGCTTTAAAGATTGTTTCTTTTTTGGGATCAAGTGATATGGTGGTTTCTTTGGATAGTCAGAAAGGTGGTTTGAACACTCCTTATACGGATAATACGGATGGCTTCTGGCATTGCGCTTCTCCCGATGCGGCTACTGTCCATCAGCGTATCTATTCATTGTTATTGGATAGGGCTGATGATTCTAACGAATTCAGCATGAATGGATTCCCTGTAGCTTCTTCATCTGCTAAAAGGTTGAGTACGGCTTATGTTGACTCAAGATTGTCTGTCGTTAAAAAGAACATCATAATAGATGCTGAAGTGGATGTGGAAAAGAGAAAGCTGTCCGTTCAAGCGGATATCGCTTCGCTCAATTTAAGTAACCCGGTGATTGTCGGTACTTTTTCGGACGGTTCATCTATTGTGGCGTCAGCTAATTCTGTAACATGCGATATCCCTGCTACGCATGAAGGAGCGATTTCCATTTGTGTAATGGGGACAGACGGGGAAGGAAATTTAGTGATGGATAGTACCTTGGTTGATACTGATATTGCTTTGAGTGCAGTTCCGTTGCAGTTGTCGTTACCATACGATACCGCGTATGTCGCTATTGGAGAAACACGTTCGTTCAAAGCTCATTGTACATGGAGTAATGGTGCTGTAACAGTAGTCACTCCATCAGTTGCACTTCAAGATGAACTTGGATATATAAATAATCAGGATGCAACGGTTATTGGTGAAAAGACAGGAACTTCTTTATTGACGGCTTCTTTTAAAGGACTGACGGCGCAATGTGTTGTGGATGTTTTTGATGAAGATAAAGTATTGGATTTTGGTACGACTACTGATGACCGAGAGCCTTCCAAAGGTGTCTGCTCTACCATTTCTCTCTCTTTCAAGCAGACGATAACGGTGGCCCGTCAGGCATTCAGAGGAACGTTGACCATGTTCAACGGCCATGAATCCCAAGCCATAGACAGTTTGCAGTTGAATTTGGAAGTGAGAGATAGTAAAGGACAGTTGGCCACTTCCCGGCAGTTTGCCATTTCGAATGAAAGCATCGACCATTTTGGCGGAAAGCTGAAAGGTCCGTGGACATTGGAAGCAAAGCAGACGGGAACAGCCACCATCCTGTTTGTACCTTCCAAATATGCAGCTCCTACAGAGCCGGAAGAGTACTCTTTCGGAGGGACGATTACTTATAAGGATCCTTTCACCGGGCTATTTGTAACGCGGGATTTGTATCCAGTTAAGTTGACTGTGAAGCCGTGTCCGGATTTGTCGCTCTCTTACTTTGTGGAACGTGATGTATTTGGTGATGATCCGGAAACGGCGGCAATAGAACCGAGCATACCGGCTGAGTTCTCATTGCTGATCAATAATGTAGGGTATGGAGATGCGAATAGCGTGAAAATAGCTACGGGACAGCCGGAGATAGTCGATAACCAAAAAGGATTGGCTATCCATTTTGAGATCGTAGGTTCCAGTATGAACGGGCAAGCAGCCACTACTGATTTTGCCAATCTGGACTTCGGTTCGATACCGGCAGGTAAGCAGGCGTATGCACAGTGGTATTTTACCTCTTCTCTATTAGGGCATTTCACTGAGTACAACACCACTATAACGAAAGGGTCGAGCTATGGAAATGAAGATTTCAACTTGTTGTCGATAGAAGGTTGCCATGAGCTGATAAGGAGTTTGAAAGTGCCCGGCACTTCATTGACTGCTTTTATGGTGAATGACATAAAAGATGCGAACGATTTGCCCGATTGTGTCTATCTGACAGACGGAACAGTTGATGACCGAGTGACCATTGTGTCAGAGTCGGCTTCTTGCAGCAGCACGGGCGATAATCAGTACACTTTGACGGTTTCGGGTGCAAAAGGTTGGGTATATGGGGTGATTCATGATCCTACTAATGGCAGACAGAAGCTGACTTCGGTAACCCGTATGAGTGATGGAGTCACGATCGATTTGCAGAATTTCTGGCAAACGGACAGAACATTGAGAGACGGCAAGGATCCACTGTACGAGAATAATCTTCGTTTTGCCGATTATCTGGCGGATATGCAGGAATCCTATGTCTTGACATTCGTTCCCAAACCTGATTTGGAACTGGAAGTAGAGTCATTTGACGGGATACCGACGGGGGATATACATTCTGCTTTGACGGAAATACTGGTAACATTCAATAAACCGGTGAACGCTGCGACTTTTACGGCAGAAGACCTGTCGCTGTATTGCCAAAACACGAAAGTAGATCTGTCGCAACTCGTTATTGAACCTGTGTCCGACACTCAATTCAAACTGGATTTATCCCTGTTGCCCCCTCGTGACGGTTATCATGTGCTGACTGTTCAAACTGCAGGTATAGAAGATACGGATGGTTTCTGTGGCAGTACCGGTAAAAATGCCACATGGAATCAGTTTGTAGGTGGAAAGGTAGCTCTGTCTGTGGTTGTCACTCCGGAAGGCGCAGGGATGGTAACTCCTAAAAATCAAGAGTACGTTTTCGGTACTGATTTGGAACTGAAAGCGGAAGCGAATGAAGGGTATGATTTTGTTTGTTGGAAAATAAATGGTGAAAAGATTTCGGAAGAACCGGTTTATAAATATCAGATTGTGGCGGACAGAACCATAAAAGCGGAGTTCAAGGCTAAGCTGTATGATCTCACCATTGATTATGATACTCAGGCCGGAACAGTCTCTTTAGGAAAAGGGGTCGGCAAGTATGAGTACAATACGGATATCGAGCTTTCGGCTTCACCCAATGCCGGCTATACGTTCAGTGGCTGGAGAGTGGATGGCGAGATTCTTTCTACGGATGTAACTTTCTCCTTAATCATAAAGGAGAATGTGGTGGTTGAGGCTGTCTTTACGAAGATACCGGTCGACACAACGGTCTCTTATGAACTCCCTGTCGGGTGGAATTGGCTGTCTGCCAATGTGAAGGATGAGAATCTGAATCATCCGGCTGCTTTATTGGAACCGATAAGGCAATCTGTTATTTCTGTCTTGGGGCAGGAGGGCGATTTGACTTATGACGATCAATACGGCTTACACGGTTCACTGACAGCTTTCAAACCGGACAGAGGGTATAAAGTACGTGTAAAAGAGGATGTTGATTTTTCATTGAAGGGAGTTCCTTTCAGCGAGGATGAAGTGACTGTAACGCTTCATAAAGGTTGGAACTGGATAGGCTATATCCCGAATATGGAAATGCCCGTCAATATGGCATTAGGCAATTTGACTGCCGAGGAAGGTGATGTTGTGATGGCACAGGATCAGTTTGCGACGTATGACGGTGCTACTTGGAAAGGAAGCCTTGCTATTCTTGCTCCGGGCAATGCCTATCTGTACTATTCCGGCTCGGCGAAATCCTTTAATTATCCGGCAGGAAGCAGTAAGATGATGGCTCCTATGCTTTTCTACCGTGCATCAGAAAGTTATTATTCTGAAAAATGGCAATACGACAAGCGTAAATATGCCGATAATATGGGAGTCATCTCCCGGCTTTACGACAGTAGCGGACAAGAGTTACCTGCGGGGCAGTTCCTGATCGGTGCGTTTGTCGGTGAGGAGTGCCGGGGTATGTCGTCAGAGACGGATGGATATCAGTTCGTCACTGTACATGGTGAGCAGACAAATGAACAGGTGACGTTCCGTGCCTATAACACACTGACGGGTGAGGAGTTCGATATAAAAGAGACACTCGGTTTTGATACGAATGTGGTTGGAAGTCTGACCAATCCGTTGATACTCCACTTGGGAACGGCGACCGATCTTGATAAAAACGGCAGTAGCTTGTTGATCTATCCTAATCCCGTGAAAGACCGTTTGTTTATACGGACCGATTGGCAGAATGTGAAGGAAATACGCATTCTCGACATGAAGGGAAGGGTATTACTGATTGCGGACAACTTGCCGTCGGGAGTAGGGCTGGATGTGACTTCATTGACGGAAGGTATCTACTTTATTACGGTTCAGACGGATACGGATCTCATACGGCAGAAGTTTGTGAAAACGAACCATTTGAAGTAACCTGAATTCTTACTGTCGAATTCAAGTCGATCAACATAAAAAGAACCGTATCTTCACTCTACAATAGAGTATGATACGGTTCTTTTTTTATTGTAGATTGAGGTTTGATGCCTCTCTCAATCTTGGAGGTTAGCCGCCAGAAATTTTCGCATTTCTTCTACACTTTTTCCTCTGCGGCGGGCATAATCCTGTAGCTGGTCTTCACCGATCTTTCCAACCGAGAAGTATTCAGAGGCAGGATGTGCAAACATTAATCCACAGACGGAGGCATGTGGATACATCGCCCCGTTTTCTGTCAGTTTTATGCCGATCTGTTTCATGTTCAGGAGTTCGTCTAAAAGAAAGTTTACCGATTGGTCGGGTAAAGACGGGTAGCCTACAGCCGGACGAATACCTTGATATTTCTCTATAAGAAGTTCCGGAATAGTCAGATCTTCGTCTTTGGCATATCCCCAGACTTCTTTACGCACATGTTCGTGCATCTTTTCCGTAGCAGCTTCTGCGAGCCGGTCGGAGAGAGTCTGTACTAAAAGATGTTTGTATGGGTCTCTTTCGTATAATCCCTCCATATCCGCATCGATCGTGGCAGCAAATGCACCTACGGTATCGGTAATTCCGGAAGATAACGGACGTACAAAATCACTGAGGCAGAGGAACGGACCTCCTTCGCGCTTCTTCATCTGCTGGCGGAGCAGGGGGAAAGTAATCCCGTCTAATATGAGATTGTCTCCCTCCGAATTGGCTTCGCATAGCCTGAAAATTGTTTTTACCTCGAAATCTTCATCCAACAGATTCAACATTCGATTGGCCTCCTTAAAAAGTTGCATCGCTTCCGATGCTTTCGGACGTTCCTCCTCCGGAAAAGAGGTCAACCAAGATGCGCGGCAAACATCGCATCCGTGTATGTCGGAAATAGCGGCAAAGCGAGGTTGGAATCCCCACGCATGAAAGAAGTAGATCCAGTTGATGTAGGAACTGACTTCATGGACTTTATATTTTAAAATGCTGATCAAGTGATTAAAAATTAGTATTAACTGATTGGTGGCTATACTGTGGTGCTATGGATACTAATGAAATCTCAGTTCCTGGCCCTTATAGTTCTCATCGATTACACCGTCCGAGTATAACAGATGTCCGTTGGCAAAAGTCTTTTCGACTTTCCATTGAAAAGTATGTCCTTCCAACGGGCTCCATTGGCATTTACTGAAAATGCAATCTTTGGTTACCGTCCATTCCGTGTCAGGACGGACAAGTACCAGATCGGCCTGATTGCCGGTACGGATAAAGCCGCGATTGTGTATTTTGTAAATTTGTGCGGGGGCATGGCACATCTTTTCCACTATTTTCTCGATGGTGAATACGCCTTCGTCTACCAGTTCGAGCATACTGACCAGTGAAAATTGTATCATGGGCATTCCTGATGCCGCTTTCAGTGCACCTCCTTCTTTGTCTTTGAGTAAGTGCGGAGCATGATCGGTGGCTATCACATCGATCAGTCCGGAGTTGACGGCATCACGCAGGGCACTCCGCTCTTCTTTCTTGATGGCCGGATTACATTTGATGCGAGTACCCAACTTCTGATAATCATCCGAAGTAAACAAGAGATGGGAGACACAGGCCTCGGCTGTAATTCTTTTTTCTTTGAGCGGAATATTCTCTAATAACTGTAATTCTTTGGCTGTCGATATGTGCAGAATGTGTAGACGTGCATCGGTTATCCGTGCCAGGCGTACTGCCAGTTCGGAAGATTGGTAACAAGCCTCCGCCGACCGGATATCCGGATGATACATTAAAGGAACATCGCCGTCTGCTCCGTATTGGGCCAGGTATTTCTCCGTGTTTTCTTTGATAATACCTTGATCTTCACAGTGAGTGGCTATTAATAGATCCGTGCTGTTGAATATGTTCAGCAAACTTTCCATTTTATCGACCAGCATATTACCGGTGCTCGATCCCATGAATAGTTTGACACCACATACACGATGCTTGTCCAATTGCTTCAATAAGGGATAATTATTATTGGTGGCTCCGAAGTAGCAGGAATAGTTGATGGAACATTTCTCCGCCATTAAATCGAACTTTGCATTCAGTGCATCCAAGGTGGTTGTTTGCGGGTTCGTGTTGGGCATATCCATAATTGAAGTTACTCCGCCTGCTGCAGCCGCCCGGCTTTCACTCGTGATATCGGCTTTTTGTGTTAATCCGGGATCGCGGAAGTGCACATGGTCATCAATTACTCCGGGCAATAAGTAACAGCCTGTAGCATCTATCGTTTCATCACAAGGTACGACGGGTTCTTCATTGCCAACCCATATTTCTGCTATCTTTTCTCCTTCTATCACTACGGAGCCGGCTACCTGCCGTCCTTCGTTTACTATGATTGCATTTTTTATAAAAGTTCTTTTCATCTTTTCGGGGAGTATTAATCATGGATGGCTGCACTTCGGATATTTACGGAACCAACTGTCTATTTTCAACTTAATAACTCCGAATACGGCTTCACCGAAGATACTGCCGTTCATTTTTGACGTACCCAATTCTCTGTTGATAAAGATAACTGGTACTTCGGTGATTTTAAATCCACATTTGTAGGCAGTAAATTTCATTCCTATCTGAAAGGCATATCCTTTGAATTTTATATTGTCCAGATCAATGGTTTCGAGAACACGACGGCGGTAGCATTTGAATCCGGCAGTCGTGTCGTGTATCGGAATTCCGGTGATGAACCGTACGTATTTGGATGCGAAGTATGACATTAATACGCGTCCCATGGGCCAGTTCACTACATTAACTCCACTTACATAACGTGAACCGATGGCCACATCACTTCCGTCCTCTGCACAGGCTTTGTATAAACGGGGCAGGTCTTGAGGATTGTGACTGAAATCGGCATCCATCTCAAAAATGTATTGGTAGTTGTGAGCCAAAGCCCATTTGAACCCCGCGATATATGCAGTTCCTAACCCTAACTTACCCTTACGCTCCACCATGAACAATCGGTCGGGGTATTCTTCCTGCAATTTTTTGACAATTGTCGCCGTACCGTCCGGTGAACCGTCTTCAATGATGAGTATATGAAATACTTTATCCAATCCGAATACCGCACGGATAATATTCTCTATATTCTCCCGCTCGTTGTAGGTAGGGATGATAACAATGCTGTCCGATGGTGTTTGCATAAGCGTATTTGTATTTGCGGCAAATGTAACGTTTTTCCGTTACTTACAAAAAATAGTATATTAAAACTAAGGATAATTTAGTACTTTTGCGAGGATTTTCACCACAGAGGATGCAAGCCTTATATCGTTTTCTCTTTTTATGGAAATAGAAACAGAATAATGCTTTATACGTTATATGGTGAGTTTTTTAAAAAAAGGAATAATGACTATCACTGAACTGCAACAACAATATGCCGTCCATCCCAATGTGGCGGTTATGAGCCGGCTGCTGAAAGATGTTTCCGTTAAAAATATTTTTTGTGGAGGATTGTGTGCATCTTCCGCTTCGCTTTTCTTTTCTGTATTGGTGCAGAAAGAGGTCTGCCCGTTTGTCTTTATCTTGGGTGACCTTGAAGAAGCGGGATATTTCTATCATGATCTTACACAGGTGTTGGGAGGAGACCGGATACTGTTTTTCCCTTCTTCTTTCCGCCGTGCCATCAAATACGGACAGAAAGATGCGGCAAACGAGATACTTCGTACCGAGGTTCTCAGCCGTCTGCAAAAAGGAGAGAAGGGGCTGTGTATTGTTACCTATCCCGATGCATTGGCCGAAAAGGTCGTTTCCCGGAAAGAGTTGAGCGATAAGACGCTCAAACTCAGCGTAGGCGAACGTGTCGATTCCACTTTTGTAACGGATGTGTTGCACAGTTATGGTTTCGAGTATGTGGACTATGTTTATGAGCCGGGGCAATATGCGGTTCGTGGAAGCATTATCGATGTTTTCTCTTTCTCATCAGAGTATCCCTATCGTATTGACTTTTTTGGTGATGAAGTGGAGAGCATCCGTACGTTTGAAGTGGATTCGCAACTTTCACGTGAAAAGAAAGACAGCATCGTCATTGTACCCGACCTGGCAGTAACGGGGATGGTTTCAACCTCTTTTCTTGATTTCATACCGGGCGATACGGTACTCGCCATGCGTGATTTCCTGTGGTTGCGCGAACGTATACAGAACGTGCATGATGAGGCGTTGACTCCGCAGGCGATTGCCGTACAGGAGGCGGAAGAGAACGGGGGCATTACGCTTGAAGGGAAGTTGATAGACGGAAGTGAATTTACGGTTCATGCGCTTGATTTCCGACGTTTGGAGTTTGGTAATAAACCTACCGGTACAGCCGATGCCACAGTCTCATTTGATGTGACGGCGCAGCCTATTTTCCATAAGAACTTTGATTTGGTGGCTGCTTCTTTTAAAGAGTATCAGGAAAAAGGATATTCACTGTATATTTGTAGCGACAGTACCAAACAGACCGATCGTATCCGTGCCATTTTTGAGGATAGGGGGGATAAAATCTCTTTTATAGCCGTGGAACGTACTCTCCACGAAGGTTTTGCGGATAATGACTTACGGCTTTGTGTCTTTACGGATCATCAGCTGTTCGATCGGTTCCATAAATACAATCTGAAAAGCGACAAGGCCCGTTCGGGGAAAGTGGCCCTTTCATTAAAGGAACTCAATCAGTTTACCCCCGGTGATTATGTGGTGCATACCGATCACGGAGTAGGGCGTTTTGCCGGATTGGTACGTATTCCCAATGGCAATACCACACAAGAGGTCATGAAGTTGGTTTACCAGAATGACGACGTGGTTTTTGTTTCGATTCATTCGCTGCATAAGGTATCGAAGTATAAAGGAAAGGAGGGTGAGCCTCCCCGTTTGAATAAGTTGGGAACTGGTGCTTGGGAAAAATTGAAAGAGCGTACCAAGACCAAGATAAAAGACATAGCCCGTGATTTGATAAAACTTTACTCACAACGTCGTGAAGAAAAGGGATTTGCATATAGTCCGGATAGTTTTTTGCAACGAGAGTTGGAGGCATCTTTCATCTATGAGGATACCCCCGATCAAAGCAAAGCGACGGCTGAAGTAAAAGCGGATATGGAACGCGACCGTCCGATGGACCGGCTTGTTTGCGGGGATGTAGGTTTCGGAAAAACGGAAGTGGCTATTCGTGCCGCATTTAAGGCCGTGGCCGATAATAAGCAGGTAGCCGTACTGGTACCTACCACCGTATTGGCGTATCAGCATTTTCAGACTTTCCGTGAACGTCTGAAAGGGCTTCCTTGCCGGGTGGAATATTTGAGCCGTGCCCGTACGGCGGCACAAGCCAAAGCTGTGCTTAAAGGACTTAGCGAAGGGGAAGTCAATATTCTTATCGGCACGCACCGTATTTTGGGAAAGGATGTACATTTCAAGGACCTCGGCTTGTTGATTATCGATGAAGAGCAAAAGTTCGGGGTATCCGTGAAAGAGAAGTTACGCCAGTTGAAAGTAAATGTAGATACTCTGACTATGACTGCTACTCCTATTCCGCGTACACTTCAGTTCTCATTGATGGGAGCACGGGATCTGAGTGTGATTTCCACACCGCCGCCCAATCGGTATCCGATACAAACCGAGTTGCATACTTTCAATGAAGAGATTATTGCCGATGCCATCAATTTTGAGATGAGCCGCAACGGGCAGGTCTTTTTCGTCAACAACCGTATTGCAAACTTGCCGGAACTGAAAGCGATGATTCTCCGTCATATTCCCGATTGCCGTATTGCCATCGGGCACGGACAGATGGAACCATCGGAACTGGAACAGATTATTCTCGGATTTGTAAATTATGATTATGATGTGTTGCTTGCCACTACGATTATAGAAAGCGGCATCGACATTCCCAATGCCAATACGATCATTATCAATCAGGCGCAGAATTTTGGTTTAAGCGATCTGCACCAGATGCGCGGTCGGGTAGGGCGTAGCAATAAGAAAGCATTTTGTTATCTGCTTGCTCCGCCATTGTCGTCACTTACCCCGGAAGGGAAACGGCGCTTGCAGGCCATTGAGAATTTTTCCGATTTGGGTAGCGGTATTCATATTGCCATGCAGGATCTTGATATTCGTGGCGCGGGAAATATGCTGGGAGCCGAGCAAAGCGGATTTATTGCCGACTTGGGGTATGAAACTTATCAGAAAATCCTTTCTGAAGCCGTGCATGAATTGAAGACGGATGAGTTTGCCGAGCTGTATGCCGATGAGATAAAAGGAGAAGGTGCAGTGAGCGGTGAACAGTTTGTGGAGGAGTGTCAGGTAGAGAGTGATCTGGAACTGTTGCTGCCGGCCACTTATGTTACCGGTAGCAGTGAGCGTATGCTTTTGTATCGAGAATTGGACGGATTGACATTGGATCGGGATGTGGATGCTTTTCGTTCGCGGCTTGAAGACCGTTTCGGACCGGTACCTCCCGAGACGGAAGAACTGCTGCGGATTGTGCCGCTTCGTCGGCTTGCTGCGCGGTTGGGCGCAGAGAAGGTCTTTCTTAAGGCCGGCCGGATGACCTTGTTCTTTGTTTCCAATCCGGAGAGTCCGTTCTATCAGAGTCAGGCATTCGGCAAAGTAATCGATTACATGATGAAATACCCCCGTCGCTGTGATTTGCGTGAACAAAACGGAAGGCGTTCGATGCTGATAAAAGATGTATCGAATGTAGAAACGGCAGTCAGTATATTGCAGGAAATAGTGGCGATGTAATAATGTGCCAATAAAACAATATGCCGATATGCCAATTGGCTGCGCTATCTTCATAGCACACAATTATTTAATTGGCACATTGGCATATTGTTTTATTGGCACATTGTTTATTGGTATATATTAGAAGTAGAATCCCAGATTTACGTAGAAGCCTACTTTTTTGCATTGGTTGGAGTATCCTAATGAAGCCTCCAGTGGGCCGAACATACTGTCGATTCCGTATCCAAGACTGAAACCATAGATACATTTATCTTCCAGGAGATCAAAGAATTTATTGTTGTTCAATGCTATGTTCCCGGTCAGGCTTATGTAATGCTTGCTCCATAAACGTTGACGAAGTTTCAATGCACCCACTACGACGGAGTTTTTCATGATCTCAATGTTGTCTATTCCTGCAAATGGCATCTGCTGGGAAACGAAACGTCCGAAATAGTTACCTCCCAATGCATTGGTGTAGGGGTAGGGGATATCTTTACCGATGAGTACCCTGCCGTATACAGAAGGGAGCAGTGCGATCCGGTTGGTTAGTTGGAAAGCTTCCGACCATGAAATACTGAGTGCAGAAAACGGAGCATGTCCTTTGTACTTTGCCAGATTGTCGGTATAGAGCACATAACCGACTTTAAAATCAGCTCCTTTGTTCGGGAAATATCCTTTGTTGAATGTATTGTAATGTACTTGCGCAAAATAGCTGAAAAAGTGTTCCGGCTTAATTTCCAGATTATACTCCGGACTATTATACAGGAAATCCTTATACTTAAAATATTCAAAACGTGTTCCGATAGCAAAGCGCAGATTTTTGTACCAAACATCGGAGAAGCTGAATTCGCCCGAATGGTATTTGTAAGTGGTGTTGTATGCCCGGTCACCATGATTGTAGATGTTGATATCATTGTATTCGAATAGGTAACCGAGGTTAAAGTTTCTCATCTGCATCGGTTCCAGGGTATAGTCTACCCGGGCGGCGTATCGTTTTCCCAACCGTCCGGTGACAGATATCTTAGAGGGAATGCGGGTCTTCAGGTTTGATGTGGCATTCAGTAATACAGAGGCTGTCTCTTCGGAGTCAAAGCGGATTCCTAAGTTTATATTTTTTTCATATTTCTCTTCCAATAGAAAATCGAGTTTGTGACCCTCCGGCATATTGCTCAGTTTATAGCTGACGTTGGAATAGGCTTGGCTTCCCCGCAGTATCGAAAGGGCTTTTTCCAGTTGTGCCACACTGATTTCACTATCCTCTTTCAGCTTACATTTTCGCATCATCCATTTTTTGTCGGCATCTTCAATACCGGAGAAATTGATTTCTTTTACGAAAAACTTCTGAGAAGAAGACAGAGGAGTGTACGGTCCATGAGTTTTTGGCTTGTAATCTTCCGGGATACCGATTTCCTTTTTCAGTTTCAGCAAGTCGTTCCATTTCTCGAGTGCGGCTTCTTCTCCGCGGTTCGTCAGTGTATCGAGCGCATTCGGTGTGAAGCTTGCCGAGGAGTATCCTTTTACATTTACTTTAATATGGATATCTGATGCAGCTACGTTCTTTTCATAATTTTTCTGCGTGGTCAGATCGATGATTTGCAGCAGGATATCGGGTGCCGTATTCAATTCTTCTTCCGTCCGCAATTTATTTTGAACATCTACCCCGATGATAATTTCCGCTCCCATGGCTTTAGCCACATTTACCGGATAGTTATTCTTCATACCCCCGTCTACCAATATCATATCATCGATTCGTACCGGAGTGAATACACCGGGAATAGCCATGCTGGCACGCATGGCAGTGGCAAGCACACCGTCGTGGAACACTATTTCTTTGCCATTTACAACGTTTTCGGAGACACAGGCAAAAGGAATCGGCAGTTTGTTGAAATCGATTGAATCGTGGTATCCTACAGTCAGATCGGAGAACAGATTGGCAAGATTCTGCCCTTTGATAACTCCCCCCGATGCTTGCTCTTTGAAACGTTTTCCGGTGAGAGGAATTGACAGAACGTAGGTCTCTGATTTTTCTCTTTCGGACACCGTTTGCTGGCTTCGTTTGATACGGTCACTGAGCAGGAAAGTCCAGTCCTGCTTTTTTACCATACTGTCCAGTTGCTGGGGAGTGTAACCGATCGAGTATAATCCTCCGATAATAGACCCCATACTCGTACCTACGATATAATCGATGGGAATGCCGGCCTCTTCAATTACTTTGAGCGCTCCGATATGTGCAACTCCTTTTGCACCGCCACCACTGAGAACTACACCTACCTTTTTACGCTGTTGGGCGGAAGAGGGTAAGGTGAAAAAAAGACAACTTAAGAGAACCAATGCCAGAGATAAATGTTTTTTCATTAAGGATATTTGTTATATCTATTATTATAAAGTACAAATGTATGCGATAATTTGTTTAATGAAAGAAGATATTTATCTTGTTTTTTGGTCCAAAAGTCGGATTTGTAGATAATTTCCACACTTTAAAAAGAAAATCTACAATTCTGTGGATATGCTGTTTGGAGATAATGAGTTGATTTATAGTGAAAAATAAAACCCCGGTTACTTTGGTATATCATTTGTCTGCTACAAAACTAAGAACAAACATAAATTGATCTGTTTAAATTTTGTTCTGAAGTAGAAAGGTACTATTTGAAGAAAATTTAAACAGGCTCTAAGTTAAATTAAATAATTCATCCGATTATGAGATTATTTTTCTCAGAAAAAGTATTGAGGCTAAAGAGAAAGAGAGCCGTTGCTGTTGCTGTTTGCCTCATTCTGTTGTTAGCGGTCTGTTGGGTATTGACTCGCCCGCATAAAGTTGAACCGGAGATTCCTACGGTAATGGTAGAAGCAGCAGCAAAAGACGATGTGGAAATTTATGGCGAATATGTAGGTCGTATCCGTGCCCAACAATTTGTAGAGGTACGTGCTCGTGTAGAGGGGTATCTGGAACAAATGCTTTTTGCCGAAGGTACTTACGTAAATAAGAATCAGGTACTTTTTGTCATTAACCAAGAGCAGTACCGGGCAAAGGCGGATAAAGCCCGGGCGCAGTTGAAGAAAGACGAGGCACAGGCACTGAAAGCACAACGCGATTTTGAACGCATCAAACCGCTGTACGCTCAGAATGCCGCCAGTCAATTGGATCTTGACAATGCCGAGGCGGCTTATGAAAGTGCTGTCGCCACGGTTGCCATGAGTGAAGCCGATCTGGCACAGGCAGAATTGGAATTGGGGTATACGCTGGTCCGTTCTCCACTTTCGGGACATATCAGTGAAAGAAATGTCGATTTGGGAACGTTAGTCGGTCCCGGTGGAAAATCTTTGCTGGCTACGATTGTCAAAAGTGATACGGTATTGGTGGATTTCAACATGACGGCTTTGGATTATTTGAAAAGTAAAGAACGTAACATCAATATCGGTCAGCAGGATGTCAACCGTTCCTGGCAGCCGAATATCTCTATTACATTGGCCGATAATACGGTCTATCCTTATAAAGGATTTGTGGATTTTGCCGAACCACAGGTAGACCCTCAGACGGGTACGTTTTCTGTCCGGGCCGAAATGCCCAACCCGAAGCAGGTATTGTTACCCGGACAGTTTACTAAAGTGAAACTGTTGCTCGATGTTCGCGAAGGAGTTGTGGTGGTGCCGTTGAAGGCGGTCACGATTGAGAAGGGAGGAGCCTACATTTATGTGATGCGCAAAGACTCTACTGTTGAAAAGCGTTTCATTGAATTGGGACCCGAATTTGGAAACAAAGTGGTGGTAGAACGGGGAGTCGTACAGGGAGAGATGATTGTTGTAGAAGGATTCCACAAACTGAATCCGGGAATGAAAGTCCGGATGGTAGAAGCCGATACGGTTGATTCCTATGCAGTTGACAGTGTGGATAATGTTAAAAAGGATTAAGTGATGAAAGTAAGTTTTTTTATAGATAGACCAGTCTTTTCTGCGGTACTTTCCATTGTTATTGTTATCATTGGAATTATCGGTCTGACCATGCTTCCGGTAGACCAATATCCGCAGATTATGCCTCCCGTTGTCAAGATCAGCGCTTCTTATCCCGGAGCCAGTGCGCTGACGGTTTCGCAGGCTGTGGCAACTCCTATCGAACAGGAGATAAACGGTACTCCGGGGATGCTTTATATGGAGTCCAACAGCTCCAATTCCGGAGGATTCTCGGCGACGGTTACTTTTGACGTGTCTGCCGATGCGGATCTGGCAGCTGTTGAGATTCAAAACCGGGTGAAGCTTGCCGAATCTCGCCTTCCCGCTGAAGTAGCCCAGAATGGTATATCGGTAGAGAAACAGGCACCCAGCCAGTTGATGACGCTTTGTCTGACCTCTTCCGATCCGAAGTTCGATGAAATCTATTTAAGTAACTTTGCCACCATTAACGTGCTCGATGTACTTCGCCGTATTCCCGGTGTGGGGCGTGTGTCGAATATCGGCAGCCGGTATTATGCCATGCAGATATGGGCACAGCCCGATAAACTGGCAAACTTCGGGCTTACCGTACAGGATTTGCAGAACGCATTGAAAGACCAGAACCGAGAGTCGGCAGCCGGTGTACTCGGCCAGCAACCGGTAAAGGGACTGGATATCACCATCCCTATTACTACACAAGGGCGCCTTTCCACTGTCGGGCAGTTCGAAGATATCGTAGTACGTGCCAACTCGAACGGTTCCATCATCCGCCTGAAGGATGTGGCGCGTGTATCGCTCGAAGCTTCTTCCTATAATACGGAAAGCGGTATCAACGGAGAAAATGCCGCAGTACTCGGCATTTATATGCTGCCCGGAGCCAATGCTATCGAGGTGGCCGACAATGTAAAAGAGGCTATGGAAGAGATCAGTAGGAACTTTCCGGAAGGATTGAATTACGAGATACCGTTTGATATGACCACCTATATCTCCGAGTCTATCCATGAGGTGTACAAAACGTTGTTCGAAGCCCTTGTTCTGGTCGTATTGGTCGTATTTCTCTCTTTACAGAGCTGGCGTGCCACATTGATACCGATTGTGGCAGTGCCTATTTCATTGATCGGAACATTCGGTTTTATGTTGATATTCGGTTTTTCACTGAACATCCTTACTCTGTTGGGGTTGATTCTCGCCATCGGTATTGTGGTGGATGATGCGATTGTGGTGGTAGAGAGTGTGGAGCATATCATGGAAACCGAAAGGCTGAGTGCTTACGAAGCTACCAAAAAGGTGATGGAGGGGCTGACCAGCGCACTGATAGCTACTTCATTAGTGCTTTGTGCAGTATTCGTTCCCGTCAGCTTCCTAAGTGGAATTACCGGACAGCTTTACCGGCAGTTCACTATAACAATTGCCGTGTCGGTATTAATCTCCACTGTGGTTGCACTTACACTCAGTCCTGTCATGTGTTCCTTGATTCTGAAACCGGATAGCGGAAAGAAAAAGAACATCGTGTTCCGTAAAATCAATCATTGGCTGAATGTAGGGAACAACAGGTACGTGAGTGTTATTACCCGGGTTATCCGTAATCCGAGACGCGTGTTGAGTGCTTTCGGTATCGTTTTGATCGGTATTCTGCTGTTGCACCGTATCATCCCTACCAGCTTCCTTCCGGTAGAAGACCAGGGATATTTCAAGATAGAGCTCGAATTGCCCGAAGGAGCTACTTTGGAGCGTACACGCCAAGTAACGGAGCGTGCCATCTCTTTTCTTGATAAGAATCCGTACATCGCTTATGTGCAGAATGTAACCGGAAGCAGCCCTCGTGTCGGGAGCAATCAGGCACGCAGTGAGTTGACCGTTATTCTGAAGCCATGGGAAGAACGCAAGGAGACCAGCATAAACAAAATCATGTCGGAAGTACAGAAACATTTGGTGGAGTATCCCGAATGTAAAGTCTATCTTTCCACTCCGCCGGTTATCCCTGGTTTGGGAAGTTCCGGAGGTTTTGAAATGCAGCTTGAGGCTCGTGGCGAAGCTTCATTCGAACATCTGGTGCAGGCTGCCGATACGTTGATGCGCTATGCCTCTAAGCGTAAAGAACTGGCCGGGCTCTCTTCTTCCTTGCAGGCGGAAATTCCTCAGCTATACTTTGATGTGGACCGCGATAAGGTGAAGATGTTAGGTGTGCCATTGGCGGATGTCTTTTCTACGATGAAGGCTTATACCGGTTCTGTTTACGTGAATGACTTTAATATGTTCAACCGTATATATAAGGTGTATATCCAGGCAGAAGCTCCCTATCGTGAACATAAAGACAATATCAATCTGTTTTTCGTGAAAGCGTCCAATGGGGTGATGGTCCCTTTGACCTCTTTGGGGAATGCTTCGTACACCACAGGTCCCGGTAGCATTAAGCGTTTCAATATGTTTACTACGGCCGTTATCCGTGGTGAAGCTGCCCACGGATACAGTTCGGGACAGGCCATGAAAGTTATGGAACAGATAGCCCGAGATCATTTGCCGGATAACATCGGTCTGGAATGGAGTGGCCTTTCCTATCAGGAGAAACAAGCCGGAGGGCAGACCGGCCTGGTGCTGGCACTGGTCTTTCTTTTTGTCTTTCTCTTCCTGGCGGCACAATACGAGAGTTGGACTTTGCCGGTTGCCGTACTGCTCTCTTTGCCGATTGCCGCGTTGGGGGCTTATCTGGGTGTATGGATCTGTGGGTTGGAGAATGACGTTTATTTTCAGATCGGTCTTGTGATGCTGGTAGGCCTGGCGGCAAAGAATGCCATTCTTATTGTAGAATTTACCAAAGTACAGGTCGATAACGGAGAAGACATCGTTACGGCTGCTATCAATGCCGCCCGTCTGCGTTTCCGCCCCATTCTGATGACATCTCTTGCCTTTGTGCTCGGTATGCTTCCGATGGTGTTGGCAAGCGGTCCCGGTTCTGCCAGTCGCCGGGCCATCGGTACGGGGGTATTCTTCGGAATGATATTTGCAATAATCCTGGGCATTATTTTGGTACCGTTCTTCTTTGTGATGGTATATAAAACGACTGCTAAGATACGCCACAGATGTGGTGGAGTGAAAAATCCGTTTGCATCCAAACTAAAACGTAAATGATTATGAAACGAAATAACATCCATATAGCTTTAGTCACTCTTCTCATCCTTATCACTGTCTCCGCCTGCAAGGTGGGGAAAAGTTACACCCGCCCCGAACTTCATTTGCCCGATAGCCTTGCACAGCATCAGGATTCGCTGAGCTTTGGGGATATGGATTGGTGGAGTATTTATACCGATTCCACTCTCCGCGGACTGATTGCAAAGTCCTTGGAATATAATAAGGATATTCTGATTGCCGCTGCCCGTGTGAAAGAGATGGCGGCGCAAAAAAGAATCTCGACGGCAGCGTTGCTTCCCGATATAAAAGGAACGGTGACCGGCAAGCGCGAATTCGAAAATCATGGTGGAGATGCTTTTAAGCGGAGTGATACTTTTGAAGCTCAGGCACTGTTTTCCTGGGAACTTGATTTGTGGGGGAATCTGCGCTGGGCGCGTTCGGCAAGTATTGCCGAGTATCTGCAATCGGTGGAGGCACAACGTGCGCTTCGCATGACAATTGTGGCCGAAGTAGCCCAAGCCTATTATGAACTTGTCGCTCTCGACACGGAATTGGAGATTGTCCGCCAGACATTGCAAGCCCGCGAAGAAGGTATGCGTTTGGCACGTATTCGTTTCGAGGGAGGGTTGACGTCCGAAACCTCTTACCGGCAGTCTCAGGTGGAGCTTGCCCGTACGGCGACTTTGGTGCCCGACCTGGAACGCAAGATCAGCCTTAAGGAGAATGACATCGCCTTTCTTGCCGGTGAGTATCCTAACAAGATAGCCCGTAGCCGTTTGTTGCAAGAGTTCAACTTTCCGAACGAACTGCCCATCGGTCTGCCTTCCGATTTGCTCGAACGGCGTCCGGATATCCGTCAGGCCGAACAAAAGCTGATTGCTGCAAATGCCAAGGTAGGGGTGGCATACACCAACATGTTTCCTCGTATATCACTTACCGGCAGGGCAGGAGCCGAAAGTGTGGTTCTTTCCGATCTCCTGAAATCTCCTTATGGAATCATGGAGGGCGCTTTACTGACCCCGATCTTTGGTTGGGGAAAGAATCGCGCTGCATTGAAAGCGAAAAAAGCGGCTTATGAAGCAGAAGTGCACAATTATGAAAAGACAGTTCTTACCGCTTTTAAAGAGACTCAAAATGCAATCGTCAATTTTAATAAGATAAAGGAGGTCTATGATTTGCGGGCCAAGTTGGAACGCTCTTCAAAGAGTTATGTAGACTTGGCACAGCTTCAATACATCAATGGGGTTATCAACTATCTCGATGTACTCGATGCCCAGCGTGGGTATTTTGATGCCCGGATCGGTTTGAGCAATGCGATTCGTGATGAACTGATTGCCGTTGTACAGGTATATAAAGCACTGGGTGGCGGCTGGCAGGTAAAAGACATCAGAATCCCGTAACCGGGCATATAGCAGAGACTTTTACTCCTCGACAAACGGTTTTAATCCCTTGACAGCTTCTGCCACCGTAATGCGCTTGCCGCCATTGTCCAAGTCGATGAGAATGTAACGGTCGTTACCCATTCCCAACTCCTTCATGTATGACAACTGGCGCAAGCCGTGACGGCTTTCGATGCGTTCCACCAAGTCGTGATGTTCGGCTTCGGTCATGGCATACACCAAATCCACGCATGCCTGGTCAATCGCCAGAATATCGGTGGAAGAAAGGATTCCGACGTTGGGGGTTACGACAGGGGCGGCATTCACACCCTCGCAATCACACGATACCGACATGTTACGCATCACATTGACGTATGTGACTTGTTTGCCGAAGTAATCGATGACAGCCTTTGTGGATTCGGTCATACGCTCCATGAATTCCTCCTCGCTGATGCTCCATTGGTCCTGTCCCGGGGTGGTGTGAATCCAGGCTTTTCCGATCCGTCCGTCTGCGCAGCCGATGCCGATATTTTTGTTGCTTCCGCCGAACCCTCCCTGTGTATGTCCTTTGAAGTGGGTAAGTACCACCAGGGAGTTGTAGTTGGTTGTATGGCTGCCCACCGACATCTCTTTGAACCATTTGCCACCGTGTACGGGCAATGTCAGGGTATCTTCCTCATCCAAGATATCCACGGGACAAAATGTCCAGCCGTTTACGTCCAATGTCCGCCGGTGTTGTTCGGTGGTATAACGGTCGCCCTCGTAATAGGTATTCGTCTCGACGATATTGGCGTCGGACAAGTCTTTCCGGAACAGGGCTTTAACCCATTCCCTTGGGATGATGTTGGGGCCATGCTGCTCTCCGGTATGTAGTTTCACTCCGGTATGCCCTTTGATGTTCGCACTTACCTGTTCATACGCTTTGATAAGTCCTTCAGCACTGAGGTTGCGTGTGAAATAGACGATGGACTCGTTACTTGTACGTTCTTCATAAGGTACATACTTATTACCGTTTTTCTCGGGAACCGGATCAGACTGCGCTGTGGCAGTTGTTCCCATAACAAACAAACTTGCTGCCATAATGATTGATATACGTTTCATTATCATTATTATTAATTAAAGAGTTCTCAAATTCTCGATGCAAAGTTACGTGTTTGTCTGGAAATACAATGTAGATGAATTACAGATGTTATGACCCCAATTACATTCTTTTCGGAAAGAATGCCAAGCACACATAAAGTGAGTGAAAATTCATTCACAGTGATATCACATTATTACACAGCACGGACAGAATAAACCGGGTAAGGACTTCCGATTACAGTTTCAACCGGAAGATTTCATCGAACTTTTGGGTGATGAATCTGTCGCTTTCATCGTAAAGACGGTAGATATCTTCCGTAGACGGTGTCTGTGATGTACGCCATGTATCTATTCTCGAATAGAGGGTTCTGAACAGTTCTTGTTCTATTTCTTCGTTTAACTGCATATATCCGTTTCCCTTTTTGTTGAACAGTAACTCCCAATTAAAATAGGTTTCGGCATTGTTGCCGCGTGTGTAGCTGTATACCCGGTCACGGAGCTGTGACGTTGCATCGCATAGCGGACTATGATATTTTTCGTCTTGTACGGATAGCAAACGGGGTAATTTTCCGGCTGCTCCCTTTACCCATACCGGAATGGCAGGAGTTACGGGAGGATAGCCGATGACTGTCCACATCGTGGTGAATGAAGCATCTTCACCCGGTTTCACTCCTTGGATAGCTACGGCACAGGATGATTTCTTGCGGGCAATGAAGTCTTGCTCCACGAACCAACCATTGGTCTGTGGTTTGTTAAATAGCCCGCTTTTCAGATCTATTCCCATTAGCGGGTTGGCAAAAGAACGGGACAGATGACTGAACAACCATTCCGGAGTGATCTCTTTAGTGGCGGAAGCGGTAAAGATTTCCTGCTCGGCCTGTTGATAGCGTACATATCCGGAGCCTTCATTCAGCTTGCCGCTCACAGAAAAATTGGTACGGACTATATACCCGTGAGGTGCCACCGACGGGTCATTCACATCGTATTCTGTATAGCGGGTATGATCTACCTCGAAATAAGCCCCGTTGCCTTGGGCATCAATGACGCCATAGTTGGTTTCTACCTCTATAGGGCGTGCCAATGTATCCAGGTAGTGCTTGAAGTCCTCCACCGTGGCACAGATTTCCAAGGCACGCTTCATCAGGATTCCGTTGTGGCTTCCTGTCTTTTCTCCCTCTTTTTTCTCTATCAGATTATAGGAGTTGGTGTTCATGATGGAAAATCCTGCTTCATTGGTGCCTGTCCAGATGGAACGGGGATTCTTCTCATAACCGGTTACAGCGATGAAGTTATATTTTTCTCCTTTCATATACCGTACACAGTTTAGAAGAGTGCTGGTGTCACGGTGCTTCCACAGGATAGGGCGTCCGTCCGGGGTTATCTTCCCAGAAATGATGGCTGAAGTACAGGCACAAAGCGTTCCCATGCTTGCTGCCAGCAGCAGAAAACAGAAGCTGCTTAAAATAATATATATCCGTTTCATGATCGTTGTTCTTTTACAAACCAACCTTTTAAAAAGGCCGTCATCAATACTGCAAGGCCGGAAACCAGGCAAATGCCTGTAAATAAGAGTCCGTATCCGCTCAGAAAAGCAACCGGAGCGAATGTGATTAATGAAATTTCTATCGGGGCAATGAACAGGTATGCCA
>CAUEFX010000030.1 GCA_958477465.1 uncultured Bacteroides sp.
ATTTATACGCTACTTCCTGCTTGCCAAGATGGTCGCCCGGACGGGGAAGATGGGTAGTACTATTCAAGGAGAATTGAGAAAATAGTTGGAGTGGCATAACCATAAACAAATGAATAAGTAGTAATGCTCTCATCCTTATGTGTTTAAAAGATTTATTCATGCTTGATATTATTTATGTGTTTTTTATTTATTACGGTAATGGTAGTCATATTGTTCCAGTATTTGTTGGGAACCATTTTTAAGGATATAGTTTTCTTTAAGTTTACCCGAAAAATCGTATGTGTAGTAAATTGTAAAATTACGTGGATCGGTAATGCTACTTACTCCAATCAATGGCAGATATGTAAATGTACTGATGAGGGTATGGGGTAAAGTTCTTCTCAGGTCGTTAATTTGTTTCATGTCATTGGTAGCTGGCTTGGATTTATCATTTAGTTTCCGGATAAATTCAGCAGTAAGTATTTGTTCTATTTCTTGATAGGTCCCGTTTTTAATTTCTGCTACCGGATACATTCCATTGTAACTCCATAAATAGACAGTAGTTGTTTTCTTATCCGATATCTGCATAGGTTTTCCCCATGTATTGTAATTGTTGAATGCCAGTTGAGGAAAATAATGTTTCTTATAGTTATTTTGGGAAAGGGGGGCTTGAGTTTCTAATGTGTACTCTTCTTTCGGTACAATCATGTTTAATGTGTCTTTATAGATGATCTTTTTACCTTTTATAACTCTCCCATTTTTGAACTCTATGATTTCAATGGGGGTATTTATCATGTATTTACTTACCATTGTTCTGCTAACTGGGTCATTTTCATCTGATGGATAAGTTATTTCTTTGCGATAGTAATCTCCGTATATATTGATTGATTCTGTTTTCAATAGCATGTCGTTGTTATAGGTATATTCCTTTCTAGTAGTAATATTACCGTTGGATTCATAATCGATAATGGTCTCTTTATTTTTGAAAGGCCATTCTATACGATATTGATAGCTGTATGGATCGCCACCGCCGGCATTGAACATGAATCCATATACCGGTTGAGAATTCAGGGTTGAATATTCATACTTCACGAGCTTTGCCAAAGATTCGCCTTTGTAAGTCTTGACTGATTGAAGCAGGCCGTTATAATAGTTTATCTGGTTAGGTAAGAACGGGTAATCATATTCGTTTTCTTCCTTGGTGTTGTAATAATTGTAGATTGTTTCGCCAAGTCCGGGAATAGATTCCGTTACACTACTGTATCCAATGGAGTTACCCTGCTTAAATGTCCACATGGGAATGACAGATTCGGATACTTGTACTAAATAAGTGGTTCTGTCCAAATAGCTGCTTTCATTACAACAGGTATAGCTTGATAAGTAATAGACTATCGGTTCTATAAGTAATTCGCCTATAGGATATTTAAAATTTCGGACATTGTCTCCTGCCTTGATTTTGGCAATTCGTAAACCGCCTGCAGGCGTTTCTTTATTGGTAGTTGTAATTGTTTTTTTATATTGGTAGGTAAAACCGAAGAGAACATCTTTTGCTTGTCCGATGGCTTCTATAATGTAAGTACCGGAGGTGAGATATAATTCTTTCTTCTCAAAATCAAAAGAACAAGCATCATATTCCAATTCAACTGGAACCGGATATGAAAATAACAGGTTCTTATTACCAGTACTATACAATTTGCTTATTTTGAATGATGGATAATTTTCTGCATCATCATATCGTATGTCCGGATCTCTTTGGCAAGACATGTTATCGGCGTATCCTTGTATTAGAAAAGAGGTGTTACGGTTGATCACCAGGGTGTCTGCCTTGTAGTTTGGTAAATGCTTGCATGCATCATCGGAATAATATTGATAAACGGAAGTTCCTTCTGTTACTTTTTGAATAGTGGTACTTGTTGCAAGGGAGGGCATATAATTATTGGTTTCGTATGTGAATCGGGTTAGTTCTCCTGTCGGATATTTAATGCCCTGAAGGCTCCCTATTTTCATGTAATTCAGACGAGGCGTCTTATCCGAACCTTTATATATTTTATCACTATATTGTGCCGTGCAATAATATTCACTCCCCTGGGAAGTACCATTGTAATATCCCCAATAATCGGTGTTTTTAGAGTTTTTAGCGGGTAAATTACCTTCATTATAAATGAATTCATAATTCTCATTTATACTCAATAAGTTTTTTATTTTTTTTATTTTCAAACGTTTGAATACCTGTTTGTAGCTTCCTGCATAATTATTGTTGAAATATTCATAATCAAATTCATATGCTTTTATACAGTTACCGCTTTTATCGTATACCTTTAATGTACTTAGCTTTTGTGGTGATAAAGTAGGATAACTTCCGATCATATCTTCTCTGGAAGAGCAATTGAACTCCACAAAACCTTCGTCCCAGGAAATCTTTGATAGACGTAAATTTTCAATAACTGTTTTGTTGCATGAATAAACTAAGTTATTTCCGGGACCGCATATTGAGTTTCCTCCTTGGTATATCTGATTGTATCTCATACAACTTTCTTGTGTCGGTGACTTATAAGATTCGTCTGTATAAGTGAAGTGTATTGTCCTGTTATTCGTTGTTGTGATTTGGGTTAAATACCAGCTTGATGTATAGGTAAGCGGACTGTCATATATGTTTAAGTCACTCTCATCAAAATAGGAGGCAGTACTCAAGTTTCTGTTTAGAGAACCTTGCCGGGAATAGGCATAGGTTGTTTCATAATCTTCAAATAGATATTGGGTACCGTCAGGAGCAGTAATCTTGAAATATTTCTTCCGGTTTTTGGAAAATAATTCTATTTTTAGATTGATACTTTTGTCAAAAAGTACTGCCCCTCTTGATTTGTCAATAACAAATTTTCCACTTGTTTCGGGTAAAGAATAGCTGAATATGTCAGGCTCGGAATCAATCACCAGTCTGGGTGTTAAGAAAGCACCATTACTGGTAGTTACGTAGTATTCGTCTGCATAAGGGTTGTCGGCTTCCGGACCGTTATAATATCCGTACTTAATGGAACCGGCTGGTTGGGGATATTCTAAAAAATCATCATAACATTTAATTGTGCGTGAGATGATGCCTCCTGCATTTAATGCCCATCCCAATCCAACCCAAGAAGCCTCTTGGCTTATTTTTATTCCTGAGGCATGATAGCTTAGTGATATTGGAAGTTTATAGTTGTCTGTCTTAATTTCATATAGGGGAATTGACACATGGGGAACTCCACTATAATAAGAAACCGGATAATCGACAAGGTTTATTAATGAACCAGCGGTGGGGGAAACCGGAATATAATTGGGCATAGTACTTCTATAATCGCCATCAGCACTAGCGGCTTGGTATATCGACAAGGTATCTTTTGATCGGAACTTGTTTGGTTTGATTTCTTGCCCATATCCAATTCGGAGAGAACTCAGAAATATAGCGATTAATATAATAGGAATACGATTGTGACTTTGGGTAGATAATGTTTGCATAAATGTATTTTTTTGATCAGTCCTTAAATGTAGGAAAATAAAGTGTAAAAAATGATTTTTCTATATAGACAAATTTGATGCTGATTATTAGACGAATACGTTTTCAATCGGCTTTGTAATACCTTGTAGGTGTATATTCACATAGACAATTTAAGAAAAAAAAGAAGAAAAGAACGGATAGCCATTTATATATTTACCTCTATATGTATATTTGATTCCAAGACTTTTTCGTTTAAAGTACTTTTTTTACGCAGTAAGAGGGTATGTTGAAATTCATCCACGACCTTATCTGAGTCAGTAAGTTGGAATGGATAAAAGCTACAAAAAACGTGAATAGGTTGACATAATTCCTTTATATCGCAATTTTTACTAACATATACTTTGACTAAAAAGTGGCAAATAGAGAAAAAAGTGCATAAATAGAGAAAGAAAATACGCTTTTTACTGCATATTTTCACCAAAAATAGGATAGATATGCACTTTTGACCGACATATTAATGCACTTTTCTCCGGGAGAAAGGTTCAGTTTCTCGTAGAGGAACGACTCGTTCCTCTACGAGAAACCATAAGAGTCTCTACGGGGAAAGCATATTTTGTCTTGTCGGGGTCACTCTCTGCGCTGAAAGCAGTAAGAAACCGGACAAGTTTGAAATAGAATAAAGAATGATATGTGTATATTCTTAAGATAATTAGAAAGCAAAATATGAAAATAATAGTCTTTACGATAGTTAATCGTTGGTATTAGTTCCTTTTAGGAATGTTCAATATGGAAATGCAGACGATTTTTAGAATCAGCCTTATCTATTGTTTCAATAAATGGATTCTGCATAAACTAAAATAGCATATTGACATTTTGTAAAAGTGCTCTTACCTTTCGGGGAAGTCCTGTCGTATACTTCCGTAATAGTATCCTTTTATTTACCCAAAGTGTATATGTAGTACATTGAAGGATGTACACTCTTATATGATCGAAAATATTGTTTGATAAATACGGAAGATCTGTTTTCCGTCTCCCCGAATTTTCTTATGTTTGTTCCTTGTAAAGAAGGAACATCATGGCTCAACAATTTTTATACAATGAATTTCCGTTATTTCTGAAGCGGTATTTCCCTTATAAAGTGCAGAAGATCTCTCTGAATGCAGGTTTTACCTGTCCTAACCGTGACGGTACCAAAGGGCAGGGGGGATGTACTTATTGCAATAACCAGACCTTCAATCCGGAATATTGCCGGACAGAGAAAACGGTTAAAGAACAGTTGGAAGAAGGAAAGCGCTTCTTTGCCCATAAATATCCGGAGATGAAATTTCTCGCTTATTTTCAGGCTTATACCAATACTTATGCCGAACTGGAGAGCCTGAAGCGAAAATATGAAGAGGCGTTGAGTGTTGACGATGTTGTCGGGCTTGTGATCGGTACCCGGCCGGATTGTATGCCGGATGAACTTCTCGGGTATCTCGAAAGCCTCAACCGGCAGACATTTCTTTTAGTGGAATATGGTATCGAGACAACTTGTGATGAAACACTGAAACGTATCAACCGGGGGCATACTTATGCAGATACGGTGGAAGCGGTGCAACGCACGGCTGCCAGAGGAATTCTGACCGGTGGACATGTTATTCTCGGGCTTCCGGGAGAGTCTTACGATGACATGGTGTCGCAAGCCGGAGTACTTTCCGAATTGCCGCTTACTACTCTGAAAATGCACCAGCTCCAGCTGATCCGTGGCACCCGCATGGCTTATGAGTATGAGCAGAACCCTGCCGGTTTCCATCTGTTTGATGATGTGAATGAATACATTGAACTTGTGATAGATTATATCGAACACTTGCGACCGGATATTGTGCCGGAGCGCTTTGTATCCCAATCTCCCCGTGAATTGCTGATAGCTCCCGACTGGGGATTGAAAAATTACGAATTTACTGCCCGTGTTCAAAAAAGAATGAAAGAAAGGGGGGCGTATCAAGGGAGGATGTATAAATTTTCAGAAAAAAAAGGTATATTTGCAGGAAATAAAAAATAGTGATAAGTGAATGCTAAAATCACTGTTTGCCATTACTGAATAATTAATAATAAGATGGAACAGAAGACAAGAATAAAAGGTAATGTTCACTATGTGGGAGTGAATGATCGTAACAAACATCTTTTTGAGGGGATGTGGCCGTTGCCATACGGAGTTTCGTATAACTCTTATCTGATTGATGATGAAATGGTGGCTTTGGTGGATACGGTAGACATCTGCTATTTTGAAGTATTTCTTCATAAAATAAAGAAAATAATCGGCGATCGGCCTATCAACTATCTGATAATAAATCACATGGAGCCGGATCATTCCGGGTCTATCCGTTTGATAAAACAGCATTATCCCGATATTGTCATTGTAGGTAATAAACAGACTTTTGGAATGATAGAGGGCTTTTATGGCGTGACAGGTGAACAGTATCCGGTGAAAGACGGTGACTTCCTTGCTTTAGGAAGACATAAACTCCGTTTTTATCTTACACCGATGGTGCACTGGCCCGAAACGATGATGACCTTTGATGAAACGGACGGAATCCTTTTCTCCGGAGACGCTTTCGGCTGTTTTGGTACGGTAGACGGCGGGTTTATTGATACTCGTATCAATACCGATCGTTATTGGGATGAAATGGTGCGCTATTACTCCAATATCGTAGGAAAATACGGCAGCCCGGTACAGAAGGCATTACAGAAATTAGGCAGTCTGCCTATCTCTGCCATCTGTTCTACCCATGGACCGGTATGGACGGAAAACATCCCGAAGGTAGTAGGTATTTACGATAAGTTAAGTCGCTATGCAGCCGATGAGGGAGTGGTAATCGCTTACGGAACCATGTATGGCAATACCGAACAGATGGCGGAAGCCATTGCAGCCGAACTGTCGGCGCAGGGTATCCGGAACATTGTCATGCACAATGTCAGCAAAAGCAATCCGTCTTATATTCTGGCAGATATATTCAAGTACAAAGGACTTATTATCGGCTCGCCGACCTATAGTAATCAGATATATCCGGAAATCGAGTCTTTGCTCTCCAAAATACTTGTCCGCGAATTGAAAGGACGCTATCTGGGGCTTTTCGGCTCTTTCACTTGGGCGGGTGCTGCAGTGAGACGTATGGGGGAATTTGCCGAGAAGAGCAAGTTCGAGATAGTAGGCGATCCGGTGGAGATGAAACAGGCGATGAAAGAAATTACCTATGAGCAGTGTGAAAATCTGGCTCGCGCGATGGCCGAACGTTTGAAAAAAGACAGGGAGGCAACTGATAATTAATAATTATAATTAATAACGAAGAAGTTAAGAGCCTGTTTTCATTTTAGCTTGAGCTTTGTTTGTGAGAATGTTCTTCTGTTTTTGGAGGATAGCGGGTTATCTCTATCTGATGAGGGAGACCGGAGAAATAAATCGGGAATAAACTCAAAATAAGTTGATAAAGCCTCTATATAACATACAATGTTGTTATTTTGGGGGCACTCCACCGGAACAGTGGTCGGGACTTTTAAAAGGAAAATTCAAATAGGCTCTAATAATAGAATCAACCTATTTATTAATCTAATAAAATTAAGAACAATGAGATTAATCATTCAGCCGGACTATCAGTCCGTATCTCAGTGGGCAGCGCACTATGTTGCTGCTAAAATCAAAGCTGCTAATCCTACAGCAGAAAAACCGTTCGTTTTGGGATGTCCTACCGGTTCTTCTCCTTTGGGCATGTACAAAGGCTTAATCGACCTGAACAAAAAAGGTCTCGTATCTTTCGAGAACGTTGTTACTTTCAATATGGACGAATATGTAGGTTTGCCGAAAGAACATCCGGAAAGCTATTATTCTTTTATGTGGAATAATTTCTTCAGCCATATCGATATCAAACCGGAAAATACCAATATATTGAATGGTAATGCCGCTGATCTGGATGCTGAATGTGCACGTTATGAAGAAAAGATCAAATCTTATGGAGGCATCGACCTTTTCATGGGAGGTATCGGTCCGGACGGACATATTGCTTTCAATGAACCGGGTTCTTCCCTGTCTTCACGTACCCGTCAGAAAACACTGACTACGGATACGATCATCGCTAACTCTCGTTTCTTTGATAATGATATTAACAAAGTGCCGAAAACGGCTTTGACAGTGGGCGTGGGAACCGTGCTTTCTGCCAGAGAAGTGATGATTATCGTAAATGGCCACAACAAAGCCCGTGCCTTGTATCATGCAGTGGAAGGCGCCGTTACTCAGATGTGGACAATCAGTGCACTGCAGATGCATGAAAAGGGTATCATCGTTTGTGATGATGCGGCTACGGTAGAACTGAAAGTAGGAACATATCGTTATTTCAAGGATATTGAAGCTGGTCATTTGGACCCGGAATCGTTGATTAAATAATCAGGAGTTACTGATTAAATAGTCAAGTATAGAGCGATAACAACGGGAGTTTGATGTAACTGCCTCTCAATCGGTGTCACACGGTTTGCTGGGCCGGTTGAGATTAATTTTAAAATAAAAGGGGATGTGCCTTAGTTTTGACACATCCCCTTGTGCATAAAAAAGGTTGTGCCAGCGTTTTGACATATTTACTTTTATCGGCTTTGTTTTTATTCTTGGGGATTCGGTTCAAGCACTCAAATATTATGATTTCAAAAACATACCGGCAAAAATGTTACTCTGTGTTCCTCTGTGTACTCTGTGGTGATTTTATCTTTTAAATTTCCTTTCAGTGCTTCTCTTCTTTCTCCTTGGGCGGACAATTTTCGGAGTCTCTTAAATCTCTTCCAATACTCCCTTCCCCTGGCGGACAATTTCCGGAGTCTCTTCTGTACAGCTTACTATTGTTGACGGTTCTATTCCTCCTATCCCTCCATCGATGACGAGATCTACCACTTCTCCGAATTTTTCGTCAATCAGTTCCGGATCAGTCATATATTCCAAATCCTCATCTGCTTCGTGGGGAAGCGTTGTTGTCATGATAGGTGCATCGAGCAACCGTGCAATTTCACGGATGATATGATTGTCGGGCATACGGATACCCACTTCTTTTCTATTCCGGAAAATCTTAGGCAGTTTATTTGTCCCGTTCAAGATAAAGGTGAAAGGTCCGGGAAGATTTCTCTTCATCAGCTTAAAAGTATTGTTGTTTACTTTTGCGTATTCACTGATACTACTTAAGTCATAACAAATAATAGAGAGATTATTTTTTCGCGGGTCAATGTCCTTGATGCGGCAAATGCGTTCAATGGCACGTTCCTTTAATCCATGGCACCCGATGGCGTACATCGTATCGGTGGGATAGATAATAAGTCCCCCATCATTTAATATATCCACAACTTCTTGCAAGTCTTGCGGATTATTGTTCTTTTCGTAAAGTTTTAGCAGCATGATGATGGAATTTAGTGATTAGTGATAAACGAGTGGTATTAGTAATAAACGGTTAGCAATTAATAATAAATAGTTAATGGTAAGTGATTAGTGAGGACGGTCAGTGATAAGTGAATATCATCATACGGCAACATTATTGCGCTACCTGCTAATCACTTATCACTGGCTAACCACTGACTAATCACCAACCATTGACTAATCCTTATTTCAATTTCTTCTTTAAGAAATCCAGCGCTTTTTCGGCGGCTTTTTCTTTGACTGCCTCTTTCAGCTCTTCTTTATTGCCTGTGGCGGCAGAGTCCAGTCCGAGTTTCTTTCCTATTTCGCTGACAGCTTTGTCTGCCACGGCTTCTACAGCCTGGTTCGCCATACTTTTGGTATCGATTGATACTTTGGGTGAGGTAAACGAACCGCCGATTTTCAGATCGAGGGTTGTCAGCTTGGAAAGGTTGCCTGCGGAAGCCGGAAGTTTGATTTTGCCGGAATAGTCGATAGTCTGATCCAATCCCGTACTACCGGAGAGGTTCATGGTATAGTCTCCGAGTTTGATATCGAATGGTTGGGTAGTCACTCTTCCGTTTTCGATGGTGAAGTCCAGTGTCATGTCTTTCACTTTCATATCTTTCAGATCGGGTTTATTCACCGATTCGGCTATCTGGTCTATGATTTTAACGCCGCTCAAGCTGAGATCTTTCGTCGAAAGACTACCCTTGCCTTGCATTGTTTCCAGTACAGGACTCATGGAGGCATCCAGCACGGTTTGTACTTTCATACTGCCGGAGAAGTTTCCTTTCAGATTCTCGAAGACCGGTGCAAGTTGCTGTACCATATCCAATTCTTTGTATACTTGTGCAAAGCTCAGGGCATTCAGTTTGAAACCTGCATTTATTTCCGGCTTTGTCACGTCGGCGGTAGAGTAGTATCCGTTCATGACTACATTTCCTCCCATCGTATTCATGGATAGATTTTTCATATCTACCTTACCGTCTTTCACGATCAGCTTTCCATTCATGTCTTTGAAAGCCATCTTGTCGAACAGAACTTCTTTCAAATTGGCATCCATCTGGAAGTCGATGTTACGGGGCACTTCGATAATGCTTGTTGCTGTCTCCAGTGTTGTTTCCTCTTGTGCGGTACTGTCGGCTGCCGTTGTCATGAAGTCGTTCAGGTTGAGGTGGTTGGACCGTATGTTGAGCGTACCTTTCAGGGTCGTACCTTTCAGCGCATAACCCAAGTAGTTCTCGAAACGGCTGTCGGCGGTGAGGTCGTTTTGCCCGATGTTGACGGTTGTCTCGCTCAGTTGCAGGTATTTCGGTGTAAAGGTGAAGAGTGATTTGTGGATATCTACATTCGGTATGTCTTTCATCTTTAACTTCATATCCGTAAGTCCGATCGTACCTGAAGCCTGTACGCGGTCGTACTGTTCTTTCTCGATATATGACAATCGTCCGGCAATCTGCATGTCTGCGTTGATTGTACCGTTCAGCTCCATATCATCCAATGGATATACTTGCTTTATCATGCCCAGATTGAGCACTCCTTTGGCTGCTGCACGGAAGTCCGGATCACTGACAGGCGTTTTTACATCAGCAGTCATGCTGAAGGGGTTATCGGCAAGCCGGAAACTGAACGGTTGGATATTGACGGTAGTCAGGTCGATGGAACCGCCCGGATTCTTGACTTCGGCATTGATGTTTATCTGGTCTACTCCTGCCGGAAGAGACGGATAGCGGAACATGGCATTTTTCACAACCATGGCTATATCAAACTGCGGAACGATGCTGTCGCCCACCATTGTACCTTTTGCGTTGGCGGTGAGGGTGGCGGTACCGTCTGTTTTCAGTCCGTCAAAATCTTTTGCATAGATGGCAGGGATCAGCGAAAGGATTTCTTTGAATCCTACCTCGTTGGTGTTCAGTTGGAGATCCATGTCGATGGCGGGATCTTTTAATTCCACCCAGCCGTCGATACCAGCTTTGATGGCATTTAACCGGAACTCATTGTCCTTCAAGGTAAATTTGTTGTTTGCCAGATCGGCATCCACATCCATTTTTGTATAGATGTTGGCATTAGAGAGGAAAGGTATTCCGCCTATCTTATAAGTCAGTGCTTCTGTTTCTGCCTCCAGTTTCAAGGTGGTACGATCACTGCCTAAATCGCCCGAACAGAGTGCGTTGAGGTTACGGATGTCGGCATACATATCACTCTGCCGGTCATCGTAAATCAGATTCATGTTCTTTATCACGAACCGTTTCAGCTGTATCTTAAAAGGTGAATCGTCTGTAGCCTCTTCTGTTGTATCGGTAGAGGTGCTGTCCGGTTTCATCACATCCCAGTTGGGGCGTCCGTCTGCAAGGACAATAGCGTGCAGGCGTGTATCTTCGATTTGTATTTTGGAAATATCGTATCCGCTGTCTCCAAAAAGTGATAGAAGATCGATGGCGGCAACCACTTCGCCTGCTTGAACAAGCGTATCGTTTTCGAACTCGCCTACTCCCCGCAACCAGAAATCACTGAGTGTAATAGATGCTTTGGGGAAGTTACGGAACAGGCTAATGTCGAGACTGCGAAAGTCAAACTGCGCATTGAGCATTTTGTTTCCTTCGGTTTTTACAATGCTTTCTATTTTACCACGGAAAGCAAAAGGAAGAATAAGCATCAGCAGTAGGAGTACTCCCAATGCAATAGCTGTAATTTTCAGACCTTTTTTCATTTTGTAGGTTTTATGATTAATATGTTATTGAGATAGCAAAACTAATGAAAAGTTTTCTATTTATCAGTTGGTGACTGATGAATTTAAACTTATTTTCTACACTAAGTTACTCTACGCTAAGTTACTATTGTGATGAAATGATTATTCTCATTTTAGATGTTACTTTTTATCATCTTTATACCCTTCGTTTTCCGTGCCTCCCCGTGCTGAAGCTGCTTTTTTGTTGAGTTCTTCGGCGATACGCCATTGGATGGCGGCTTCTACCTCCTTGCCGGCTTTCAGCAGGGCGTCACCGAAAAGTTCATGCGCCTTGGCGTGTTCCGGCTTCAGTGTAGTCGCTTTATCGAGATCGGCGATTGCCCCTTCTGTCTTTTCAGCTTTCAGACGGAGTTTTCCCCGGTTGTAAAAGGCCTTGAAGCTGGTAGGGCTGATGCGTATGGCTGTGTTGAAACAATTTTCGGCATCGAACCATTCTTTGTTGTTGAACAAGGTGATTCCTTTCCGTATCCAGGCATCCGTATAATTCGGATAGAGTTCCAGTGCTTTGTTATAGTTTGCCAGTGCGGCACGTGCATCATGTGCCTGCGTGATACATTCGTTTCCCATCAACAGGTATTCGCGGGCGTATTTTTTCAGATACTCCTGCTGGGAGCGCATTTGCTCTTTCAATTGCCGGTTTTGCTCGCGCAGGGTGTTGATTACTTCCAGTTTCCGGCGGATAAATCTTCTGGGAACCGGTTTCTCTATGTCATATCGCGAATGGATGGCGCGAAAGAACTGCTCCAGGCACTCTTCCATGTCTCCACGGTCGAATGCCCGGACGGCCGCTACATATTGCACATCGGCTTGCGCTTGTTTCAAGGCTTTGTCTATTGCCTGCCGGTTGTTGAAACGTTGGGCGAAGTTTACAATTTCCTGGCGTACGAAAATGTCGGCGCGGCTGATCGGTTTCTTCAATTGGATACCCTCCAGTGAGGTGCAACGGCTGAGTGCCACATAGGCTTGTCCGCCGGCAAAGACACCGCCCGTGAAGTCGATGACCACCCGGCTGAAAGTCAGTCCCTGACTTTTGTGCACTGTAATGGCCCATGCCAGCCGGATAGGGTATTGGGTGAAAGTACCCAACACTTCCTCTTCTATCTCTTTTTTCTCTTCGTTGTACCGGTATCGGATGTTCCGCCAGGAATCGAGTTTTACATCGCATTCTTTTCCATCATCGGTTATTACATAGATGGTGCCGTCCTCGTCGTCGATACCGGATATGGTGCCGATGGTGCCGTTTACCCAACGGCGGTCGTAATCGTTTTTGATGAAAATAATCTGTGCACCCGGTTTTAATACCAGATCTTTGGAAGTTGGCAGACTGCTTTCCGGAAAGTCTCCTTCGATTTCCCCCTCAAAGGTGACTGGGTCGCCGGGAAGTTCCGCCAGTTTTTTGTCATTAATGTAGTCTACATTGTCTCTTCGGGTGGCAAGAGTGATGTACATATCTTCCTCATTCTGTTCAATCTGTGTGCCGTAGCGTGTGTTCAGCAGTTGCAGATCGGCTGCACCGGCAGTGTTGTTGCGGATATGGTCGAGCACGCTGACAAATACCGGATCGGTCTGTCGGTATACTTTTTGCAATTCGATGGAGACGAGGTCTATCTCACTGAATACACGGGCGGAGAAGAAATAAGGAGTGGGATAGAAGCGGTTCAGAATCTCCCGCTCGTCATTTTTTACAACCGGCTCCAACTGAAACACATCACCGACGAGCAGAATTTGCTTTCCACCGAACGGCTCGCGCAGATTACGGGAGTAGACGCGCAGAATACGGTCTACCGCATCTATAATATCTGCACGTACCATCGAGATCTCATCAATGATGACCAGCTCGATCTGCTCGAGCAACTTGCGGTGCGGCTTGGCATACTTGAAAAACTCATGGATGCGTCCGCGTTGAAGACTCAGGTTCGGATCGTCCGGTAGGATGGGATAGAACGGGAGCTTGAAGAAGCTGTGCATCGTACTTCCTCCGGCGTTGATTGCGGCAATGCCGGTAGGAGCGAGAACGACATATTTCTTTTTCGTATTGGCGCAGACATACCGTAGGAATGTGGATTTACCCGTGCCGGCCTTTCCTGTCAGAAAGACGGATTGCCGGGTGTACTGGATGAGGTTCAGCGCATCCTGAAATTCTTTGTTGTCGGTGTCTACGGTCATAGGGCAGTCTCTTTCCGGGGTTAAATTATTCCGAAGTGTTTCAGTGCTTTGGCAATTCCGTCATCGTCAACGGAAGCTGTCACATAGTCTGCCGTCTGTTTCACTTCCTCTTTGGCATTGCCCATGGCTACACCGATGGCGGCATGGCGCAACATGCTGACATCATTGCCACCGTCACCGAATGACATTGTCTCTTCCAACTTAAAGCCGAAACGGGCTATAATTTCATCGATACCTTTCTGCTTTGTATTCCCTTTTGCCGTGATGTCTGCAAAAGCCGGAAACCAACGGCCGGACTCGCAATTGGGAATTTGCGGCTGTATCTCAATCTCTTCTTCTGCGGTGATAAATGGAGTCATCTGGAAGATTTCTTCCTGCACGGCTTTTTCGAAAGTCGTCACGGGAATCTCGTCTACATGCAGGAAATCATAAAAGATGTCGTGAACCAATTTGTTGGGTTGGCATACGGATATTGCATGCTCTCCTACAAATATGCAGGGGTATCCTTTCTGCTCGCAAACCTGTGCCAGTGCCCGTACATCTCCGGCAGGAATGGGGCTTTTGTAAATTACTTCATTGCCTACGAAACAGTAGGCACCGTTCATCGTAATGTAACCGTCTATCAATCCGCGGTCCTGTATATCCGCCAGGTTGTTGATAATCGCCTTGGGGCGTCCTGTGGCAATAAAGATTTTGATGCCTTTCTTGTGGGCAACGGTCAGTGCCTCGATGGTAGATGCCGGAATGGCATGAGTTTCGAAACTCACCAATGTTCCGTCAATATCAAAAAACAGGGCTTTCGTCATATAATGTTTTTTAGAGTGCACAAAAGTACAAAAAAGAAATCAAGACAGGCTTGCTTTATGTCGTATCATCTACCACAATTGTGGTATTTTTGTGCTTCTTAAAGTAATTTTCTCTCTTCTGCTTTCATTTTGCAACAGATGAATTGTACTTTTGCAGACAGATAACCGCAAAAAATGGAATGTAAAATGAAATATAATTTCGATGAAATAATCGATCGTCGCGGAACGGATTGCATAAAATGGGATGCCGTTGGCGAACGATGGGGGCGAAACGATTTGCTTCCCCTGTGGGTGGCGGATATGGATTTTCGTACACCTCCGTTTGTGATAGATGCACTGAAAAAACGTTTGGAACACGAAATCCTGGGATATACTTTTGCTTGTGAAGAGTGGTATACTTCCATTATAAATTGGCTGCAACAGCGCTATCAGTGGAAGGTGACCCGTGAGATGCTTACTTTTGTGCCCGGTATTGTGCGTGGGCTGGCGTTTGCCATACAGTGTTTTACGGAAAAAGGGGATAAGGTTATGGTAATGCCACCGGTGTATCATCCTTTCTTTTTGGTAACGGAGAAGAATCAGCGCGAAGTGGTTTACAGTCCGCTGGTGCTTCGGGACGGTCAGTATCATATTGATTTCGAACGCTTCCGCAAGGATGTACAAGGATGTAAAATGCTTATCCTGAGTAATCCTCATAATCCGGGCGGGCGTGTATGGACGGCTGAAGAACTGGAACAGATAGCTGAGATTTGTTATGAAAGCGGTACGCTGGTCATCTCCGATGAAATTCATGCCGATTTGACACTGCCGCCATACAAGCATTCTACTTTTGCATTGGTATCGGACAAGGCGCGCCGGAACTCTCTTGTGTTCATGTCTCCCAGTAAAGCATTCAATATGCCGGGGTTGGCAAGTTCGTATTGCATCATTGAGGATAGCGGAATACGCCGTCGTTTTCAGGAATATATGGAGGCCAGTGAACTTAACGAGGGACATTTGTTCGCTTACCTCAGTGTGGCCGCTGCCTATAATAACGGAACCGAATGGCTCGACCAGGTGATTGCCTATATTCAGGCTAACATCGACTTTACCGAAAAATATCTACGGGACTATATTCCGGGTATTCGCATGATCCGTCCGCAGGCTTCTTACCTTATATTTCTCGATTGCCGGGCTTTGGGATTAAACCAGAAAGAGTTGGTCGATCTGTTTGTGGACGGTGCACATCTGGCACTCAATAACGGTACCACTTTCGGAAAAGAAGGCGAAGGATTTATGCGGCTTAATGTAGCTTGTCCGCGCAGCGTGCTCGAAAGGGCACTGGGACAGTTGCGTGAAGCCTGTAACAGATAATCCACTTTATACAATACATAACAAAATTGAAAGTCTGATGGATAAGAACAGTTTTGAAGCACAACTTCTGCATACTCCTTTTGATAAAGAAGATGCTTATCATTCTCTTTCTATGCCGGTATACAACACGGCTGCTTATGAATTCGATACGGCGGAGGCCATGGAAGAGGCTTTCTGCGGCCGCACGGCCGATCATGCCTATTCACGGATAACCAATCCTACTGTTCAGTATTTCGAGAAGCGCATTCAGGCTATCACAGGTGCACTGAGTGTGACGGCCTTGAATTCCGGTATGGCGGCTGTCAGCAATGTTTTCATTACATTGGCCCGCTCTGGTGCGAATATTGTCACTTCTCCTCACTTATTTGGCAATACCTATTCTTTTTTTAAAAATACTTTAGCGGCATTCGGAGTCGAAGCCCGGTTTTGTGATCTGACGAATCCGGAGGAAGTGCGTGAACGGGTGGATGAAAATACCTGTGCGATTTTTCTTGAAGTCATCACCAATCCCCAACTTGAGGTTGCTGATTTGAAAGCACTTGCCGATATTGCCCATCAGGTGGGAGCACCTTTGGTGGCAGATACGACTGTTATTCCTTTTCATATATTCCATGCCCGTGAATTCGGAGTGGATATTGAGGTTGTTTCCAGTACCAAATATATTTCCGGTGGAGCAACCAGCCTGGGTGGTCTTGTTCTCGATTATGGTACATTGGATTGGAGCCGTTCGGCAAAGTTGAGCCCGATGGCGGCACAATTCGGCAAATCTGCTTTTACAGCCAAACTCCGTAAAGAAATTCATCGTAATTTGGGAGCTTATATGACTCCGCAGGTTGCTTATATGCAGAGTCTTGGCTTGGAAACAATGGAGGTCCGCTATGCACGGCAGGCGTCTACATGTCTGGAACTGGCAAAGCGTTTGCAGGATTTTCCTCAGATAGAGTCGGTTAATTATACCGGACTCGAATCCAATCCTTTTAATCGGTTGAGTACGGAACAGTTCGGGCCTTATCCCGGAGCGATGCTGACATTCGATCTTGCTTCGCGTGAAGCCTGTTACCGCTTTATGAACCATCTGCAGCTCATTCGCAGGGCAACCAACCTGTTTGATAATAAGACACTTGCCATTCATCCTGCCAGCACTATTTATGGAACTTTTACCGAAGAACAAAGGCAAAGTATGGATATCAGCCAGAAGACAATTCGTCTTTCTGTCGGTCTTGAAGATGCTGACGATTTGTTGGCTGATATTAGGCAGGCATTAACAAAGGATTAATGTGCCGGTTCGTAAATAAGCTTTTAGCATTTCACGGAGAACGTCAAAATAAGAACGGTTCTTCTGGAAAGCTACAGATTGTAACAGAGAGGCATAAAAGAGCCGTATCATTACTCCAAACAGAGTTTGATACGGCTCTTTTTCTTTTCTTGTTCTGTAATAAACGTTAATAACGTATTTTTTTTACTTTCTATTGCAGCTTTAGGTATAAAAAACAATACATTTCGTGAGAAAATAGAGAAGGAGTGTTATCATTAAATTGGAATATAGGAAAAGAAGCATGTGGCAAAAGGTCGTATTTTTGTTGGTTTTGCTTTGGGGAATCTTGCAGCCTGTGTGTGCCCAAAGTCATAAAGAAAATTTAAAAACTGCCGAGCAGTTGTATAAGTTTATTGTTGCGGGACAAGGAGATAGTGTGCATGTACGTATGAATGATACCATTCGCAAGAAAGTGGCTCCGGTGGTGTTTGGTGACAGCTTCCGGCAGTTGGAGAAGCAGATGGGTAAGTTTAAGTCTCGTGGAAAGTGGAAAATAGAAATGGCGGAAGGAATCACTATGTATTATTGTGATGTACGTTTCGAAAAGAATACCATGCGGTTCACTGTTGCATTCGATGAAGACGGTAAGGCAAGTACGCTTACTTTTACTTTGGCTACTTCTGTAGTTGATGCTAAACCTGTGAAGTTCAATAAAAAGAAGTTGGAGGAAAAGGATGTGGAGATTTCTACTGATACTTTCCGCTTACCCGGTACATTGACTCTGCCTAAGGGTGCTTCCCGACTTCCCGTACTGATCCTTGTGCATGGTTCCGGACCGAATGACCGGGACGAAACAGTGGGACCCAATAAGCCTTTCCGCGATATAGCTTGGGGATTGGCTGGGCAAGGTATAGCTGTTTTGCGTTACGATAAGCGTACTAAGGTGTATGGCACGGCTGTATATCCCCAAGGTGTGGAGGCGACCTTCGATAATGAAGTGGTTGATGATGTGATTTCGGCTGTTCGGTTAGTGAAATCATTGCCGGAGATTGACTCAACGAGAGTTTATGTGTTGGGACATAGTTTGGGTGGAATGTTAGTCCCGCGTATTGCACAACGGGCCGGTGAAGGGTGTTTGGGAGGTATTATCAGTTTGGCCGGACCGGTGCGGAAGATGGAGCAGCTATTGACCGAGCAGATAACATATATCTCTTCTCTTTCGGGTACGCAGTCGGATGTGAAAGCGGCGGTAGAGCAGGTGATGAATTCGCTTCCGGAGTCATACCGGAAAATGGAAATAGAATATCAACCGGTTGAGACAGCCCGGATGTTGAAGCTTCCTTTCCTTGTGTTACAAGGTGAACGCGACTATCAAGTGACGATGCAAGATTTTGGAATGTGGCGCTTTGGATTGTATCGTAATCCGAATGTGTTCTTTAAATCGTATCCTAAATTGAACCACGTCTTGCAGGAAGGGAGCGGGAAATCTACTCCTTTTGAGTATATGCACCCCAGTCCTGTGCCGGAGTACATCATAAAGGATATTGCTGATTTTATAAACGTAGTATTTAAACAGTAAAGGAGTATTAGAACAGCAAATAAGTAGTGAGTAAATAACGAACTCCTTTTTGCCTCATTTTTTCAGTTTTCACGCATTTGGTGTGGTCGGTCTGCTATCCTCTTCTCTAAAGCAGAAAAACATTCTCTAAAATAACTTTCCAATGGCACGGCTCTTTTATGCAAATGAAGGGGTCGTGCCTGAATGATATGTACTAAATTTGAACAGACTCTTGTATTTAATTGCACTTTAGCGATTGTTAACTATAAAAATTAGTTTATGAACTAAAAAGTTTCGTTATTTGTCGTAAATATTGGTACAGATATGAAAGGATTAACTGCTAAAGAAGAAGAAATCATGGGCTTTTTCTGGAAGAAAGGCCCTCTGTTTGTGAAAGAAATGCTGGCTTTTTATGATGAGCCGAAACCGCATTTCAATACATTGTCTACTATTGTCAGGGGATTGGAAGACAAAGGATTCCTCGCTCATAAGACCTATGGGAATACCTATCAATATTATGCTACGGTCAGTGAGGAAGACTTTCATAAAGGAACGTTGAAAAATGTCATCCGTAAGTATTTCAATAATTCTTATCTCAGCGCTGTCTCTTCATTGGTCAGTGAGGAAGACATTTCGCTCGATGACCTTAAACAGCTTATACGTGAAGTGGAGAATGCACATAACAAGAAGTAACATGTGCCATAAAAGAAAAAACTTATGGGAGTCTTTTTCGTCTACATATTGAAGTCATCTGTTTGCCTGGCATTATTCTATCTTTTTTATAGATTATTGCTGAGTAAAGAAACTTTTCACCGCTTTAATCGGATCGCTTTATTGGGAATCCTTTTTTTGTCGTTACTCATACCGTTGTTTGAGGTGACCGTTGCACAGCCCACGGAGATGACACATACCATGCTGACTTTAGAACAGCTTCTTACCATGGCTGATTTCTACTCTCAGGATACTGCGGTTGTTGCTCCGATTGAGGTTAAGGATGCCACTTTATCCGGTATTCAGATAGCTTTGATTATTTATCTTGCCGGTATCATATTCTTCGCATGCCGCAATGTTTATTCACTTATCCGTTTGCTGTTGTTGCTCCGTTCGGGCAGAAAAGAGAGGTTTCACTCCGGTATCCGGCTCATTATACATGATAGAAAAATTGCTCCTTTCAGTTGGATGAGATATATTGTTATCTCTGAGGCCGATCTTGAAGAGAATGGGCGGGAGATACTCATTCACGAAACAGCACATATCAGAAATCATCACTCCATCGATCTGTTGGTTGCCGATCTTTGTATCGTTTTTCAATGGTTTAATCCTGCATCGTGGTTATTGAAACAAGAACTGCAGAATATTCATGAATATGAAGCGGATGAGACTGTAATCAAGGAGGGTGTTGACGCAAAGCAATATCAATTATTATTAATAAAAAAAGCTGTCGGCACAAGGCTCTACTCTATGGCCAACAGCTTTAATCACAGTACACTTAAAAAACGTATCACTATGATGTTAAAAGAAAAATCAAATCCGTGGGCACGTTTGAAGTATTTGTATGTACTTCCGTTAGCAGCTATTACAGTAACTGCTTTTGCCCGTCCCGAAATTTCTCAAAAAGCAGAAGAAATTTCAGCTGTCAAAGTTAATGATTTGGCAGTAATTGTAGAAACAAAAACGGCGGAAAATGTTGTTGCTGAGGTAAACACAGTGATAAATTCCACCGATGTACCGGAGATTCCTGTAGTAAAGGATACGGCAGATGTGAAGAAAAAGAGGAATAATGGGAAATCCTCTGAAGGCGGTGTCTTTTGGGTCGTAGAAAAAATGCCTGAATTTCCGGGTGGCAATGGAGCTCTGATGGACTATTTGCGGGAGAATATGAATTATCCAGCAATAGCAAAAGAGAAGGGGACGCAAGGTCGTGTTATCGTACGGTTTGTTGTCAACAAGGAAGGGAAGATTGTTTCTCCAGAGGTGGCCCGGAGCGTTGATTCTTATCTGGATGAAGAAGCTATCCGGCTCATAAAGGGTATGCCGGACTGGACACCTGGAATGCAAGGTGGTAAAGCGGTAGATGTGGTATACACGCTTCCGGTATTTTTCCGGCTTGGTGGCAACAGTTCGGGCGATACTGCTTCTTCTGAAAAGAGTGCAGGCGGACCGCTTGTCATAGTCGACGGTAAGGAAATTGCCCGAAATACCTTCAATGCGATTGACCCGAACTGGATAAAATCAATCACTGTCTTGAAAGATGCATCGGCAACAGCCATCTATGGTTCTCGTGCAAAAGAAGGGGCTATTGTCATAACTCTATTGACAAAGGAAGAACATCAGGCCAGACAGAGTGAAAAAACATCAGATGATAAGATAGGGGCTCTTCAGGAAAAACCGGATTCCAACGGTTCAAAAAGCGTCAATGGAGCAACTGCATTTCCGGGCACATCCGGCAATGAAAATTTGGTGACGGGAAAAGTGTGTGATGTGAATGGCAATCCGGTTATCGGAGCCTGTGTACTAATTGAAGGTACAACAGTAGGAAGTGTTACCGATCTTAACGGAACTTTTAAGTTGGGTGCTCCGAAAGGTGCTGTTCTTTCTGTCAGCTATGTCGGCATGCAAGCAGAAAAAATCAAGGTAAAAGATGCCGATCCGCTGACTATTACTCTAAAAGCAGATTAAAATACTCTAATTCTCTCTCTCTTGATTGTTTTAGCAAGGGGCGTTCCTAAGGAAAGACGCTCCTTGCTCTTTTTTTTAGAGTTGCAAAGATATTTTCTACAAAGATTTATATTTATCCCTACTGATTTTCTACTGCCTCTTTTTATATTGCAGTCTTTACGAATGATATCCCATGTTTTGCAACATTTGCATGATTTCTTCTTCCTGATCAGGGTGAAACCACTGTATCTCTTCATCCCGCTTGAACCAGGTCATCTGTTTACGCGAATAGATACGTGAATTTTGCTTTATCTTTTCAATGGCAAAGGGGAGTTCCCAAGTCCCGTCCAGATAATTGAAGATCTCTTTGTATCCTACCGTATTGAGTGAGTTAAGTGAGCGATAGGGATATACCTTTCGTACCTCTTCAAGCAATCCTTCTTCCATCATTGCGTCTACCCGGCGGTTGATACGGTCGTAAAGCTCGGTCCGGTCGCGTATCAATCCTATTTTTAGGATACGGAAAGGACGCTCTTTTCTTTTTTGCGTCCGGAAAGAGGTATAGGTTTTTCCGGTCATATAACAGATTTCGAGGGCGTGGATTACCCGTTTGGGATTCTTTAAATCAACGATTTTATAATACTCCGGATCGAGCAGTTTCAGTTCGGAACAGAGATTCTCAAGCCCCTCTTCCTCGTATTTTTGCAACAGCATCTCCCGTGTTTCTGCATCCACAGTAGGAATGTCATCAATACCTTTGCATATAGCATCCACATACATCATTGAGCCTCCTGTGAGAATGACTACTTCATGTTCTTGAAATAACTTTTCGAGAATAGCCATTGCTTCCTCTTCATAACGTGCCGCACTATAATAATCGGTGAGTTTTAGCGTTCCTACCAGATAATGAGGCACTCGCTTCAGTTGCTCCGGAGTAGGGGCGGCGGTACCTATTTTAAGGTCTGCATAAATCTGCCTGGAATCGGCAGAAACAATACTTGTATGAGAGTGTTCCGCTAACCGGAGGCTTAACTCCGTCTTTCCAACTCCGGTAGGGCCTATAAGGACGATAAGGGTAGGAGAGGGCATAAAAGGATTTACGATTAGATAATTTACAATTAGACGATTAGAGAATCTCGTTACAATTAACCGATTGAAAATCTTGTTACAATTAGCCGAGGGTCTTGCCTTATTTATGTCTTCGTAAGGAGAATAATAAGCGATTACAAGATCGGAGAGATGAGAACTCAATGAGTCTTTGGGCGTATAATCCGGTTTACGATTAGATGATTGACTATTTGGAAAACTGTATTTCCAATCGTAAATAGTAAATCGTCTAATCGTAAATCCGATATTATTGGGGCTTAAAATCTATCTTCGTCAAAAGAACCTGCTTCCGATGCACCGCCACCCATATCAAAACCATCGGCATCAAAGTCCTCAAGGTCGAAATCTTGGTCGCCGTAGAAGTTTTCATCCAAGTCCAATGAACCGCCGGTAGCAGCCATCTCCTCAAAATCCATGGTCTGTTTCGGTGCATCTCCGGCTTTCTTTGTACACTTGGCACCTTTCATCTCTTTTCCGGTGATGATCTCAGACAGCTCTATGAAGAAACAGCGCTCTGTCATATAATCGAATACATAGAGCAGTTTCTGCTTTTCATCTTCAATCAGTTCGTTAAGGGTGGTATCTTTCATTACCCAACTGTCCATTTCCGGACTATTATCCATCTCTTCCAGCGTGATCTCTTTCTCTTTTTCCCAGTCATCGTCACAAAGGAAAAAGGAGGTCATCTGATCGTCGGTATACCCGGTCGATTTTAATATCGCTTCATGGAAGTCATAAAAAGTAGCTTCCGGATCAATTTGTATTTCTCTGACGAAATTATCTACCTCATCAGATATGATGGTAAATCTGTATATCATAATGATAATATTTTAAAATTTCAATATATATATGCGTCAATAAACAGATTTGTTATTTAATGATTCCCCGTTCTGAGTTGCGTATAAAACTGATAATATATTCTATTTCCGGACTCATCTCTATCTCTGCTTCCACCTTTATAAGAGCATCGGAAATATTTAAACCGCTTTGGTAGATAATTCGGTAAGCATTGTGGATGCTTTCAATTACTTCATTGGAGAATCCACGGCGGCGAAGACCGATGATATTGATTCCGCAGTAAGCGATGGGTTCGCGTCCGGCAATGATGTAAGGGGGGATGTTTTTACTGAAACGTGATCCGCCCTGAATCATAACATATCCGCCTACACGGCAGAATTGGTGCATTAATACGGCACCGCTGATAATGGCATTATCATCGATGATAATTTCTCCTGCCATTTTGGTTGCGTTACCAATAATACAGCCATTGCCAATGATAGCATCGTGGGCTACATGCACGCCTTCCATCAGAAGGTTATTACTGCCAACGATGGTTTTTCCTTTGGCTGCCGTACCACGATTGATAGTTACATTCTCGCGAATGAGGTTATTGTCTCCGATTTCGGCAGTACTTTCTTCTCCACGGAATTTGAGATCTTGTGGAATAGCACCGATAACGACACCCGGAAAAATAGTGTTCCCGTTGCCGATACGCGAACCATATAAGATATTGGCATTGGGCATAATTTTGTTATTATCGCCGATCACCACATTCTTATCGATGTAAACGAAAGGACCGATCTCTACGTTTTCCCCGATTTTTGCTTCAGGGTGAATATACGCTAAGGGACTTATCATAATTTATTTGTTTTTTACTATTTGAGCCATAAATTCCGCTTCACATACTACCTTTTCACCTACAAAAGCGTAACCTTTCATAGTGGATATGCCTCGCCGAATAGGAGCTAACAGTTCTACCCGAAAGATCAGAGTATCTCCCGGCACTACTTTCTGGCGGAATTTCACACCGTCTATTTTCATGAAATAGGTAGAATAGCGGTTAGGCTCGTCTACTGAATTGAGTACGAGCAATCCTCCGATCTGTGCCATCGCTTCTATCTGAAGCACTCCCGGCATTACCGGTTCTTCGGGGAAGTGGCCTTGGAAGAAAGGCTCATTGGATGTGACATTCTTGATACCTACGATATAGTTGGCACCAATTTCAATCACTTTATCCACCAACTGGAATGGATACCGGTGAGGAAGCAGTTCGCGGATGCGGTTTACATCCATGATAGGTGCTTCATTACAGTTGTATATGGGAGCCTGTATTTCGTGCAAACGGATCTCTTTACGCATCTGACGGGCAAACTTGTTGTTGATCGTATGTCCCGGGCGGGTGGCAATGATGCGTCCTTTGATGGGTTTTCCGATAAGGGCAAGGTCGCCGATGACATCGAGCAGCTTGTGACGGGCACATTCATTGGGCCATACCAACGGCTTGTGGTTAATGTATCCCAATTGGTTGGCATCCATGTGGGGAACTCCCATGACATCCGCCAGTTTATCGTAACTTTCCTGAGACATCTTACGCTCATAGATAACGATGGCATTGTCTAAGTCACCTCCTTTGATCAGTCCGGCCGATAACAACGGTTCGATCTCACGGACAAATACGAAAGTGCGGCTGGCAGCTACTTCCTCTTTGAACTTACTCATATCTTCCAGTGTTGCAAACTGGTTGGGAATGATCGTAGAGTCGTAGGATACCAATACGTTCAGACTGAAATTTTCGTCCGGCAATACGATGATGGACGAACCGGTCTTCTCGTCGCGGAATTCGATTTTTGATTTGATTATATAAAAATCCTTGACAGCGTTTTGCTCCTCTATACCGGCCTTTTCTATCTCTTGTACGTAATATTGTGCACTACCGTCCAGAATAGGAAACTCCGGACCGTTTACTTGAATGAGGCAGTTGTCTATACCTAAGGCATAAAGAGCAGCCATTCCATGTTCAACGGTGCTTACTTTTACTCCATTTTTACTTAACACAGTACCACGTGTCGTCTCTGTCACGTTGTCTGCCACAGCATCAATAACCGGTTGTCCCTCCAAATCGATACGTTGGATCTTGTATCCGTGGTTTTCGGGTGCAGGGTTAAATGTTACTGTCAGATCAAGACCAGTGTGAAGACCTTTTCCTCTCAGTGAAAAGCTATCCTTCAGAGTTTTTTGTTTCAGCATTGGTTACTTATTTATTAGTTGTTGTTTTAATTCTTCAAGCTCTTTGCGCAGATTACGCAGTTCTTGTTGCATCTCCGGTAAGTTTTTATGTACGACGGCTGCTTTGAAGTACTGTTTCGGATCCATTGGAGGAGTGCCGATTAGCTGGCTTTCGGATTTGATGCTACCCGGTACACCGGATTGTGCTCCGAGATTCACCTTATCACCGATTTTGATATGACCTGCAATGCCTACTTGCCCGCCGAACATACACCATTCTCCTATTTTAGTAGAACCGGCAATTCCTACTTGGGCTGCCATAACCGTATGTGAACCAACTTCGTCATTGTGTGCCACTTGCACAAGGTTATCCAGTTTAACGCCACTGTGAACGATTGTCGCCCCCATTGTTGCGCGGTCAACGCAAGTGTTGGCGCCAATGTCTACTCTATCTTCAAGGATGACAATACCGATTTGAGGAATCTTTTCATAGCCTTGCGGGGTCGGTGCGAAACCAAAACCGTCTGCTCCGATTACTGCCCCGGAATGTAAGATACATTCATTGCCTATGCGGCAATCGTGGTAGACCGTTACATTAGAATAAAGAAGGCAGTTATTGCCGACCTTCACATTATCTCCTACATAGGTGTGAGGATAAACGAGGGTATTATCTCCGATAACCGTGTTTTCTCCGATGTAGGCAAATGCTCCGATATATACATTTTCACCGATACGTGCAGTGGGAGAGACGAATGCCAATGAGTCGATACCTTGTTTCTTCGGTTTGCTCATTTCGTAGAGATTCATCAATTTGGCAAGGCTTTCGTAGGCATTGTCTACCTTTATTAAAGTAGCCTTTATTTCATGTTCCGGCTCAAAATCTTTATTTACCAGTATGATGCTGGATTTGCTTTCATATATATAAGGTGTATACTTTGGATTGGAAAGGAATGAGATTGCCCCCGGTATTCCTTCTTCTATTTTAGCGAACGTATGTACAGTTGCGTTTTCATCTCCTATAACTTCTCCTTGGATAAATGCTGCAATTTGCTTGGCCGAAAACTCCATGTTCTTACTCTATTATTATATGATTTTTTTCCGTTTTTTATATGTCTGACAGGGTCTGCTTCTGTATGCGCACCTCTATCAGAGCACAAATAACGGACTTTTTTTTTATATATCCTTACTCTTTAATGAATATTTTATACTTGTATGTGCAAACGTTGGTAGCAGATATAGTATTTCTTTACCTTTTTAGAAAGCAACGAGATATTTAACATATCCGATGCTTCGGCAATATTTTTGATTGTGCCGTCTTTATAGATAATATCAATACTGTCATCTGCCGGTTCGTACATATTCTTTTCGATGCTGGGGGTAGAAACAAAATAGTTCGCTTCGGAAAGTGTGATGCCTAATTGCCGGCTTATTTGCAAAGTTAATTCTTTTTTTCTTTCCTCACTAATGGGTTCGGAAGAAATTTCCACTTTAAAGATATTACGATTGATCATTCCGAGACTGAGCGTAGAGAGCACTTTGTCCGGATGGGTACTCCATACCTTAAGTGAAGTCCATATATCGTTGTCGTCCAGTTGGATAAATTTTTCCAGACATTCGGGATCCTCATGAAACTTTTCCGGATCGATATCGTTGTACAGAAAGAAACGGAGTGCCGGTGAAGCGAATAGTTCTACTCCTTTGTGCGCAAGTTCTTTGGCTCGTAGCAAGGTGCTGATAAGCATCCGCTCGTAGGCTACCGATGTCTTGTGCAGGTATACTTGCCAATACATCAACCGGCGGGCCGTAAGAAAGTTCTCGATGGAATAGATGCCTTTGGATTCTACCACCAGATGATCATCCGCTACATCGAGCATTTTTATGATACGGGCAGAACCGATATTGCCTTCCGTGACTCCTGTATAAAAGCTGTCCCGGCGGAGGTAGTCGAGACGGTCCATGTCTAACTGTCCGCTTACGAGTTGGTGGAGGAAACGTTTGGGATATTCGTCTTTGAATATCTGTATCGCAAGGCTGAGCTGTCCGTTCATCTCCTTGTTCATGCGTTCCATCAGCATAAGGGAAATTTCCTCATGCGATACGCCTTTTACAATCGTATCTTCAAGTACATGCGAGAAAGGACCATGTCCGATGTCATGTAACAGGATTGCCGCCTGTACGGCTTCAGCTTCACTGTCGAAGATAAAATTTCCTTTAGAAGCGAGTTGCATAATAGCTTCGCTCATCAGGTAGAATGCTCCCAATGAGTGTTGGAAACGGGTATGCTGTGCTCCGGGATATACTACCGATGACAATCCTACCTGTTTGATACGGGTCAGGCGTTGCAAGATGGGATGCCGTACGATGTCGTACAGCAACCCCTTCGGTATGTTGATGAATCCGAATACCGGATCATTTATTATCTTTCTTTCGTAAGCCATCTGTTTAGTGATAAGTGATTAGTGATTGTTAATCACTTTTTTCAGCTCTTCTGCCATTTGCGCCTGTATCTCTTGTGCAGCTTTTCTGGCAGCTTGTGCAAAGTTTACGGTTTTGTCTGCATAAATAATTCCGCGGGAAGAGTTTACGATCAATCCGCAGGTAGCGTTCATTCCATATTTGCACACCTCCTCGAGCGAACCGCCTTGTGCGCCTACACCGGGTACGAGCAAGAAATGGTCGGGAGCAATTTTGCGGATATCTTCAAAGGCACGTCCTTGAGTAGCACCTACTACGTACATCATCTGTTCGTCACCGGCCCATTCTTGAGATTTCCGCAATACTTTCTCAAAAAGGCGTTCTCCATTGACATCTTCTGTCAATTGGAAGTCATGTGAACCTTTGTTACTGGTGAGGGCAAGAAGGATTACCCATTTTCCCTCATAGGTCAGAAAGGGTGTAACACTGTCTTCACCCATGTATGGTGCAACAGTAACCGAGTCTATGTCCAGTTCTTCAAAGAAAGTACGGGCATACATGGCAGATGTATTTCCAATGTCGCCGCGTTTTGCATCGGCAATGATAAACTGGTCGGGATAATTCTCTTTGATATACTTCACTGTCTCTTCAAATGCGATCCAACCTTTTACACCCATACTTTCGTAGAATGCTAAATTCGGTTTATAGGCGATACAAAGATCGGCAGTCGCGTCAATAATTGCTTTGTTGAAAGCAAAGATCGGATCGGCTTCATCCAAGAGGTGATCCGGTATTTTTTTGATGTCTGTATCAAGACCAACGCAAAGGAATGATTTTTTGCGTTTGATATTTTCGAATAATTCTTGTTTGTTCATCTTTTATATTTACGATTTTACGATTGGAATATCTTCTTTTTTAGAGTTCGCTCTCTTTGAGCCGTTCCGTATTTTCGGCTACAGTCAGTTTGTCTATGCACTCTTGGATATCTCCGTCCATGAATGCGGCAAGGTTATAGATTGTATAATTGATTCGATGATCGGTAATACGTCCTTGCGGATAGTTGTAGGTACGGATTTTGGCGGAACGGTCACCTGTAGAAACCATTGTTTTGCGTTTGGAGGCGATGTCGTCGATGTACTTTTGGTGCTCTTTGTCATAGATAAAAGTACGCAGACGTGCGAGGGCGCGTTCTTTGTTTTTCGGTTGGTCACGGGTTTCCGTACACTCGATGAGGATCTCTTCGGAAGTGCCTGTATTCGGATTTTTCCAGATGTAGCGTAGGCGGACTCCCGATTCTACTTTATTCACATTCTGACCACCTGCGCCACCGGAACGGAATGTGTCCCATTTGATTTCTCCTTCATTGATCACGACATCGAACTCTTCCGCTTCGGGAAGTACGGCTACGGAAGCGGCAGAAGTATGTACACGTCCCTGTGTCTCAGTGGCAGGTACGCGTTGTACACGATGTACTCCCGATTCATATTTCATTGTTCCGTACACATTATCTCCCGTGATGCTGCAAATGATTTCTTTGTATCCGCCCGCTGCTCCTTCATTGGCACTGGATACTTCCAACTTCCAACCTTTAGACTCACAGAACTTAGCATACATACGGAAAAGATCACCGGCAAAGATAGCAGCTTCATCGCCACCCGTACCACCACGTATTTCAAGAATGGCATTTTTACTGTCTTGTGGATCTGCCGGTACAAGCAGGATTTTTATCTCCTCTTCCAGTTCGGGAAGACGTTCCTGGCTGTTGTCCAACTCTTCTTTTGCCATTTCGCGCATGTCGGCATCCGATTCGTTGGCAAGTATATCTTTGGCTTCTTCAATGTTAGCCAATATCTGCATGTATTCCTTGCGGGCCTTCATCAGGTCGTCAAGTTCTTTATACTCTTTGGTCAGCTTTACATAACGTTTTTGATCGGCAATCACTGCCGGGTCGGTAATGAGGGTAGAAACTTCCTCAAAACGAGCCACAAGACCGTCTAATTTCTCTAATATATTGTTGCTATCTGCCATGAAGACTATTAGTTTGATTAATAATAATGTGCCAATGAATAATATCTCATTCTCTAATTGGCATATTGGCACATTATTTAATATTTAAATTCTCCGAATTCGCTTTTGATAATCAATTCTTTTTGATCACTCTCTTCGATACGTCCTACAATTTGTGCGGGGATACCGAAAGATTCGCTGATGGCGATTACTTTTTCGGCATGTTCGGGTGAGAGGTATACTTCAAGACGGTGTCCCATATTGAATACCTTATACATCTCTGCCCAGTCTGTGCCGCTTTGTTCCTGGATGGTCTTGAACAACGGAGGAACGGGGAAAAGATTATCTTTCACTACGCGTACCTTGTCTACGAAATGCAGAACTTTGGTTTGTGCGCCACCCGAACAGTGTACCATACCGTGGATGTCGGGACGCAGCGCATCCAGCAGTTTCTTTACTACCGGGGCGTATGTGCGGGTGGGAGAGAGCACTAATTTGCCGGCATTGATCGGTGAACCTTCCACAGCATCCGTCAGTTTTAATCCGCCGGAGTAGACGAGCTCTTCCGGAACGGCTGCATCATAGCTTTCGGGATATTTCTCTGCCAGGTATTTGGCAAATACATCATGACGGGCGCTGGTCAGTCCGTTGCTTCCCATACCACCGTTGTATTCTTTTTCGTATGTGGCCTGCCCGAAAGAAGCAAGACCGACAATCACGTCACCCGGACGGATGTTGGCATTGTTGATAACATCTGCACGTTTCATGCGGCAAGTTACGGTGCTGTCTACGATAATCGTGCGTACAAGGTCGCCAACATCGGCAGTTTCGCCTCCGGTGGCGTATACACCGACTCCCATTTCGCGGAGTTCGGCCAATAGTTCATCTGTCCCGTTGATAATGGCAGAGATGACTTCGCCCGGAATAAGAAGTTTGTTGCGGCCGATAGTCGATGATACAAGAATATTGTCTACGGCACCTACACAAAGCAGGTCGTCGATGTTCATAATCAGTGCATCCTGTGCGATACCTTTCCATACGGACAGGTCGCCGGTCTCTTTCCAATACATATAGGCAAGAGATGATTTTGTTCCGGCGCCATCGGCGTGCATGATATTGCAATACTCCGGATCTCCACCTAAAATGTCGGGAATGATTTTACAAAAAGCTTGTGGGAAAATACCTTTGTCTATGTTCTTGATGGCATTGTGCACATCCTCTTTTGATGCGCTGACACCTCGCATCATGTATCGTTGATTACTCATGAGTTATAGGGTTTTGTATACGGTGGCAAAAGTACTGCTTTTTTTCCGTATAGCCAACATTTAACATGAGTTCGGCTGAAAGAGTTTTATTTAAAAACTTACCGTTGGAGCGGTTGCGCTTCCTTCGGCAGCTTCGAAATAAGCGTGTTTGTCAAAACCGAACATCGATGCAAAGAGACTTTTTGGGAAACGGCGGATGGCTGTATTGTAGGCCTGTGCGGCATTGTTAAAGTTGGTACGGGCCACATTGATACGGTTTTCCGTTCCTTCCAGTTGTGCTTGTAGCTCAAGGAAATTCTGGTTGGCTTTTAAGTCCGGATAATTCTCGGTGATGGCAAGCAGTTTACCTAAGGCGGAAGTCACTGCACCTTGTGCTTTCTGATATTCTGCCAGCTTCTCCGGAGTCAGGTCATCGGCATTTATCTGCATCTGCGTAGCCTTACTGCGAGCTTCCACTACACTTTCCAGCGTCTCCTTCTCGTGAGATGCATATCCTTTCACTGTATTTACCAGATTCGGAATCAGATCGGCACGGCGTTGATACTGTGTTTCTACGTTGGCCCATTGGCTGTTCACATTTTCATCCATAGTAACCAGACCGTTGTACATGCTTACGGCCCATATAGCGATAACCGCCACTACGGCAATAATGATAATAGTTGATCTTTTCATTTTCTTTCTGCTTTTATTGTTGTTTATACTTTTTTGTTTTCTCTGTTCTTGGCATTTTTTGGAGGGCCATAGGGGCGTTCATCCGTATCGGAGGTCTTTAGAAACGGGAACCGGCTCCTCCGCCTCCGCCCATACCGCCACCGAAACTGCCGCCACTGAAACCACCGCCGCCTCCACCTCCGAAGCCGCCGATGAGCGGACCACTGCCGCCACTGCCACGTCCGTGATAGTCGTCATCGTACGTTTGTTGCCGACGCACTACGGTGTGTCCGCAATTCCGGCAAGTATAGGTGACATCTTCCGTTTTCACCCCATTACGCTTGGATACGACTTTACTGCCGGTGCGCTGCAACTTGTGTTTGCCACATTGAGGACAGCGGGTGGCAGCTCTTACCGCAAGTATGCTGAAAATAGATATCACTCCTACAAAACCGGCAACAATCAGTAAGATCATCGACCATGAAATATCTTCGTCATCGCCGGCGGTATCATTCTCCATCGATCCGTCCAGACGTCTGCATACAGCACTTATGCCACTAACCATTCCTGCATCCCAATTGCCTGTTTTCAGGTATGGAATCATGTCTTGTGTCTGTATCCGTTTACAGATGGCATCGGGCAGATCACCTTCAAGCCCATATCCGGTATAGAACTGAATACAACGCTGGTCGGTTACCAAAAGAATGACCAGTCCGTTGTTTTTCTCTTTTTTGCCTACTCCCCACTGGTTGAGCAGTTGATGGGTGAAATCAAAACAATCCTCTTGCCCGATGGAAGGAACCACGGCAACGACTGTTTCTATCCCGGTTTTTTCTTCCAGATTGTAGAGTATATGGTCAATGCTGTCACAGGCTGCCTGAGATAGGATATTTGCAGGATTGCATACATACCGGAATTTATTTTCCAGATGTACTTTCGGAATATTGTCTACAGTATATATTTTCTCCTGTGCTTGTGAGGGCAGTAAGAGAAATGTGAACAGTATAAAAGTCAGTATTTGTTTCATAATAGTTTTCGTTATCGTCCACAAATATAACTACTTTTATTTTTTTATTCGATATACTTGTCTACGAAGTTCTTTACACGGTTGGTATATTCCGTCTTATTTTCTTTGTAAGATACGGCATGCTCCGCTCCCGGCACGATCCACAACTCTTTGGGAGCCGATTTGGCTTCATAGAGAGGGTAGACCATCCAGGTCGGTACGTAAGTGTCTTTATCACCATGTATGAAAAACATGGGAAGAGCCGCCTTCTCGACTTGTTTTAGCGAAGAGGCTTCTTTGAAATTCCATCCGTACTTCTGCTCGCACAGCCAGCTCGTTGTGTACATCAACGGAAACTTTGGTAAGTGAAAAGTCGATTTCAGTTCATGTGAAAACTCATCCCATACACTGGTATATCCGCAGTCTTCCACAAAACACCTGACGAATTCCGGCTGTTCTTCTCCGGCCACCATCATAGTGGTAGCACCTCCCATAGAGATGCCATGAACGACCATTCGGGTGCTGTCACCGTAAATCCGGTTGGCCACATGCATCCATTGCAGTACATCGAGACGGTCTTTCCATCCCATTTGTATGGCGGGCCCTCCACTCTCGCCATGGTGCTGCAAGTCGGGCAAGAGGACGTTGAACTGTAAGTCGTGATTATACAGATAACCGATCATAAACATTCTTATTGCATTGTCGGTATAGCCGTGTACGATGACTGCTGTTTTCGGTGTAGGCTTAGGAGCGGCGATATAGTAGGCATGCAGGCGCACACCTTCCGGGTTTAAGATAAATGTATCTCTCAGGGCGTTTACCTGATTGAGACTGTCTACCCAGGAGCGAAGAAAAGGATAATTGGCATATAGATAACTGTAAGAATCAGCATCTTTGGCGCGTATTCTGGCATTCGGAGTAAGTGAAAAGTTGAGCATATAATAACTTCCTCCGATCGTACAGCCGGTTAGTATCAACAATAAAAAGATACCTCCCAATATCCAACCTCTTTTTAATCCTTTCTTCATGTTCTATGTTATTTATTCCATATTTCCCATGCGGCAAATGCTTGTAGCAGAAGCATCTCCAGTCCGTTTTTGGTGATGGCGCCACGCTCTTCTCCTTTTTTCATGAAGAGTGTAACGTTTGGATTATACAACAAATCATAAAGCAAATGGTTGGGCGTCAGCAAATCATAAGGTATATCGGGGCAAAAATCGACTTTCGGATACATTCCTACCGGTGTACAGTTGACAATCACGGTGTATTCGGCCATTACTTCCGGCGTCAGTTCTTCATAGGTCAACATTCCCGGTTTGTGTGTACGGGAAACGAACATCCCTTCGATTCCTAAGTTTTTGAGCCCGTGAAAAACAGCTTTGGAAGCTCCACCCGTTCCTAAAATCAGCGCTTTCTTGTGTGATGGCAATAACAGGGGTTGTATTGATTTTGTGAAGCCGATAATGTCGGAATTGTAGCCTACTAATTTTACCTTTCCTTTGGGTTGGCGGATAATTTTGATAACATTTACCGCGCCTATTTTGGCTGTATCCGGATCTAATGAATCCAGAAACGGAATCACCTGTTCTTTGTAGGGTATCGTCACATTTAGGCCACATAAGTTCGGATTCTCTTCAATAACTTCCATAAAGTCATTGATTTCCGGAATCTCGAAGTTGACATATTCCGCATCTATCCCTTCCGAATGGAACTTCTCGTTGAAATAGTCGATAGAGAACGAATGCTTTAGCGGATAACCGATTAAACCATATTTCTGCATATTGATAATTATTTAATGTGTCAAATATGTCAATGTACCAATTTTAAGATCGTTTCATCGCACAGCCAATTGGCATGTTGGCGTATCAGCATATTGGTGCATTATTCATTATTTCGTAGCCGTATAAAGTGTACAGATGCCAAATGTCAGCCGGCGAAACTCCACCCGGCTGAATCCTGCTCGCGCAATACTTTTCGTCATGACCTCTCCCTGTGGGAAGACCTTGATCGTTTGCGGCAGATAGCGGTAGGCACTGTTGTCTTTTGAAAATAACTTGCCTAAAACAGGAATGACGATTTTGGAATAAAGGGCAAACAGCTGTTTCATCGGAAAACGGTCGGGAGTGGTTAATTCCAGTATCACTAAATGACCGCCGGGAATGAGCACACGGCACATCTCAGAGAGCCCTTTGTCCAGATCTTCAAAGTTGCGGATGCCAAAGGCGACGGTGACAGCGTCAAAACTGTTGTCGGCAAACGAGAGAGAAGTGCAGTCTTCCCGGACAAAAGAGATTTTGTCCGAGAGACCCACTTTTTTTACTTTTTCACGTCCCACATTCATCATGCCTTCAGAAATATCCGTTCCTATCAGTTGTTCGGGACGGAGCATGTTGTAGGCCAGTATGGCAAAATCGCCGGTACCGGTGGCCACATCCATCACGCGTTGCGGTTGGAAAGGGCGCAGCCATTTGATTGCTTTGCGTCTCCAGCTTCTGTCGATGCCCAATGACAGGGTATGATTCAGCATGTCATACGCCGGGGCGATGTTGTCGAACATCTGTTCCACCTGTTCGCTCTTCTTTCCCTCCGTGCCGTAAGGCTTGATATATTCTTGTGGGTAGTTCATTATTTTTTCAGGAAATCCGTTACGTTCTTTTCGATACGTGCGGTGATATTGCTCGTATCTTCCTTCACAAATTTTTCTCCGGTGATGTTTTCGAAAAGTTCGATATAGCGGTCGCTGATACTCTGTACGATTCCCGGCGTCATTTCGGGTACTTTCTGTCCCTCTTTTCCTTGGAATCCGTTATCCATCAGCCATTCGCGTACGAATTCTTTGGAGAGCTGTTTTTGTGCTTCTCCTTTTTCGAAACGTTCCTGATAGCCTTCCGAATAGAAATAACGGCTTGAATCCGGTGTATGGATTTCATCCATCAGGTAAATGGTGCCGTTGTGCTTGCCGAATTCGTATTTGGTATCGACCAGGATCAGTCCGCGTTTGGCAGCGATTTCCGTACCGCGTTTGAAGAGAGCTAACGTATATTTTTCAAGGATCGCATATTCTTCCGGAGTAGCCAGGCCTTGTTTCAGAATCTCTTCTTTGGAGATGTCCTCGTCGTGCAGTCCCATCTCGGCTTTCGTGGTAGGGGTTATGATCGGTTCCGGGAATTTTTCGTTTTCACGCATTCCGTCCGGCAGTTTCACTCCGCATATTTCACGTACGCCACTCTTGTAAGCGCGCCATGCACTTCCGCAAAGGTAACCGCGTACAATCATTTCCACCGGGAAGCCTTCGCAAAGTACACCTACCGTAACCATTGGGTCCGGGGTGGCAAGTTTCCAGTTCGGACAGATGTCTGTCGTTGCATCGAGGAATTTGGCTGCAATCTGGTTCAGCATTTGTCCTTTATACGGAATACCCTCAGGCAATACTACATCAAAGGCCGAAATACGGTCGGTAGCTACCATGACTAATTTTTCACCGTTGATGTTGTACACATCGCGTACTTTTCCGTGGTACACACTCTTTTGTCCCGGAAAGTTGAACTCTGTTTTTGTTAATGCTTTCATCATTTTGTTTACAATTTATGTCCTATGGTCATGACCATTATTTCAATTTTACACGTAAGTAGGCTGATGGTTGCAACCAGAAATTACTTCTTACTTATTTCATTGTCGGTTGCCTGCGCTTTTTCGCTTTTGGCCTTCTCCCGTTCGGCTTTCACCTCCTTGTCGAATTTCTCGTAGGCGTCTACGATGCGTTCTACCAGTTTATGGCGGACAATGTCTTTTTTATTCAACTCTACGAAGCTGATACCCTTTACTCCTTTCAAGATACGGAGTGCCTGTACCAATCCCGATGTTTGCGAAGCCGGCAGGTCGATCTGCGTCATGTCTCCGGTCACAATCATCTTGGTGTTCATACCCATGCGGGTCAGAAACATTTTGATTTGCTGGGTGGTGGTATTCTGCGCTTCATCCAGAATGACGACCGCATCATTCAGCGTACGTCCGCGCATGAAAGCGAGCGGAGCAATCTGGATGATATTCAGTTCCATGTATTCTTTCAGCTTGACTGCCGGAATCATGTCTTGCAAAGCATCGTAGAGCGGTTGCAGATACGGGTCTATCTTATCTTTCATGTCACCGGGCAGGAAGCCTAACTTCTCTCCGGCTTCCACAGCAGGGCGACTGAGGATGATTTTCTTTATCTCCTTGTTTTTCAGTGCACGGACGGCCAGGGCAATGGCTGTATATGTCTTTCCCGAACCGGCAGGGCCGATCGCAAATACCATGTCGTTTTTGGCGAAACCTTCTACCAGCTTCAACTGGTTTTCACTACGGGGAATAATCGGCTTACCGGTTACGCTGAATACGATTACATTTCCGGTCTGCTCGGCTTGCGGGGCATTCCCTTTGACGATGTCAATAATAACTTCCTCTTTCAGTGAATTGTATTCTGCGCAGTATTTCTCCAGTTTGATGATGTTTTCTTCGAAAGCGCACATCTCCTCCTCGTCACCCATCACTTTAATGACATTGCCACGGGCAACAATGCGTAGCTTCGGATATAAAGCTTTAATTAATTGTATGTTGGCGTTGTTGACACCATAAAAGATTACTGGATCGATGTCCTCCAGAACAATCAGTTTTTCTATCATTGAATTGTATTAAAGAAAAATATCCGCAAATTTAATGAAAGGTTTGAATACTTTGAATGTTAGGACGGAAATATTTTAATTCCCCCAACCCGATATCTTTCATTCCTATACTCCGGCTTATCTGGCAGTAATGTGGAAGCACCCCTGTTTTAGCTCGTATTTGATGAAACATTTGTCTGCTTTGCGCAAATCTCTCAGAACTTCGGCAAGTACGAGTTTCAGAGTGTCGGCAGATACATCCTGTAGCGGACGTCCGTCTTCGTCTTCTATTTTTTTGAAACGCTTCCAGCTTACATCGAAAGTCGTTCCGTAAAAGTGGGCGGAGTTTTTCGATGCGTTTACGTTTCTGCGCCGCAAACGTTTCACATCGTCTTCTGTACGGAGCACGGAGGTTACCATTATCTTATTAGGATTCAGACCTTTGGAAGTAAGCGAGTCGAGGAAATTGATGCTTATCGTGTCCAATAGAGTAGCGGCGCGCGGGATGAGAAATGGAATGGAATGTGTCAGTGAATCGACGCTGTAATGTCCGTTGTTTCTGATCTGTACCAGTTTCTCTTTCATTCGTTCTGCTTCTTCCCGCGAAGCGAGCGGGCGGATTCCCAGACTTTGAGCGGCTTTGAGATGTTTGTCGTTCAAATCTCCGAAAGAGCGTTTGTAGCTGATGACCCCTTTGATGTTTCGCGGTTCGTTCAGTTTGAGTGACATATCTTTCTTTTTGCATCCGGTGAAACTGATAAGTACGATAGACAGAAATAAACAGATTGGATAATGATAGTGAAAGCGCATAGGTATAAACTCCGTTTTTATTTTGTGGACGCAAAGATAAACTTTTTATGTGAAATGATTGGGTGAATAACCCGAAAAAGGGTAAGTCAAAACAAAAATAAATCCTCGGAAAAGTTACGGATGGTAACGGGATTTGAGTTTTGACTTACCCTCTTTGAATGGGATTTATGAATGATGTAAAAAAGGAATTCAGCGCCCGTTTATTTCTTCTTCTCTTCCGGTTTCTCCTCTTTCTTTTCTTCTTTGCTATCCGGGTTTATGATTCCTTTTACGGTTTCGCCGATTGGCAGTTTGTCGAGTACCCCCAAACTTGGTGCTACCGTCTTCACCAGTGTATTGAGGAAATTGCTTGTGCCACCGTTTCCACCATCGAATACGGTGATATTTCCCAGATTCATGTGTTCGAATGCTTTCACCTGTTCACCTGCAATTTCTTTCCACTGATCCACCATCTTATACTGGATGGCAATGGCAGGGTTGGATTCTGCGGCACGCACCATGGCTTCGAATCCTTCGGCTTCGGCCAATAACGAACGCTTCTTACCTTCGGCTTCGGCTTCCAATTTCAGCCGGATTGCTTTAGCCTCAGCTTCCGCTTGTGCCAGTGTGGCTTTCGCACGGGCCTCCGCTTCGCGGGTGATTTTTTCTGCCACAGCTTCCGCTTGTAAGATCGCTTCTTGACGGGCCACCTCTGCCGGAACTATCTTTTCCGCTTTCAGCGATGATTCTACTTTTCGGGCTTTAGCCTCTTCCACCTCTTTTTGGGCAACTTCTCTTGCTGTTTGTACGGCGGCTTCCGATTTTGCAGCTGCTTCTCCGGCTTCTTTATCGGCATTTGCCTGCGTCACAGCCAATTCAGCATTTGATTTGGCTACTTCTTTTTGTGCTTCATTTCGTCCGATAGCCGCTTTCTTGCCTGCCTCAGCCTGTTTTATCTCCATGTCGGAGTTCAGTTCCGCAATACGGCTCTCCTTTTCAGTATTGGCCTGTTCGATACGTATGTTTTTATCAGCTTCCGCTCTGGCCACCTGCGATTCTTTTTCCGCGTTGGCTATTGCCACTTGCGAGATACGGTCTTTGTCGGCATTAGCAACGGAGATTTCCTGTAACTTTTTCGTTTCGGCAATGGCGATATCCTGGTCTTTGCGGGTTTCTGCCACTTTGGTTTCACGTTCCTTTATCTGGTTGGCAATCTTGATGGCACCGAGTTTTTCCTGCTCCTCGATGTTGGCTTGTGCTTCGTTCAACGCTTTGCTTTCCGCTTCTTTACCCAGATTGACGATGTAGTTGGCAGCATCTCGGATATCACTGATATTGATATTCATCAGATACAGACCGAATTTGCGCAACTCCGTATCGATGTTATCTTTCACCTTCGACAGAAATTTGTCGCGGTCGGAGTTTAACTCTTCAATTGTCATATCGGCAATCACCAGACGCATCTGTCCGTATACTACGTCTGTGATCAAGTTTTGTTTGTCGTCCATACTCAATCCCAGCATACGTTCCGCAGCGTTCTGCATTACTTCCGGATCAGTGCTGATGGCTACTGTAATGGTGGTGGGCACATCCACGCGAATATTCTGTGCCGACAGCGCTCCTGTGAGTTTGCAGTCGATCTGCATAGGCTTCATCGACAGGAATTCGTATCCTTGGAGGATAGGCCATACGAAAGCCGCACCACCGTGATAAAGCTTCGCCGACTTCTTGTCTCTTCCTGTCTTGCCATAAACTACCAATACTTCGTCGCTCTTACATTTCCTGTAGCGGGATAGAATCCCGATGAATGTAAGCAAAATCACCGCTACCAGAATCACGGCCATAATAATAATTCCCTGCGTCATTTTAATTGTAAATGTTTAATGTTCAACTTATTTTTATATTTTGGATTTTTCCTCTTTTCTCTTTCTTCGGCTTTCCTTTCTCACCTTTCTTTCTTTCTGACATTCCTTTTTCACCTCTCCTCTCTTAATTCTCCCTTCTCAAGGAATGTACAGTGTTCCTTCTTTATAAGCAGAGATGATCGCTTTGTCTCCTGTCCGATAGACTTTGGAAGATTCGGAGATGACATCCACTTCTCTCATGGCCCCGTCCCGCTTCACCTGCACAGTGTATTTTCCGCTGCCTTGGTTGAAGTAAATCGTACATTCGCGTCCTACCAGTTGTTCTGTGTTCTCCGAGCGGTTCTCTTGTTGCAATTGGTATGCCTTTTTATAAAGGAACCATACGGCAACAACAAACAGTAGCCCTACGAGTATACCTACTACATACGTAATCACTTCTGTATCCTGTTGCAGATACATGTACCATCCGAAACCGATGCCGAAGTGTGTCAAGCCTTTGAAAGACACTACGCTGCTAATATCTGTATCGATGTCGGCATCGGCATTTATATCACCGAAAAAGAGGGATAGGATGAATTGTATTGCGAAAATGCCTGTTGTGACAAGTGCGATGATTAGAAAAATATTACTACTCATGGCGAATTGATTAATTGGTTTACTTTCTATTTTCTCCAAATATACAAATTTGAAAGATATAAAGCAATACATTTTATGAAAAATCCACACTCGCTACAGTTTCTTTCATTTAAAAACACGGCTCTCTTTCATTTAAAACCACAGTTCTTTTGTTTAAAAATGCTTTTGATAGAGTAAGAGAGTATATTGAAATGATCTAATATTTGTCGTATAGTTTCACTAAAATAAGAGTATCCATTCTATCTTTGGAATTATCTGAGTTGTTAGATTTTGCTGTGACTTACCTACGCGAATTCAACGGATAATTCCTGATTCTCGATTAAAATAATTACCTTTGCACGCGAAAACTTATAATCGGATAGAAGCGTGCAAAGATACTTTATTTATTTGGCTTATGACGGAACCAACTACCACGGTTGGCAGATTCAACCCAATGGATGCAGTGTGCAGGAGTGCCTGATGAAAGCATTGTCTACCTTTCTGCGGAGGGAAGTAGAGGTGGTGGGTGCCGGAAGAACCGATGCCGGAGTGCATGCTTCGCTGATGGTGGCTCATTTTGATAATGAGGAGGAGCTGGATACTGCGGCCGTGACGGAGAAACTGAACCGTTTGCTGCCTCCGGATATTTCCGTTTTTAAAGTCTGTCCGGTGAAAGAAGATGCCCATGCACGTTTTGATGCGACGGCGCGTACCTACAAGTATTATGTGACGACTGCCAAGTACCCTTTTGGACGCCAGTATCGCTATCGTGTGCATAGCGCCCTCGATTATGACCGGATGAACCGGGCCGCCGCCACTTTATTCGATTACTCGGATTTTACAAGTTTCAGTAAATTGCATACGGATACGAAAACCAATCTATGCAGGATAATGCATGCCGGATGGACTCAGGAGGATGATACGACTTGGGTCTTTACCATCCAGGCAGATCGTTTCTTGCGTAATATGGTGCGTGCAATTGTCGGTACCCTTCTTGAGGTGGGACGTGGCAAATTGTCGGTAGAGGGCTTCCGGAATATCATAGAGCAGCAAGACCGTTGCAAGGCTGGTACCTCGGCTCCCGGGCATGCTCTTTTCTTGGTTGATGTGGCATACCCCGATTCTCTTTTTGTCAAAACATAACCCTCTTCATTGGTAATCATCCCCCATAGTATCTCCAAACGTAAATTATCAATCATAAATTATCAATTGTAAATCGTCAATTATCAATCGTCTAATCGTAAATCTCTTTATCGTTTAATCGTAAATAATTTCGCTCCATGTGGTTATTACTCGCTTTTCTTTCAGCAGCTTTACTGGGTTTTTATGATGTGTTCAAGAAACAGTCCCTGAGAGACAATGCCGTGCTTCCGGTTTTGTTTTTGAATACGATCTTTTCCAGTCTGATCTTTCTGCCTTTTATCCTTCTGTCTGCGTATGTTCCGGATTGTTTGGGTGGAACAATGTTCGAAGTGCCTGTTGTCGGTTGGGAGGAGCACAAATTCATTATAATTAAGTCGTTTATCGTGCTCTCTTCCTGGATATTCGGATATTTCGGAATGAAGCATCTGCCGCTTACCATTGTGGGCCCTATCAATGCTACCCGTCCTGTAATGGTGCTGGTTGGCGCCATGTTGGTATTCGGAGAGCGTCTGAATCTCTATCAATGGATCGGAGTGATGCTGGCCGTCCTCTCTTTCTTCATGCTGAGCCGGTCGGGGAAAAAGGAAGGAATTGATTTCAAACACAACAAATGGATTTTCTTTATTGTGCTGGCTGCGGTGATGGGAGCCGTAAGCGGGCTGTATGACAAATATCTGATGAAGCACCTCAATCCGATGCTGGTGCAGTCATGGTATAATGTATATCAAGTGTTGATTATGTGTCCGATCCTGGCATTGCTTTGGTGGCCGAAGCGCAAAACCACCACTCCATTCCGTTGGGATTGGACGATTATCCTGATTTCCATATTCCTCTGTGCAGCGGACTTTGTGTACTTCTACGCTTTGAGTTATGAAGATTCGATGATTTCCATCGTGTCGATGGTGCGCCGTGGCAGCGTGGTGGTTTCTTTCCTCTTCGGAGCCTTGTTCTTCCGTGAAAAGAATTTAAAAAGTAAAGCTATTGACCTTATCCTGGTGCTGATTGGAATGTTCTTTCTATATTTGGGAACCAAATAGGATTTCTCATGTGAGGAGGTATGGCTGATGATGGGAAATGCCGGGCGGTATATGATTTTTTTGAATGATCGATAGAACTAAAATGTGACATGATGAGAAGAACAGATAAATTGAATTCGGGTAAGAATAGAGTCGGCATGAATGGGAAAGGACTGGGGGTATTACTCTTGGTTTTAGGTTGGTTTGCCGTGACGCCACTGTGTGCGCAGCAGGAAGCCAAGACTGTATTTGTCAATATGCCGGACTCCTTGTCTCCATTGCTTACGGCGGTAAACCGTGCGGATTGCATTGACTTTTTGGAAAGTAAGATGAAGGCGAAAGTCGAGAACCGCTTCGGACGGGAGTCGGAAATGACGGAACTGGGCAAGGACTATATCCGTCTCCGGACGACTTCGCAAAGTACCTGGCAGATGAAGCTGCTGGCAACCAGTGATACGACACAGGTCATCTGCACCGTCTCTACCGCATGCGCTCCGGTGTGCGACAGCAGTATCCGGTTTTATACCACCGATTGGAAAGAACTCCCGGTGTCCGGTTTCATTACCGCTATGCCGGTGATGGATGATTTCTTTGAAGCACCCGATTCAGCCGCAGCCTATGAATATGGCAATGCCCGTTTGCAGGCGGATATGCTGTTGACGAAAATCGATCTTTCCGCTTCTGAGAATACACTCACATTTACACTGACTACTCCTGAATATATGGAAAAAGAGACGGCAGACAAACTGAAACCGTTCATCCGCCGCCCTATTGTCTATGTTTGGAACGGTGAGGGTTTTGTAAAATAACCTCACCTGTCCCTCTGTGTCCTCTTATTTATTTGCTGCCAGACACTCTTTGATGAATGCTTTCATTTCGGGAGTGTGCTCTTCTACGCTTTGCAATAGCTTGAACTGTGCTTTGGTACGTACAAGGTTGTGTTCAGGATATTTGATCTTGTAATAAGTGTCCCCGTTGATGTAATCGGTCAGGAAACGTACGCATTGCATATAGGGGAATAGAGCTGCGGCGTATGGCAGATTTTCTATTTCTATCGGCGTAAGGAACGAGTGGGCACCTTCCAGATAACCTTTGGTGAATGCTTTGAATATCTCCATGTTGAAGTTGACACGATTCAGATCTTTGTCGTCTTCGTCACCGGTATTGGCTCCTGTACGAAGGAAATCGCCATAGTCGGAGAAGATAAAGCTCGGCATTACGGTATCCAGGTCGATCACACAGAGTACTTTGCCGTCTTCATCAAACATCATGTTGTTTACTTTCGTGTCACAGTGACAAACGCGTTTGGGCAACTTTCCTTCACGATACATGCGTTCGGCTTTGCACATCTCATCGGCACGTTTTTCAATTTCGTCGATATAGTATTGCACCTCGGCCACTCTTCCTGCGGCATTGGCTGCGATGGCATCGTGCAGTTGTTTCAGACGGAACTCCATGTTATGGAAATCGGGGATGGTCTCGCCCAATGTTTCGGGTATATCAGCCAGTTTGGCCTGGAAGTCACCGAAAGCAACGCCGGCATAATAAGAGTATTCCGGATTGACCATTTCGTATGTTTTCGCTCGTGGGATGAATATCATGACGCGCCAGTAATCTTTTCCGTCATACCAATAAGTCTTCCCACTATCGGCTTTTATAAACGTCAGCACTTTGCGGTCTATATCAGTCTCTCCCTGTTCGGTCAGTTTGCGGCGAATGTGGCCGGTCACTGCGGCGATATTGTTTTGCAGCATCTCTACGTTCTGAAAGATGGCATGGTTGATGCGTTGCAGTACGTAGTCGGGGGCATCAGCTTCTGCCGTAGTCACCTTATAGGTATCGTTGATAAGCCCGGCACCCAGTGGTTTGATGTCGCTGATGGTTCCTTTGATTTCGAAATGTGACACAATGTCGAAAAATTTTTTCATGATTTTTATTTTTAAAGTTGATGAATTAATAATGTTCTGATAATTAATCTACCAAGAATGATAACATTTCTTTTTTCATTCTTTTCTTTATTCTTTCCCTTTCATTCCTTCATTCCTTCCTTTCTTGCTTGCATTTCTTTCTTACATCCTTTTCTTTCTTTTATTCCTTTCCTCCTTGCTTTCTTGCATTCTTTTCTTTCTTCATTCTCTTTCTAATTGGGTATCAAGGTGAATCCCCAATAATATTCCCGGTTGGCAGGGAGGGTGTATGCCGGTTCGGGGCGAGCTCCCCAACTATTGTATCCTGCCACTCCTTGTTGCTTCATGTCGATACATACTTCCACGAAGTCACGCGGAGTGATGTCGTTGACATGGTGCATCCTTCTCAATACATTCCGGGCGGTTTCTTCATCGTGATTGGCTATCTCTTCCGGAGAAAAGTTATTCCATTGGCGTGGGTGTGGAAGCGCCTCTTCCGAATCGAAATCTTCAATCGAATTGCGTAAAGCGTTGAATCCGATGACGCTGTCGGCCATGATGGTCAAGCCTTTACCGTTTTTCTTGCTGAGGCTCAGCCAGCGTGTATCGGTGTGATGACCGTTTTCCTGCGGACGGACGTAATTATAATACATCTTATCGGCTGTGGTTTTATACAGTCCGATAAGCGTACCTGCATTCCGGTCTATATAATTCTCTTCCGGTCCGCGCCCGAAGTATTCCACTTTGTTCATCTCTGCCGGAAGCCGGAAGCGGATGCCGATGCGGGGAACGTTCAATTTGGCAGTGACTTTGCGTACTTCGTCATTACCGGGAGTGAAGGTTGCCGTGCGGGTTGCTTCGGATATTTCTGTCTCAGCGGCTTGCATATCTGTCGAAGTAAACCGTGCATCGACTTTGACAACTCCCGATGGGTGAATCCTGTAGGTTACGATATAAAGGTTGCCGGCTGCTAACAGGTAATTGACTGTCAGTATAGCGGCATTGCCATCCATGACGATGCCGGCGTCTGCCACGTTGAAATCTTTGCTTGACTGTTTCCATATCTGGAGGCGTTTAGGCTCTCCATTGCCGTAATCATTGTCATTGGGGGCACGCCAGAAGTTGGGTTGGATACCGAATCCTTCGTTAAAATATTCCGTGCCGTTCACTTGATACGAGGTGACAAGCCCTGTCTCCATGTCGAATACAAAGTTGACTTTGGAAGAGGTTGCTGTCAGTCTCTTGCCTTCGGTCTGCACTTTCAATGCCGGTCCGTTGGTTGCAAAAGCCGGTCGCTCCAGCGGTTCGATGGGCAAGCGGAACTGTTCATAGGCTATTTCGTGGCCTGCCGGAATCAAAGGCTCCGGTTCGACGGTGGTTACGGAGAAATTGATGAAGTACTCAGTTCCCGGTTTGGCTTTCAGTCCGTTCACGGGAACTGTGAATTCCTTGGAACCTTGCGGCTCGATATCCAGAGAGGTCTTTCCGCTTTTTACAATCTTTCCGTTGGCTGCTATGTTATACGAAATCGTATATTTCTTTATGTTGGTAAAATAGAAACGGTTCTTTACCAGTATTCTGCCGTTGGCTAAATCAACCGGTTCGAAGGCGATGTTCTGATGTACGTATTTCACTTCTGCCATAGCGGGATGCGGTGTGCGGTCGGGGTTGACGAGTCCGTTGCAGTTGAAGTTGCCGTCACTCGGAGCGTTTACGCCATAGTCGCCTCCGTACGTCCAATATTCACGGCCGTTCGGGTCTCTCTCCAGAATCCCCTG
>CAUEFX010000031.1 GCA_958477465.1 uncultured Bacteroides sp.
CCGGGCTGTACCATCGTGAGGATGCCAGCAACGTTCTCACCAATGACCCAATCGGGCCTGATCTCATGTATGGCCCTGAGCATGTGAGGCCAGAGATAGCGGTTATCATCCGCTCCCTTTCTTTGGCCTGCGACGGAGAATGGTTGACAAGGAAAACCTCCTGTAAGGACATTGATTTTTCCTCTCCATTCCCTGAAATCTGTCGTTGTGACATCTGTATAACTTTTCGCATCTTTAAACCAGTAATTTAGAATGGTATTACAAAAATCGTCTATCTCGCAATGGAAGGCATTCTGCCATCCCATTCATTCGGCAGCCAGGTCTGGGGCGCCGAATCCACTAAACAGGGAAGCGTGTACCAGACGCTTCCGCTGTTTCTTGTCTTGCTCTTCTTCTTTCATTGTTTATTCATTATTTAGAGGTTCGAGGTTCATTACTTTTTTGTCGATCTTACGATAGATGCTCCCCATCTCCAGCATATTTTCCAATCGGAGCAGGTCCGTGATTTCATAGACGGTCATCCCTTTCTGTGTCGTGAAGCGGATATATCCTTTCTGTCGCTGTATCTCCACTTCTTCGGGAGTCATGTGCAGGACTTCACAGATTTCCTGCAAGGTCAGGGTAAGGCTTACTTCCTTAACTGTGTAGATGTAAGTCAGGATGTTCAGCATCTGGAGGCATTTGCGGTGTGATTTGACGAGTGCTGCGAATTTGTTTCGTTCTATGACGATTACTTTACTTTGATTTTCCATGTGAATTTTTATTTATGAGTTAATAGAATCGGATATGAAATCTTCGTTTAGACATTCTTCTCTCAGGAATTTATATACGTCAGAAGCCCAGAAGTAAATCTTGCCGCTGAGTTTGAAAAATGGGAGTTTCCCGGAATTACGCCAGCGGATCAGTGTCCGGTCGCATACTTTCAGCATCAGGCGCATATCCCGGCTGTCCAGCATTTGCTTACCGTTGAAACTGGTTACTGCTTCCAGAGCCGTTTCCAGCTTGGCAATCAGTTTTCGTTGTTCCTCAAAGTTGTCCTTTATCATTGCTTTGAGTATCTCAATATCATTTCTGTTCTCTTCCATACAATATTCCTTTGTTCTAATGGGTTATTTTTCTTTCTTCGGTTGCAAAGTTTTCAAAATTAGGCATGAAAAAATAGGGCTGACGGTAACCGCCAGCCCCACATTTTCCTTGTAACTCACTTGGTATCAATGTGAATTTTCAGAATATTTTTTCTTCATCAGGATAGAAAGGGGAATACACGCAATTCTCCTTCTTAAAAAAGAGACTGATAGAATGACAGAGGATATCGGATAAAAAAAGGGCTGACAATTAATTGTCAACCCTTCTATAAATATGCTATGATTAACTTGGAAGCATCAAAAACATTGCTTACCTTTGTGTTACAGAGATATTTGAAATTATGCAGAGCAATGCAATGTGTAGCTGAACTTCCACTACTATATCGTTACCTGCATCTTTATAAAAACACTTTTAATCGCTGATTTATAAAAGATTAAAACGAACTACACTCTTTTTCCAAGTGAAACTGAACGTTTCTCCCGGAGAAATATGAGAAAATCTGCCGGGAAAAAGTGCATATTCATCCTCTTTTTCATAGAAATATGCAGGAAAAAGTGCATTTTATACAGTATTTTATGCACTTTTTTCTCTATTTGCTGCCTTTTAATCAAAGTACACGTTAGCAGAAACCATGATATAACAGAATTATGTCAGTTTATTCACATTTACCATAGCATTCGTCTGTTTCAGTGTACCAGTTTCCCCAATGCTAAGAGCCTGTTTAAACTTTCACTTTCCCCTTAAAAGTCTTATCAGTTTCTTTTGAGTTTATTTTCGGTCTGCTTCCCTGTTTCCTTTAATGCAAAAAATAAAATTCCCATAATACATCTCTATTTCTCAATAAATTCATAAATTTGCCATGCATTGGTTTTATTTTTCCACGCATACGGAAAAATAATTAAAAGGGAATCAGGTGAGAATCCTGAACAGTCCCGTTGCTGTGTGTTTCATTAGAAATGCGGTAAACACATACTTCATGCCACTGAAAGACAAAAAGTCGATCGGGAAGGCGTTTACCACAGAAACAAGTCAGAAGACCTGCCATGCAACATGTTCAATAGCTTTCGAGGACGAGCTATGAAACGGATATGCCGTACTTTAGCAACAAGTACCATCAAATGAATTAACGCATGGGAATCAAAGCCAAGTGGTTCGCAGGAATACTCCTGACACTGACTGCATCATTGCATGCGCAACAAAACAGAGTAGACACGTTGCGCATTTACCATATAGATGAAGTTACGATAACTTCATCCAGAGCATTATCTAAAGAAATCATTCCTGTACAAATCATGGAAGGAAAGCAATTGGAAAAACTATCCGTACACTCTGTAGCAGATGCCATACGCTATTTCTCCGGAGTGCAGATTAAAGATTTCGGAGGAATAGGCGGACTGAAAACCGTTAATATACGAAGTATGGGAACGAACCACGTCGGTATCTTTTACGATGGCATCGAACTGGGAAACGCACAAAACGGGCAAATTGACCTCGGCCGTTTTTCTCTCGACAATATGGAGGCTATTTCCCTATACAACGGACAACGCAGTGCCATATTCCAGTCTGCAAAGGATTTCGGTTCAGCGGGTACTGTCTATCTGCAAAGCCGTACACCCAAATTCAGTGAAAACAAACCATACAATATCCGGGGAAACTTCAAGACCGGATCTTTCGGCGTTGTCAATCCTTCCGTACTCTGGGAACAGAAACTAAACGAACGCCTTTCGGCCTCTTTAAGTTCCGAATACATGTACACCACCGGACGTTATAAATACCGCTACAAAACAACCGGAGGATACGACACCACCGCAGTACGCAAAAATGGAGATGTAAATTCCATCCGGGTAGAGAGCGGATTATACGGAAAGATCAATAGTGGAGAATGGAAAGGGAAAGCCTACTTCTATCACTCTGAAAGAGGGCTTCCCGGAGCCATGGTCCGGAACAAGCTGTTTCATGAGGATCGCCAATGGGATACCAACCTGTTCATCCAATCATCCTTTAAAAAACATTTCTCTGAAAAATACGGACTATTGGTCAATGGGAAATACGCCTATGATTATTTGCATTACCTTGCCGACCCCAACAAAGACGCCAGCCTGATGTATATAGAGAATCATTACCGGCAACAGGAAATTTATCTCTCTGCAGCCAACTTGTACTCTTTCAATAAACATTGGAGTGCATCTATTGCATTGGACTATCAATGGAACAAACTGAATGCCGATCTGTACAAATTCCCTTACCCCAACCGGCATACCACACTCGTTTCCATAGCAAGCGCCTTGAATTTCGAACAGTTCAAGTTGCAGGCCAGTGTATTGGGCACCTTCGTATTCGATCACGTCCGTACGGACACGATGTCCATGGAAAACAAGCAACAGATCACCCCCACCGTTGTGGCCTCCTGGAAACCCATACGTAAAGTCAACTTCCATTTGCGGGGGTTTTACAAGAACATCTTCCGTATGCCAACCCTAAACGATTTGTATTATACATTTATCGGAAATATCAAACTAAAGCCCGAATTCACCAATCAGTATAATTTGGGGTTTACTTATGCGCCTACCCTTCAAGACAAATGGTTAAAGAACATCGAGCTGCAAACCGATGTTTACTACAATGAAGTGAAAAATAAAATAGTGGCTGTCCCCACTTCCAACCAGTTCCGCTGGACAATGATGAATCTCGGTATGGTAGAAATACGGGGGGTGGATGTAGCCGTACAGACCAATTGGATATTGCCCAAACAAATCTCCATGGACGCCCGCCTCACTTATACTTATCAGAAGGCACAGGATTTCACCAATCCCAAAGAGGAACATTATAGAGATCAGATCCCCTACATCCCCTGGCATAGCGGTTCGTTGATTCTCAATGCCAGCTGGAAAAACTGGGATGTCAATTATAGCTTTATTTATACCGGTGAACGATACGACCAACGGGCCAACATTCCGGAAAATTATGCACCGGAATGGTATACGAGCGACATTTCCCTCTCCCGTAGCTTTCGTATCCGGCATACCTCCTACCGGCTGACTGCAGAAGTAAACAACCTCTTCAACCAACAATTTGAAGTGGTGAAATGCTATCCGATGCCCGGTACCAATTATAAATTCATTCTCACTATCCAAATATGATCATCAGCATGGAAAAACGATCACTCATCCTACTACTATCCATAAGTTGTCTTCTGTTATGCTCCTGTCGGGGGGAAGACGAGGTGCTTGTACGGTCTACCAACACACAGGTACAGGCTCCGATGGATATAAAATCCATTGCAGGCTTCTACTTGCTGAACGAAGGCAACATGGGAAGTAATAAATGTACGCTGGATTATATGGACTATGCTACAGGCTACTATCACAAAAACATATACGCGGAGACCAACCCTTCCGTCGTCCTGGAATTGGGAGACGTAGGCAATGATATACAAATCTACGGTGAAAAATTGTATGCCGTCATCAACTGTTCCCATTTTATCGAAGTGATGGACAAGAGAAATGCCCGTCATTTAGGTACGATCGATATACCCAACTGCCGTTACATCACTTTCCATGAGGGATACGCTTATGTCAGTTCATACGCCGGACCTGTGCAAATAGACCCCAATGCACGTTTAGGATATGTAGCAAAGGTAGATACCGCCACTCTACAGGTGGTGGCGACCTGCCTGGTCGGCTATCAGCCGGAAGAGATGGCCATCATTGATAATAGGTTATATGTTGCCAATTCCGGAGGATACCGCGTTCCCAATTACGACCACACGGTTTCCGTGATCGACCTGAACACATTTACCGAAACCAAGAAGATAGATGTAGCCATCAACCTGCATAGATTGAAAGCCGATGCTTACGGATATATCTACGTCAGCTCGCGAGGCGACTATTACACGGTTCATTCTAACCTATACGTCATAGACAGCCGGACGGATGAAGTGACAGATACACTGGATATCGCGGCCTCCGAACTATGCATAGACGATGACTATCTCTATCTGTACAGCACAGAATACAGTTACATTAATGAAGAAGAATGGAAAATCAATTATGCATTGATAGACACGCGTACCAGAGAGATCGTCACTGAAAAACTCATTACCGACGGGACAGAAAAACAGATTAAAATGCCTTACGGCATCGCTGTTCATCCGGAAACAAAAGAGTTCTATATAACAGACGCCAAAGACTACGTATCTCCCGGCACACTTTACTGCTTTACGCCGGAAGGGAAAAAGAAATGGTCTGTCACCACAGGAGATATACCGGCCCACTTTGTCTTTGTACATCAATAAAGAATATAAAATAGAGAATATCAATAAAAATCCAATCATAAAAACCTTACCTATATGATCCGTTCTCAAATTCATCGGTTAATAACCGGACTATTAGTAAGCCTTTTTTCCTACGTCGGTATAACTTCCTGTAGCGAAGATCCCGAATTACCCGGCACAGTAACCACTGATGATGGAAATGTTACAATCAACATACCGGGAGGAGGGTTTCAAACACCTCGCTGTAAAGTACTTTCCATCCATCCTTCCATAGCCGGAAACAATTCATACAACATGCAATGGAGCATAGGCGACTCCGTTATTTCCACACAAGAAGAACTTGAGTTCATCGCTTTGAACCCCGGAACCTATTCGATTACTCTAAAAGTAATCAATAAAGAGCAAAAGACCGGTTCGCTGAACTTCCCCATTACCGTAAACCGGGAAGAGAGCACCTACTCTCCTTACATAACCTCTGTGCCGGAATACAAGCCTGCACCGGGACAATTCGTCAACGAACTACCCAAATATACAGAAGGAGACACACAAAGTACGATGAACCGAAAAGCACTCGAATCAATCGGTTATAACACACGAATATTAATAAGTCTGGGAGGATATGGCGGTTACGTAATCTGCGGCTTCGATCATACAATCGTAAATGTACCCGGAGAATATGATTTCAAAGTTCTGGGAAATGCCTTTTATGCCAATTCCAATCCGAATCCGGATGCTCCCGAAGAAGGAGGCAGTTGCGAGCCCGGTATTGTGATGGTAGCTTACGACCGGAACAAAAACGGCATTGCCGATGAGGACGAATGGTATGAACTGGCAGGAAGCGAATATTACAAAGAAGAGACCATCAAAAACTACCGGATAACTTATTACCGCCCGGACGAAGGTCACGAACCTGTCGAGGCCCCGGAAGATGAACAATTCTGGAATACTGATGCCGAATATATCTTATGGACGGACAATCGGCAACAAGGAGGATATGTTTATAAAAACAAATACCACCAACAAGAATACTACCCTCTATGGATAGAAGATGCCGAAATGGAATTTGAAGGTACTCTCCTTCCCAAAAACGCCAAAGACGAAAGTGGAATCGGCAAGTACTGGGTATTATATGCTTACCCTTGGGGATATGCCGACAACGGACTCAATAAAGAGGACACTTCCAATTTTAAAATAGAATGGGCTGTGGACAAAGAAGGAAATCCGGTACACCTGCCCGGTGTCGATTTTGTAAAAATATACACCGGAGTCAACCAATACTGCGGATGGTTGGGAGAGACATCTACCGAAGTTATGGGAATCAACGACTTACATTTACTAAATCAATAATTGCTATTATATGAAGAATCTTTTATTTCTGTTTTTGACCATCGCTGTGTGTACAACTATGCAAGGAGGGGTTCTGTCCGAACAGTCCCAAACGTCAGAAGAAACATCCGTTAACGACCAACTCTCTTCAAACGAGTCGGCGACAATCGACATCACTTTACCGGAGACGTTAAATACGGTTCTCAGTGATGAATCACCGGCAATCACCGCCACGATATCAGGAGAAAATGACATGCGCAGAGGGTATGACCTCAGTTGGTATATATGCGATAACAATGGCAATACAGATACGTCTAAAACGATTCTGACCCAAAAAAACAAAGGGACAGACGGAAAAACAGGCATACCGGTATTTGCCGGAGGAACAGGTACTGTTTACATTAAAGCCGTTATCATAGATAAGAACACCTGGATAAAGCATGAATCCAATTTGTGCTGCGTAACGGTAGGAGCCCCCCAAAAAGCAATTACCGGCCTCCGTTTCGAAAAAGAAACGGTCACAGCCGGTATACGGGAAAATATAACGAACCGGCTAATCCCCTCTCCCCAAGATGCCACATTCACTCAGGTTTCTTATGAAAGCAGCAATTCTGAAATAGTGCAGGTAAGCAAAACCGGTGTGGTAACGACTAAAGACAGGACAGGAGAAGCCGTTATAACTGCTAAAAGTCTGTATCAGTCAGGAGAAAATGCAATAACCGCCTCCTATACCGTCAATGTCACCAACAACCACCCTGTCACTGAGATTCAATTGGGGACCGATGGGAAAATCGAAATGGAATATAAAGACATATACCACCCCACTCCGATCATTTTGCCGGCAAATGCTACGGTGAAAGAGGTTAAGTATACCATTAAAGACAACGAGATAGCGAGTTTCTATCAGGACAATATCATAGCGCACAAGATTGGTGAGACGACCCTCACCGCTACCGCTCAGGATAACAGCGGAGTATCTGTTACGGTACGGCTGATTGTCAAAGACCTGGACCGTACACCTTATGACGGCTATGAGGACGGAACATTTATTCTGAATGAAGCGTGGTACGGACACGAAAACGGGGATATGAATTTCCTTACCAAAGAGCAAAATCTGATGTATCGTGTTTACGAACGGGAAAACAAAGGAGAAGCTTTCGGCGCAACATCATGCTACGGCATTGTCTACGGGGGGAATCTATACGTCACATCCAAACAGGAAGAAGATGCAGGAGATCCCAACCCCGGCGGCGGGCGTCTGGTGATAATGGATGCCAAGACTTTGAAAAAAATAAAAGGATTCGATAATATAGGCGGAGGAGACGGCCGTTCGATTGTCGGTGTAAATCCCGATAAAATATACCTCGGTACCACCAAAGGGGTAGTTGTCTTTGATGTTAAAAACATGAAAGTCGGCAACATTATCGAGGGGACTCAAGGTATTGATTTATACAACGGACAGATAGGAGACATGATAAAAGCCGGAAAATATGTGTTTGCAATCCAGCAAGAAAAAGGGACCAATGTCATTGATACAGAAACTGACCGCCTGCTAAAATGTATTGAAAATGCAAATATACAAGGGATCACACAAAGTTCCGATGGAAATGTATGGTTGGCATCCAGTACGACTCTGGAGTGTCTGAATCCGGAAACATTGGAAATAGAAGAGACCTTAAATCTTCCTCAAGGTGCAGAAATCACATGCTCATGGGGGGCGTGGAGACCGACCTCCTTCTGTGCAAGCCGTACCAAAAACAATCTCTACTGGAATGGCGGAAGCAGTATAATGGAAGGAGGATCAAACTATTACTGCTACGAAATAGGAACAGAAATCAATAATCTTAACCCCCTGTTTTCGGTCGCAGAACTTGAAGGGGTGGTACCTGAGAGCAGACAAACGACTTACGGAACCCTTCGCTATGATGACCGTAGTGATGAATTATTGATAATGACGACTCAAAGCGGAGGTAGCACTAATTACGAGCACAACTGGATACATATCGTAAACGGTACCAGTGGAGAATTGAAAAAGACACTCAAACTGAAACAGCATTATTGGTTTCAGGCAATGCCGATCTTCCCGGATAAGTATGCACCGGAAATAAATGATCTGGAAGAATCATTATCACTGAAGATGAATGCCGGAACTCTGAAAATCAATCTGACAGAGAAAATAACGGATAAGGACAACTTGGCATACAACATCACCAAGACATTGAAAAACAGCGGTAATGAAGCAATAGTCACAGCTACTTTAGATAACGGTTTATTGGCAATTACTCCGAAATCTGCCGGAGAGACCACTCTGACATTAGCTGTCGAATCGAATGGAGTGGTAACAGAGAAGCCCATCCGCATAACGGTATCCAAAGACACCGGAGTCGATAAGACAGAGACATCAAAAGCTGTCTACTGCAAGGATAATCATATTATGATACATGGATACGAAGGGTACCGGTTCACCTTATATGATGAAAGCGGGAAAATCGTAAGGATTTTCCAATGCACGGACCACGATTTCTCTATCGGACCGGACATTCCCGGCGGTTTGTATATCCTGAAAGGTAGCCGTGCGACCGAATGTATCAGTTATAAAATAAGCATGCCATAAGGGGCGTATCGTATAACAAGTAATTATTACTGCCCGCTAAACAATGTTTTGAAATAGAATCTTCAAAATTTATACCTATCTTTGCGCGTTTTAATAAAAGTTTGTATTCATGGGACTCAAAGAAAATAAATACTGCGTATACTTTTTATTTTGTCTGGCAATACTTCCCATTCTGTTCTTGCGGGACTTTACTCCCTCCAACGAACTGCGGTATCTTAGCATTGCCGATGAAGCGTTAAGGAATCATACCCTGTTTACTTTTACAAACCACGGTATGCCTTATGCCGACAAACCGCCGCTTTATCTGTGGCTTGTCATGCTGTTAAAAAGTATCCTCGGCTCCCACCAGATGTGGGCTTTAGCGTTGTTATCGCTCATCCCTGCTCTCGTAACCGTGCATACCATGGACCGTTGGAGCAATCGGGAAATCGACTCAACCAACCGGCTCATTGCCCAAAGAATGCTCCTGACCTGCGGCATCTTTGCAGGCAGTATCCTGACCATACGTATGGACATGCTGATGTGTATGTTCATAGTCTTGGCCATGCGGTCATTCTGGAGACTCTATACATACGAAGACGGTTATCGGCGGGAGCGATGGTTCTTCCCCGTTTTTCTGTTCCTGGCATTATTTACCAAAGGACCTTTGGGCATATTGATTCCACTCTTTGCCACCCTTGTTTTCTTGATTATCAGCAGGCAATATAATCGCATATTCCAGATATGGGGGTGGCGTACGTGGGGACTCCTTTTATTGTGCTGCGGTATCTGGTTTGGAATGGTTTATGCAGAAGGAGGTCATGAATATCTGGATAATCTCCTTTTTCATCAAACCATAGATCGGGCAGTACATGCTTTTCACCATAACCATCCATTCTACTATTATTTCATCTGTATCTGGTATTGCATCGCCCCCTGGACCATCCATATCACATCGGCATTCGCCATGTCTCTTCGCAAAAGTACAGTGAAGTCGCCTTTGCATGTGCTTTATCTGACAACGGCGCTCACAACTATCGCCCTGCTATCCTGCCTCAGCGGTAAACTTGAAATTTACCTGATACCGGCCTTCCCATTTATGATATATGCCACGGTGATGTATTTTCCCAAAGTCTCCAGCAAGACCTGGGGGCGTTTCTGCCAAGACAAATTCTTCAGTAGATGTACATTGGGAATATTCGTCCTGCTATTCGTAGGAGGCTTATGCTTACCGTATTACAACAAGTATATCGGGTATGGTGAACTTTGTAAGGAAGTGATTAAACTATCGGAAAACGAACATATCGGCAATATTGCTGCATGGAATGTGTCGAATGCGGCAGACATGGATGTATACCTCCATCAGAGTGTAAACGTGATAGACCAGATAGACAGTCTTGAGACCTCTATAAAATGCCCGTCATTGCTGATTACTAAAACCAAACATCAGGGATATTTCAGTGGATGTGAAATAAAGAATGTAGGTGATTACTGCATCGTAAAACTCACAGATGCCACAGTATGCAAGAAGAAATAAAACTATGCGGACAGAAAATATCAAGCTACAAGACAGCATCATACTCATCACGGGAGTCGCCGGTTTTATCGGAAGCCACTTTGCCATGCAAATGCTCCGGGAAGGAGTATGCACCAAAGTTATAGGTATCGATAATCTGAACGACTACTACGATGTGGCTCTAAAGGAGATGAGGCTGAAAGAAATGAATGGTTTCAATAACTTTCATTTCGAAAAAGTCGATATTGCCGACAAAAAATCATTGGATGCCATATTCGAACGCTATGAGCCAAACATCGTAGTAAATCTGGCTGCACAGGCCGGCGTGAGATTCAGCATCACCTCTCCACAAAATTACATCGAGAGTAACATTATCGGTTTCTTCAATATTCTGGAAGCCTGCCGGCATAGTTACGACCAAGGTCGAAAAGGCGTGGAGCATCTCGTCTATGCCAGTTCGAGCAGCGTTTACGGCATGAATACGAAGACTCCCTATTCCACCAGTGACAATGTGAGTACTCCCGTGAGTTTATATGCAGCCACCAAAGAGAGCAATGAGCTCATGGCACATGCCTATTCCAAACTCTATAACATACCAAGTACAGGCCTGCGTTTCTTCACCGTCTACGGACCGGCAGGAAGGCCGGATATGGCATATTTCAATTTCACGGACAAACTGGTGAATGGAGAGACAATCAAGCTATACAATTATGGAAACTGTAGCAGGGACTTTACTTATATCGATGATATCGTAGAAGGTATCAGGCGTGTTACAGTTCATGCCCCGGAAAGAAAATCGGGAGCGGATAGACTGCCTATCCCGCCATATCGCATCTACAATATAGGAAACGGACATCCGGAAAATCTGCTGACCTTTGTCAGCATACTTCAAGAGGAGCTTGTCAAAGTCGGCATTCTCCCCTCAGATTACGATTTTAAGAGTCATTGTGCGCTCGTCCCCATGCAGGCCGGAGATGTTGTGGAAACCTATGCCGACACATCCCCTTTTGAGAGCGACTTTGGTTTCCGGCCATCTACACCACTTAGAGAAGGACTCAGGAAATTTGCCGTCTGGTATGCCCGATATAGAAAGTGACAACAGAAGAATAGATAAATATTTAAATTCCAAAATAAATGAACAAGACTTCAGAATATCAAATGACCATCATTGTACCCGTGTATAACGAGGAAGACAATATGGACAATATAGAAAAGCAGCTTTGCCAATATTTACCGATGGCACTGGTGAAATCGTGTGTGCTTTTCGTCAATGACGGTTCTAACGACCATAGTTTGGAACTCATCAGAAAGGTATGCCAGCGCCATGACGGCTTCTTTTATATTTCCTTTAGCAAAAATTGCGGGCTAAGTGCTGCCATCAAAGCAGGAATCGATGAGGCGGAATCGGAATATGTGGGCTACATAGATGCGGATCTGCAAACCAATCCTGAAGATTTCAATCTATTGTTGGAGCATATCAACGGGCATGCGCTTGCGATGGGAATCAGAGCCAATCGGAAGGATTCGTTTTTCAAGAAGATACAGTCGAAAATTGCCAATGGATTCCGTCGCATGATGACCGGTGACGGTGTGCAGGACACAGGTTGCCCGCTGAAGGTGATACGCAGCGATTACGCCAAGCGCATCCCTTTCTTTACAGGCCTGCACAGATTTTTGCCCGCCATGATATTGTTGCAGCATGGCACCTATGTACAGATACCCGTACGCCACTATCCTCGCACCGCCGGTGTGTCGAAGTATCATCTATGGAATCGGCTTATCTCTCCGTTTGTCGACTGTTTTGCCTATCGTTGGATGCGGCACAGATACATTAATTATCAAGTAGCGGAGGAAAATACCAGAGATGATATGCCCCGTAATGGCACAGAAAAATAAATAATGCCGATGAACAGCCTGTTAATCACAGCCATTGGTTTTTTAGCACAAGTCTTTTTTTCTGCCAGAATCCTTGTGCAATGGATCATGTCGGAGAGAGCGAAGCGTGTATTGTCGCCTTCTCTCTTTTGGATATTCAGCCTCATCGGTTCTTATCTGCTCTGCATATACGGATGGCTCCGTGATGATTTCTCAATCGTTTTCGGTCAGTTTATCTCCTACTATGTGTATCTGTGGAATCTCTACGCCAAAGGAATCTGGCAAAAAATCCCGATGCTGCTGAAAACCGTTCTTGTCTGCACGCCGTTAGTTGTTATAGGTTTTGTGACAACAAATGTGGAGGGATACATACAACGCTTTATTCATAATGATGACGTACCGATGTGGCTTTTGGTGTTCGGTTCCGCCGGTCAGTTCATCTTCACCATGCGTTTCGTATATCAATGGTATTACTCGCATAAGTTAGGGGTATCCAAACTACCGGCACTGTTTTGGATATTAAGTCTGGTGGGCTCGCTGACCATCGTGAGCTATGGAATTATACGCCATGACATCGTGCTTATCGTCGGTCAATCGTTCGGTATTTTTGCTTACATAAGAAACCTCTGTTTGCTGAGCAGGCAGAAGTAATTCCGGTTATCAATGCCGGATATAAATAAAAATCCGGAATATAAAAGGGCTTCATAAATCGTTGGGATTGCCCTTTTATATTCCGGATCATTTTATAGAATGACAGTAATATCGGACGGATATTTACGCCAAGAAGGAAATCAGTACTCCCGCAGCCACAGCCGAGCCGATAACCCCGGAAATATTACTTGCCATGCAATACTGCAACACGTGATTTTTGGGGTCGTACTTCAATGCTATTTCATTGGCTACACGACTGGCCATAGGCACGGCACTCAGTCCGGTGGCACCGATCAGCGGATTGATCTTTTTCTTGGAGAAGAGATTGAACAGCTTCACAAAAAGAATACCTCCGGCAATGCTCAATGCAAAAGCAAGGAAACCGCCTACCACGATACCGATAGTTGTCCAGTTCAGGAAAGCCTCCGTAGTCATGGTTGCACCTACCGAAAGTCCGAGGAAGATGGTAGCGGCATTCATGATGCTATTGGAAGCGGCATCAAACAGACGGAACGTATTGCTTCCGATCTCTTTCACCAGATTACCGAACATCAACATACCGATCAAAGGCACGGCACTCGGCACAAAAAGAGCGACAACCGTAGTCACCACAATCGGGAAAATAATCTTCAAGACACGCAGATTCTTGATCTCGGTCTTCGAAGGATACTTCTTCTCTTCTTCCTTCATATTGATGCTCAGCTCTTTCTTACTGCAAAGCAGACGGACTACCATCGGAATAATCACCGGTACCAAAGCCATATAAGAGTATGCGGCGATGGCAATCGGGCCCAGCAGATGCGGAGCCAGCTTAATAGTGGTAAAGATGGCCGTAGGACCGTCTGCTCCACCGATAATGCCCAGTGAAGCCGCTTCTTTGGGGGTAAATCCCATCAAGATAGCCACCAGCAGCACGGTAAAGATACCCAACTGAGCGGCAGCCCCGAATATAGAAAGGTGCAGGTTACGCAGCATCGGACCGAAATCGGTCAGTGCACCTACACCCATGAAAATAATCGGCGGCAGGAAACCGGTCTTTATCAGCATATAATAGATGAAGTTCATCAATCCCAATTCATGGGCAATGTCATGCAAAGGCATTTCCCAAATGTTTCTCATCACACCGTTCACCATCACCATACCGTTCTCGTCGGCCTGGATCACTCCCATATCACCACCCGGAAAGTTGGCAAGCAACACACCGAAAGCGATAGGCACCAGCAACAATGGTTCATACTGCTTCTTGATGCCCAGATAAAGCAGAACGAAAGCGATGGCGTACATTATCAGAAACTGCGGTTCGGCAATAATATTGCTGAAAGCAGTCATGTCGTATAAGTTCTCAAATATCTCGTTCATTATCCTATCTTCATTAATACATCATCTTCAGAAACAGTATCTCCCGGATTGACGCAAATAGCCGTCACCGTACCACCGAATTCCGCACGGATGGCATTGTAAGTCTTCATGGCTTCCACATAGCAGAGCACATCGCCCTCTTTCACGGCATCACCGACTTTCAAGGCCGTCTCCTGTGCATTCTTCACCAGGAAGAATTTTCCTTCCAACGGAGAAAGTACATCTTTCCCCTCTCCTGCCGGAGCAGCGGCAACCGGTGCAACAGGAAGTTCGGCATCACCGTAAGCCACCGTAACCCGATAAGCCTGTCCGTCTACCTGCACGGTGAGAGTTTTCGGTTTGGCGTCTTCCAGCGGAGATTTATCCCGGTCGGCACGACGTTTGGCAACATCTTCCAGGAAGTCTTCTTTCGCTTTACCGCTCTTATAAGCCTCGTACTGTGCGGGATGCATGGCATATTCAAAGAGTTCCTCATCGTCCTGTCCGGTCTCCCACTTCTGTTCTTTCATCAGCTTGCGGTATTTGTCGAGCGCATCGGGATAGTTATCTTGCGGGTTACCATCGAAGAACTTACGTCCTTCACGCTCGGCTTTCTCTACAATTTCGGGAGCCAATTTGCCCGGCAAACGTCCTGCCTTACCCAAAATCATATCCCAAATATCATCAGCAATCATACCCCAACGCTCTTTACCCTTCTCCATAGCGATGACGTTCATCATAGACAAATTCTTGACATACTGGCTGAACGGAGTCACCAAAGGAGGGTAACCTACGCGAGGCCATACATAAGCCACTTCATTGAACAGTTTGATAAGCAGCTGATCCTGCGTCATAAAGGGCAGATTGTGTTTTGCTTTGTATTTGTTGATAGACTCCAGATTGGTTTCCAGGTCGGCCATAAGGCTACCCATCATACCGCCCGGCAGTCCGGGAGCAATCAGCAAGGAGTTCATCAGACGGTTTCTCGGGCTGATGTAGAGACCGAGAAAATCATCCATGAATTCCTGTATCAAAGCACGCACTTTCATGTAAGCCTCCATGTTGATCTCCGGTACCTGGAATCCTGCATCTTTCAGCATGGCCTGCACACTGAGTAGATCGGCATGTCCGGTTCCCCATGAAAGCGGTTCCATACCTACATCGATATAATCGCAACCCGCTTCACAGACCTCGAGAATACTTGCCATATTAAAACCGGGTCCGGCATGGCTATGATACTGAACAGGTATTTCGGGATGTGTGGTTTTGATATTGGCCACAATCTTACCCAAAGATACCGGACGGCCGATGCCTGCCATATCCTTGATACAAATTTCGTCGGCACCTAATTTGATCAGTTCCAAAGCCATATTGGTATAATACTCTACCGTATGGATGGGCGAATGGGTAATGCAAAGCGAGCATTGCGAAATCATGCCGGCATCGTGAGCGTAGGTGATGGAGGGAGCAATGTTACGAATATCGTTCAATCCGCAGAAAGTACGTGTGATATCGGTGCCCTGAGCTTTTTTAACTTTATAGAAGAGTTTGCGTACATCGGCAGGAACAGGACTCATGCGAAGCCCGTTGAGAGCACGGTCGAGCATGTGAGTTTGTATACCGGCTTCGTGGAAAGGTTTTGTCCATTCACGGACAGCACGGTTGGGGTTTTCACCAAATAACAGATTTACCTGTTCAAAACCGCCGCCATTGGTTTCAACACGGGCAAAACATCCCATTTCAATAATAGCGGGAGCTACTTTAACGAGCTGGTCTACACGGGGTACATATTTTCCGGCACTCTGCCACATGTCTCTGAAAACCAAGCTGAATTTGATTTCTTTTTTCATATTCCTAATTAGTTGTGTTTTATAATTTTTCTACTTTCGATACTTTACCCTTGCCATGGGTTACTACATTGACGGCAGCGGTAATGGCAGCCATGATATTGCCGGGAATAGCCTCAGGAGCACGTGAAGCCTGTTTGACAGGCACCACTTCTTCCGGAGCGTATTTGTTGACCAGCAAAATCAATAGTTTACCCAAATTAATGACGATAAGTAAAATTACGAATACAGTAGCCATACCGACCACCATCAGCAAAAGCGCTGTTTCCAAGTTTTCCATATAATAAATTATTAGTAGTTTGATCATTTTCAAAAAAACGTTCGAAATTACCAATAAAAGAAGAAAATATAAAGGAGGAAAAGAATAAAAAAAGCTAAATCGCAATAGAATTAATGGATAATAATGTGTCAATGTACCAATTGGAGAATTTTAATAATGTGTTAATATACCAATGTGCCAATCAGCATTCGCTATAACAGCGCAGCTAATTGACACATTGACATATTGGCACATTGGCCTATTATTAAAATTCGCTTGTGAAATGGAATTTGATATTCTTAAAATCTATTTGTGCCATCTGCAATACATAGTTGGAGTCGGCAAGGAATACATCACGCCCCTCGCGGTCTTTGGCCATGTATTGATATTTGCGTTTCTTGAACGCTTCCAATTCCTCGGGATCCTCGCTTTCAATCCAGCAGGCTTTGTAGAGACTTAGCGGCTCCCACCGACATGAAGCGTTATATTCATTGAGCAGACGATATTGGATCACCTCAAATTGGAGTTGTCCCACCGTACCGATGATTTTGCGGCCGTTGAACTGATTGACAAACAACTGCGCCACACCTTCGTCCATCAGTTGGTCGATTCCCTTGGCAAGCTGTTTCTGCTTCATCGGGTCGGCATTCTCTATATATTTGAACATTTCCGGAGAGAAACTGGGCAATCCGCGGAAATGCAATTGCTCGCCCTCTGTCAATGTATCGCCGATTTTGAAAGTTCCATTATCCGGCAGACCGATAATATCACCGGCATACGCTTCATCAATAGTCGTTTTCCGTTGTGCCATAAACTGGGTAGGTGATGAAAAACGCATCATCTTACCATGACGTACGTGCAAATAGGGAGCGTTACGCGTAAACTTACCCGAACAGATTTTACAGAAAGCAATACATGAACGGTGGTTCGGATCGATATTGGCCGTAATCTTAAAGACGAATCCGGTAAACTTCGGTTCATCGGGTTTTACCTCACGCTCTTCGGCCTGTACAGGGCGGGGGCTCGGAGCAATTTCCACAAAACAGTTCAGAAGTTCCTGAACACCGAAGTTATTCAATGCCGAACCGAAAAATACCGGAGCACACTCTCCTGCCAGATAGGCCTCGTGATTGAATTCCGGATAAACGCCCTCGATCAGCTCCAGATCACCGCGTAGTTTATCTGCCAGCGCTTCACCAATCTGTTTGTCCAGCTCATCACTGTTGATGTCGACTTCCACTTTCTCCGTCACCACCTGTTTGGAGGGTTGATAAAGGTCCAGCTTATTCTCATATATATTATATACGCCCTTAAAACGAGCTCCCTGTTCTATCGGCCAGGAAAGCGGACGTACCTGAATCATCAGTTCCTCTTCCAGTTCATCGAGCAGATCGAACGGATCTTTTCCTTCACGGTCCATCTTATTGACGAAGATGATAACCGGTGTATTGCGCATACGGCATACCTCCATCAACTTACGCGTCTGCGTCTCTACACCTTTGGCGCCGTCCACCACAATGATAACACTGTCCACGGCTGTCAGCGTACGATAAGTATCCTCGGCAAAGTCTTGGTGACCCGGGGTGTCGAGGATGTTGATTTTGTAATCACGGTAGTCAAACTCCATCACGGAGGTAGTTACCGAAATACCACGCTGTTTCTCGATTTCCATCCAGTCCGAAGTAGCCGTCTTTTTGATCTTATTACTTTTCACCGCACCGGCCACCTGTATCTGCCCGCCAAAGAGCAACAGTTTTTCTGTCAACGATGTCTTACCTGCATCCGGATGTGCAATAATGGCGAATGTCCGCCTTCTTTGTATTTCTGTATTTTCTGCCATACTGTAAATTAGTCATTCAATAATGCCATGCAACGCGCAAGGCTCTCTTCCCAATGCGGGATTTCTATATCAAAAGTGGTTTTAATCTTTGTCTTATCCAATACGGAATAGGCCGGACGGGGAGCTTTTGCCGGATAATCTGCCGTATGGAGCGGGCGTACTTTGCAGGTGGTAATACCCGCCAGACGATGAATTGCTTTCGTGAAATCATACCATGAACAGACTCCTTCATCACTGAAATGATAAACTCCCGGCACTATACCTTTATTTATAACAGCATAAATGGCGGATGCCAGATCGTTGGCGTAAGTCGGGGTTCCCACTTGATCGAAAACAACCCCGAGGTTATCGCGCTCACGCCCCAAACGTAGCATCGTCTTTACAAAATTATGCCCATAGATGGAATAAAGCCATGCCGTACGGATAATAACCGCCTTCTCGCATCCTTCGGTTACCGCCCGCTCTCCTGCCAACTTGGTAGAACCGTATACGGAAACCGGGCAAGTGGGCTCGTCTTCATTGTAAGGGGTATGGGCTGTGCCATCGAAAACATAATCCGTAGAGACCTGTATAATGGCAGCACCACGACTTTGTGCGGCACGCGCCAGATATCCCGGAGCCACATGATTCAGCTTATCACACAATTCACGGTTATCCTCTGCACCGTCTACTGCCGTATATGCAGCACAATTCACGATCAGGTCGATTTCATTCTCCGTAACGAACGAACGTACAGCCTGCTCATCACAAATATCCAGTTCCCGGACATCGGTAAAAAAGCAGATGTGTTGCGGGTTCTCTTTAGCAAGCACCTGCATCTCGTTGCCCAGCTGTCCGTTGGCTCCGGTTACTAATATCCTCATATATTAATCTTCTAATTTCAATTCACCTTTTTTATCCTTGTCGTAGTAATTGGCAAGCAACGAGAGGAATCCACTGATTGCCCCTATCGCCTTGGCCGTTTCCGGACTGATCTCCTTCTTTTGTAAACGAAGCAACATCACCCCGTACAAAGCCTCAAAACAAGTCTCCAGCTCGGGTTCTTCCTTCTGACCGTTTTTACTGCGCAATTCTACAATAAAAGGAAGCGCTTTAAAATAAGCGGCATTATAGAACGGAAACTTCGGCGATGCAAGCAAAGCATTGTGTAAATCCGTCAGATTGATAATAACGTTCCGGTTGATCTGCAAATGCCCTTTCTCACGCACATTCTCATCGCGCATCATGCCGATAAGATTGCCATACCATTCGCGTAGAGCGGGACGTTCTTCCTCCGGATAACGGGCAATGATCGTCTGTTCTATCCGGTCGGGATCACAATCATTGGCACGGATCAGGTCCTCTATCTGCCACATATATATAAGGTATTCGGCAATATTCTTCTCTTTCAACTGTCCTGCGATTTTCATTTCTTCTGTTTTTTCTTTACCTTATTATCCATATATCGATTCACCGAGCAATGTGTACACCAATCCCACAACCGACACCAGCATAACAATACTGCCAATGATGCGGTTCAGTATCCAGATACCCCGCAGATTGAATTTCTTACGCACTTTATTAACGAAGAAAGTGATTCCGAACCACCAGGCCAACGCACCGATAACGATTGCCAGATAACCGGTAATGGTCTCGAAAAGCAAAACCCCGGGCTGCAGGAAAGCAAAACGGGCAAAAAGGCCTATAAAGAGAAAGATTATAAGAGGATTGGAGAGTGTAACGGCAAATGCCGTAACGAAATTATGGAAATAAGAACCTTTGTTGGCGGATGCCGGACGGATAGACTTGACCGGATTACTACGGAACGTATAAATTCCGAAGAGAAGCAACATGATACTTCCCAACAATTGTAAATAGAAAATATTCTTATCGATATAATCAAAAATAAAGCTCATCCCGTATCCGGTAAGAAGTGCGTAGGCAATATCACTTAAAGAAGCTCCCAAACCTGTCACAAAGCCATACCAACGCCCTTTATTCAGGGTGCGCTGAATACACAGGACTCCGACCGGTCCCAATGGAGCAGAGACAATAACGCCGATAGCAAAGCCCTTTATTAATATATCGAGAATTGTTCCTATCTGATTCATGTCGCAAATATCGCATTTTTTTATGAGACAGTCATAGGTTCTTAACGTTTTTTCGACCGTACCGACAGGATAATCAGAAAAAGCACCGTCCTTACACCGCCTGAACACCGTCCTCACACACATAAGAACTGTCTTTACATCACTTGAGCACTATCCTTACATCACTTAAGCACCATCCTTATACCACCCGGACACCATCGGGCAAATCCACCCTCAATCCCTCAATGAAAAAAGCACTTATAACTTCCATATACCAATGAATTTGTTTATCTTTGCACCGCAAGAAAGAGAGAAAGAAGCCGGTCTTCAACACCATGAAGAAGCTTTAATCGTAAATCGTAAATTGTAAATCGTAAATATAAAACATGATTCTTTTTTTCAGAACCCCTTCCAAGAGCGTGATTGCCGTAGAGAGCAACCACCCGCTCACCCCGGATGATAGTGATAAACTTTGCTGGCTTTTTGGAGAAGCTAAAGCGGAAAGTGAAGAAAACCTGAAAGGCTGTTTCGTCGGCCCACGTCGCGAAATGATTACCCCCTGGAGTACAAATGCCGTAGAGATTACCCAGAATATGGGTATTGAAGGTATCAGCCGTATCGAAGAATACTTCCCGGTAAAAGACGAAAATGCAGACTACGACCCGATGCTGCAACGCATGTACAAAGGGTTGGATCAGAACGTATTCACCACCAACCGCCAACCGGAACCGATTATCTATATCGAAGATCTGGAAGCGTATAATGAAAAGGAAGGACTTGCTCTTTCCAAGGAGGAAATGGACTATCTGAAAAAGGTAGAAAACGACTTGGGCCGTAAGCTGACCGATTCGGAAGTCTTCGGCTTTGCACAAATCAACTCGGAACACTGCCGCCATAAAATCTTCGGCGGTACGTTTATCATCGACGGTGTGGAACAGGAATCTTCCCTTTTCCAGATGATAAAAAAGACCACACAGGAAAACCCCAACAAAATAATCTCCGCCTATAAGGATAACGTAGCCTTTGCAGAAGGACCGGTAGTGGAGCAGTTTGCACCGGCAGACCATTCCAAACCCGATTTCTTCCAGATCAAAGATATCAAAAGTGTCATCTCACTGAAAGCGGAAACACACAACTTCCCTACCACCGTAGAACCTTTCAACGGTGCATCGACCGGTACGGGAGGTGAAATACGCGACCGTATGGGTGGCGGTAAAGGTTCATGGCCCATTGCCGGAACCGCCGTCTACATGACATCATACCCCCGTACGGATGAAGGACGCCCATGGGAAGAAATCCTGCCTGTACGCAAATGGCTGTATCAGACTCCGGAGCAAATTCTGATCAAAGCCTCCAACGGCGCCAGCGACTTCGGCAACAAGTTCGGTCAGCCGCTTATCTGCGGTTCGGTACTGACTTTCGAGCATAAAGAGAACAATGAGACATACGGTTACGATAAAGTAATCATGCTGGCGGGCGGTGTAGGCTACGGCACACAGCGCGACTGCCTGAAAGGGCACCCCGAAGCCGGCAATAAAATAGTAGTGATCGGTGGTGACAATTACCGTATCGGACTTGGTGGCGGTTCGGTATCCTCAGTGGATACAGGCCGTTACAGCAGCGGTATCGAATTGAATGCCGTACAGCGTGCCAACGCTGAAATGCAGAAACGTGCCAACAATGTGGTACGCGCCCTTTGCGAAGAAGAGGAGAATCCGGTAGTCTCTATCCACGACCACGGTTCGGCCGGACACGTCAACTGTCTGTCGGAATTGGTAGAAGAATGTGGCGGTCTGATCGATATGAGCAAATTACCGATCGGTGACAAGACACTTTCCGCCAAAGAAATCATAGCCAACGAATCACAGGAACGCATGGGACTTCTTATCAAAGAAGAAGCCATCGAACATGTACGCAAGATTGCCGAACGCGAACGCGCTCCGATGTACGTAGTGGGTGAAACGACCGGCGAGCATCGCTTTGCTTTCCAACAAGCCGACGGAGTACGTCCGTTCGATCTGGCGGTAGACCAAATGTTCGGCTCGTCTCCCAAAACTTACATGATAGACAAAACCGTAGAGCGTCACTATGAGATGCCGGTATATGAACAGTCCAAGCTGCACGAATACCTCACTAACGTATTGCAATTGGAAGCGGTAGCCTGCAAAGACTGGTTGACAAACAAGGTGGACCGTTCCGTAACAGGAAAGGTAGCCCGTCAGCAATGCCAGGGTGAATTACAGTTGCCACTGAGCGATTGCGGTGTCGTAGCACTGGATTATCGCGGAGAGAAAGGTATCGCCACCTCCATCGGACATGCCCCGCAAGCGGCATTGGCCGATCCGGCAGCCGGCTCTATCCTCTCTGTCAGCGAAGCGCTGACCAATCTGGTATGGGCGCCGATGGCCGAAGGTATGGACAGCATTTCATTGTCTGCCAACTGGATGTGGCCCTGTCGTTCTCAAGAGGGTGAAGATGCCCGTCTGTACACAGCCGTCAAGGCATTAAGTGATTTCTGCTGTGCTCTGCAAATCAATGTACCGACAGGAAAAGACTCTTTGTCCATGACTCAGAAATACCCTAACGGTGAGAAAGTAATTTCTCCGGGAACCGTAATTGTTTCTGCCGGTGGTGAAGTTTCCGACATTAAAAAAGTAGTTTCTCCCGTACTGGTAAACAATGAGAAGACAACACTTTATCATATAGACTTCAGTTTCGATGCACTGAAACTGGGTGGTTCTGCCTTTGCACAGTCATTGGGCAAAGTAGGTGATGAAGTACCTTGCGTACAGGATGCCGAATATTTCCGCGATGCTTTCCTGGCTGTACAGGAACTAGTGAAGAAAGGCCTGATCCTTGCAGGACACGACATCTCGGCAGGCGGTATTATCACCACCCTGCTCGAAATGTGCTTCGCCAATATGGAAGGCGGTCTCGACATCAACTTCGACAAGATGAAAGAAACCGATATGGTAAAAATCCTCTTTGCCGAGAATCCGGGTATCGTTATCCAAATAGCCGACAAGCATAAAGAAGAGGTGAAAAAGATTCTGGAAGATGCCGGCGTAGGATTCATCAAGATAGGTAAACCGACCGATGAACGCCACATCCTGGTATCGAAAGACGGAATTACTTACCAATTCGGTATCGATTATATGCGTGACGTATGGTATGCTTCCTCTTATCTGCTCGACCGCAAGCAGTCCATGAACGGCTGTGCCAAGAAACGTTTTGAGAATTACAAGATGCAACCGTTGGAATTCGCTTTCATGCCGGACTTCAAAGGAAAGTTTTCCCAATACGGCATCACTCCGGACCGTCGTACTCCAAGCGGTATCCGTGCAGCCATCATCCGTGAAAAAGGAACGAACGGTGAACGTGAAATGGCCTACTCACTCTACTTGGCTGGCTTCGATGTGAAAGACGTGACAATGACCGACCTCATCAGCGGCCGCGAAACTTTGGAAGATGTAAACATGATTGTTTACTGCGGAGGTTTCTCGAACTCGGATGTATTGGGTTCTGCCAAAGGTTGGGCAGGAGGTTTCCTGTTTAACCCGAAAGCCAAAGAAGCACTCGACAAATTCTATGCGCGTAAAGACACCCTGTCATTGGGAATCTGCAACGGCTGCCAGTTGATGATGGAATTGGGACTTATCAATCCGGAACACAAGAAGCAAGGTAAGATGCTTCACAACGACTCTCATAAGTTCGAATCCACTTTCATAGGTTTAACCATTCCTACCAACCGCAGTGTCATGTTCGGTTCACTGAGTGGCAGCAAGTTAGGTATTTGGGTAGCCCACGGAGAAGGAAAATTCTCTTTGCCATACGACGAAGACAAATACAATGTGGTTGCCAAATATTCGTATGATGAATACCCGGGTAACCCGAACGGTTCGGATTACTCGATAGCAGCTCTGGCCAGTGCAGACGGTCGCCATTTGGCAATGATGCCACACTTGGAACGCGCCATCTTCCCCTGGCAGAATGCATACTATCCGGCAGACCGTATCCATAGCGACCAGGTTACTCCCTGGATCGAAGCATTCGTCAATGCGCGCAAATGGGTGGAAGAAAAGATCAAGTAACCCGACCTTAGAGAGTTATCCCTCTAAAGATAACATTCCCCAAAGAGGGTGTGTCATAATGCCCAAATAGAAAGATTCACCCCTGCCACGAATATCTGTAGCAGGGGTGAATTTCTAAAAAAAGGAGTTTTGACACACCCTCTTTTTGCATAATACAACCTGAGTTCTATAGAATCAATGTATAAAAACATACAAAACCTTGTACAAATTAAACGGGCAGAAGTATAGTAGCAAATTCTATCTTCCTGATTTATTTTGTTATATCGAAAATACTTCTTAATTTTGTAACACAATCTTTCCCCTCTTGGAGCTAAGTTTTGCAACTCTAAATGTCTTACTAACATGAAGAAATGGCTTTTTATCTTATTATTATTCCCATTTTCTTGTATAGCGCAAATCTATAAATACATAGGCGTAGAAGACGGGCTGAGCAACAGACGGGTGTACTCTATCCAAAAAGACAGGAAAGGATATATGTGGTTTCTCACACACGAAGGCATAGACCGCTACAACGGTAAGGAGTTCAAACAATACAAATTAATGGATGGCAAAGAAGAGGTTAACTCCTTACTGAATCTGAACTGGTTATACATCGACACGGAAGGTATATTATGGGAAATAGGGAAAAAAGGAAAAGTATACCGATACGATAGTGCTCACGATGCCTTTGAACTGGTGTACAAACTTCCCATTGTGGAAAACAAAGACATACCTGCTCCTGTCAGTTACAGTTATATCGACAAGAATCATACGATCTGGCTATGTTGTGAGAAAGACATCTATTTATATAATACAAAATCACAAGATACGACCGAAATAACGAATGCAATAGACGAAGCCATCACGGACATCGTACAAATAGACGAAACCCACTTTTTCATCGGTACAGAAAAAGGAATACATTATGCCGAATTGAAACAAGGGATACTCTCCCTTATCCATTGCGATAAGTTGGACAGAATCGCCGTGCAGATCAATGAATTGTATTTCGATCAGAAAACGAAAAAACTATTCATCGGGACTTTTCAACGGGGCATTTATGTCTATGACATGAATACCAAACAAAGTTTCCAACCTCAAATATCCCTGACAGACATCAGTATCAATGCCATCAAGCCATTAAACGATAAGGAATTACTGATAGCCACCGATGGCGCAGGGGTATTCGAGATGAATGTCGATTCTTACCGGACCAAGCCATATATAGTAACCGATTATAATAAAAACAATGGCATGAACGGTAACAGCATCAACGATATCTATGTAGACGAAGAAGAACGTATCTGGCTGGCCAACTACCCAGTAGGGATTACCGTACGCAACAATCGCTATTCCGGTTATAACTGGATAAAACACTCCATCGGTAACAAACAATCACTGATCAATGATCAAGTAAACAGTGTAATAGAAGATTCCGAAGGCGACCTTTGGTTTGCTACCACTAACGGCATCAGTCTCTACAATTCCAAAACCGAACGGTGGCACTCTTTCCTCAGCTCGTTTGAATCTACCGATAACAAGAACCATATTTTTATCACCCTATGCGAAGTAACCCCCGGAGTAATCTGGGCAGGAGGATACAATTCAGGCATGTATCAAATTAACAAAAGAAATTTATCCGTTGAATATTTCACTCCCAACCTGTACTCGCATTCAGACATACGCCCGGATAAATACATCCGGACAATTATGAAGGACTCGCAAAATGAGATCTGGTCAGGAGGATATTACAATCCGAAACGGATCGATACCGTCAGGAAAACGATCCGTCTTTATAACGGTTTGAACTCCATTACTTCCATTGTGGAGAAAAACAGTAACGAGATGTGGATCGGTACAGCCACCGGACTATATCTGTTAGAAAAAGAATCCGGTAGATACGAACGCATCAAATTACCGGTTGAGTCGACTTACATATACTCATTGTATCAAGAAGACGGCAACCTCTATATAGGAACCAGTGGTTCAGGGTTATTGATATACGATCCGAAAGTGAAACTTTTCACTCATTATCATTCGGATAACTGTGCACTGATATCCAATAACATCTACACCATACGATCCGACCATAATGGTGAAATTTTCATCAGTACGGAAAACGGCTTGAGTAGCTTCGACCCGAGACTGGGTACATTCCATAACTGGACCAGAGAACAAGGCTTGATGACCATTCATTTCAATGCAGAATCCGGTACATTGCGAAGCAACGGCTTCTTTATATTCGGCAGTTCAGACGGAGCGGTAGAGTTTCACAAAGACATGAAGATACCAAGAACCTACTCTTCCAAAATGGTCTTCAGCGACTTCAATCTGTTTTATCAGACAGTCTATCCGGGAGATAAAAACTCACTGCTTCAAACAGATATCGATGATACCCCCGTCCTTAAATTGAAATATAACCAGAACATATTTTCTGTAAAAGTGTCGTCCATCAATTACGACTATCCTTCAAACATACTCTACTCGTACAAAATGGAAGGATTCTACGATGAATGGAGTAAGCCGGATGATGAAAACACAATCCGGTTCACCAATCTAAGTCCGGGGGAATATGTTTTGCGCGTGAGAGCCATATCCAACGAGGAGAAGAAAATCGTTTTGGAAGAACGGAGTATGAAAATCATCATAGCCCAACCGATCTGGCTTTCATTATGGGCCTTATTACTCTATGCCGTTGTCTTGGACCTGATAGGCTTCAGCGTTATCCGACTTATCATTCTGAGAAAACAAAGAAAAGTATCTGACGAAAAGATACACTTCTTTATCAATACGGCGCACGACATCCGTACTCCGCTGACTCTCATCAAAGCACCGCTGGAAGAGTTGCGGGAAAAGGAAAAGCTCAGCAAAGACGGTATTGCCAATACCAATACGGCACTACGCAATGTAAACGCCTTGCTGCGCCTGACCACCAACCTGATCAACTTCGAACGGGCGGATGTATACTCCTCGGAATTATACATATCAGAATACGAGTTGAATACTTATATGACAGAAACGTTCAATGCGTTCCGCCCCTATGCTACAGTGAAACACATCGACTTTACATACGAAAGTAATTTCCGCTACCTGAATGTATGGTTCGACAAAGAGAAAATGGATTCGATATTGAAAAATATCATTTCAAATGCTTTGAAATACACTCCGGAGAGTGGTAGTGTCCATGTATTCGTCTGCGAGAATAACGATACCTGGAGCGTTGAAGTTAAAGATACAGGTATCGGTATCCCGGCAAACGAACAAAAGAAACTTTTCAGAATACATTTCCGGGGAAGCAACGCTATCAACTCGAAAGTGACTGGTAGCGGCATTGGACTCATGCTGGTATGGAAACTGGTGCACCTCCATAAAGGAAAAATCCATCTAAACAGCATCGAGCATCAAGGGTCAATTATTAAAGTAACATTCCCTAAAGACAATAAACAATTCCGCAAAGTGCATTTGGCAACCAAAGCCCGTCAGATTGTACAAAACGAGCAGACTATTTACACTAACGGTACACCGGACATTTACGAGAAAGCCCCAAAGGAGCATAACAAAAAGCAACAGCGCCTACTGATTGTAGAAGATAACGACGAACTGCGCAACTATCTGGGACATACACTCTCAGATATGTATACAACACAACTTTGCAGTAACGGAAAAGAAGCACTCACCATTGTAAAAGAATATAAACCGGAACTTATCATTTCCGACATCATGATGCCGGAAATGCGTGGAGACGAGCTATGTACAGTTATCAAGAATGACATCGAGACATCACACATTCCAATCATCCTGCTTACTGCACTAAACGATGAAAAGAACATATTGGAAGGGCTCAAAATCGGTGCAGACGAATATATTGTGAAACCTTTCAACATCGGCATATTAAGAGCAACCATAGCCAACTTGTTATCCAACCGTGCCTTGCTGCGCAGTAAATATGCCAACTTAGAACTGAACGATGATGAAGAGGAAGGACTATGCATCAAATGTTCTGATGATATAGACTGGCAATTTATCGCCACAGTAAAAAAGAGTGTGGAAGAAAATATGGATAATCAGGCTTTCAACGTAGATGTGCTTTGCACGTTGCTGAACATGAGCCGCACCAGTTTCTATAACAAAATAAAAGCATTAACAGATCAGGCTCCGGCAGATTATATCCGTCTGATCCGCCTGAAACGGGCTGCACAACTGCTGAGAGAAGGGAAACATTCCATAACCGAAATTGCAGAAATGACAGGTTTCAATGATGCCAAGTACTTCCGTGAAGTATTCAAGAAGCATTTCAATGTAAGCCCAAGCAAGTATGTCAAAAAAGAGAATGAACAAACCAATAAAGAAGATAAACAGAACAACAAAGAAGATGAACATTTATCTTGAATCATTCGGTATCTTTTTTAAAATAGGCGCCTTCACAATCGGTGGCGGCTATGCAATGGTACCGCTTATAGAAAACGAAATCGTAACCAAGCGAAAATGGATCGCTCAAGAAGACTTTGTCGATTTATTAGCCATCTCACAATCGGCACCGGGTATTCTGGCCGTAAATATTTCGATATTTATCGGGTATAAGTTAAGAGGGATACGAGGGAGTATAGTAACGGCATTAGGCACCATACTACCCTCATTTCTCATTATTCTGGCCATCGCCCTGTTCTTCCACAATTTTAAGGACAATGTTATTGTGGAACGTATATTCAAAGGAATCCGCCCGGCAGTAGTCGCCTTAATTGCAGCTCCGACATTCAGCATGGCAAAATCAGCCCGCATCAATCGCCATACAATCTGGATTCCCATTGTATCGGCATTGCTTATTTGGCGATTGGACTTCTCTCCCATCTGGATTATCATTGCGGCAGGAGTGGGAGGTTTCTTATGGGGAAAAATGAAATCGAGGAAATCGAGATAAATAATCGGTAATATTACTAATCTGTTTTGAGGCCTTCTCCCCAACCCTCTCCGTGGGAGAGGAGCTAAGTTGGTATTGAACCGATTCAGAAGACGGAAAAACATACTTTCCTGTATAGCCTTTATGGGTAGCTTATTAGTTTTTTGTCCTTCTGGCTGAAAAAAATAATTAGTTCATGTCTAATCATTAATTACTAAAATTATGATCTATTTGCAACTCTTCTATACTTTCTTCAAAATCGGCCTCTTTGGTTTCGGAGGTGGATATGCAATGCTTTCTATGATACAGGGCGAAGTAGTGACCCGCTACGGATGGGTCAGCTCGCAGGAATTTACAGATATTGTGGCTATCAGCCAAATGACTCCGGGCCCCATCGGTATCAATGCGGCAACCTATGTAGGATTTACGTCCACTGGTAGTATATTGGGATCGTTTATTGCTACTTTTGCAGTAGTGTTACCTTCATTCATTTTAATGTTGACAATCAGTAAATTCTTTCTGAAGTATCAGAAACATCCGGTAGTGGAATCTGTTTTTAGCGGATTACGACCGGCAGTCGTAGGATTACTTGCATCGGCAGCATTGGTACTTATGAATGTAGAGAACTTCGGTTCACCAACTAAAGATACTTATACATTCATAGTGAGCGTTATCATCTTCCTGGTAGCCTTTATAGGAACAAAAAAATACAAAGCAAACCCTATATTGATGATTATAGCTTGTGGAATTGCCGGGCTAATACTTTACTGATGAAGAAAGATAAAAAAGGAAGAAGGAAGAGAGAAGAAGTACGATGCAGTTCAATGGCGGAACCGGCCTCTCCCCTCTCCTTTCTCCCGCTTTCTCTCCTTGCCTTACTCTACATGAATAGTGATTTCAATAACTGTGTGGAGAAATAAGACGAACTGCACCCCAAAAGTTTTGTGTCCAACTTTTTGGGTGCAGTTTAAAACTTTGCGACAGAGGGGTGATTTCTATAATTTGGATGGACACACCTTAAGTCATGCGGAACGATAACTGTTATATCGACCTCTGCTTAATTAGAGTTTTACCTTTTTGCTTACCGATTTGGATTCGTTGTGTAAGCGGTCGAGAGCTGTTACGACATAGCGATATTTGGTCTTTCCGTTTTCATAGGGCATTTTGTAGTAGTTATTACGAGTAACAGCTACAATATGGGAAGGATCTTCAATATCTACCTCTTCTTTGTTATCAAAGCGATAAACCACATACTGAACTGCCTTATCCATCTCATTTTCCGCTTTCGGAGCAGTCCAAAAAAGCAAATAACCATCGGCAGTCCAGACTTTCTTTACCTTACGCACTTTATCGGGTGCTTTATTATCCATAAAATCAAAAACAGGAATAAGGGCGGGATATTTGTGATATTCCCGTATCAGCGCATCACGATACTTACCGGCATTTTCTACCACAGCACTGGCCGGCCATTGACAACTTCCGCCAATCGTCTGATAGGCACGTTGCAGAGCCATCTTACGCGGTAATTGATTGATTGAAGGATTATCCGGATCGGCATGTTGCACGGTATTCATCACAGACTGTCCGATAAACAGAGGACGGTTTTCCGTATTCTTTGCCCACCATTTCACCAATGTTTCATAGTCGGCGCGCGGATGTCCCACTTCCCAATAAATCTGCGGTATATTATAGTCTACCCAACCTTGACGTGCCCAAAGAAGAACATCTGCATACAAATCGTCATAATTCTGCAAGCCGTTCGTCTTACTTCCAAACGGATCACTGCTTTCATTCCTGTAAATACCAAAGGGACTGATCCCGAATTTCACCCACGGCTTTATTTCACGGATCGTTTCATGAATCTTCTTTATCAGAATATTCACATTGCTGCGGCGCCAGTCAGCCTTGTTTGAAAAACCACCGCCATAGCGGGCAAAACTGGCATCATCCGGAAAGTCCTTACCGGCAATCGGATAAGGATAGAAATAATCATCCATGTGAATAGCATCTACATCATAACGGGAAACAATATCGGTAATTACCATACAGATGTGTTTACGGCTTTCGGGCAAAGCCGGGTCAAAATACAACTGATTGCCGTAAGTAACAAACCATTCCGGATGAATATTATAAACATGATTGGCCGCCAGACCGCTATTCAGATTGGTTTTCACCCGATAAGGATTGATCCAAGCATGAAATTCCATCCCACGCTTATGACACTCGTCAATCATAAACTGCATAGGATCCCAATAAGGAGAAGGAGCCTGCCCTTGTACTCCGGTCAGAAAACGGCTCCAAGGTTCCAATTGTGAAGCATACAGAGCATCGGCTTCCGGACGTACCTGAAAGATAATCGCATTAATACCGGCACCCTGCAAAGAATTCAGTTGTCCAACAAGTGTCTGCTTTATTTTCTCAGTAGACATTCCTTTAAATTGTCCGTTGACTGCCTGTATCCACGCAGCGCGAAATTCACGTTTCGGATGGGGATTGCCCGACATCTGTGCCTTCACTCCTACTGCAAAGAGCAAAGCCAACAAAATAGTAAAGGTTTTCAGATTCATAATATTCATTCTCAATCTATGTATATGACCGCAAAGATAATGCAAACGAGCGCAATGAAAGTTTACTTTCAAATTGCCGAGTGCAGCTTATCTTCTGCAAAGATAATACAATCTGAATTATCTACAACAATCGACAGGCCATTCCATAACAACGCACTCTGTTCAAGTAAGCCGCATTCTGATCTATTTCCCGTCTGTGAGATATAGGATCCGATAGGCAACAGCAATCCTTATCACATGTACCCGAAGTAAAGCCACCAGCCTTGTTAGGTGGTTGAAATTTCAAAATATAACATATCTTAACCAGCCGAACAAGTTGCTTCCTATTACGTCTTGCCGATAAAATCGTTAACTTTGCCGACCATCTATAGAAAAGGAACATTATATGTCAGAAAATAACTTCATATCGATTAAAGGAGCCAGAGTTAACAACCTAAAAAACATTGATGTAGATATTCCACGAAATAAACTTGTCGTTATCACCGGGCTTTCGGGTTCGGGCAAATCATCACTGGCATTCGATACGCTTTATGCCGAAGGGCAAAGACGCTACGTTGAAAGTCTCAGCAGTTATGCCCGGCAGTTCCTGGGACGAATGAGTAAACCTGAATGTGATTTCATCAAAGGCATTCCTCCTGCAATTGCCATCGAGCAGAAAGTAAACAGCCGCAATCCACGTTCTACAGTCGGTACATCGACCGAAATATACGAATACCTGCGATTGCTGTATGCACGTGTGGGAAAAACATACAGTCCGATAAGCGGTCAGGAAGTAAAGAAGCACTCTACGGAAGATATTGTAAACTGCATGCTTTCCTATCCGGAAGGAACACGCTATACGGTACTCACCCAGATACTCCTGCGCGAAGACCGTAATATGGAGCAACAACTGGAAATAGACCTCAAACAGGGATTCAACCGCATCGAGGTAAACGGAGAAATGGTTCGTATCGATGAATACAAACCGAAAACAGAGGACACGGTGTACTTGCTGGTAGACCGTATGGCAGTGGCCGGCACGAAAGATGCCATCAGCCGTTTGACGGATTCGGCCGAAACCGCTATGTATGAGGGAGACGGTATGTGCATGTTGCACTTTTATCTGCCGGACGGAACAACCCGATTACATACATTCAGTACCAAATTCGAAGCCGACGGTATCACTTTCGAAGAGCCGAACGATCAGATGTTCTCATTCAATTCTCCCATAGGAGCTTGCCCCGTATGTGAAGGCTTCGGCAAAGTAATCGGCATTGACGAACATCTGGTAGTCCCCAACCGGTCGCTCTCCATTTACGACGGAGCAATCGTATGCTGGCGTGGCGAAAAAATGGGGGAATGGAAGGATATGGTTATCCGCAATGCAGAAAAAGTCGGTCTTCCGATATTCACCCCCTATTTTGAGTTGACAGACGAGCAACGCCGCATGCTGTGGGAAGGTACAAGATATTTCGAAGGCATCAACGCCTTCTTTAAGATGCTGGAAGAAAACCAGTATAAAATACAATACCGCGTAATGCTTGCACGTTATAGAGGAAAGACACTCTGTCCCAAGTGCCACGGTACCCGACTGAAACCGGAAGCAGGATATGTTCGTGTAGGCGGACACAGCATATCAGAATTGGTAGATCTTCCGATTACCGAATTGAAACAGTTTTTCGATACCCTTCAACTGAATCCGCACGACACAGAAGTCGCCCGCCGTATCTTATTGGAAATCAATAGCCGCATCCGATTCCTCATCGATGTAGGATTGGGGTATCTGACACTGAACCGCCTTAGTAATTCGTTATCCGGTGGTGAGAGCCAGCGTATCAATCTGGCCACATCCTTGGGGAGCAGCCTGGTAGGCAGTCTTTATATTCTCGATGAACCGAGCATCGGATTGCACAGCCGCGACACCGACCGACTGATTCATGTGTTGCGCGAGTTACAGGCATTGGGCAATACGGTAGTGGTAGTAGAGCACGATGAAGAGATTATCCGTGCAGCCGACTACATTATCGATATCGGTCCGAATGCCGGACGCTTGGGAGGGGAAGTGGTCTACCAAGGTGACATGAAAGATCTGCAGAAAGGAAGTAACAGCCACACTGTCCGCTACCTGTTGGGAGAAGAGCAAATTCCCGTACCCGCCCACCGTCGTCCCTGGAATAACTACATTGAAATAAAAGGAGCCAGAGAGAATAATCTGAAAGGTGTTGACGTACGCTTCCCATTGAATGTGATGACGGTAGTAACCGGTGTATCCGGTTCGGGAAAAAGTACGCTGGTCCGTGATATTTTCTATCGGGCATTAAAGCGGGAACTGGATGAATGCAGCGACCGCCCGGGAGAGTTTGCTTCAATCGATGGCGACATCCGCAACCTTCGTAATGTCGAGTTCGTGGATCAGAACCCCATCGGCAAATCCTCACGTTCGAATCCGGTAACTTACATCAAAGCATACGACGAGATACGTAAGCTATGGGCTGAGCAGCCTTTAGCCAAACAGATGGGATATTCAGCCGGATTCTTTAGCTTCAACAGCGAAGGAGGCCGTTGCGAAGAGTGTAAAGGAGAGGGAACCATTACCGTGGAAATGCAGTTCATGGCCGACTTGGTGCTCGAATGTGAATCCTGCCACGGAAAACGTTTCAAGACGGATACCCTGGAAGTGAAATTCCATGAAAAGAACATTTACGATGTACTGGAGATGACCGTAAACCAAGCCATCGAATTCTTCACTGAGTACGGGCAGAAGAAGATCGTTAAAAAGCTGATTCCACTGCAAGATGTAGGATTAGGATATATCAAACTCGGACAATCCTCCTCTACTCTGTCGGGTGGCGAAAACCAACGTGTGAAACTGGCCTATTACCTAAGCCAGGAAAAAGCAGATCCCACCCTGTTTATCTTTGATGAGCCCACTACCGGATTACACTTCCATGACATCCGGAAACTACTGGACGCATTCGATGCCCTCATCCGCCGAGGACATACCATCATCATCATCGAGCATAATATGGATATGATAAAATGCGCCGACCATATCATCGATCTCGGACCGGAAGGGGGAGACAAAGGAGGATATATCATAGCTACAGGAACTCCGGAAGAGGTAGCAGCCTGCGCCAACAGCTATACGGGGCAGTTCCTAAAAGAAAAGCTATAAACCAAAAGAAGGAAAACAAAAACAGAAGAAAGACAAAACAAAGGACTGCTTCGTGAAAAGAAGATCACCTCTGCCACAAATGCTTGTAGCAGAGGTGATCTTTAAGTTTTGCGCATTTCGTCACCCCCTTCTCTTATTTTCAGGGGATGCCCAAGTTTCAATTTAGAAGTAGAACCCGAATCCTACCCGAATGCCGAATTTAGACAAGTCACTGTCATTGAAACGCCATTTGTAGTATACGGCCGGTTCAATAGTAACCGTACGTGAAAGGAAATAAGCATATCCTGCTTCAATGCCCAATCCCCATTCTGTATCACTGTGGCCGCCTTTCATACGATAACGGTTCAAATCGAGACCGGCACCCAAGTAAACGCCTGTCTTATTAAAATAATAACGTCCTCCGGTTCCTATCGTATAGATGTCTATCGGCTTGCTCCAATCGGCACTTGCCTCCACCATCAAGGCAATTCCCTCTGCAAGGAACGTACCGGCTTTCGCCCCGATGCCAAACTGTGCTTTTTCACTATTGCTATATGAAAAGTTCAATCCGGTAAGCGACGGGTTAATAATCCACTTTCCCTGTTCAAACTGTGCCCGGGCAGCTAACGAAGCCACCAACAGACAAACGACCAATACCAATTTCCTCATACACTTATTTTTTTAGATTAGTATAATGCTCTTCCTCACGACGACGATGCTGTAACTTCTCTTTTTGCCTCAATACCAGCCAGAGAACAAAAACAATGACATACGAAATCGCAAGAGTAATATATTTCTCCGTATCACTTATTTCTGCATTGCGCGGCAACAGATAAGCCGCCGTCACAGAAACATAAACAAGAAGGGCCAGAGTGACCCAAGTAGACTTTTTAAATTTCTTCATCAGGTTTAAATTAATCATTTATTACTTTTTAAGAGCCGATCGCCCTTTCCATACGATAAACCAAACCGCTCCTACCAACGTACAAACACCTCCGATAACATACGACAAAGTATGCGTAAGCCCTAATCCTTCGGGAGCGATGCAAATATAAGTGGAGCAGACAGCCGTCATAAACAAGGCCGGTATCAACGTTATCCAATAAGGCTTTCGGGAACGTACCAGATACACCGTAATAGCCCACAGGGTAAATACGGCAAGTGTCTGATTGGCCCAGGCAAAGTAACGCCAGATCATATTGAAACCATTCGCATCACTTAAGCTGTAAAGCAGCAGACCGATAGCCGCTGCAAACATCGGAATACAGATATACAGACGCCGACGCATGCTTCTTTGTTCCAATCCCAGGAAATCGGCCACAATGAGACGGGCCGAACGAAAGGCCGTATCCCCCGAAGTAATAGGTGCGGCAATGACCCCTAAAATTGCCAATACCCCACCGATTGCCCCCAGCCAGTCTTTTGTAATCGAGTCTACAATGACCGAGGCATTATTCTCTTCCATCCCATTCTCATGAAAAAAGTAAGTAGCGGCAGCAGCCCAAATCAAAGCGACAATTCCTTCGGTAATCATTGCCCCGTAAAACACCGGGCGTCCGTGACGTTCGGAAGTCATGCAACGTGCCATCAACGGACTCTGGGTAGCATGAAATCCGGAAATAGCCCCACAGGCAATACTGACAAACATAATCGGGAAAATGGGCAATGCGTCAGCATCCGGATTCGTATTCTGCAATCCGTCCCATAGCTCCGGCAATGCCGGATGATGCACATAGAGCATCACAACGATCCCGACTGCCATAAACAGTAAAGCGATGGCAAATATCGGATATATTTTACCGATAATCTTATCTACCGGCAACAAAGTAGCAAGGATATAATACGCAAAGACCACAATAATCCAGAATGTAGCATCCAACGATTCCGGTGTCAGCTTCGCCAACAGTCCTGCCGGACCGGCAACGAACACCGCCCCAACCAAAACCATCAGAATAACCGTAAAACCACGCATCACCTGCTTGGTAGTCAATCCCAAATAGCGTCCGATAATCTCCGGCAAACTCTCCCCACCGTTTCGCAACGAAAGCATTCCGGCAAAATAATCATGAACAGCACCGGCAAAGATACTTCCGAATACAATCCATAAATAAGAAGAAGTTCCAAACTTTGCCCCCATTATCGCTCCAAATATAGGACCGAGCCCCGCGATATTGAGAAACTGTATCATAAAAATCTTCCACGTAGGTAACGGGATATAATCCACTCCATCAGCCTTTGTCAAGGCAGGAGTCTTTCGGTCGTCGGGTCCGAAAACCCGTTCCATCAAACGCCCATAAGTAAAATATCCGACAATAAGCGCCAATAGGCACAACGTAAATGTAATCATGACATGTTTATAGTTTAACAGACGCAAATGTAACATAATCTCACGAAACGCACAAGAATACCGACACTTTTACTAACTTTGCAGTCATTTATAACAAAACAAAAACAGTAATGCACCGTTATCTACTCTTCCTGTTTCTTATCCTGTCGCTGGCTTCTGCAGGAGCGCAACCGAAATACGAGGTTCGCGCCGCATGGGTGACAGCCGCATACGGACTGGACTGGCCGCAGACAAAAGCAACGACACCCGCTGGTATCCGCCGTCAGCAGGAAGAGCTGGTGAAGATTCTCGACAAGCTGAAAGCCGCCAATTTCAATACCGTATTGTTCCAGACCCGAATACGGGGAGACGTGCTCTACAAATCCTCTATTGAGCCGTATAATTCCATCCTGACTGGAAAAGCAGATGGCGATCCGGGATATGACCCATTGGCGTTTGCTGTGCGCGAGTGTCATAAGCGGGGTATGGAGTGTCACGCCTGGATGGCAGCCATCCCGTTGGGAAATCAAAAACATGTGACCAAGCAGGGAAATAAATCTGTCACGAAAAAAAGAAAAGAGATATGTATTCTTTATAAAAATGAATACTTCCTCAATCCGGGACATCCGTCCACGAAAGAATACCTGATGAAATTGATACGGGAGGTGGTAACCCGTTATGATGTGGACGGCGTACATTTCGATTACTTGCGTTATCCGGAAAATGCCCCCCGCTTTCCGGACAGTTACGACTTCCGCCGCTACGGTAAAGGCAGAACGCTGAGTCAATGGCGTCGGGACAATCTGACAGACATCGTGCGCTATATATATAAAGGTGTAAAAGAGATCAAGCCGTGGGTAAAGGTAAGCACCAGCCCGGTAGGAAAATACAAAGACACCTCCCGATACTCTTCACGCGGCTGGAATGCTTTCCACACCGTATATCAAGATCCGCAAGGCTGGTTAGGAGAAGGCATACAAGACCAGATCTACCCCATGATGTATTTCCGGCAGAATAATTTCTATCCTTTCGCTCTCGATTGGCAGGAACAACGCAACGGTCGGCAGATCATACCGGGATTGGGTATCTACTTTCTGCATCCCAAGGAGGGAAATTGGATACGGGAAGATGTGGACCGGCAAATCTACTTTATCCGCGAGTATAAACTGGCAGGAGAAGCCCATTACCGGACAAAATACCTGATGGATAACACACAAGGTATCTATGACGAGCTGGCAGAGAACTTTTATGCCCATCCCGCCCTTCAACCCGCCATGCCATGGCTGGACAGTGTTCCGCCCAGTGCACCGTCCGGACTGAAAGTAACTTCCGGAAAAAACGGCTACACATTATTAACCTGGCAAGCAGCCACGGACAATGACAAAATAAATGCACCAAGATATGTGGTTTATGCTTCGGATGTTTATCCGGTGGACACCACCCGCCCGGAAAACATCATTGCACAAGGTATACGGGGAACGGAATACGTCTATGCCCCTCTCCTGCCATGGGACAGAAAAGTGCACTTTGCCGTAACAGCAGTAGACCGATATGGAAACGAAGGGGAAGCAGTACAAGAATAAAAAACTTACTGTTCTACCTCAATCCATGCCCGATATGCGCTCCGGTTAGTGACCGGTATCAACGGCATATAACCGACTGCCACTTTTCCCTCTTTTATCCGAAGCGGATATCTCTCTTTCATCTGTCCGTGCGCCTGCATGGCTTCACCGGCAACCGGATGATAAGTAATGGAAAAACGACCGGAGGAACCGGGAGAAACATACCTCTTATAGATAAAATGCGCTACCACTCCCATGTTCATCCGCAGATTGATCTCCACGCAGGGATGAATCCGATATTTCACTTCTCCGGAAGAGAACCGGCAAATCATCATATCCACTCCAAGATAACCCGAATAACCGAAACCGATACGAAAGGACAACTCCTCCTCCAACTTACGTTTCAGCCTATCGAAAGATGCCTTTGGCGCATAAGCGGAAAGACGTCGTTCAATCTCCTCATCGGGCAGTAACAGGTTGCCATCATAAGCCCCACCGGTATTGGTAGAGAAGATGGAATACCCTACAAAGCGTACTTTTCCCATACCGTCCGAGAAGAATTCCATGGCAAAATCGACTACCTTATCATATATAGGTTCTGCTATTATGCCGCCTTGGAGTGCAGCTATACGCTTACACCAACCGGCAATAAAAACGGAATAGTGCCCTTTACACCAGTTCAAGCCCTTACCACTACCCGAGAGTGGTGCTTTCAACAGGCAAGAAGCGCGGCTTTCAACAAAATGCTGCCACTCTTCCGGCTGCGTCAGATAAAAAGATTCTCCACAAAAAGATTCATCCAATTGCAAACGGGGCAACAATTCCATCGCCCGGCCTCTATGAGACAAATGCCGCAATTCTTTCAGATACGACTCTGACGGCAATTCCGTTTCCGGTATTCCCAAACGCTGGAGCCGTCTCTTCAAAGCCGGATTCCACCCCCAAGGTACCGGTTTCAAATTCGGAGTCGAAGCTATTTCCGGTTCGGTCATCAGCTCTGCCGAGACCAATAGGCGCTCCTGTATCTCACGAAGGAAAGTAAGATTATAGGCTGAAGGCGCCAGTACGGCACTCCCAGCCGAAGCATACCAAACCGGCAATAAAGCCAATTCCTCCGCCATCCGCCGGGCAGTGGCAGGAGGCATATAGTTCACCTCTCCGCTTGCCAATGCCAAGTCGTTGTCCGGATTAAACAGATAAAGCTCCCGTTCTGTCATTTTATTCTTATTATCTTCATACTCTAATCATTTTTTCTCCGAATTGCAGTTCTTACTAACGTCTTCTTCCCACAAGGAGGTGCAAACAGACGGATTACCGGAGAATATTTCGCAAATATACGCACAAAAGTACACTCTGAACTGAAATAAATTGCATTTTGCAATGGGAAGAACCATATTTGAACCGGAAGGAATCGCACTTTGAACCGAAAAGAATCGTGCTTTGAACCGGGAAGAATTGTATTTTAGACCAAGATGAGCTCTATTTTAGACCGAGGTAAACCCTGTTTTAGACCGTATTCAACTTTTTTCACCCGCATTCAGTTCCCCCCTTCCCCTTGAATCTCTCTATTTTCCCAAAGTTATCATCTAACAATCTCCCGTCCGCGTTCTATTTTCCACAGCCGAAAGAAAGCGAAAGAAGCCCCTTTTAAACAAATCATCAGAAACAAGCAACATTTCACTACATCTGTATTCCCAAAAGAGAATCCGAACAGCAAAAGCACAAACAGCCAATCAAAATGGCTGCATTATTTCCGTGCAACAGCCCGGCCGTCCACACAAATAGCACTCTTGAAGCAACGAAAATACCAATTTGACAAAATAACACCCTCCGGCAATGCTCTATCACCCGGCACAACATCTTCTTGCGAGAAGCACTAAAGTTACTAAATAAAAGCACAATTTTGCTATCTCTACTTTGCAATTATCAGAAAAAGCACTATATTTGCCACCCGAAAAACTTAGAAAAAATGGAAGCATTCTACCGCACACACGCTTACCTTGTTGAGCACACCAACGCTCCTGTTCGTCGTGACTTGATGGATGAAATCGATTGGAGCGACCGCCTGATTGGTATCAAAGGGACCCGTGGCGTAGGAAAAACCACTTTCCTCCTCCAGTATGCCAAAGAGAAATTCGGGACAGACCGTTCCTGCCTCTTTATCAACATGAACAATTTCTATTTTTCCGGACACAGTCTTGTCGATTTCGTCAACGAGTTTCAGAAATACGGCGGCAAAGTGCTGTTAATAGACCAAGTGTTCAAACACCCGAACTGGAGTAAAGAGCTGCGTATGTGCTATGACCGTTTCCCAAATCTGAAGATTGTTTTCACCGGCTCATCGGTAATGCGTCTGAAAGAAGAGAACCTTGAATTGCGTGACATCGTAAAGAGCTACAACCTGCGCGGATTCTCTTTCCGTGAATTTCTCAACCTGCAGACAGGCATGAAATTCCGTGCCTACTCCCTCGAAGAAATACTCAGCAATCACGAGCAGATAGCCAAAGGAATACTGTCTAAAGTACGTCCGCTGGACTTTTTCCAAGATTATCTGCATCACGGCTTCTACCCTTTCTTCCTCGAAAAACGTAACTTTTCGGAGAATCTGCTCAAGACAATGAACATGATGGTAGAGGTAGATATTCTTCTTATCAAACAAATTGAGCTGAAATATCTTTCGAAGATAAAAAAATTACTATATTTGTTGGCTGTAGACGGTCCCAAAGCTCCCAACGTGAGCCAATTGGCAACCGACATACAGACATCACGCGCTACGGTAATGAATTACATCAAGTATCTGGCAGATGCCCGCCTCATCAATCTGGTTTATCCGAGGGGAGAAGAGTTCCCCAAGAAACCGTCAAAGATTATGATGCACAACTCCAATCTGATGTACTCCATCTATCCGGTAAAAGTGGAAGAACAGGATGTGCTCGATACCTTCTTTGTGAATACCATGTGGAAAGACCACAAGGTGCATAAAGGAGACAAGAATATTTCGTTCTTGGTAGATGAGGTGATGCCGTTCAGAATATGCTGCGAAGGGACAAAAATAAAGAACAATCCCAACGTGACGTATGCCCTGCAAAAAGCGGAGATAGGCCGCGGCAATCAGATACCTCTCTGGATGTTCGGTTTCTTATACTAATATTAAAAGAAAACACCATGAACCATGAGAGACATTGACCTCCTTATCCGTATATTGAAATGATTTATTTACTTAAATATTAATTTTTAGTTATGACTAAACAGAAGAAATTCATCACTTGTGATGGTAACCAGGCTGCTGCACATATCTCGTATATGTTTTCTGAAGTAGCTGCCATCTACCCCATCACTCCCTCTTCTACAATGGCTGAATATGTAGACGAATGGGCTGCCGCAGGACGTAAGAACATCTTCGGCGAAACAGTATTGGTACAGGAAATGCAATCCGAAGGCGGTGCTGCCGGTGCAGTTCACGGCTCTCTTCAGGCTGGTGCATTAACCACTACCTATACCGCTTCTCAGGGTCTTCTTTTGATGATCCCGAATATGTATAAGATTGCCGGCGAATTCCTGCCTTGCGTATTTCACGTATCGGCCCGTACGTTAGCTTCTCATGCACTGTGTATCTTCGGTGACCACCAAGACGTAATGTCTGCCCGTCAGACAGGATTCGCCATGTTGGTTGAAGGTTCCGTACAGGAAGTTATGGACTTGGCCGGTGTTGCCCACTTGTCTACGATCAAATCCCGCGTTCCTTTCATGAACTTCTTCGACGGTTTCCGTACTTCACACGAAATCCAGAAGATCGAAATGCTGGAAAACGAAGACCTCGCTCCGCTGATCGACCAGAAAGCTTTGGCTGAGTTCCGTGCCCGTGCACTGAATCCGATGTCTCCGGTTGCCCGTGGTATGGCAGAAAACCCCGACCACTTCTTCCAGCACCGCGAATCATGCAACAACTACTATGAAGCAGTACCTGCTATCGTAGAAGAGTACATGAATGAAATTTCTAAAATCACCGGCCGCAAATACGGTCTGTTCAATTACTACGGAGCAGAAGATGCAGAACGCGTAATCATCGCAATGGGTTCTGTAACAGAAGCTGCCCGCGAAGCCATCGACCACCTCGTTGCTAACGGCGAGAAAGTAGGTATGGTTGCAGTTCACCTGTACCGTCCGTTCTCTGCTAAGCACTTCCTGGCTGCCGTACCTAAGACTGCCAAGAAAATCGCAGTTCTCGACCGTACCAAAGAACCGGGTGCTAACGGTGAACCTCTGTATCTGGATGTTAAAGACTGCTTCTATGACACAGAAAACGCTCCGGTTGTCGTTGGCGGTCGTTATGGTCTGGGTTCTAAAGACACTACTCCTGCTCAAATCATCGCCGTATTCAAGAATCTGGCAATGCCGATGCCGAAGAACCACTTTACTATCGGTATCGTAGACGATGTTACTTTCACTTCTCTTCCTCAAGAAGAAGAAATCGCATTGGGCGGTGAAGGTATGTTCGAAGCTAAATTCTACGGATTGGGTGCTGACGGTACAGTAGGTGCAAACAAGAACTCTGTTAAGATTATCGGTGACAACACAGATAAACACTGTCAGGCTTACTTCTCTTACGACTCTAAAAAGTCAGGAGGTTTCACTTGCTCTCACTTGCGTTTCGGTGATAATCCTATCCGTTCTACTTATCTGGTAAACACTCCGAACTTTGTGGCTTGCCACGTTCAGGCTTACCTACACATGTATGACGTAACCCGCGGTTTGCGTAAAAACGGTTCTTTCTTGCTGAACACAATCTGGGAAGGCGAAGAACTGGCTAAGAATCTGCCTAACCGTGTAAAGAAATATTTCGCAAAGAACAATATCTCTGTATATTACATCAACGCAACTCAGATTGCACAGGAAATCGGTTTGGGCAACCGTACCAACACCATCCTCCAGTCTGCATTCTTCCGTATCACAGGCGTTATCCCTGTAGACCAGGCCGTAGAACAGATGAAGAAATTCATCGTTAAGTCTTATGGTAAGAAGGGTGAAGATGTTGTTAATAAGAACTATGCAGCCGTTGACCGTGGTGGCGAATACAAACAGTTGCCGGTTGATCCTGCATGGGCCAACTTAGCTGATGACGCTAAGACAGAAAACAACGATCCTGCATTCATCAACGAAGTGGTTCGTCCGATCAATGCACAGGACGGTGACTTACTGCCGGTATCAGCATTCAAAGGTATCGAAGACGGAACCTGGCATCAGGGAACTGCCAAATACGAAAAACGTGGCGTAGCAGCATTCGTACCCGAATGGAATCCGGAAAACTGTATCCAGTGTAACAAGTGTGCTTATATCTGTCCTCACGCTGCTATCCGTCCGTTCGTACTCGATGCAGAAGAACAGAAAGGCGCTAAATTCGAAACACTGAAAGCAGTCGGTAAAGTATTCGACGGTATGACATTCCGCATGCAGGTTGATGTTCTCGACTGTCTGGGTTGCGGCAACTGTGCCGACATCTGTCCGGGTAATCCGAAGAAGGGTGGCAAGGCATTGACCATGAAACACCTCGAAGGTCAATTGGCAGAAGCTGCTAACTGGACTTACTGTATCGACAACGTGAAGAGCAAACAACACTTGGTTGACACCAAAGCCAATGTTAAGAATTCTCAGTTCGCAACTCCGTTGTTCGAATTCTCCGGTGCTTGCTCCGGTTGTGGTGAAACTCCGTATGTGAAATTGATCTCTCAATTGTTCGGTGACCGTGAAATGGTTGCTAACGCTACCGGATGTTCTTCTATCTACTCAGGTTCAGTACCTTCAACTCCATATACTACCAACGAAAAGGGTCACGGTCCGGCATGGGCTAACTCTCTGTTCGAAGACTTCTGTGAATTCGGATTAGGTATGGAACTCGCCAACGAGAAAATGCGTGCACGTATCGTAAAATTGTTCAACCAGATTCTGGAAGGCGAAAACGCTCCTGCCGAAGCCAAAGAAGTGCTGAAAGCATGGATCGAAAACATGAACGATGCTGACAAGACCAAAGAACTCGCACCTCAAATCGAAGCTATCATCGAACAAGGCATTGCCGCCGGTTGTCTGGTTTGCAAAGAGCTGAAAGGTCTGACTCAATATTTGGTAAAACGCAGCCAGTGGATCATTGGTGGTGACGGTGCTTCTTACGATATCGGTTACGGTGGCCTCGACCACGTTATCGCTTCCGGAAAAGACGTTAACATCCTGGTTCTCGATACAGAAGTTTACTCTAACACAGGTGGACAGTCTTCTAAAGCTACTCCGTTAGGTGCCATCGCCAAGTTCGCTGCTTCCGGTAAGCGCGTACGTAAGAAAGACCTCGGTCTGATGGCTACTACCTACGGTTATGTATATGTAGCTCAGATCGCTATGGGTGCCGACCATGCTCAGACACTGAAAGCAATCCGTGAAGCAGAAGCATACCCCGGTCCATCACTTATCATCGCTTACGCTCCGTGTATCAACCACGGTTTGAAAGCCGGTATGGGTAAGAGCCAGGAAGAAGAAGAAAAAGCTGTTAAGTGCGGTTACTGGCACTTGTGGCGTTACAACCC